>JBBIIC010000008.1:0-49665 GCA_037446725.1 Actinomycetota bacterium
CCCCTGCGCTACACTTCCCCTTGAAGGAGGGTCGGCCGATGCACACCGTGATCGGCGTCATGGGCGGCGGTGCCGCCGACGAGAGCACGCGCGCCCTCGCGTATCGCATCGGTGAGCTGATCGCCGCCGAGGGCTGGGCCCTGCTGACCGGAGGCCGCCCCGTCGGCGTTATGGACGCGGCCTCGGCCGGTGCCCAAGCCGCGGGCGGACTCGTCATCGCGGTCATCCCCGACGAGAGCCCCGATGCGGCCACCGCGCACGCCGGCGTCGTCATCTGCACGGGTATGGGCGACGCGCGCAACGTCGTCAACGTCCTTTCGAGCCACGTGGTGCTCGCGCTGCCCGGCGGAGCCGGAACGATCTCCGAGATCGCTCTCGCGGCCAAGGCGGGCAGGCCGGTCGTGGTCGTCGGCTGGAATCCCGGCGAGGCCGTGCTCGCGACCGGCGGTCCGCGCATCGTGACGGTTGACTCCCCTGAAGACGCCATCGCAGCAGCCCGGCGGTTCCTCGGCATGGCGCAGGGCTCGTCCTGGCTGGCACACTGATGAGCCGCCACGACCGACAGCAGCCCACCTACCTGCGCACGTCTCCCTCGCCGCGCCGTCGCCGGAGCCGCAACACAAAGCCGACACGCTCCCGGAGCGCATCGAGACAGCAGTACTCCGCGTCCCGACGCCCGCCGCGCTCGGGCCCCCGCGGCCTCGGCATCCTCGTCATCGCCGCGCTTGTGTTCGCGGCGGTCGCCGCTGGATGGGTCCTGACGCGCCCGCTCATGCTCACGGTGGCCGCGACACCCGCTGACGCGACCATCATCTTCGCGGCCGCAAGCCAGGAAGCCACCGGCACGCTCACCGCCGAAGACCTGAAACCGGGCAGCTACTCGCTCGAGGTGGGACGTAGCGGATTCGCGACACAGACCGTCGACGTTGAGGTCAAGCGCTTCGCCATCAACCGTTTCGAGGTCGCGCTGGAGGCCCTGCCCTGGGACGTGAGCGTCACGACGAAGCCCGAGGGCGCGACGTGCATGATCACCCGCGACGGGACGGAGCTGCTCGCCGGACCGAGTGCGCTCGCCGGCCAGGTGACGGCAGGGCCCGCCGTGCTGCGCATCACGCATGACGGCTTCAACACCGTCGAGCGCGAGCTGTTCATCGAAGGCCCGACCTCGCTCGAGGTCTGGCTCGACCCCGAGGGGCAGGTCCTGCGCGGCGTGCGCACCATCACCACGCTCGGCGCGCCGAAGGGGGTCTCGGTCACGCCGGACGGCTCGGAGGCATGGACGAGCATCCTCGACGGCCCGCCGTCCATCGAGATCTTCGACCCGCGTACCGGTGCTAAGGTCGGCGAGGTCGACATCGGCACGCATGGAGCCGTCGAGGTCATCTTCAACAAGGCGGGCACGCTCGCCTACACCTCGCAGATGGAGACCGCGAAGTGCTTCGAGATCGACGTAGCGACGCGAAGGGTCGTGCGCGAGTTCGATACCGAGAGCGCCTGGACCAAGTGGGTCTCGCTTTCCCCGGACGAGAAGACGCTCTACGCGTCGAACTGGTCAGGAGATGACGTATCCGAGATCGACCTCGGGACCGGTGGGCTCGTACGCCGCGTCCGGGTCTCGAACACGCCGCGCGGCATGTATGCGACGGTCGATGGGAGCTCGCTCTACGTCGCCGGATTCGACAGCGGCGACCTCGAGAGAATCGACCTCGCGACCGGTGAAGTCACCGCGCTGTACACCGACGGCGGCGCGCTGAGACACATCGTGGGTGACGAGAAGACCGGGCGGCTGTTCATCTCGGACATGGCACGCAACGTCGTCCTGGTGCACGACATAGCCGCAGGAACCACCAGGAAGTTCGTCGACACCGACCAGAAGCCCAACACCATCGACCTGACGCCAGACGGCAAGCTGCTCTTCGTGAGCTGCCGTGGCGCCAACAACCCGAAGTCCTACTACATCCCCGGGCCCGAGTGGGGCTCCATCCTAGTGTTCGACACCTCCACGGGCAAGGGTCTCGACGCCGTGATCGCCGGCAACCAGCCCACAGCGCTCGACGTCTCCGACGACGGGAAGCTGCTCGTCTTCAGCGATTTCCTAGACAACCGCCTGCGGGTCTACGAGATCCCGCCGTACGAGGAGTTCTCCGCCGGCAACGGTGGGCGGTTCGAAGCGCGGCTCGCCGCGATCAGGAAGTAGTCGGGCTCCCCTACATCGCGTGTCCGCCGAAGCGGTTGCGCAGCGCCGAGAGCACCTGCCCGGCGTAGCTCGGGTCGCGCTCGGACTCCTTGCGGAACTCCAGCGCGCCTCGGATGACGCGGGACTCGAGCCCCATCTCCTCGGCGGTCAGTACCGTCCACTCGCCCTCGCCCGTGTGCCCCACCATGCCCGAGACACCCTCGAGCGCCTCGCCGTGCAGCTCGAAGGCTTCGGCCAGCCAGCCCACGAGGCGCGACTCGATGACGCTTCCGTGCTGGTAGACGTCGGCCACCGCCGAGAGGTCGAGGTCGTACTCGGACAGGCGCATGATCTGGAAGCCCTCGGCGATCGCCTGCATCATCCCGTACTCGATGCCGTTGTGGACCATCTTCACGAAGTGGCCGGCGCCGTGGCCCTCGAAGAAGCGGTATGCATCGGGCAGTGCTACGTCGGCGAAGAGCGCCTCGAGCCGCTCGAAGTCCTGTTGATGGCCGCCGATCATGAGGCACGCCCCTGTGCGGGCGCCGCCGGGACCTCCGCTGGTGCCGCAGTCCATGAAGCGGATCCCGAGCCCGGCGAGGCGCTTGCCGCGCTCGACGGCATCGCGATAGAAGGAGTTGCCGCCGTCGACCACCGTGTCGCCGGGCTCGAGCAGCTCAGCAAGGCCCCCTTCACCGAAGAGCATCTGGTCGACGGGCTTGCCGGCGGTGAGCATGAGCCAGACTGTGCGCGGGGGCTCAAGCGCCCTGACGAGATCGGCGAGCGCGTAGGCACCCTCGATGTCGGGATTCTCCCGCACGATGTCGTCGATCTTCCCGGGCGACCGGTTGTATGCGACCACACGCCAGCCGTGCTCGGCGAGGTTGAGCGCGAGACCCGCGCCCATCTTGCCGAGCCCCGCCACGCCGACGCTCCCCCTCACCACGGGCGCCGCGACGATCCCGGCAGCCCACTCGACGACCTCGGCCGAGTCGGGCGCGTAGGTCTCGAGCGGCACCGCTCCCTCGTGCCAGGCGCGGAGCACGGGGTCGATGAACGCCCACATCGCGGCGACCTCGTCGGTCGAGACGAAGAGCGTCTGGTCGCCGTCGATCGCGTCTAACAGCAGCTTGGCGTACTCCTCGACGTACTGGGCCTTTTCCTCCTTCTCGTAGAGGAAGAAGTCGAACGTGCGACGCTCGACCTCGTGCTCGAAGCCGGGCCGCTTGGCCCAGAACTCGATCTCGATGGACTCGGTCGGTTCCAGCTTGAACGTGACGCGGTTCTGGTAGTGGTGCCACCGGTCGCACAGGCACGGGTGCGGGTGGCGGAACGTCACGACGATCTCTTTGCGCGGCTCTCCGAGGCGCTTGCCCGCCTGGAAGGTGACGGGCACACCCGCCCACCTGCGCCCGGTCATCTCAAAGCGCAGCCGGAAGTAGGTCTCGGTATCCGAGTCCGGGCCCACGCCCTCGATCTCCCGGTACCCGTCGTACTGCGCGCGGAAGCTTGCGTGGGCGACCTCGTCGGCGGTCGGCGGGCGCAGCGAGCGGACGAGCTTGGAGCGGGCCTCGCGGATGGCGGCGGGGCCCCGGCTGTAGGGCTGGTCCATCGTGACGAGCGCGAGCATCTGCAACAGGTGGTTCTGGCCGACGTCTCGTAACGCCCCGACCCCGTCGTAGAAGCGCCCGCGCTTCTCCACACCGATCGATTCGAGCAGCGAGATGTCGATCGACTCGATGGCGCTGCGGTCCCACGCGGTCTCAAAGAGGTTGTTAGTGAACCGGAAGTTCATGATGCCCTGGAGCATCTCTTTGGCAAGGTAGTGGTCGATGCGGTAGATCTGCTCCTCACGAAGAAGGCCGCCGAGGAACTCGTCGAGCTCCTGGGACGTCCGCGAGTCGTCGCCGAACGGCTTCTCGACGAGAACCCGCGTCCATCCCGTCAGGTCGCTGCAGGGCTCCGTGAGCCCGCTCTCGGCGAGCCGGCCGAGGATGGTGCGGTAGTGCTCGGGTGGAACCGCCAGGTAGAAGAGCTTGTTCGCGCACAGCCCCCATCGGCTGTCAATCGCCTCCACGTGCTCGCCGAGGTTGCGATACGCCTCGGCATCTTCGAACGAGCCGCGAACGTAGGTGAATCGTCTCAGAAACGCCTCGACCTCACCTGCGGGCGCGTCGGGAAACCGCTCGCCGAGGATCTCGCGGGCCCGGTCGCGCAGGTCCTCGTCGCTCCAGTCGCGTCGCGAGAAGCCGACGACGGCGAACCGCTCGGGCAGCACGCCCTTGCCTCCTAAGTAGAAGAGCGCCGGCACGATCTTGCGGGCCATGAGGTCGCCGGTAGCCCCGAAGACGGTGAGCACGGTGGGGGTGCGCTGCTGTGACATGGGCGGAACCTTTCGCCGCCTGGAGAAGTCCTCGGCGAGAGTATTCCCGTTGGCGGGGTCGGGCTGCGCGCGCCGGTGCGTGCCCGCCGGTCAGTGCCGCCGCTCAGCCCGCGATAATCTCGGTCTGACCGGCGAGGTAAGGCCGAAGTACCTCGGGCACCTCGATCGAGCCATCGGCCCGCTGATAGTTCTCGAGGATGGCGACAAGGGTGCGCCCGACCGCGAGGCCCGACCCGTTCAGCGTGTGGACGAGGCGGCTGCCCTTGAACTCACCGGGGCTTCGGTACTTGATCGAGGCGCGGCGCGACTGGAAATCGGTGCAGTTCGAGCAGCTCGAGATTTCCTTGTACTCGCCGTAGCTCGGCAGCCAGACCTCGATGTCGTAGGTCTTGGCGGCGGCAAAACCCATATCGCCGGTGCAGAGCACCACGGTCCGGTACGCGAGGCCGAGCTGCTGCAAGACGTGTTCGGCGTCGGCGACCATGGCCTCGAGCTCATCCATCGACGTCTCGGGAGTGGCGAACTTGACCAGCTCGACCTTGTCGAACTGGTGCACGCGGATCATCCCGCGCGTATCGCGGCCAGCGCTTCCCGCCTCCTCGCGGAAGCAGGGAGTGTACGCGGTGTAGTGCAGTGGCAGGTCCGCGCCCTCGAGCACCTCGCCACGGTGCATGTTGGTGAGCTGGACCTCGGCGGTGGGGATGAGGTAAAGCCCCTCACCGGTCTTGAAGAGGTCCTCCTCGAACTTGGGCAGCTGGCCGGTGCCGGTGAGCGTCTCGGCGTTCGCGAGCGCGGGCACCCACCACTCGCGGTAACCCCGCTCGGCCGCCGTGTCGAGCATGAAGTTGATGAGCGCACGTGTCAGGCGCGCCCCTTCCTTCCCGAGCACGACGAAGCGCGACTTCGCGAGCCTCACCCCGCGCTCGAAGTCGATGATCCCGGCCTCGGGGCCGAGGTCCCAGTGGGCCTTGGGCTCGAATTCGAACACCGGGGTTGTGCCCCACCGCCGCACCTCGACGTTGTCGGCCTCGTCGGTGCCGCACGGGACCGACTCATCGGGGAGGTTGGGGATGGTGAGCAACATCTCGCGCGTCTGCGCGTCGGCGTCGGCCATCCGCGACTCCAGCGCCGCGATCTGCTCGTTGACGTCGCGCACCTCGCCCTTCGCCGCCTCGGCCTCGTCGCGCTGCCCCTCCTTCATGAGCGCGCCGATGGCCTTCGAGACCTCGTTGCGGCGGGCCTGAAGCTCCTCGACCTCGCCGATGAGCCCGCGCCGAGACTCGTCGAGCGCGAGGAAGGCGTCGACGTCCCAGGCCGCGTTGCGCGACTCCAGGGCGGCGCGAACCGCCTCGGCGTTGTCACGGACGAACCGTGCGTCGAGCATGCGGGCCTCCGTTCAGGGCTGGCGTGAGCGGATCGGTGCTGCCCCGCAGTATAGCCGAGGTCAGGCGGGGAGCTCGCTCGTGCACGCGGGGCACCGAGTGGCGGCGAGGGGCACCTCGGTGAGACAGTGCGGGCACTCCTTCGTGTTGACCGCCTCTTCCTCGGCCCGCTTCATCCGATTCATCCCCTTGACCAGGAGGAATATGGCAAAGGCGACGATGACGAAGTAGACGATCGCGTTGATGAAGATCCCGTAGTTGAGCGTGACCGCACCGGCCGCAGCGGCGGCATCCACCGTGGCGTAAGGTCCGGCTGTGGCGCCCTCTCTAAGCACGATGAACATCTGCGAGAAGTCGACATCTCCGAGCAGCAGACCGATGACGGGCATGACGACGTCGTTGACGAGCGACGCAACGATCGCCCCGAATGCCGTGCCGAGGATGAGGCCGACGGCCAGATCCACGGCGTTGCCCCTGACCGCGAACTCCCTGAACTCCTTCAGCATCGAATCCCTCCTAACCCCGGGTAGACCCTGTCAGAGATATCCCCCTCAGCGGGTCGGTGGTCCCGGCGGCGCTGAGCCCGTCTCGAGACGCAACGTGCTCGCGCTTCCCCTCATGCAGGTCACAGCGTATGCCGATGCTCTCACCAAGGAAGGGAGGGTCATTGGCTGCACGGCGTCACAGAAGCGAGCCCGACACAGCGGCGATGCTCGACTCGTTCGTCGAAATCGTGCCCGGCGCGTCTCTCGCGATATCGGCAGACGGCCGGGTGCTCGCCGCCAACGCCGAAGCCGCCGACCTGTACGGTCGCCCAGTGGCCGATCTTGTCGGGATGGACGCCGCCGATCTCTGCGCACCGGGCTCTCCCGGCTTCACCCCGCACGTGGACACCCACGCCGACGGCACGTTCGACTCGGTGCACGTCAGGGCGGACTGCACGCACGTCCCGGTCCGCGTGAGTACGAAGTCGAGCACGATCTTCGGCTCCCCGGTCCACATTGCGACGGTCCTCGACTGCGGCGCGGGAGACCACGAAGTCGAGTGGATCCGCGCGGCGGCATTCGACGCCGCCCTCGACGCGATCATCGTCCATGACCTCGAGGGCAACCTGCTTCACTTCAACAGCGCCGCTGCGCAGGCAGCGGGAATGGATCCGGAGGAGTTCGCCTGCATCGAACCCTGGGGCTGGGTGCCGCCGAAAGGCCGCGAGTCCATCCCTGCCCGGCTCGAGACCGTTGCCGAGCACGGCGCGCTCATCTTCGAGGCGCAGGGGTGGCGGGCCGATGGCACGACCTACGAGAACGAGGTGCACGCCCGCGCACTCACGTTGACCGGCCGCACCATCGTCGTCTCGGTCGTCCGGGACATCAGCGAGCGCAGGCGCGCAGAGGCCGACATACATATGCTCGCCTACCACGACGTGCTCACCGGCCTGCCGAACCGTACGCTGCTGTCCGAGCGGGCCGAGCAAGCCATGGCCGAGGCGATACGCTACGGTGACCTGCTGGGCCTCGCATTCGTCGATCTCGACGAGTTCAAGCCGATCAACGACGACATCGGCCACTCCGCCGGGGACGCCGTCCTCACCGCGATCGCAGACCGTCTGGTCTCTGCAGTGCGCACCGAGGACACCGTCGCGCGGTTCGGCGGGGACGAGTTCGTGGTGATGCTTCCGCGCCTCTCGAGTGTGCACGCGCTCGAGCTCATCGGTGCGAAGCTCTCCCGGGCCGTGCGCGAACCCCTCGAGACGGGGGGCCATCTCGTCCAGGTGACTGCCAGCATCGGTCTCGCCATCTTTGACCCGCTCGAGGACGGGTTGAGCTCGCTGCTCAGCAAGGCCGACATGGCGATGTACTCGGCCAAGCGGGCGGGCGAGTCCTGGCGGGTCTTCGACGAGAAGACCGTGCTGCGCTAAGCCTGACGCGTGCCCGGCGATCCGCGACCGCTCGGATGCTCTGATCTACCCTGCGCGCGGGTAGCTGCCGAGCACCTTGACCTCGCGCAACTTCAAGCGCAGGCAGTCGAGAGCGAGTGCTACGGCCGGGTCCTTGGCATGACCCTGGAGGTCGACGAAGAACATGTACTCGCCGAGCGCCCGCTTCGTCGGGCGCGACTGGATCTTCGTCAGGTTGATGCCCCCGTACGCGAACTCGGAGAGGATCATAAGCAGCGCGCCGGGACGGTCCTCGAACATGAAGAGCGCGAGCGTCGTCTTGTCGTCGCCGGTCCGCTCGGGTACCGACCTGCCGAGCACCACGAACCGCGTCTTGTTGTCGCCGTAGTCGCCGATGGACCCGGCGAGGATCTCGCCGCCGTGGAGCCGCGCGGCCACGCGCGTCCCCACCGCCGCGACCCCGTGCTCCGCAACCGCGCGCTGCACCGCTTCTGCTGTCGAGTTCGCCGCGGCCACGGTCCTGCCCGGCAGGTTCTCGGCAAGCCAGCGGCGGCACTGCGCCGTGGCATGCGGGTGGCTTGCCACGATCTCGATCTCGTCGAGCGAGGCTCCGGGCTCGGCGATGAGCGCATGTGTGATGGGGAGAATGACCTCGCGGTGAATGGTGAGCGTCGACTCAAAAGCAAGCGCGTCGAGGGTCGCGTTGACGCTCCCCTCGACCGAGTTCTCGATCGGGACGATCCCCGCCTCTGCTCTGCCGGCTTCAACGGTTGCGAAGACCTCTTCGATTGAGGCGCACGGAACCGCTTCCAGCCCCTCGATGCCCAGGCTGAGCAGGGCTTCCTCGGTGAACGTGCCCGAAGGGCCGAGGAATGCGTAGTGGGTCATGGGACTCCTCCCCCTCGCAGAACGGCGTACGCGACGCCCGTCGTGGACGCGTGCCCTGCGGCAGCCGACACGGTATAGTCGTATCCGCAGGGTACACCCCGCGCGCGGCACCGTCACGCGCGGTCCGGCCACACTACCAGCGAGGACGCGATGAACCCCGAACACCTCCGCCGCCTGCTCGA
This sequence comes from Actinomycetota bacterium, assembly GCA_037446725.1. Classification (GTDB taxonomy): domain Bacteria; phylum Actinomycetota; class Coriobacteriia; order Anaerosomatales; family SLCP01; genus JBBIIC01. Next base: position 8,909 of record JBBIIC010000008.1, read on the forward strand.
GGACGTCGCCGCAGGCTCCGTTCCCGTCGATGGCGCGCTCGACCGCTTGAAGTCCCTCCCGTTCTCCGACCACGCCGAGGTCAAGATCGACCACCACCGCGCGCTGCGCTGCGGTTTCGCGGAGGTCGTGCTCTGCGAGGGTAAGTCGGCAGGCCAGGCACGCACCGCCGCTCGCGAGCTGCTCCAGCACGGCGACGTCCTGCTCGGCACCCGCGCAAGCGCCTCGCACTATCAGGCGGTCGCCCAGGTCGCCTCCGACGCGCGCTTCTTCGAGCAGGCCCGCCTAATCGTCGTCGACCGCAGGGAGGAGCGTCCGCAACTCGGACACATCGTGGTCGCCACCGGCGGCACCGCCGACGTGCCCGTCGCCGACGAGGCCGCCATCTCAGCTGAGGTGATGGGCAACCGCGTGACGCGCGTCTACGACGTCGGCATCGCGGGGGTCCATCGCGTGCTCGCCCACCAGGAGGTGCTGCGCGACGCTCGTGCGATCATCGCGGTCGCGGGCATGGAGGGCGCGCTGCCCTCGCTCGTGACCGGCCTCGTTCCGGTGCCGGTCATCGCTGTCCCGACGTCGGTGGGGTACGGGGCGAGCTTCTCGGGAATCGCGGCCCTGCTCGCGATGCTCAACTCGTGTGCCTCGGGGATGGCGGTCGTCAACATCGACAACGGCTTCGGTGCCGCGGCGATCGCAAGCCGCATCAACCAGGGCGCGGAGGACCAGTCCGCGTGATCGCGTACCTCGACTGCACCACGGGCATCTCGGGCGACAAGTTCCTCGCGGCGCTCGTCGATGCGGGAGCACCGGCCGAGGCGGTGCGCACGGCTGTCGCAGCCATCGATCTCTCGATCACGATCGAGTTCACCGAGGTGAGCCGGGCGGGGATCCGCGGGCTTGCCGCGAGCGTGCGCGCCGGCGCCGAGCCGCCCGCCCGGACGTGGGCCGCGATACGCGAACTCATCGGCGCCGCCTCGCTCGACGCTCCGGTGAGCGAGACCGCCCTCGCGACGTTCGCGCTGCTCGCGGAGGCCGAGGCGAAGGTGCACGGCGTGGGCCCCGACGGCGTGCACTTCCACGAGGTCGGCGCGATCGACTCGATCGCCGATGTCGTCGGTGTCGCCGCCGCACTGCACGCGCTCGGCATCGAGCGTCTCGTGTGCGGGCCGGTTGCCACCGGCAGCGGCACAGTCGCAACCGCCCACGGCACCCTGCCCGTCCCGGCTCCCGCGACTGCACTGCTGCTCGAGAGCGTGCCGGTCGAGGCCGGGCCCTTGCCCGGCGAGGCCACCACGCCGACCGGCGCCGCGCTCGTACGCGCCTGCGCCACCGGCTTTGGCCCGCTGCCCGCGATGACGCTCACGGCGATCGGACACGGCGCCGGAAGCCGCGATGTCGCGGGCGTGCCCAACGTGGCCCGCGTACTCATCGGCACCGCCGATGAGCCGGCCGAAGCAGTGGCAGGCGTCGAGGCGGTCATCGAGCTCGAGACCACCGTCGACCACCTCTCGGCCGAACACCTGGCGTTCTGCTGCGAGGAGACACTCGCTGCCGGCGGGCTCGACGTCTGGCAGACGCCTGCGGTCATGAAGAAGGGGCGCGCCGGGACGATCGTCACCGCTCTGGCCGCGCCGCCCGACGCCGGGCGACTCGCCGAGCACCTCGTCAAGCTCACCGGGAGCCTCGGCGTGCGCATCCGCCCGATCACGCGCTCGGTCGTCGAACGGGAGGTCCGCACCGTCGAGACTTCGTTCGGTCCCGTGCGCGTGAAAGTCGCCGGCACGGGGGCCTGGCTCCGGGTGCGGCCCGAGTACGAGGACGTGGCCGCGATCGCGCGGCGCACCGGCGTACCGATCGATCTCGTGGCCCGCACGGTGGAGACCGAGGCGCGCGCGGCCCTCGAGGCGACCGGCGGCGACGCGAGCCCGTAACGCGAAAGCCCGCCACCGGGCGGGCCTCCACGCGGTGCTTGCTGCTTGTTTCGAGCGCCCGCAAGTCACCGAGATTCGACGCTGGAACCCGACTGCCGAGGCGTGACCGCGCGGGTCCCTACCTCTATTGTCGGCAGGAACCCTCCGCCGGTTGAGGCGGCCGGAAGGCCGCCCTACCGCACGCGATAGCAGCCGTCCTCTTCTTCCAGGAAGCCCTCGGCCACGAGCTCTGCAAGCGCGATCGACACCCGCTCGAACTGCGAACCGGTCGCCTGCGCAAGCTCCCCGGCCGTACCGCCCGGCTCTGCCATGGCGGCACGCAGCACGCGCGAGCGCACCTGCCGGTACGAACCCTCGAACGGCGATTGGCGCGCGTGGTGCCGGCTGCGGCGTGACGGGTTGGGTAGCGTGCGCTTGAGATGCGAGCCATAGTCGAGAAGCGCCCAGTACCAGCGCCGGGGATCGTCCCGGTCGAGGGTCTGCTCTAGCAGCGGCACGAGCGCGGTGTCGGGCACGCCTCCCGCATCGGCGAAAAACTCGTGCAGGAACACCGCTCGCACGTTCGTCTCGAGGTAGAGATCGGGCTCGCCGAAGGCGAACACCCGCACTCCCGCGGCGGTCGCGGGTCCCACGCCGGGAAACGCCAGCAGCGCATCGCGATCGCAGGGGACCTCACCAGAGTGTTCGGACTCGATCGCCTCGGCTGCTCGCTTGAGCGCGAGCGCCCTGCGGTTGTAGCCGAGCCCCTGCCAAGCCCGCAGCACCGCCTCGAACGGGGCGGCGGCAAGCGCAGAGGGCGTCGGGAACGATGCGAGCCACTCTTCGTAGTAGGGCACGACCCGGGCGACCTGCGTCTGCTGCAGCATGACTTCACTCACGAGGACCGCGTACGGGTCGCTCGTCAGGCGCCAGGGCAGCTCGTGACGGCCGGACGCCCGGTAGTGCGCGTAGACGCGCTCCCGGAACGCGGCGACCCGCGGCGCTCCAAGAGGCTTCGCCCGAGGCTCACTCACGCGCCCTCGCTAGAAGCGGCGCGTGCGACCGCTCCGGCCGCCGCGACGGTGCACGCCGCCGCTGAACAGGGTCCGCGGCATGGCCGCGCTCCCCCGGTCGGCCCGGGGCACCACGCGGTCGAGGTACTCGAAGCCCTCAACGTCTCTGACCGGCATGGTCTTGCCGACCACGCGCTCGATGTGGCGCAACGGCTCGGTCTCGTCGTGCGAGAGCAGCGTGATGGCGACGCCCTTCTCGCCCGCCCGGGCCGTGCGCCCTATGCGGTGGACGTAGTCCTCCGGCCGCTCCGGGACGTCGTAGTTGATCACGTGAGTGACCCGTTCCACGTCGATGCCGCGGGCCATAACGTCCGTCGCGACGAGCAGGGCGTGCTTGCCACCCTTGAAGTCGGCGAGCGTACGCTCGCGCTGCTTCTGCGAGCGGTCCGAGTGGACCGTATCCGCCTCCACGCCGCTCGACTGCAGCGCCGCCGTCAGCCGGTCCGCGCGCAGCTTGGTGCGCGTGAACACGATCGCCCGGTACTCGTCGATCTCCTTGAGGAGGGCTACCAGGAGCTCGGTCTTCTGCGTCGAGTTGACCGGGTAGACGTACTGTTCGATCGCGTCGACCGGCACAGAGGCCGGCGAGACGTCCACGCGCACCGGGTCGTTGACGGCGTCGCCGATGACGCGGAGCACCTCGTCGGAGAGCGTGGCCGAGAAGAGCATGTTCTGGCGCTCGGCGGGAAGGAGGCGCAGGATGCGGCGCACGTCGGGCCAGAACCCCATGTCGAGCATCCGGTCGGCCTCGTCGAGTACGAGTATCTGAACCTCGGAGAGATCGATCTCGCGCTTGTTCTGCAGGTCGAGGAGCCTGCCCGGAGTCGCCACGAGCAGGTCGACGCCCTTTCTCAGCGGCGTCGTCTGCTTGGCGTAGGGAACGCCCCCGTACACCGCAAGCACCTTGTGGCCCGTGCGTCCGGCGATGACGAGCGCCTCCTGCTCGATCTGGGTCGCGAGCTCGCGCGTCGGGGTGACGACAAGCGCCCTGACCCGACCCTCCACGGGGATGCGCTGCAGGGTCGGCAACAGAAACGCAGCGGTCTTGCCGGTGCCGGTCTGCGCGCAGGCGAGGATGTCATCGCCGGCGAGTGCGACCGGAATCGCCTGCTCCTGGACGGGAGTGGGCTTCGTGAATCCGAGGGCCGCCACGCCTGCACGGACGTCCTCGGACAGACCGAGTACGGTGAACTCCATCTGTCTCCTCGACGTGTGACGCTGCACCCGTGCCGTTCGGCCGGGTCATCCGCCGGGCGGACGCTCGCGCGGTCCACCCGTACAGATGATACACGCCGGGGCAAGGAATCCCCGCTTGCGGTGGCGGAACGCGCCCGCTCAGGGCGATTTGATGTAGTAGCGGCAGTGTCGGGACTGCGGGCACTCGGCAGGGATGTCCGCATACGGGTGGAACCAGCAGTAGCCCTCGACGAAGCAGGTGCAGCGCACGCGCTTGTCCTCCTGCTTGATCATGATGTCGTGGAGGTCCTCGTCGTGCATGACCTCACGCCACCACGTGCACTTACCGCTGACCGGTGCGAACGGGTCCATGTGTGCCCTTTCACCGCAACCCTCGTGAGTATGTACCCGCTGCCCCCCTCGCAATCTCTCGGCTGCGTTCGAGCGTCGCTTGAGCGGCCGGGAAACGGCGAAGCCCCGGGATGCCCGGGGCTTCGTGCGATCTCGATGGTGCGGGTGAAAGGAGTTGAACCTTCACGGGCCTAAGCCCACATGGACCTGAACCATGCGCGTCTGCCATTCCGCCACACCCGCGTGTTGCGAAAGTGAATGGTAGCACCGCAGGTGGAAGGCGTAAAGGAGCGAACGAGGGGACGAAGGGGACGACGTCCAGTCCCTGTCCGGCGCGCGCCGGCTGGATCGACGCCGTGATAGACTCGTATTGGAATGTTTAGAACTACCTGAACGTTGGGAACACAAGAGGCAATACCTACTCGGGAGGCGCCATGCGGGAACGCGATGATCACCGGAAACACCGGGCCGCGCTGCTCGACAGGCTCGCGGGGGTACTCGAGCAGGTCGGGTTCCCCCACGGCATCGCCAAGGTCTACGCGGCGCTGACGCTCGCCGAGGGGGAGGGCCTGTCGACCGGCGAGCTCATCGACGAGCTCGGCATCAGTAAGGCCGCGGTGAGCAACGCGATGCAGTTCCTCATCGGTACCAATCTCGTCGAGAGGTACCGGGTGCGCGGCTCGCGCGAAGCGCACTACCGGATCCTGAAGGGGAGGTGGGGCGACATCCTCGCAAGGAAGTTCGCGGCGACGTCCCGCATCCGCTCAGCAGTCGAGGAAGCGATGGTTTCGATCGACTCCCCCGCCGCCAGCGAGCGACTCGAGGAGATGCGCGACGTCTACGCGTTCTTCGAAACAGAGTTCGAGAACGTCATGCAGCGCTTCAACGAAAGGACGGGACGATGACAACACCCGCTATCAAGGTCGAGAACCTTTGTTTCTCGTACGGTGACATCGAGGCGGTCAAGAACGTCAGCTTCGAGGTCATGCCCGGCGAGATCCTCGGCTTCCTCGGACCGAACGGAGCCGGCAAGTCCACCACGATCAAGGTGCTCACCGGCCAGATGCCGCCAAAGAGCGGGCGCGCCGAGATCCTCGGCAAGGAGACCGGCCGGGACGACCCGGAGGTTCAGGCGCAGATCGGCGTGTGCTTCGAGGAGAAGAACCTCTACCTCAACATGACCGCGCTTGAGAACCTCGACTTCTACGCGTCGCTGTTCGGCATAAAGGACGCCGACTCAATGGAGGTGCTGCGCCGCGTAGGGCTCGCCGACCGTGCGAAGGACCGCGTGCACAGCTTCTCGAAGGGCATGCGCCAGCGCATGATGATCTCCCGCGCCTTCATCAACAAACCCAAGGTGCTCTTCCTCGACGAGCCGACCGACGGGCTCGATCCCGTGACGTCGGCCGCCATACGCAAGACCATCAAAGAAGAGGCCGAGCGCGGCGCCGCAGTCCTGCTCACGACGCACGACATGTTCGAAGCCGACGAGCTGTCCAACCGAATCGCATTCATCAACGAGGGCCAGATCGTCGCGCTCGACACCGCCGAGAACCTCAAGCTCAAGTACGGCACCCGCTCGGTGCGCGTGCGCTTGCGCGACGGAGAGGGCGTGCGTGAGGAGCACATCCAACTCGACGCAGACGGTACCTCCTCGCGCCTGGCCGAACTCGCGGCATCTCCCGACCTGATGACCATCCACACCGAGGAGGCCACGCTCGAGGCGATCTTCATCGAGCTGACCGGCAGGGGGCTGGAAGGATGAGCCGTCCCGTCTCGCGTCCCGCGATCGTGGGCGCGCTTCTTAGGAAGGAGCTGCGGGCCTACTCGCGCGACACCATATACCTGCTGCTCACGCTCGTCGTGCTGGTTGCGATCCCGATCGCGTTCATCTTCCTGCCCGACTCGGTGGACGAGACGCTCACCCTCGGCGTCGCTCCGCCCGTGAGCGACCTCGTCGAGGACGCCACGGAGACGTTCCGAGAGATGGGCGCCACGGACGAGCAGCTCGCCGAGCTCCGGAACGCGGACTTCACCGAGGAACAGGAAGGCCTGCTGCTTGTCGAGTTCGAGACCGAAGACGAGCTGCGCCGGGTGATCGCCGGTGAGCTCGAGGCGTGGCGCGCCGATGACGGTGCGCTCGTGCTGCGGGACACCGAAGCCGGCGACGAGAAGCCGAACGACGCGGAGCGGCTTTCCGTGGGCATCGGTATCGCGTTCCCGCCGACGTTCATCAGCGACGTCTCTACCGGCCGAGAGGCCGTGACCGTGACCGTCTACTCGGACGCCGACGTGCCCGAGGAGATCCAGGGAGCCATGGAGAGCTTCGTGCGTGAGGCCGCCTACCAGCTCGCCGGGCAAAGACTGCCGGTGACCCTCCCCGAGGAGGACTTCGTAGTCCTCGGGGAGGACCGCATGGGTGACCAGGTCGCCCTGCAGGACAGGTTCCGGCCACTCGTACTCTTCATGGTTCTGCTCATGGAGACGTTCTCGATGGCCTCGCTCGTGTCCACCGAAGTGCTCCAGCGCACGGTGACCGCGGTGCTCGTCACGCCCGCGCGCATCGGTGACTTCCTGTTCGCGAAGACCGCGTTCGGGACGGCGATGTCGCTCGGCCAGGCGCTGTTCGTGCTGCTGATCATCGGCGGGCTCACCGCCCAGAACTGGTCGCTCGTGCTGACCGTCCTGGTCATGGCTTCGATCATGTTCACCGGCATCGCACTGTTCGTCGGAGCCTCCGGCAAGGACTTCATGGGGCAGCTGTTCTACACGATGCTCTTCACGATCCCGCTCCTGATCCCGACGTTCGCCGTGCTCTTCCCGGGTACGGCGGCCGTTTGGGTGCGGGTGCTGCCGAGCTACCCGATCATCGATACGCTCTACGCTGCGATGACATACGGCACGACCTGGGCCGACGCGGCCGGATCGCTCGCGTACGCAGCGGCCTGGCTCGTCGTGCTCTACGGGGCGGGCCTCATCGCTTTGAGGCGAAAGGTGGCGTCGCTATGAGCCTGTCACGCTACGCGAAGATACTGCGCAAGGACCTCGCGCTCGGGCCGCGCTCCTCGATTTTCCTCTGGATGATCGTGCTGCCGTTCGCGCTCACGCTCATCTTGCAGGTCGCCTTCGGCTCGCTGTTCAACCCCAAGCCGCGACTCGGCATCGTCGACGAGGGCATCTCTGAGATCACCGCACAGGTCGAGCAGATAGACGGCATCGACCTCACGCTGCTCGATGACGCCGACGAGCTGAGGAGTCTCGTCGAGGCGAACGACCTGGACGCCGGACTCGTGCTTCAAGCCGACTTCGACGAGGCGGTGCGCGCAGGCGAACAGCCCGAGCTGCAGTTCTACATCAGTGGGGAGAGCTACGCCTCGAACCGGATCGTTCTCACGGTCACCACGCTCGACCTCGTGCGAGAGATCGAGGGCAGCGAGGCACCGGTGACCGTCGAGGTCGAGAGCTTCGGCTCGGCGGGTCTGCCGATATCGGTGCGGCTCGTGCCCGTTATCGTCTTTTACGCACTCACCATGGCCGGCATCTTCGTTCCCGGCTCCAACCTCGTGGAGGAGAAGGAGCAGGGCACGCTCATGGCGCTGCTCGTGACCCCCGTCAAGATCGGCGAGGTGCTCGCGGCGAAGTGGAGTCTGGGCGTGATACTGGCGAGCGTGATGGCCACCGCAACGCTGCTGCTCAACCAGGCGCTCGGCGCGAACTGGCTCGACACGCTCGTGGTCGTGCTCGTCGCCGGAATGCTCTCGTCGATGATCGGGTTGCTCATCGGGACCTTCGCGAAGGACTCCGCGATCATGTTCGGCATCGTGAAGGGGCTCGGCATCTTCCTGTTCGCACCGACGCTCTTCTACATCTTCCCCGAGTGGCCGCAGTGGATCGCTAAGCTCTTCCCGCTCTACTGGGTCCTCGAACCGATCTGGACGGTCGCGATCATGGGTGGCTCGCTCGGCGAGGTCTGGGTCGAGCTTGTCGTCGCCGTCGGCATCACCATCGCTCTCGTGCCGGTGGTAGGGATGGTCGCGCGCCGGGTGCAGGCGCAGATGGCGGCCCGCTAGACCACGGCGCCCCCTCGCGCCCCCGTCCGGGCTTGTGCCGGGCGGGATGCTGCGTTGCTGCGATGCGACGCCGGCCAGCGCTACAATGGGCGCGACCGCCGCGCGTCGGGGGAGGCCGTGGAGCACCCGCTCATCCTGGACAGGTACCGCCCGCTCGAGACGCTCGGTGAGGGCGGCTACGCCACCGTCGTCCTCGCGTACGACACGCGCATGCAGCGCCGCGTCGCCATCAAGCGACTCCCCTTCCCGCCGGACCGCTCGGGGCGTCCCGCCGCGCCCGCGGGACTTGCCGAGGCGCGCACGGCAGCACTCCTGAACCATCCGAATATCGTCACGGTGCACGAGTGGGACACCGACGCCGACGAGGCCTTCATCATCATGGAGCACGTCGACGGTGCGACCGTGGCGGACCTGATGCGTGTCTCGGAAGGACCGCTCACCCTTGACGAGGTCGCCGCCGTCGTCGAAGGCGTGGCCGAAGCGCTCGAGTTCGCCCACGACAACGGCGTGCTTCACCTCGACATCAAGCCGGAGAACGTACTTGTCACGCGCAAGGGCCGGGTCAAGGTCGCCGACTTCGGTATCGCGGCACTCTCCTCCGCGGCCGGCCACGGCCACGGAGCCGGCGGGACACCCGGCTACATGCCCCTCGAGCAGATGCGCGGCGAGGTACTCGACGACCGTACGGACGTCTGGGCCTTCGGACTGCTCGCCTACGAGATGCTCACCGACGCAAACCCCTTCTACTCCGAGACCTGGGAGGGAGCACTCTTCAAGGCCGAGGTCGCCGAGTGCCCCGCCCCGTCCGAGTTCGTCCCCGACCTGCCCGAGCCCCTCGACGACGTCCTGCTCACCGCACTCGCGTCCGACCCCGACGAGCGCTTCGCGGGCGTGCGCTCGCTCGCGAACCATCTGCTCGAGAACCTCGGCGACGTCAAGGAGGGCAGGCGCTCGCTTGCCGAACTCGTCACGGAGTCGTGCGGCGAGGAGCCCTGCGACGAGGCGGGCGCGGAGGGAGTGGGCCTATGGGACCGCCTCGCCCCGTGGAGCCGGGTCGCAGCCGGCGTCGCGAGTGCCGCTGTGGCCGGGTGGCTCGCGTGGGCAGGGCTCTCACCCTTTGCGCCAGGCTCGATCGCGCTCGCCGCTGCAGTCGCACTCGTCGCGCTCGCCGGGGCCCTTGCACCGGGCCTCGGGCTCGGTCTCGGCACCGCGCTGCTCGGCATCGGCATCGCCGGACAGGGAGCGATAGGCGCCGCGGCGGTCCTGCTCGTGCTGTCGCTACCCGTGTGGTGGCTCTTCGGCAGGCGCGGCGCCGGCTGGCTCAGCGTGTGGGCGGGCCCGGCCCTTGGCGTCGCGGCCCTGGGCCCTGCCTCGCCGCTCCTGGCCGGGTTCGTGCTGCCACCGCTCGCGGCTGCGAGCCTCTCAGCGCTCGGCGCGCTCGTGACGATGGGAGCGTCAGCCGCCTCAGGGGCCGCGGCGCCCTTCGCGTTCGTCGCGCCCGGCTTCCTCGCAGACCCGTGGGGGGCGGCCGGCGGTTCGTTCGCGTTCGAAACGCTCGCGGGCACTGCATCGCCGGTGGCGGTCATGCTCGGCTGGGCAGCGGCAGGAGCGGTCATGTCGGTGTGCTGCCGCTCCGCGTCCCGGTTGATGGCACTCGCCGGGACCGCACTCGGCGCGCTCGTGCTGATCGGCGGCTATCTGCTCGCCGACGTTCTGGCCGCGCGGGTCAACGCCTCGGTGACATGGGCGGGCCAGCCCTTGCTTCTGAGCGTCGCAGCCTCCTCTATACTGATGGTGCTGGTCGCGGCGGCAGGGCCGCCCACCAGGGCCGAGGAGGAATAGCCTGCTCGGGCAGACAGGGGCCTGCATGAGCATCCTCTCCGATTTCGAAGACCGCGTCGCCTCGGCTGTCGAAGGCCTGTTCGCCGGCGCGTTCCGCTCACCCGTGCAGCCCGCCGAGATCGCCAAGGCTCTCGGCAAGGCCATGGACGACCGGAAAGCGGTGGGGATCGGCAAGGTCTACGTCCCTCACGCGTACACCGTCGCGCTCTCGGCCGCCGACAACGACGGCATCGGGAGCTTCCGCTCCACACTCGCGGGCGAGCTCTCGACCTACCTGACCGGGCACGCCGCCGAGCGGGGCTACACGCTCACCGCCCGGCCGGCCATCACCTTCACCGTCCACGACGACCTGCGCCTCGGACGCTTCCGGGTCGCCGCGACCGAGGGGCCGCCCGATGTCGAGGAGCTTGACGAGCGCGGCGCGTCCGAGCCGGTCGCTTACGCACCCCACACGGCACCGCGCGCGGCCGGAGCGGCATCCCCGCCAGCCCCGCCCCTGAAGCCGAGAACGCAGCCGCCCCCTCAAGCCGACGCGATGAGGGGGATCTCGACCGTGACCGTGCGCGGTGCCGAGCACGACGTCGTGCTCGACGGCGAGCGGGTCTGCGTGGGCCGTCTCGCGTCGTGCGGCATCAAGCTCGCCGACGCGAATGCCTCGCGAGAGCACGCGGCGTTCGTGCGCGAGGGTGCCGGATGGGCGATCGAGGACCTCGACTCGACCAACGGAACCTACCTCAACGGCGAGCGCGTCGCCTTCGAGCGGCTGCGCGACGGCGACGTGATTTCGGTCGGCGCGAGCGAGCTCGTCTACCACGAACCGAAGGGCTAGCGCGATGGTCGACATCGTCCTTCTCGTCGGGAAGCTTGTGTTGCTCACGCTGCTCTATCTCTTCCTGTTCGCGGCGGTGCGCGCAGGCCTCGGCTATGTGAGGGCCGCGGGCCCCGCGGCGGCAGGTGCACGCCTCGCACTCGCCGTGGTCGAAGGGCCGCGCGAGCTCAAGGGGGTGAGCGTGCCGGTGGCGGGCCCGATCGTCATAGGGCGCTCGCCCGGAGCCGATATCGTCATCGCCGATGATTTCGTCTCGTCGAACCATGCCCGGGTCACGCCCGCCCCGGAAGGCACGGCGGTCATAGAAGATCTTGATTCGACAAACGGCACGCTCGTCAACGGCTCGCGGATCACCCGCCCCGTCGCACTAGCCGCCGGCGACCACGTCGACCTCGGCGCGGTCCGGCTCAAGGTCGTGCGCGCGTGAGGGCACGCCCCGCCAAGCACACGTACGCCGGACTCACGGACGTCGGTCGCGTGCGGGCGCACAACGAGGACACCGTGCTTCTCGAGCCGCCCTTGTTCGCGGTCGCCGACGGGTTGGGCGGCCATGAGGCAGGCGAGGTGGCAAGCGGCATCGCCGTTCAGGCGCTGCTGGACGCCGCACCCGCGCACGCGGACGCCAAGGCGCTCGGCAGGGCGGTACGCGCCGCCAACCGCGAGGTCATCAAGGCGGCCCGGGAGGGGCGCGGCCGGGAAGGCATGGGGACCACGCTCACGGCGACCGTCGTCGAGGGCGGCCGGATCGTCGTCGCCCAGGTCGGCGACAGCCGGGCCTACCTGTTGCACGGCGACACCCTCGAACGCGTGACGCGGGACCACTCGATGGTCGCGGACATGATCGAGCAGGGGACGCTCACCGAGGAGGCGTCGCGCACGCACCCGCACCGCAGCGTCATCACCCGCGCGCTCGGCACCGACCCCAACATGTACGCGGACACCTACGAGATAGACGCCGAGCCGGGAGACCGGCTCCTGTTGTGCTCCGACGGCCTGACCGGGATGCTCACCGATGAGCGGATCGCCGAGGTCCTCGGCGCGTACGGGGACCCGGAGCTTGCGGCACGCATGCTCGTCGACGCCGCCAACGAGGCCGGGGGACATGACAACATCTCCGTAGTCGTGGTCGACGTGACCGGACAGGGCTCGTTCGCGGCGCCGGAACGCTCTCACCGCACGTGGATCGCGGTGCTCATCTGGACGCTCGCCTTGGCCGCAGTGATCGGTATCGCCGTCTGGGGGACCTACCGGTACGCATCCGCGCGGGCCTTCCTCATCGCCGAGAACGACGTGGTCATCGTCTACCGCGGGCTTCCCGGCGAGTTCGCGGGCGTCAGTCTGAACTGGCGTCAGGAGGAGACGACCATCACCGTGGGCCTCCTCGACCCCGTCACCGCCGGCCGCCTCGCCCAGGGTATCCAGGTCGAGGACCTCGATGCCGCCAACGCGCTCGTCGAGCAGTACCGGGCGCTCGCACAGACCAGGCAGGGCGAGCCGGACGTCGCGCCGGGCGGCCCCTAGCGGTGCGCTCGCGACGGTCGACAGAGCTGCTGCTCCTGCTCGCCGCCGCACCGGCGGTGCTGCTCGTCTTCGGGCTGGTCGACGCGCGCGCAAGCACCTCGCTCTCCTGGCGGGACTTCGCGGTGCCGGCCGGGCTGATCGCCGCGTTCATCGGCGCACACGTGGCCGTGCGATTCCTCGCCCCGGCCGCCGACCCGGTGCTCCTGCCACTCACCGCGCTGCTCTCCGGGATCGGAGTCGCCTACGTGACGCGGCTCGACCCCGACATGGGCGCCCAACAGGTGTTGTGGCTGTTCTTCGGGGTGTTGGCGATGGTCGCGACCCTGCTCGCCGTCCCGTCCCTCGAACGGCTCGCGCGCTACAAGTACACGATCATGCTCGCTGGTCTCGGGCTGCTCGTGCTGCCGTCGGTCGTCGGCGTCGAGATCAATGGGGCGCAGCTGTGGCTGCGCGTGGCGGGCCTGTCCTTCCAGCCCGGTGAGGTCGCCAAGGTGCTCATCGTGCTCTTCCTCGCCGCGTATCTCGCCGAGAACCGAGAGGTGCTCTCGGTGTCAACGCGCAAGGTCCTGGGCGTCGGCATGCCGGCGCTTCGTCACCTCGGCCCGCTGTTGTTCATGTGGGCGGTCTCGCTGTTCGTCCTCGTCTCGCAGAAGGACCTCGGCTCGAGCCTGCTGTTCTTCGGCATCTTCCTGGTGATGATCTACGTGGCTACGGGACGGGCGAGCTACGTCGTGGTCGGCCTCATGCTCTTCGCGGCGGGGGCGACAGCCGCCTACACGCTCTTCTCGCACGTGCAAACGCGCGTCGCCATCTGGCTCGACCCGTTCGCCGACGCTGCGGGGCGCGGCTACCAGCTCGTGCAGTCGATCTTCGCGCTTGCTGCGGGGCAGGTCACCGGGGTCGGTGTGGGCCGGGGCTTCCCGGGGCGGATCCCCTTCGTCGAGACCGACTTCATCTTCGCGGCGATCGGTGAGGAGCTCGGGTTGCTCGGCGGAGCGGCACTTATCATCGCCTACCTGTTGTTCTGTATGCGGGGGCTGGCCACGGCGGCCCGTGCCCGTTCGGACATGGCCGCACTCACCGCGACCGGGCTCGTGGCCGCGCTCGGCCTGCAGACGTTCGTCATCATCGGCGGGGTCACGCGCCTCATCCCTCTCACCGGCATCACGCTGCCGTTCGTCTCCTACGGCGGCTCGTCGATACTGGCGAACTTCATCATCCTGGGCCTGCTGCTGCGAGCGGGCGACGCGGCGACCGGGCGGCAGGCCGAGATGGTCTCGGTGTCCGACACCTCCGGCGTGCTCGGCCGGGTAGCGCTCTCGAGGCGCCTGACCCACTCCGCGACCGTCATAGCCGTCCTGCTCGTCGTGCTCGTCGTGAACCTGACATCGATCCAGGTCGTCCAGGCGCGCGTGCTCAACAACCACCCCGCCAACACTCGAGGCCTTGCCGAGGAGATCCGCTCGCCACGCGGCGCGATCGTCGCGGCAGACGGAGCCGTGCTTGCCGAGTCGGTCCCGGAGGGCGAGATCTACCGCCGCCAGTATCCGCAGACCACGCTCGCAGCCCACGTGGTCGGCTACTACAGCACCACCTACGGGCGGGCCGGCATCGAGGCGGCGATGAATGACACGCTCTCCGGCCAGCGGGTCTTCCGGTCGTTCCGCGACGCCATCGAGGCGGCCGCGGGACTGCCGGTCGCCGGCAACGACGTCTGGCTCACCGTGGACACGCGGGTGCAGCGCGCCGCCGAGCAGGCGCTGTCGGGCTACCGCGGCGCGGTGGTCGCCATCGACCCGGCGACGGGGGCGGTGCTCGCGATGGCGTCCTCGCCGACGTACGATCCCGGTTCGCTCGACGATTCGTGGGACGCGCTCGTCGCCGACGCGTCCGCGCCGCTTTTCGACCGGGCGTCGCAGAGCCTCTACCCGCCCGGCTCGACGTTCAAGGTCGTGACGCTGACCGGCGCTCTCGAGTCGGGTGTGGCGAGCGCAGAGACCACGTACACCGGGCCCGGCCGGCTCGAGATCGGCGGGGCGCCCGTGACCAACTACGGGGGCGGCAGCTACGGCGTCGTCGACCTGCGAACGGCGACGATGCGCTCGATCAACACGGTGTTCGCGCAGCTTGCCGTCGACATGGGGCCCGAGGAACTCGTCGCGCAGAGCGAACGCTTCGGCTTCAACAAGGTGCCGCCCACCGAAACGCCGGCCCAGGCCTCGCTGATGCCGGTCCCGAGCGAGATGACGACCTGGGAGACGGCGTGGGCAGGCGTCGGCCAGCCCGTAGGCGAGCACGAGAGCCCGCCGGGCCCGCAGGCGACCGCATTGCAGATGGCACTCGTCGGCGCGGGGCTCGGAAACGACGGCGTCGTCATGCGTCCCTACCTGGTCGGCCGCGTCACCGACCGGGCGGGCCGCGTGATCACCACCACCGAACCGCGCCGCTGGCTGACGGCGTGCATGCCGTCGACCGCTGAGGCGGTCACCCGGATCATGGTCGACACCGTGGCCTCGGGCACCGGCACGCGCGCCCAGATCTCCGGAATCGGGGTGGCCGGCAAGACCGGCACAGCCGAGACCGGCAAAGACGCCGAGTCGCATGCCTGGTTCCTCGCATTCGCACCGGCGGACAATCCCCAGATCGCAGTGGCCGTCGTGCTAGAGAATGCGGGCACCGGCGGGAGGGTGGCGGCGCCGGCCGCGCGCATCGTGATGGAGGCGGCTCTGGGCCGCTGATGCGGTAGAATAGTCCGGATGGACGGGCCGCATCCCGGTCCGGTCGAGAGCACGGGAGTACACGTGGAAGAGCTGGTGTTCGGACGCAGGTACCGCGTGACGGAGAAGATCGGCTCCGGCGGGATGGCCGAGGTCTACAAGGCCGTCGACGAGGTCCTCGGCAGGACCGTCGCCGTGAAGGTCCTTCACCCCCGCTACGCCGCCGACCCCGGCTTCGTAGCGCGCTTCCGCCAGGAGGCCCAGGCCGCCGCGAACCTCTCACACCCCTCCATCGTGAACATCTACGACTGGGGCCGCGACGACGAGACCTACTACATCGTCATGGAATACGTCCGCGGGACCGACCTAAAGGCGATCATCGGGCAGCAGGGCGCCATCGACCCGATGAAGGCCGCCGAGTACGCTTCGCAGGTCTGCGCCGCGCTCGCCGTGGCCCACGGCTACGACATCATCCACCGTGACATCAAGCCGCACAACATCGTGCTCGCCGCCGACGGCACCGTGAAGGTCATGGACTTCGGCATCGCGCGCGCGGGCAACAACACCATGACCCAGACCGGCTCGGTGCTCGGCACCGCGCATTACGTGAGCCCCGAGCAGGCCCAGGGCCGCACGCTCGGCCCGGCAAGTGACCTGTACTCGCTCGGCATCGTGCTCTACGAGCTCACGACCGGACGGCTGCCGTTCGACGCGGACACGCCGGTCGCGGTCGCGCTCAAGCAGGTCAACGAGGAGCCCGTGCCGCCGCGCGCTATCAACCCCGACATCCCTCCCGCGCTCGAGGCGGTCATCCTGCGCGCGATACAGAAGGACCCGTCGGCGCGGTACAGCTCGGCCGAGGAGATGCGCACCGACCTCAAGCGCGTGCTCGGAGGCGGCAGCGTGGCGGCACCCGCGGCGGTCGCGGCCGGCGGGATGGACGAGACGTCGGTGATGCCCGCCGTCGGCGGCGCCGCGGCAGGCTCACGCGTGCGCCCGATCCCGGAAAAGCGCAGCCCCTGGCCCTGGATCATCGGGGCGGTCCTGCTACTCGCGGCCGGGCTCGGAGTCGCCTGGGCGCTCGGCGTCTTCGAGAGCACAGAGATGGGGACCGTGCCCGGAGTCGTCGGGTTGACGCTCGAAGAGGCCTCCGGGGTCATCGAGTCCGCCGAGATGACCGTCGGGCCGATCACCGAGCGCACCGACGAGGAGGTCGAGGCGGGGCTCATCATCGAGCAGTCCCCCGCCGAGGGAGCCGAGGCCGCCGTCGGCTCGGAGATCTCGCTCGTCATCAGTCTCGGTCCGGACGTCCGCGAGGTACCCGACCTTGTCGGCTCGGCCGAGTCTGAGGCCGTTCGCATGGTCAACAACGCCGATCTGCGCCCCGACATCCAGCGAGAGTACAACTCAGACGTGCCGGACGGGCAAGTCTTCAGCCAGTCGCCCGAGGCGGGCGAGATGGTACCGCCCGAGACGGTTGTCACGATCGTCGTGAGTCGCGGCACGCAGCTTGTGCGCGTGCCCGACGTGGTCGGCCAGACGCGCGCCAACGCGACCAGCACGCTGCAGGGGGCGGGTTTCCGCGTCGACCCGGTCGAGGAGTTCCACGACAGCGTGGCCGCCGGCACCGTCATCAGCCAGAGCCCCGACGGTGGGGTATCACTCGATGCGGGCGCGACGGTGACGATCCGGGTTTCGAAGGGGCGTGACGAGGTCACGGTTCCCGACGTCATCGAGCTCAGCGAGGCACAAGCCCGTTCGGACCTGCGGGCTGCAGGCCTGACCGTGACCGTGAACTACCAGGTGAGCCCGGATGACGACATCGTGCTGACCCAGGACCCGCTCCCCGGGCAGAAGGTCAGGCGCGGCTCGGCCGTGACCATCTGGGTCGGCAAGGCCCCGCCTCCGGGTGACGGCTAGGCTAGGCCGGGCCCGTCTCCGATAGCACGCGCTCGAGGACCGCGACGAAGTGCTCGCGGTCCTCGTCTTCGAAGGCGCTCGGCCCTTTCGTGCGGCCACCGGCGCGGCGGTGCTTCTGCTCGGCATGGCGCACGGCCAACTCCATGTCGATGGTGGCGGTCGTGTAGCGCCGGCCTCGCGGACTGATCGCGTGCGCGCCGCGGCCGAGTACCATCGCGGCAAGCCCGATGTCCTGGGTGACGACGACGTCTCCCGAGGACAGACGCTCGACAATCGCGAAGTCGGCCGCGTCCCGGCCCCCGCTCACCTCGACGGCCTCTACGCCCGGGCGATCCGCGTAGCGCGCGAGATTCTGGGTGGCGTTGGCGACGAGCACCGCAGGCATCTTGCAGCGTCGGGCGACGGCAAGTGCATCACGGGTGACCGGGCATGCGTCAGCATCGATGAAGAGGGTCGGTGGCATGGGCCGAGTGTAGCGCAGCCGGGCGTACCCGCGGGCCTTGTGCTGCAGCCACAGCCGGTGACACCGAGCACGACGGCTCCGAGCAGGGCGCCGGCAAGGACGATGCGCCGCACGGTGATCACTCCTCAGCTACCCGAGGAACCGCCTGACGATCGCCGCCCTGAGCAGCAGCTCCCCGATGATGGCCGTCTGCCCGCGCTCGGCGGCATCGCGCATCCCCCGTACAAGTTCGAGGTGTTCGGGATCGGCGTCGAACGCGTATCCCGCTCGGTCGAGCGCATCCCGCAGCGAAGCGGTCATGAGCGGGCCTTCCGGGTCGGCACAGCGCAGCGCCTCGGCGATCTTGGCCTCGTAGGAGGGGTGAGCCTCGTGGATGAACGCCAGATCGTCTTCGGTCAACACGTCAAACCCGATGAGCTCCGGTGGAAGCCCGAGCGAGTACAGCGAACAGGTGAACGAGATCGCTCGCGGCAGTGTCACTCCGCCAAGTTCACGTGCGTAGCCGAACAGGCCGACGTGCAGCTTGCGCGCGCGTCTGGCGGGCACGCTCTTGGCCATCTGATTGATGTGGGGGGCGAGCTCGGTCACGCGCTCGCGGTAGGCCGCGCTGTACCGCTCGATCAGGTCGAGTGCCCGTCCCTCGTCGACCGGCTGGGCGGGGCCGATCTCGCGCGCCTTCAGGTGCTCGCACGCCGCGCGGACCTGATCGGGCGGGTAGTCGAACTTGAACGCCGACTGGATGCTGAACGTGACCGCACTCGGGTACTCAGCGCCGACCCGCTCGGCGGTGCGCGGCGACAGCCCGCCCCTGAACGGCGCCGAGCCCATCCCGAGGATCGGGTGGAACCGCACGCCGATGCGGTTCGTGAGCGCATCGAGGCGCGCGAGAGCGATCTTGTTCGAGAGCGCCGCGGAGACGACGCCGTAGTTCATCGCGGTGTCCGAGCGCGCGAGGAAGACGCGCTGATCGGTGAGGTCCTTGTCGGCAACGTACTGCTCCACGATGTCCGCCGCCGCGAGCATCGACGGGACGTCCTCGAACAGCGGGATGACCTCGATGCGTTCGGGACGAAACTCGCCGATCCACTCGGCAATGGTGATGTCGTCCGGCCCAAAGCAGGCACTCTGACGCCCGACGATGTGATCGGCGTAGTATCGGAAGACGCGGTCGACGCAGCGCGCCGAAGTGGTCATCGGGAGGATGACCTCGAAGATCGGCGCCACGTCGCGTCCGTAGAACAGCCGTGCCGCGTCGTAGGAGCGCGGGATGGACTCGAGCGTCTCGAGCAGCACCTTGGCCTCGGCGACCTCGACGGTGGGATTCGGCACGCGCAGCGTGAGGCGCACCTCCTCGCCGAGCACGTGCTCGCGGAAGAACTCCGGGTAGAAGGAAAGGAGCTTCTTGACGACGTAGGTGTCGATCTCCTTGCCCTCGACATCCCACATCTGCTCGTCGCAGCCGAGGTGCGAGTACGCGTAGAACGCCTCGCGGATCTCTTCCTCGCCGGCAAGCACCGCCGAGGAGGCGAAGAACGGGACGGTGGCATTGTCGGGATGCTGCGTGCTCATGCAGCGGGGGGCGTCGGGCATGCTGCTCTCCTCACTCGGTGCGACTGCTTCCCTTGTTGATTCCCCACCGCGGCGGCGAGGCGCACGACGGGTCCGATGCCGATGGCGACCTCCCGCCAGGAGGTCGCCGTGCTAGAATCCTCTGGCGCGCCTCCGTAGCTCAGGGGATAGAGCACAGGTTTCCTAAACCTGGTGTCGCAGGTTCGAATCCTGCCGGGGGCACCATCCGCGTATCAGAGGGGCGGCCCGCCGGGTCGCCCCTCCCTCATCACGAGCGTCGCACAGGGGCAGAGCGGATCACCGCAGCCCGAGAGATCGCTTGAGCGCCCGGTCGACCCGCGCCATGTATGCGTCATCGAGCCGGACCACCGGAGCAGCCGAAAGCCGCTCTGTCGCCACCGCTAGCAGCTGGCCGCAGAGCACCGTGCTCGGCCTGCCGAACAGCTCGTCAGCGAGCCGCACCTCGGTCGGGTAGTCCTTTTCGGCCACTCGGCTCGTCATGGCGGCGACAATGGTCGTCGGCGAGAAGCGATTGCCGACGTCGTTCTGGACCACGAGCGCGGGCCGGCGGCCTGCCTGCTCCGAGCCGCGGCTCGGCGAGAAGTCGACCCAGTAGATCTCGCCGCGCCTTACCACTCGGGCCACGTCTCTTCAGCGGCGAGCAGCCCCTCCTCGGCCAGCGAGCGGTGCTCCTGCGCGCGGAAACGGTAGCCCTCGGCCATGCGCTCCTCGATCTCGCGCTCACGCAGGCAGTCGAGCGCCTCGAGCACGACCTCGGTCTTCGTGATGCCGCGCTCGGCCGCCCGCGCGTCGATGAACTCCCGCGCAGCGGCGGGCAGTCTGAACTGCGAGGGGACGGTACCCCGCGGCGATGCGCTCATCGGGCTCCTCGATCGGAGTGCGGTCGTGCTGCAATACTAGTGTAGTTCTCTGTGTATTGCAATGCGGGTGGCGTCGCCCCTACTCCCCGTAGCCGAACTCGCCGAGCACGGCGAGCACCTCGTCGTCGCTTACCTGCGCGAAGTTGCGGTAGAACTGGCCGACCGCGTAGAAGTGTGCCGGCCGTTCCGGTGCAACGATCTCGTCGACGTGCTGCCGCATCACCGGCACGGTACCCGCCGCGATGACCGGCACCGCGAGCACGATGCGCTCGACGCCCTGGGCGCGCACGTAGCGCACCGCCGCGAGCGCCGTGAGCCCGGTGGCGATGCCGTCGTCGACCACGATCGCCGTCGCGCCCTCCAGATCGATCGGCTCCTCGCCGCCGCGATAGAGTTCGATGCGGCGGCGCACCTTGTCGCGCACCGGACGCGCGAGGTGCTCGAGCTCGGCGAGGTCGTAGCCGGCCTCGGGGTTGGGCGTCACGCGACCGTCGGCATCGACGGCGCCGACGGCGTACTCGGGGTTGTGGGGTGCGCCGATCTTGCTCGCAACGACGACGTCGAGTGGCAGGTCGAGTGCGCGCGCGATCTCCCCGCCGACGACCACGCCCCCGCGCGGGATGCCGAGCACCACCGCGTCCTCATCGGCGAATCTGACGAGCTCCTCGGCAAGCTGTCTGCCGGCGTCGTGTCTGTCGCGGTACATCGCCGCACCCCCTGAGGGTCGCCCGATACACAGGGTGCATTCCCCCAAGCGGCAGGCGCGACACGCGCACGCGTCAGCGCTCCACGCGCGTCCAGCGGCAGAGGCGCGACTCGGCAAACTCAAGCAGCTCGTAGACGACCACGCCGAGCAGCGCCATCGCGAGGATACCGGCGAACATCGCATCGTAGGCGAGCCGGCCCCACGCATCGACGATGTAGTACCCGAGCCCGCTCGTCCCGCCGATCGACTCGGCGAGGAAGAGCACCGCGACAGCGGTGCCGCTTCCGATGCGAAGCGCGGTGAAGATCTCCGGGAGCGAGCCGGGCACCACGACGTGGCGGAAGACGTCGAGCGAGCCCGCGCCGAGCGAGCGCACGGAGAGCACCGAACCCGCCGGGATCGCGCGCGCTGCGTCGCGCGCCGTCACGAGCAGCTGGAAAAAGACGATGAGGGTGATGAGCACGATCTTGCTCGCGTCCCCGAGCCCGTAGAGCACAAGCAGCACGGGCAGGAAGACGACCTTCGGGATCGGGTAGGTCAGGAAGATGACGGGAGCCGCGACCGCGTCGGCCCGAGGCGAGCGCCCGAGCCAGAGCCCCAGCGGGACCGCAAGCACCGCGCCGAGCACCGTAGCGGCCACCACGCGCCACGTGCTCACGAGCAGGTGCGGGGCGAGCTCGCCCCGGAAGTCACCCGCGAACGCGGCAAGCGCCGGCACCGGGCCGGGCAGCGCGCGCGAGTCGAGCACCCACGAGCCGAGCTGCCACACCACCAGCACGGCGAGGACTGCGCCCACGTAGCCGGCTGCCTTGCGCCTCCACCCGCTCACGACGGTTCACCCGCGCCCACCCGGCCGGTCTCGTGGTCGACGAGCGTGCCAACCGCGCCCTCCTCAGCGAGCAACTGCCGCAGCTCGGCACAGCGCTCGTAGAACTCCGGGGTCGCCCGGTAGCCCGACTCGCCCATGCGCGGGTTGTCGACGATGGCAGCCACCCGCCCCGGCCGGGGCGAGAGCACGATCACGCGCCTGCCGAGGAAGACGGCTTCTTCGATGGAGTGGGTCACGAGCACGCACGTGTGAGCGCGCTGACGCCAGAGCTCGAGCAGCAGGTCCTGCAGGTCCTCGCGCGTGAGCGCGTCGAGTGCCGAGAGCGGCTCGTCCATGAGCAGCAGGTCGGCGTCGAGCGCGAGCGCGCGGGCAAGCGCGAGCCGCTGCCGCATGCCGCCAGAGAGTTCGCCGGGGTAGGCATCGGCGAACTCGGCGAGACCGAGCCGGTCGAGCGAGGCCATGACGCGCTCGCGACGCTCGGTGCGCGGGATCCGCCGCACCTCCAGGCCAAGCGCTGCATTGTGGAAGACGGTCTTCCACGGCAGCAGCCCGAAGTCCTGGAGGATGAGCGCTGTGGCCAGGCGGGGCCCGGTCACCGGCTCGCCGGCGACGAGCAGCCGCCCTCCGTCGGCTCGGAGCATGCCCGCGGCGAGCAGGAGCAGTGTGGACTTGCCGCAGCCCGAGGGCCCGATGACCGCGACCGGCTCGCCGTCGCCGACGCGCAGGTCGAGGCAATCGAGCGCGACCGTATCGCGCCCTACGCCTGCGTAGGTGAGCGAGAGCCCTTCGGCGACGAGCCCGGCCACGCGCGCCTCCCTACGGCATCACGAGCACGAGGTCCTCGTAGGTGAGCGCGCCCTCATCCAGTGTACCCTTGGCGATCATCCAGCCGAGCACCGCGTCCACCTGCTCGGCGGAGGGGATCTGCGCGGTCGGGTAGGTGTTGATGCGGTAGGTGTCCTTGATCGGCTCGGGCAAACGCGCCTGCTCGACGAGCAGCTCGCGCCACGCATCCGGGTCCTCGTTGATGATCGCGACGGCCTCGTCCCAGACCTGCAGGAGCGCCGACATCGTGTCCACGCCGCCGATCTCGGAGAGGTACTCGTCGTCGAATGCGAGCACCGTCTGCGAGAGGTTCTCGCCGGTGGTGTCGTCGGCGAGCAGGATCGCGCCCTCGAACTCGGCGAGGCTCAGCAGCGGCTCGGGAAGCGCGGCGGCCTTCAGCTGGCCCTGCATGAGCAGGTCGTAGCGGACCGGCACCTTGGGCACCGCTTCGGCGACAACGTCATCCTGCGCGACGCCGGCCTGGCGCATGAGCCCGTCGAGCACGAACTCCTGGATGGTGTTGAGCGACGTGCCTACGGGCACCTCCGCGAGCGCCGAGATGTCGGCGTACCCGGAGTCCGGCGCCGCGACGATACCGAATCGGCCCTCGGCAGGCGTGGCGCCGAGCATGATCGTCGCAATGGTGACCGGCGAGCCGCCGGCTTCCAGCTGGGCCGAGGCGATGATGTCGCCCATGTACGCGTCGATCTCGCCCGCGACGAGCGCGGCATCGCGTTCCTGGGCCGCCTGGAAGGTCACGATCTCGACCGAGTCGAGGCCGTACTCGGCGAACAGGCCCTGCTCCTGGGCGACCCACAGTGGCAGCATGTCCTCGGTCGGCAGGGTGCCGATGACGACCGGTATCGGCTCGGGGGTGCGCGGCTCGCTCGTCTCGGGCTGCGAATCGGACTGCGGTGCGCAGCCGGTGAGCGCGGCGAGTCCAAACGCAAGCACGCAGGCAACGGAGATCATGCGTTTCATCGGAGGGTCCTCCTTGCGGGATGCGACACGGCCCTAGCCGGCGCTGACGGAACGGCGGAACCGCATCTCGTCGCGAGACGGGATGCCGGAGAAGCCCGCCACGGCGGCTCCGGCACGGTCGGCCAGCAGGCCGAGCGCGATGTCGTACAGGACGAACCCGTGGCGCTGGTAGAAGTAGATCAGCGGTATGTCGTCGTTGGATACGGCGACGCGCACCGAGGGCAGTCCGCGCTTCTTCGCGAGATCGACGGCGGCCCGTAACAGCGCGGCGCCCACTCCCTGGCCCTGGTGCTCGGGATAGACCGACAGCAGCACGATGACGAGCTCGCCGCCGAAGACGGCGGTCGACAGCAGGCCGGCGAGTGCGCCGTCCGCCTCGGCGATAAGGTTCTCGCCGCGCAGGACGTCGAACGTCCGGTCGAACACGTCGATCTCGGTCTCGCCGAGCGCCCGGTCGCAGATCTCCTCGATGTCCTGGCGATCTGCGGCGACCGCGGGGCGAACGGTGAACTCGAGCGTCTCGGCCGACTGGTGCTCGGCGCATGTCACCGTCAGACGCGCCTCGTTGAGCGGCAGGTCCTTGCCGCACGTGGGGCAGCGATACTGCGGATAGGGAAGATCGAACTCGTCGACCATTTCTCACAGCTCCTGTGTCGCGACGGACCATACTGTTATACCGTGTACGGGCGCACGGCGCACGCGCCCGGGCTGCCGGAGCCGGGGACCGCGCGGCGCCCGGGCTGCCGATGCGGATCGTGGCGCGGGTGTTGCTGGCACCATCGAGACAGATCGTCATGCCGGAGGGAGGACGCATGGAGAGCATCGCCTGGGACCCGTCACTCGAGACCGGGGACGCGCTCGTCGACGAACAGCATCGCGAGATGCACGATCTACTCAACGAGCTTCTCTGTGCCGGGGACACTCCTTCCCGGATCATGAGCGTCCTCGAGCGCCTCATGGACCATGCGCTCCTGCACTTCGCCGACGAAGAGGACCTCATGCGCAGGGAGGCATATCCCGCCGAGCTCAGCGCCGAGCACATCGCGCAACACCGTGCGCTCACGGAAAGCGCCCGCCAGAAGGTGCTCGAGTTCCATGACGGGACGCTCACTGAGATCGCCCCCCTCGTAGAGTTCCTGCGCGAGTGGGTCGGGACCCACATCCACGAACACGACCGCGGGCTCATCGACTACGTCCGCGAACGCGACGGACTGTCCTGACGATGACGCAGCCTCCCGCGACCCTGGATTCGCACCCGCTCGCCCCGGACGCGCTCGCCCGAGCCTCGGTGCTCTACACCGATCTCGACGGCACCCTGCTCGGCCCCGGCGCCACGCTGCTGGCCGATGCCGCGGGGCGGCCATGGACGGGCACAGCCGACGCCGTGGTCGCCCTCAACGAGGCGGGCATGACCTGTGTCGTGTGCTCGGGCCGCAATCGCTGGCAGCTCATGGAGGTCTCGCGCATGCTGGGCTGGGACTCCTACATCGCCGAGGTCGGTTGCGTCATCGTGCCGGGCCGCGGCGAGACGCCCATCTACCACACCGGCTCGTGGGGCCCCGACGCGACGCGCGAAGGCGAGACCCCCTACGAGGCGATCACCCGGGTCGGGGCGCTCGGCACCCTCTCGCGCGCCTTCCCTGGCCGGATCGAGGAGCACGCGCCCTGGCACCTCAACCGCGAAGCGACGCACGTACTCAGGGGCAACGTCCCTCTTGCCGAGGCCCAGGCCGCACTCGACACGCTCGCGCTGCCGGTCCGTATCGTCGACAACGGCATCGTCCATCCGCCACGACACTCGCTGCGCGGCGTGGACGAAGTGCACGCCTACCATCTGATCCCCGACGGAGTGCACAAGAGCGACGCCATCACCCGGGACCTCGCGCGACGCGGACTGTCGCGAGAGGATGCGCTTGCGATCGGAGACTCGGCGACCGACGTCGAGATGGCAGACGCCGTCGCGCTCGGCATGCTCGTGGCCAACGCGCTTGCCGACGCGCGCGTGCTCGAAGCGGCGGCCGTACGCGATAACGTCGCGGTGACGCGAGGCGCACGGGGAGAAGGCTGGGCCGAGTTCGCGGCCGCCTGGCTGGCGGCGCACGAGAACCGCGAGGATCACAGGTGACGGAGAATCGCATCCCGAACAAGGAGGCCGCACGACTGCTCGGCCGGAGCGCACGCCAGGCCGTGCTCGCCACCGACCGCGCGATGTACGCGGCTGCCGCCGCCAAGCGTTTGCTCGCTCTGCCCGAGGTCGCACGCGCACGCACCGTGCTCGCGTACGCGGCCACGCCCGAGGAGATCGATCCGGCACCGGTCGTCGATGCGCTGCGCCGGCACGGGGTCGTGGTCGCGCTCCCGCGCGTGGCAGGCCCTTCCGAACTCGTCGCCCACCGAATCGAGCCCGGGATGGCACTCGTCAGGGGCCCGTATGGCCTCATCGAGCCGCCGGCGGACGCTCCGCTGGTGTCTCCGAACGACATCGACGTGGCCATCGTGCCGGGCGTGGCGTTCGACGGCGCCTGCCGCCGCGTCGGCCACGGCGTGGGCTACTACGACCGGCTGCTTGCGCTGATGGACCACGTCGTGACCGTGGGCCTGGCCTTCGACGGACAGGTGCTCGCCGAGGTACCGTGCGAGGAGCACGACGTCTGCGTCGACGTGCTCGTGACCCCCACGCGCACGATCAGACGCGAGGACGGCTAGCGCAGCCGGTCGAGAGTCACGAAGAGGTAGCCCTGCGCTTTGAGCTCCTCGATGAGGCGCGGAAGCACCGCGATGGTCTGGCTGCGGTCCCCGCCACCGTCGTGAAGCAGCACGATCGAGCCCGGCCCGATGTGTGAGAGCATGCTCGCGAGCATCGGCTCGACACCGGGACGGCGCCAGTCCTGCGGATCGACGTCCCACATGACGAGGTCCATCTTCATGCGCCTGGCCTCGTTGAGCACGCTCGTGTTCATCCCCCCACCGGGCGGCCGGAACCATGCCGGAGCCACACCCGTGACCCGCTGCAACGTCCTGCTGCCCCCTTCGATCTGCGCGCGGGTGACGTCCGCGCCATGCCGGGTGAGCACGGTGTGGTTCTGTGTGTGGTTGCCGACGAGGTGACCCTCGTCCACCACGCGTTGCGCTATGGCGGGGTAGCGCTCGGCCAGGTAGCCCACCATGAAGAAGCTCGCCCGCACGTCGTTGGCGGCGAGTATGTCGAGGACCTGCTCGGTCTGGGTGGGCCACGGGCCGTCGTCGAACGTGAGCGCTACGACCTTCGTCGTCGGGTCGGGCTTCCAGCGGCGCACGACCATCGGCTGGGCGGGCTCGAGCACGCGAGTCGACACCGTCTTGCCGGAGATCTCGCCGAGTACCTGTTGCCGCACGCCGACCGTGCCCGGGTTCTCGAGTGAAACCAACGGCCCGGCTCCGGTCCTCTCCAGCTCTATGGGGATCGGCGTCTCGGTCGTCACGGTGGCCTCAACGAAGTCGCCACCCCGACGCACCGACACGCGGTCGCCGTCCCGGAGACGCTCCGTCGGCAGCACGGCCTTCCCGTTGACGAAGTACACCGGGGGGCCACCCGCGCCCCGCTCGAGTACCTCACCCGTCACGTCGAGCAGGTCACCGGGGCTCGGCAGGAGGGCTCCCTCGGCCACGAGGTCGGACACGGTCGCGCCCATCCGGACCGGGTGCGACGCGCCGCTGACGGTCACCCGGGTCTGGTACGAAGGCATCGCCACGGCGACGAGCGCCGCGGCGACAAGACCGGCGACGGACAGGTACAGACGCGAGGGCGCGGCCTCGGCTCTCGGATGCTTGACGACGTAAGATGCCATGACCTCATAGTTTACTGCGATATCCGTGCCACGCGCGCGCTCGTGAGCTCGAGCAAACGCGGCAGCGCGATGCGAACCATCGACGAAGGCGTGCCCGCGGCGGGGTAGACGAACTCGAAGCGCGCGAGCGAGTCATCGGCGAGCACGAGCAGCCCAGGCGGCAGATCGAACGGCGAGACCCCGCCGATCGCGTATCCCGTGGCAGAGCGAACTGCCTCCGCGTCGGCGAAGTGCGCCTCGCCCGCGCCGGCCAACTCCGCGATAGCGGTGGCATCCCCGCGCCGGTCGCCGGCCACCAGGGCCACTAGCGGGGTCGCGCCCGCGACGAACACGAGCGACTTGACGATCTGGCCGAGCTCGCACCCCATGGCGTCCGCGGCCATCTGAGCCGTCTTCGTTGAGTGCTCGAAGGTGACGATCTCGCCTTCGAGCCCGTGCACGGCAAGGAATGCACGTACGCGCTCGGCAGAGCGAACGCGTCTGGGCGTCGAACCCGTCGGGCCGTCGGTCATCTCTCGATTCTCCCTTTCACTCCGGCGTCGGGGTCGGAACACGCCGCCCGATGCCGAGCGGGACGAGAAGCGACTCGAGAGCGTTCTCGAGGTTCTCGGTCCAGGCAGCGAGCGATCGGATCTCGATCTTGAGCAGCGGGTATGCGGAATGCGGGCGATCGATCACGAAGCCCTGCTCGAGCAGGAATCCGAGGTCGGGCATGGGCGAGTCGACCTGGCTGCCCATGGCACGTCCGTACGCGAACAACGATCTCTCTCCCCGACCGTGCACGTCGCGGATCGCGGCATGCAGCAGCACGCGGT
Source organism: Actinomycetota bacterium (assembly GCA_037446725.1). Taxonomy (GTDB): domain Bacteria; phylum Actinomycetota; class Coriobacteriia; order Anaerosomatales; family SLCP01; genus JBBIIC01. The sequence goes on from JBBIIC010000008.1 coordinate 37,212, forward strand.
CCAGACCCCTGCATCGCACCTCGTCGCGGACGTGCAGACAGGCGATCAGGGGCGCGTCGGGGCCCACCGGGCCCGACGGGATCCATCGCGACTGCGGCAGGTAGCGGGCGGGCGCGTACTTGATGAAACCCAGCACGGTGTCCTCCTCCACCGCCATCCGGCCGTACTCGCCCCACTCGCGGTTCACCTCTGAGATGCGCGCCCGCAGCAGGTCACCTTCACACTGCGCCCCGCATTTCACCTCGAGCCGTTCCCCCGACTCCCAGTACGAGCAGTCCGCGCACGATGGGCCGAGCTGGCCGAAGCCATCGACGGTGAGCGCGCGGAGACGTCGGGCCATCAGCGCTCTCCGTCCCTCTCCTCAGCCATCCCTTCCTTGATGCCTTCGGCGAAGCCCTTCCACGACAGCGCCGCGCGCTTGCCGACCGAGCTGTCCCTGGCAGCCCGGGCAGCCAGGGTCGTAGCGGAGACGGCTCCCTTGGCCGCACGCTCCGCGGTGACCTTCACCACCGCCGCCGTCTTCCCCGCGCTCGCCGCGATCCCGCCGCTGAACTCCGGCGTCGCCACGGCGTCGTCGAGGCGGACCGCCCCGTTGGAGAAGCCGACGATGCTCTCACCCGCGACCTCGCGAACGCCTACTGCCGCGTCGCTCGTCGTCCCCCGGCCGAGCACGAGGCGGGTGACACGGCCCCCCGCATCCAGCTCGGCCTCTTTGACGTCGCCGAGCATCGTGCCCGAGGCGGTGCGGACCGGCATCCCCCGCCAGATGACCGTCTGCTCCCAGTCGATGCCGGCGCGCCTCCCGCCGATGTGTTCGAGGCGCGCCCCTTCTGCGAGCGTCAGTTGCGCGGCACTCATGGTCACCGCGGAAACGGGCACGTAGCGGCGCTGCCGCTCGAGCACGTACGCCCACGGCCGCATACGTATCTCGAATCCGACGAGCACCGGCTCGGAAGGGTGGAACAGCGCGCGCGACACCTTGCCGAGGCTTGCGCCCCGCGCGTCGATCACGGGCAGCTCGTGGAGGTCGGTCAGTCGCATGCGCCGCTCCCGCCCCGCCGATCGGGGGCCAGACAGAGTGGGCCGGCCGTCGTATGCGAGGCCGGCCCACTCGAATCGAGACGTGGTGGAAGGATATCAGGACTCCGTTGCGGCTTCCGTGGCCACGTCGGGCGCCTTCTTGGCCTTCTCGCCGAGCGCGTCGAGTGCGCCGGAGGCCTTGGCCTCGGCCGTGTCGATCCCCCGCTTCGCGCTCTCGCTGACCGCTGCGACCTTGTCCTTGGCTACCGGAACGGCCGCCTCGACCTTCCCGCGCGCGGCTTCGGAGGTGTGCTCGACCTGCTCCTTGAGACGCTCGCGTGCTGTATCGATCTTGACCTTGAGGGCCTCGGCCTTCTCGGACGCCGCGTCACGACCCGACTCGTAGACCTCGGTCACGCGCGTGCGCCCGGTCTCGTAGAGTTCCTTGCCCTCATCCATGTATCGCTGAGCGGCCTCCGCGATCATCTCGCGGTTTTCCCTACCCGACCTCGGCGAGAACAGGAGCCCGAGAACGGCCCCGATCACACCACCGAGCAGAAACGCACCGATAACGCTCCCGCCATTCCTGTCGTAACCCACGTCGAACACCTCCGTCGTCGAGGTCCTTGCCTGTCATCGTCCGCAGGGACTGCAGGGTATGTACCCTAATCGGCCGCCGGTCCCGTGAAGGGCCGGAAATTCAGGCCCGGCGCAGCGCGGCCTGCACGATACGTTCTACTACATCCTGGAAAGACATTCCAGCCGCCTCCGCGGCCATGGGCAGCAGCGAGATACCGGTCATGCCGGGCGAGGTGTTCGACTCGAGTACGTGCGGCGCCCCGTCAGCGTCGACGACCATGTCCACACGGCTCACGTCCCGGCAACCGAGGAGCTCGTGGACCCGACGCGCGAGATCGAGCACACGCTCCGTCACTGCGGCGTCGAGGCGGGCGGGCACGTAGTAGTCGGTCTCCCCGGCCGTGTACATGGCCGAGAAATCGAACAGCCCGCTCTTCGCCACGATCTCGACCGGGGGCAGCACGATCGCCGAACCGCTCTCGCCCTCGAGCACCGAGACGGCGAGCTCGGGTCCGTCCACCCACTTCTCGACGAGCGCGGCGTCTCCGAACGACAGCGCCGAGAGCAGCGCCTCGGGAAGCGCGTCGGCCGACTCGACCCGCGCCAGGCCGAGGGCCGAGCCCTGCTTCGACGGCTTGACCGCGACCGGGAACCCTCCGACCTTCTCGGGCACGAGGTCGAGCGCGGTCGCCGCGCCCATCTCCTTGAACGCGTCGGCCGTGAGCGTGATCCATGGGGGCGTGGGGATGCCCGCCTCCGCGAACAGCCGCTTGGCGACCGACTTGTCCCAGGCGAGCGCTGATGCCGTCACGCCCGGACCGGTGTAGGGGACGCCGAGGAACTCGAGCAGCTCCTGGATGGTACCGTCCTCGCCGTACTTGCCGTGCAGGGCGATGTAGCACGCGTCAGGGCGCTCGGCACGCAGCGTCTGAACAAGCTCGGACGTCACGTCGAGCGCGAGAACGCGGTAGCCCCGCTCGGTGAGTGCCTCGCACACGCGCTTGCCGCTTGCGAGCGAGATCTCCCGCTCGAGCGAGCGTCCGCCCATCAGGACCGCGATCTTCTCCCTCATGCGACCCCCTCCGTGACCGCGGGCAGCGCGCCGGCGGCGATGAACGCGCGGTAGAGTTCGAGCCGGTCTTCGACGACGTCGGCGAGCCTGCGAATGCCCTCGGCGATGGCCTCGGGTTCAGCGTAGCAGAAGGCCAGGCGCATGCAGTTGCGGCCCCGGCCGTCCGGATAGAAGGCCAAGCCGGGAACGAACGTCACACCGTGCTCGACGGCCTCGGCGAGCAGCGTGCCGGCATCGATGAAGGAGGGCAGCTCGACCCAGACGAAGAAGCCGCCTTCCGGCCGGGTCCAGCGCACCTCGGCGGGGAAGTGCTCGTCGAGTGCGACAAGCATCGCGTCGCGTCGCTCCGCGTAGGTTCGCGTCAGCCCCTGCAGCACCCGGCGCCAGCGCGTGCCTGCGAAGTAGCGCTCCGCGGTCACCTGGGCAAACGCGCTGCCGCAGAGGTCCGCCGCCTGCTTGGCCAGCAGCACCTTGGCAAGGATCGGGCGCGGTGCCGTCATCCAGCCGAGCCGCAACCCGGGGGCGAAGATCTTCGAGAAGGTACCGAGGTAGATAACCTCGTCGTCGAGCGCGCGCAGCGGCTTGACGTGGCCCCCCTCGAAGCGCAGCCGGCCGTACGGATCGTCCTCGATGACCGGGATGTCGAAGGCGTGTGCGAGTTCGAGGAGGCGGCGCCTGCGCTCCGGACGCAGCGTGACGCCTGCCGGGTTCTGGAAGTTCGGGATCGTATAGATGAACTTCGCGCCGCGCGGTCCGAGGCGCTCGAGTTCCGCTTCGAGCAGGTCGACGCGCATCCCATCGTCGTCCATCGGCACGCACACGATCTCGGGCTCGTACGCGGAGAACGCCTGCAGGGCGCCCACGTAGGTGGGGCCTTCGGTGATGACGACGTCGCCGGGGTCGAGGAACGTCTTGGCGAGCAGATCGAGTCCCTGCTGGGCACCGGCAGTGACAACGATGTCCTCGGCCGGCAAGCGGACCCCGATCTCGGCCATCAGCTCGACGATCTGGGTGCGCAGCTCGGGTCTGCCCTCACTCGAGCCGTACTGCAGCGCGCACGCGCCTTCGTGCACGACGGCCTCGTACGCGGCGGTCGCCGCGGCCTCCGCCGGCACCTGCGAGACCTCGGGCATGCCCCCCGCGAAGCTGATGATGTCGGGGCGGCTCGCGGCGGCGAACAGGTCACGCACGGCACTCGAGCGCACCTGCGCCATGCGTCTCGCGTACCGGCCGTCCCAGCGGTCGAACACGACTCGTGCGGTACCCATCGGCTCATCCTCTCGCCGAAAACACAACAGCCCCTCCCTGGGATAGGGCGAGGGGCTGATCGCGGTACCACCTATCTTCGCCCGCGGTGGCATCCTGAATGCAGCGTGCGGGCCTCGTTAGTGCCGGGATACCGGTCCGGCGCCGACCCGCTTCCGGCGCCGCTGCGATGCGGCTCCCCTGGCGGGGGACTTCGGAGGGGTGGCCGGGCTGATGGCGCCCTCTTCCCTCACGTCCTCGGTGCTCCTATTCGCCCCCCAGTTGCCTGCGGGGTTGGGCGCGAGGATACCACCGTGCTCGCGCGGGGGTCAATCGCGCTCGGGCGTAGGCCGGGGCCCACGAATGCGCTCACGCGGTGCGCGCGGCGGCCACTCGCGCGACGTAGTCCGCCGGGTCCGGCGCATCGCCGGGAGCAGCGACGAGGCGGTTAACGAACGCGGCGGCCTCGCCGAGTGCAGCCAAGGCCACCAGGTCGTCGTCGTAGGCGACCGACACGCGGAACACGCCCCGACCGTCTGTGACGAAGTCCCAGACGGTCTCGCCTGCGAGCGAACGCGGTGAGCCGGCGAGCGCCATGAGCTCGAGGGCGACGTGCTCCAGGAGGTGCGGCAGCTCGGTGTCGTCGAGCTCGGCCTCGATGCCGCGGGCCGAACCACACACGCACGTGTGGCGCGCTACGCCGGGCAGCGACGCGCGCACAGCGGTCGGCAGGCCGGGGTAGGCGGAGGTGCGGAGCGGGGCGCCGGCAGAGACGCATACGAGCGCCTTCGCCCGGCCGTCCGCAACAGTCACGCGCTCGATCGAGACGACGTCAGGAGCCCGCATCGCACGGGGGACAGCGCCGCGAACCGAGGTAGTACGCGACCGAGGCCACGACGAGCACTCCGACCACCGCGTACGCCACGACCCGGGCAGGATCGGTGTGGCTCACGCGCCGGACCTCGGCCCTGGCGAGGTCGCGCACCTCTTCGGCATGGTGGCGCACGTCGTTGATGGTGATCTTGTGCCCGCTGTCACCTGACTGGGTCGGGGTCATCGCTGCATGCTCCTCATCTTGACGACGGTGAAGATCACAGAGCCCAACACGAGCACCCCGCCGATCGCCAGCAGAGCACCGGGCCAGGTCAGCCACTGGGCCAGGACGATGAGCAGGCCGACAGCTATGAAGCCGAGGCCGAGGACGAGGAGCACTGCCGCGGCCCACGCCGCGGCGACCGTGAGGCCCACGCGCTGCATCGGCAGGGCGACCTTCTCGCGCACGAGCGCTTCGGCTTCCTGGCGAAGCCAGTCGACGATCGTTTGAAGCAGGTCTGCGGCCGCATCGATGACGGTCCGCTCCTCCGGAACCGCGGACTGTCCTGACGTCGCAGGACCGCCGGGAACCGCACCGGTCCCGTGCTCCTCGGGCATCGAGACACCTCCATGGGTCGGCGCGGCGGAGGTTCCGCCGCGACACGTATAAAGGTACCCCAAAGCAGCGGCGCCGGTCGCCCTCGAAGGGCCACCGGCGCCGGATGGTGCGGCAGGTGGAGCGGGCCCTAGCGGCCCAGAATGCGGTACTTGACGGTACCCACGCCTCCAAAGCCGAGTGCCTGCGCCGTACCCGGTCCGAGGTCGAAGATGCGGCCGTGGATGTACGGCCCCCGGTCGTTGACGACCGCGACGGCGGTGCGACCCTTGTACTCGAACTGGATGCGCGTACCGAACGGCAGCGACTTGTGCGCGACGTTCATCATGCCCTGGGTGAGCACCGCTCCGCTCGCGGTGCGGCGACCGTAGAAGCCCGGGCCGTACCAGGAGGCTTTGGCGGACTGCCAGCCAGTCGTGCTGACCGCACGGCTCGGAGCGGCCGTGGTGCGGACGACGGGCTTGGGCTTGGGGATCGGCGCCTTGGCGCGTGCCGGCGCCGTGGTCAGGCTTGCCGGCAGTGCCGCCTCGGCAGCCACGGGCACCTTCCCGGCGGCCTCATAACTCTCGAGGGTCGCCACCTGCTCCCCGACGCCCAGAGCGTCTGAAGGAGCGGCGGCAGGCGATGCCTCGGCGTAGGGGACAGACACGGCACCGACCGCGATGAGTACGGCGCCGACGATGGCCACTGCCCCGAGGGCCGCACTGGCGGCCAGAACCGGGATGACGAGCTTACGTTTTGAACTCAAGACAACCTCCACGTACGGGAACAGGACAGGCGACGGTCGCGGAGGCGTCCGGGCACACAGGGATGCCCGAGAGAGTGGAACAGAGGGGTGGGAATAAGCTGCCTCGCACCGGCATCAGGGGGCCGATCGGCCGTCGCCCTGTGCCTCATAAGCACGAGTATGCTGTTCGGCTCGGACCTTGTCGTTCTCGTGTGAGCGGGTCTGCTCCCGCCTCATCGGCGGTTGCGACCCCGGCGATCGGTTGTCTGAACCCGCGGGCGTCGGTCCGGGCGGCCGCACCGATCATCTGACGGCCACACGCCCTCACGGGTCACTACAGTTCCAGTGACAGCGTTGAATCCTAGCACACAATGGGTCGGCATGCCACCCGCAGGCCTTGAGCAGGCGCCGTGCCGACGGCCGAGCGGCCCCTACGGCCCGGTGGTCTCTCCCGCCGGCCCCTCCGGCGCCGCCGGTCCTGCCAGCTCCTCGAGCACGCGTCCCAGTTCGTCTATGAGCCTGCCGTACTCGGCCCAGTCGCCCGCTCGCTGCGCCTCGACAGCCTGCTCGTAGAGCTCCTGAGCCAGCTGAGCGTTCGCCGGCAGCCCCGGTTCGCCGGGCTCGCCCGGCTCGGGCGCCGGACGTTCCCCGAAAATGGCAAGGAGCGCCGTCTCGAGGTCGGGCGCCATCTCCACCTTGTCGGCGTAGGCGACGATCACGCGCGCGAGCTCGGGGATGGCTGTCTGCTCGGCCTGCAGGTAGAGCGGCTGCACGTAGACGACGGACTCCTCCAGCGGCAGCACTAGCATGTTGCCGAAGATCACCTGGCTCCCGCGCTGACTCCACAGGGTGAGTTGCGGGGCGATGACGTCGTCCTGGTTGATTCGCGCGCTCACCTGCTCGGGGCCGAGCACGACGCGCCCCTGCGGGAACGCGTAGACGATACGCTTGCCGTACTCGGTAGGGTCGCAGTTCACCGACATCCAGCCGATCATGTTGTCACGATTGCGCGGCGTGAACGGCTGGACGAGGTGGAACGCCTCGGCTGCCTCGCCGGGAAGCTGCATGAGCAGGTAGTAGGGCTGCAAAGGCGCGCCCTCGCGCTCCCCGGGGATCTCCCAGGCGTCTTCTTTGTTGTAGAAGTCGCGCGGGTCGGTCATGTGGTAGGTCTTGTAGACCTCGGCCTGCAGGCTGAAGAGGTCCTCCGGGTAGCGGAAGTGCGCGCGCACCTCGTCGGGGATCTCCCGCTCGTCGGTGATGAGGCCCGGGAAGATCGAGCCCCAGGCCTTGAGGATGGGATCGTCCGGGTCGAAGCCCCACAGCGTGGTTGTGCCATCGTAGGCGTCGACGGTGACCTTCACCGAGTTCCGGACGTAGTTGACGCCCCGGAAGTACTGCGAGTACGGATAGTGACTCGACGTCGTGTACGCGTCGACGATCCACACGATGCGACCATCAATGAGCGCGGGATAGGCATCGCCGTCGAGCGTGAGCCACGGAGCGAGCTTGTTGATTCGGGTCACAAGATCACGATCGAAGATCACGCGGCTGTCGGGTTCGATGTAGTCGCTGAACAGGATCTGGGCGGCGCCGAATCGCAGCGCGAAGGCCGCACGTCGCCCGATGTTGCCGACCTCCACGCCCGCATCACCCTCGTAGAACGTCTCGCGCCGACCCTCTCCCACCGGGAAATCGAACTCGGCGATACCCGTGTTGACCACGATGTAGTCAGTGGTGGCCTCCCCGAAGTAGACCGAGGGCTGCTCGATCTCGAGGCCCTCGATGGCGTCGGGAGGGATGTCGCCGACCCAGAAGTTGGGCAGGCCGCGGGTGTCCGACTCGTTGGACGGGCTGACGACGAGGCCGTAGCCGTGCGTGTACACGAGGTGTTTGTTGAGCCAGGTCTGCGCCTGCTCGGCGAGTTGAGAGGTGTCGAGCTCGCGCACCGAGACGAGCACCTGCCGCTGGCGGTCGTCGATCCGGTAGCGGTCGATGTCGACGTCCTTGAAATCGTAGTAGGTGCGGATGATCTGCAGCTGCCGGTAGGTCTGTCCGGCGGCCGACGGGTCCCACAGGCGCACGTTCTCGAGGGTGGGCCGGTTCGCGACCACGTCCTCGGCCGTGAGCGTCTCGGCGGCCGGGAACGGTCGCGTCTCGACGTCTTCGATCCGGTACGCCCGCCGTGTCGTCTCGATGTTGCGCGCGATGTAGGGCTCCTCGGCCGAGGCCTCCGTCGGCGCGACCCGGAACTGTTGGATGAGGGCGGGATAGACCGTGCCGGCCAGGAGCGAGGCGCCGAGCCACACGCCGAGCGCGATGAGCGGCAACCGCCAGCCTTGGAAGCGGATGTTGACGAGCAGAGCGACGGCCGACACGAGAGCGATGGCGATCAGCAGACGCAGCGCGGGCAGCTGGGCGTTGACGTCGGTATACGACGCGCCGGTGACCTGGCCACGCGGGGAGAAGTTCAGCTCGTATATCGAGAGGTAGTAGTCGAAGGCCTTGCTGGCCACGATGAGGCCGAGCAGCACCGAGAGGTGTGCCTTGACGTGCGGCGCGAAGCCCTTGAGGCGGGCCCACGGCTGGATCGCGCCGCCTACGAGGTGCACCACAGCCGTGAACACAGCTGTCACGATAAGGACTACGAGCGTCCAGTCGGCGATGGCGCGCAGCGCCGGAAGCGAGAAGACGTAGAAGGCGACATCGCGTCCGAACTGGGGGTCGGATACGCCGAACGGCACCGACGCGAGTGCGAGCCGCATCGTGTCCCAACTGGCCGACATGGCGGCGCCAAACAGGAAGGCCGAGCCGATCGAGACCCACAGGACCACGCGGTCGACAACGGGCCCGACGTTGTCCCGCAGCTGGCTGACGATCTCCTCGAACTGATCGGGGAGTCTGTCTGGCTCCAGGGTCACCACTGCGCGGGGCGCCATCGACCGGGCGATGCGCGCATTGACGAAGAGAAGCGCGAACGCGACGAGGCCGAACAGTGCTCCCGTCGTGAGCCGGCTCACCCACGTGGTGACGAAGACCTGCTCCTGCCCCAGGTCCACGAACCAGAGGTAGTCGGTGAGCAGCGTGGCAAGCCAGGTGAGGAACGGCAGGCCGAAGATCAGGACCACAAAGACGATGACGGTCAGCGTGCGCGAACGCCGGGGCTGGCTGGTGACCACGTGGGCTCCACATCCTTCTGCACTTGGCGGTCTCTACAGGTAGTCGTCCACCTCGATGTTGAGCAACGCCGCATCGATGTGGTGCGCGATCGCCGGCGCGTCCGGGCCGCTCAGGTCGAGCAGGTACGACTCGACGAGCTCCCCGTCTGCTGAGGCGACGAGCCGCACCACCGGCCTGAGCGGATCGGCGTCCCCGGGGCGCACGACCACAGCGGTGCGCCCGTCACCCAACCGTACCACGGATCGGGGCGGGTAGACCCCGAGCATCGTGACGAACAGCCGTACGAGCACGGGGTCGAGACTGTGGCCGGCGCTCTCCGCGATGAGCCGCATCGCCTCCGCCTGCGGACGGGCGGTGCTATAGCAGCGGCGCGACGTCATCGCGTCATAGGCGTCGGCGACGGCCACGATGCGCGAGGCGAGGTGCTGTCCCTTGTGGGCCGCGCGCTCTGGGTAGCCGGAGCCATCGTAGGCCATGTGGTGCTCGAGGACGCTCACGACCGCGGACCGGTCGAGGCCCGGCACGGCGCTCACGATTCGGGCGCCCGTGACCGGGTGGGCGCGCATCGCGTGCCACTCCTCCGGAGTGAGCGAGCCGGGTTTGTCGAGGACCTTGCGGTCCACCGCCAACTTGCCCACGTCATGCAGGAGTGCGCCGGTACCTAGTGAGGTGAGGAAGCGAGGCTCGTGCGTGATCATGGAGCCGATCCCTAGGGAGAGGATCGCAACGTTGGCCGAGTGGTAGAACGTGTACTCGTCGTAGTCGCGCAATGCGGTGAGCTCGAGCATCGCGGTGCGGCGCTGCAGGACTCCCTCGACCAGTCCGGACACGGCGCTCTTGACGGGCACTGCCGACGGGCGCGCGCCCGATGAGACGAGTCCGTCGACTTCGCGGATGAGATCGACGGCGTTATCGTAGGCCTCCCGCGCCCTTTCCGCGCCCTCGGACCACCCGGCGTCCGGTTCCGCGGGCCGCACCCTGCCGAATCTGACCGCCCTGAGGTTCGCGGCATCGATCATGCGCTCGATGCCGCCGCTGGCCTCGACGTCGAGCACGTCCGCGGCCAGGATGCGCGCAGCACGAGTGAGCTCCTCGGCGGCGACACCCCTCTCGACCTCGATGCTGTCGATCCCCAGCGCATTCACGTCGCGTATGAACTGGTCGAACACCACGCTCTCACGGGTCATCACCCGATCCTCGAAGACCAGGTCACCCTCGAAGAAGGTGAACGAGACCGCCGGGGCGCCGGCCAGCAGGCGCTCCAGCACCGCCTTGAGGTCGTCGACCGCGTGACGGACGGCCGGATGCTCGGGTGGATACAGCTGCGAGGAACGCCTCGCCGCCGAGAGGCAGGTGAGGAACTCCCTGACCGCGGATGAGCGGTCCTGACGGCCGTCGCTCATCGTTCGGCCTTCCCCCGGCGCTCGTTGATGGCCGCCACCGCAGCGGCAGCCACGCTCGCGAGGTCCCTGGCCCGGCCTCCGCCGACGAGCGGCCTGCGCGCCGCAAGCGCCTCGAGCGTCGGCAGCGCCTCGGGCGACCCGATCTGTCCGAGTGCCTCGATCGCTTCGCTGCGAGGGCCGAGCTCCCGGTTCCCGCTCCCTTCGCCGCGTGCCACATCGATGAGCGCGGGGGTGGCCCCCGCGTACGCGAGGCTTCCGAGATAGCGGGCAGCGAGCTGGACGTTGCCGGCATCGAGGTCCCCGAGCGCGATCACCAGGAACTCGGCGGCCCGCGGGTCCGGCACGCCGGCCAGTGCGCGGATCGACTCCCTTCGAACGCGCGCGTCCGCGTGGCGCAATGTCCTGCCGAGGAAGGGGACACTCTCGGAGCACTTCGTCGCTCCGAGGATCGAGACGACGTTGCGGACGAAGTACCACCGCCCGTCGTTCACGTAGCGCCCGACCTCCTCGACGTGCCGATCGGCGACCGACGAGATCAGGTCGACCATCGACTTGCGCAGGGCCATGTCGGGTTCGTCGGCGAGCATCTCCAGCAGCGGCTCTATCGCAAGGCCGCCGAGGGTCGCGAGCAACCGGCGGCAAGCGAGATACTCCGCGGAGTCACGGTCGTAGAGGTGCATGGCGCGGTGCAGGGCGCGCATCTCGCCCGGGGCCGACAAGCGGCCGATGGCCTCGAGTATGCGTTCGCGCTCGTCGGAGGAGGCCTCCGTCGCCGCGGCCAGAAGGATGTCGGCGGTATCGGCGGCCACCTCGAACTCACCGCGCTCAAGGAGCAGTCCCAGGCCGTCTTCGACGCGTTGCAAGCTCGGCTCGAACTCGGCGGTCCCCAGTCCGAGCACCACGAGAGTCACGAGGGCTCCGGTGACGTCGCTGTCGGTGAAGCCCCTATGCACCTCATCGCGAAGCGTGCGCAGCGCGGGATCGTCGGCCCGGGCGCCGGGTGCCGCCGCCGCCAGGTCGATCAGTCCGAGCACCTCGTCGATCTCGCCCGCACCTACTGATGCGTCGTCCCCGTGCGCGGCGATCCTCACGGGCAGCGCCGCACCGAGCGTCGCCGAGATCGTCGGTTCCGCGACTCCGGCAGCGCGCAGGGCCGCTCCGGCCGCATCGGCCACATCGTCACGGTTCGCCATGCTGATCTGGCTCAGGTTGCGGATCGCGCGCGCGAGGCCGTCGACCGAGTCGTCGCCTATCGAGACCCCCTCGGTCAGCGCACGACACATCGCATCGAGACCGACCTGGCGAACGAGCGCCGCCACCGCCCTGTCGGCACGCGCCGAGGCGAGGAGGCGCTCCGCGGTCCGCGCCCTCAGCTGTCCTTGCGGCAGCGCACGCGTCGCTTCGGCGATGGCGCTCAGGGCGGCGGTCCGCTCCTCATCGGCAAGCGAACCGATGATCCGCGCCATCGCGGCGATGACCGCACCCGGCTCGTCCTGCGCACCCGAGGCGGCGGCGCGGTCGTGTACGGACGCCACATGGGAGCGCACCGCGTCACTGTCGACGAGCACCCTGACGAGCACGCGGTGACCCTCCGCGTGCGGGTGTCGGGCCGTGGCGAGAAGCCGGGAGATGTGGTCGTAGTCCGGAGGCCAGGCGGCTTCGTCCTCGGAGGGGGCGTCGACCTCGGCCTCGACGACCGCGGTGGATGACTCGGTGACGGTGACGGCATCGACGCCCGCGTCCCACAGGCAGGCGGCGAACCCTCCGGCGGCCTCGACCTCCTCCGGTGCGAGCCGCATCAC
>JBBIIC010000008.1:49765-93364 GCA_037446725.1 Actinomycetota bacterium
GCGCGCGAGAAGGCCGACGCGGCGCGCGCGGCCGGTGCTCGCGCCGCGGTGCTCGGGTTCGACACCATCGTGCTTCACGAGGGAGCGGTGCTCGGCAAGCCGGTCGACCTGCCGGAGGCCTACCGGATGCTCAGGGAGCTCTCCGGCGGCGTTCACGAAGTGATCACGGGCGTGGCGGTGCTCCCTCCCGGCGCGATCGCGGCTGAGACCTTCGCGGTGACCACGCCGGTGCGCATGAGGGATCTCAACGACGAGGACATCGACGCGTGGGCGGCCCGCGGCGAACTGCTCGGGTGCGCCGGCGCCTACAACATCGAGAGCCATCTCGCCGAGGTCGATGCCGACCAGTGCTTCCAGAACGTCGCCGGTCTGCCGCTCTGCAACCTCTACCTGGCGCTTCGCCGGATGCGAGAGGTGCTCGGCATCCCCGCGCCCGTGCAGCCCGTCGCCGCCTGCGACGCGGCACGGGGTACGCGCTGCGCGCTGGGGCCTGCGTTGATGCGACAGGCCGAGGCGTAGCGCCGGCCGGGGTCTGCGCCCGCCCTAGCCTGCGCGCCTCGCGACGACGATGACGGACTCGTCGGCCGCGCGGTCCAGCGGGCGGCCCGTGTGATCGCCGTAGCTCTCGACCGCCTCGAAGCCGGCATCCCCCAGAGCCTCGACGAGCAGGTCGACGGGTAGAGCGGTGTGCAGCGATCGCCGCGAACGCAGGTGCCAGCCGGTCTCGGCCGGGTCGTCGAAGGCGAACGCGTTCCCGGCGCTCAGCTCCGGGTCCGGGTCCCTCGTGAGGGTCACGAAGTCGAACACGATGCCGTCCTCGACGTAGTCGAGCACCTTGAGGAAGACGCGGTCACCCTCGGGAGTCTCGCGCAGCACCGCCGGCATCATCCTGATCCGGCCGTCGATGAGCCGCGCGTGATTGAGGAGGTGCAGCACGACGAGGCCGCCCGGGCGCAACACTGCCGCGAAGTCGCGGAGTGTGTGGTGCAGCCCCGCGATGCCGTCAACGTGTGGAAGCCCGTTGCCGAGCGTAACCACCGCGTCGTGCCCGGTCCCGACCAGCTGCTCGAGCTCGCCGAACGCGCCCTCGACGAGCGGGAGCTCCACTCCGGCCGCTTCCGCGTTCTCCCGTGCCTGCGCGAGCATCGATTCGCTCGGATCGACACCGATGACCTCATGGCCCCACTGCCTGAACATGATCGCGTGCTTGGCACTGCCGCACCCCACGTCGACGATGCGGTCGACCCCGAACCGGTCGAACAGCTCCCTGAAGAAGGGGGCCTCGCGTGCAAGACGCTTGTCCCAGTCGACCATCTGGTCGTAGTCACTCGCCGGCTTGGATCCCGGTCCGTCCGCCACAGCGCTCACCCGTCCATCCCGAAGATGCGGACCGCGTTGCCTCTCAGCACGAGGTCCCTGTCGGCCGCGCTGAGGCCGATCTCGTCGAGCGTGGCGGCCTGCTGGTACTTGATCCACGACCGGTACGCCCCCATGTTGCTTGCGTCGGTGCCGAACAGAACCCGCTCGGGCCCGAGCGCGCCGAGGGCGCGGCGAAACACCTCCGCCAGCGTCATCGGGTACGCCATGAAGTCCATCCAGTTGTTCGTCCCCGAGGAGTCCACGGCGACGTTCGGGCACTGGTAGGCGACCTTGAGCAGCTGGTCGAGGTAGCCGGCGCCGAAGTGCGCGATCACGAAGGTGACCTCGGGATAGTCGCGAGCCACCGGCGAGAGGTCGGTGGGGTCTGCGTAGCGCATGTCGCCTGCGGGATCGACCGTCACGCCGTAGTGCACGATCATCGGCACACCGAGCTCGGCCGCCTTCTCGAAGAACGGCCGGCACGCAGGGTCCGACAGGCGGTAGCACCGGTTGACCGGCAGGAGCTTCACTCCTCGGAAGCCTGCTGCTATCTCGCGCTCCAGGAGCTCGGCGGCACCGGGCTCCGCAGGGTTCACGTTGCAGAGTGCCTGGACGTGACCGGCGGCGGCAACGATGAAGTCGCGCATGTACTGGGAGTCGGGGATGACCGAGACGATGAGCGCCTTGGCCACGCCCGCCTCACGGATGCGCGCAGCATACCAGGCAGCCATCTCATCGGCGGGCAGATCGGGGAGCGACTCACCTCGCCTCCCGAACTTGCGCTCCCTGACGGCGTGTCTGAAGCGTGATGCCGCCTCGGGATGCGCCTCGATGTACTCCTCGAACAGGCGCACCGAGAACAAGTGGCAGTGCGCGTCGATGACGTCCCCCGGCCGCGTCGGCCCGGCGGGCACGAGCATGTCCACGCTCATGTCTCTTCTGACGAGTCGCTGGTGCCCGCAGTCCCCTCATCGCTCAGCCCCGGACCTTCGGACGCGGGCTCCTCAGCGGCCGGCGCCTCGGGCGCGAGCGGGGCGGGTGCGGAGGGTGCCGGCGGCGCAGGCGGGGGTGCGGCCTGCTGCCCCGTTCCGGCCGCCGGGACGGCCGGTGGCTCCCCGGCAGCAGCCGGCGACTCCTTCGGAGCCTCCGGCACGATGATCGCCGCGACGATGTAGGCGACCAGCAGGGGCCCCCAGGCATCGAGCACGAACGCGAGCAGGACGTACCCCACACGCAGCAGTGTCACGTCGACCGAGAAGTAGTCAGAGACGCCACCGAGGACGCCCGCGACGACCTTCTTCTCGCGCGAGCGGGTCAACCGCGCGTGCTTGGAGGGCAGCTGAGCACCGGGGCGCCGGCTGTAGACGATGACGAGTATGCCGAGCGCGATCACCGCGAGCGGCCATCCGATACGACGAATCTCCCGGGTTATGTCGCGCGCGATGCCCCAGGGGGCTGTCCAGCCGAAGATCGGCAGTCCCCCCAGAAGCGAGATGCCTATGAGGATCAGCACAACTCCGATTACGACGTAGACTGCACGCAGATCGGTCCTGCCGCCTCCGCCCGACCCTTCGCTACTCACGGTCGATCATCTCCCCGGCCACTCGGATTCGATCAGTACGTCCGGACCTCGACGTTGGAGACCCCGGCCTCAAAGCGGATCCGATACCCGCCCTCACCCGGGTAGCCGGCGGTCATCCACGTACGCCCGCCGCCCGACATACGCGGGATCTCGCTGTCGACGCTCACGTTCGTCAGCCCGGCCTCCGCATCGACGCGCACCGCCACACCGCTCGGCACCTTCACGGCGAAGTTGGCGACGCCACCGCGCACGAGTACGGGCACCTCGTCGACGCCCTGGGGAACGTCGCCCAGAGTGAGGGTGACCTGCGAGACACCCGTGCGCGCCTCCACCGCGCTCACCGCGAGCTCGGAGAGGTCGGCGCCCAAGTCGACGACCCCGGTGTCGATCTCGACGTCCCAGAGCACATCGCGTGAGAGTGCGACGTTCACGCGGCTCGTGCCGCCCACACCCGGCACCCAGACGGCGCCGGACTCCGGTCCCTGAACGCTCACATCGGCCTTGTCACCCGAGACATCCGCACTGACCTCGGGGTGCCCGTACGGGCTGCGGCCCCACACGCGCACGAGATCGTCGCCGGCGCCGATGCGATACGACCCGACGCCGCCCTGCACCGTGACGCTGCCGGTCTCGACGCGCGCGTTCGCCGGCTCGGTGGTATCGAACTCGGTGCCCCTGGCTCCCCACATCCAGCTCATACCGGGGGTCGTGTCGCCCACCGGCAACACGAACGCACCCATGATGAGACCGGCGATCACGAGCAAGCTCGAAACGACCCTCAGCCACTCGGCATCGATGCCCTTGGCGATGATGTCCAGCCCTGCCGCGACGAGCAGCAGCGGCCAGAGGCTCAGGACGTGAAGCCACACGGACCACGGCAGCGACCCGGTGGTATTGAGCAGCAGGATGACGCCGATCAGCATGAGGGTCAGGCCCTCGAAGACGCGCTTCACAGTCATCTCACCCACGCCTCCTCGGCCGGAAGATCACGATGAGCCCCCAGACGATCAGCACCACGGGCCAGAACGCCCATAGCCGGATCCCGGGGGCGAACAGCTGGACGAGCAGCACCACGCCGATGAAGACGAGCGCGATGCCGACCCATATCGACCCCTGTCCGCGCGCCGCGGGGGGACGGGGAGGGGCCGGCGGCACCGGCGGCAGGACCGTGGGCGCGGGCGGTGAGGGCGCCGTCACGGGTGTAGCGGGCTCGGGAGGCGCATGCCCGGCCGGTGCAGCGGGTGTCCCCGGGCCACCGGCAGGCGCATGAGGGCTCTCGCCGGTCATGGTGTCTCCTCCTTTCGCGGGGCTGCCCTCTTCGGGCACCGCCGCCCACATGACGAGGTACGCGATCACGACAGCGCCGCTCGACAAGGCCGCGCCGAGCACGGCAAGCAAACGCACGACAGTCGGGTCGAGCTCGAAGTAGTGTGCGATCCCGGCGCACACCCCGCCGATCATCCGGTCGTCCTTCGCGCGGTAGAGTGTCTTGTCCGACATCACTGCTCCTGTGGATCAGCGCCGTCTTCCTTGGTCACGAGAACGCGCGCAATCCGGCGGCGCCGCACCGCCTGGACGCGGAAGCTCACTCCCGCCAGGTCGACGCGCTCTCCCGGTACAGGTATATGCCCGAGCTGAACGAGCATCCACCCGGCAAGCGTCTCGTATTCGTCGGACTCTTCGACCGGCAGGCCCAACTCGACCGCGTCTTCGACCGGCAGCCGGCCGTCGAGGACCCAGCGACCGGGCGCGAGCTCGGTCACGTACGCCATGTCCGGATCGAACTCGTCGATGATCTCGCCGATGATCTCCTCGACGATGTCCTCGATCGTGACGATACCGGCGGTCCCACCGTACTCGTCCACCACGATCACCATATGGTTGCGGGTCTTCTGCATCTCGGAGAGCAGGGGCAAGATCGGCTTGGTCTCGGGGACGAACACCGGCGTGCGCAGGAACTCCGTGACCGGCACTTCGAGCCGGCCCTCCGAAGCGGTAGCCACGATGTCCTTGAGCAGGACGAGGCCGACGATCCGGTCGGCGTCCTCATGCACGACGGGCAGGCGCGAGAACCCTCTCGAACGGATGATCTCGAGCGCGTCTCCGATCGTCGCGGTGTCCTCGACGAACATGACATCCACGCGCGGGACCATGACCTCGCGGGCGACCGTGTCTCCGAGTTCGAAGATCTCGTGGATCATCCGCTTCTCCTCATCGAGCAGCGTGCCTTGCTCGGTGACGAGGAGCTTGATCTCCTCCTCGGTGATGCCTGGTCGGGCTCCGCTCCCCTTGACTCCGAGCAGGCGCGCGGCGAGGTTCGTGGAGCGTGAGAGCACCCAGACCACCGGCGCCATGATCCGCGCGAGGAGCAGGACGGGCCGCGCGACCTTGAGCGCGACGCTCTCCGCTCTCTGGAGGCCGAGGCGCTTCGGGGCGAGCTCCCCGAACACGAGCGTGAGGTAGGAGATCACCAGAGTGACGAGTAGGACCGAGA
The DNA here is from genome assembly GCA_037446725.1 of Actinomycetota bacterium. Lineage (GTDB taxonomy): Bacteria > Actinomycetota > Coriobacteriia > Anaerosomatales > SLCP01 > JBBIIC01. Next base: position 55,201 of record JBBIIC010000008.1, read on the forward strand.
TGCCTTGTGCCACGGAGGCGATCCATGCGTTCTCGAAGGAGCGGAGCCAGTCCGCGATGGGACTCGCGAGACTCACGGCCGCTGTCGCCGAGGCGAGGAAGCCGACGAGTGTGATCCCGATCTGGATCGTTGCGAGCAGTCGCGAGGGGTCATCGGTCAGCTCGACGGCCGCCCTGGCGCCCGCGGAACCCTGCTCCGCGCGGGCCTGCAGCGCGGCGCGGCGGGCGCTGATGAGTGCGATCTCGGACGCGGCGAAGTACCCGTTGAGGACGATCAGGCCGAGGACGAGCAGTATCTCGGTCGCGTAGCTACTCATGACGAACAGGGTAGCAACATCCGGGCTCGCTCAGGGCGACAGGCTGCCTGAGCCGACACCGTTCAGCCCTGGCCTTGCGGCGCGATCTTGTGGAGCACGAGCGCGATGAGCGCGAGCCGGCGTCCACGGTCCTGGCACGCGTCGACGAAGGCCCCGACGGTCTCGCGCGTCTCGGGGCGCAGACCGTAGTGCACGCGCCCGCCTTCACAGTGCAGTATGTCGCATGAGCAGAGCGCCTCGACCTCGGGCGCGAGCTCCTCGGGCCGACGCCCGAGCCTGAGCGCGAGCGAGACGGGATCGACGGCTTCATCGGGGTTGTTGTGGAAGTAGACCAGTATGTCCCAGGTCAGCAGCGACCGGACATGCGTCTCCACGAACCGCATGACAGGAGGTCCGAGGACCCCCTCGAGATCGTACACTTCGCGACCATCCCCTGTCCGAGCTCACGGATGCCTGATACACCCGGGCCTCTGGCCGTCAGCCGCGTCTCCGGACGCAACACCAGGATTGTAGCGTACGCGCAGGACAGAAGGGTATCTGCTCGGCGCGGGGCCACGCGGCGCCCGGTCACTCGCCGCCTTCAGCGCGATGGGGTAGGGTTGGCACTACGCAGCTGACGGCACGACTCGACGCGGCCGCCGCGTCGAATGGAAGGAGCACACGGTATGGCTCACGTGGAAGGCACCACGGTGCGGGTGCACTACCGCGGCACACTGGAGGACGGATCCGAGTTCGACTCGAGCCAGGGGCGGCAGCCCCTCGAGTTCACGATCGGCGAGGGCCAGGTGATTCCCGGCTTCGAGTCGGCAGTCGCCGGGCTTGAGCTCGGCGGCAAGACCACGGTCACGCTCGGAGCCGACGACGCCTACGGCCCGTATCACGCCGAGGCCGTGGAGGTCTTACCTGCGACGGCGTTCACCGACACCCCGTACGGGGGTGCAGTGGTGCAGCTGCTCGGCCCCAACGGCGAGCGCCTGTCGGCCACGATCACCACAATCGAAGGCAACGATGTCACGCTCGACTTCAACCACCCGCTCGCTGGAAGCACCTGATCTTCGAGATCGAGCTCGTGGAGGTCGTCGAGGTCGAGTCCGACGAGTAGCAACACGCGTTCGGCCCGATCATGACGACGCCCCCGCCCGAGTTGACCGGGCAGGGGCATCGGTTTGGTCGGAGGAGCCTAGGCGCCTGGGTGTCCCTCGAGCGAACAGATCATCTGCATGCGGGACGCCAGGAGGAACAGCAGGCCGGCCAGGAGCATGGGTCCGATAAGCAGCACACCCATGATCGCCCAGAGCGACGCGGCCCATCCTGCAATCACTCCCCACGCGACCACACCGCCGGCCCCCAGGAACAGAAGCAGCGCCGCCAGCTTCTCGTAGAACCAGCCGACAACGAACACCAGCACGGTGATGGCCAGAGGAAGCAGCGCACTTCCCGACGCCGCGACCACCTCATCGAACGTGTACGTGAAGTTGGTGTACTTCGCGGCCGTCTCCGAGGCGAACAGCATCACGGTCCAGATGATGCCGCCGAGAATCACGAATCCTCGCGCGAAAAGACGTTCCACGTTCATGCGCTCGTAATTGCAGGTCTTCGTCATGACCTCCATGGTCATCCCCCTAGCACATCAGAACGGACATTCTGGAGTGCGGACCGCGCAGGTCGCGCTGACCCTGAGGAAACTATACCCTTCACGGCGCCGCACCGCGATGGCGCCTATGCGGGAGGCCCGAACCGCTCTATGCGCGCCCGCGAAGCGGGGACGCCGAGCGCGGCAAGTGTGGCCTCCATCGCGGCCACCATCACGGGCGGCCCGGCGACGATGAACAGCCAGTCCTCGTCGGGGTCCAGGTGACGGCGCACGAGCTCGGGCGTGATGAATCCGCGCTCTCCGTCCCAGTCGTCGCCGGCGGACTCCAGGACGTGCACGACGGTGAGCCCCTCTCGCTCGCATGCCGCGATCTCGTCGATGAAGGGGATGCACGCGGACTCCCTGTTGCCGTAGAAGAGGACCCAGCGCGCCGCACGGTCCGCCGGCTGAGACCGCAGCATGCTGATCACCGGCGTGATGCCCACGCCACCGACGAGGAACGCCACCCGCTCCGCGTCCTCCGGGAGCGCAAGACGGCCCGCCGGACCGGCGATGACAACGCGGTCCCCGGTCCTGAGAGCGGCGAGCGCCGCCTTGAACGACGAGCCGCTCAGCCGCGTGGTGACCTCCAGATACGGGTCCGATGTCGCCGAGGAGTGACTGAAAGGCTTGGCTTCTGCTCCCCCCCGGGTCTGGAGGGTGAGCATGAGATACTGACCGGCCGCGAACGAGTACCCCTCCGGCCGTTCGAGGCGCACGGACAGCACGTCGGGACAACGGGCCTCGGTCCCGACAACCACGACTTCGTGGCGCGCCACGTGCCGCTCCTCTCCACTGGTTCTCCCGGACCCATCTACGCCTGGAACATACCCATAGACGCCCGGAGAAGCAGGGCATGATGCGACGAGCCTACGATCTCGCCGCGGCCCTGGTGCTGCTGATGGCGACCGCGCTGCTCGCGGGATGCCTCGGTGCGCCGCGACCTGACGGACCGGGCGGCGAAGTCGACCGGGAGGCGCCGCTCCCGCGAGCGGAGGTCCGCGAGTACGAAGGTCGGGACCTCTCGTCGATCGATGACTTCCGCGAAAACTCGACTGCCGGGCCCCAGGAGGTGGACCGTGAGGCCTATCGCCTCTCGATCGCCGGTCCGGTGGGCGCGCCGCTCGAGCTAGCCTACCACGAGGTCCTCGATGAGAGCGCTGGTTCGACAACTGCGGAGCGGTAACGCAGTTGCCGCCCTGCCTGCGCCGGCCGGCTGCGATGCCGGGCCGCACCGGCGTCCCGGTCGCGAACCCACCGCTGCGTGCACACCCCGGACAACGGATCCCGAGGGCCTCCCATGCCCTTTGCCTGGACCTGTGCTTCGACGGTCCAGTCGCATGTTGGCGAACGTGGAGCGCATCAGCGGCGGCGGCGCCCCTCATCGCCTCGCCACCTGAGCATACCGTACGAGGGCGGCGCTTTCTGCTGGAAGCGCTTGCTAGAACCCGGCCTACATGGGCGGGCGGATGCGCACCAGCCCCGGCGATACGACGGTGAACGCTGCGGGCATCTCACCCGCGTGTTCGTCGAGGGCCTTCGAGACGAGGATCGCCTTGTCGCGCGGCGAAAGGCCGGAGAGCCTGAGCAGGAGAACGCCGGTCGCGACGCGCCCCAGCCGGAACACCAGCTCGCCGAAGTCCTTGTCCACAGTGACGAGCAGACGACCGTCCTCGTTGGCGCGACCGAGTACCTCGTCGTCGGTGATACCTGGGGCGAGCTCGGCGACGTACTCGACGTCGTAGCCGTCGAGCCTGAGCTGCTCGACTATCTGGACGTCGACGCCTTCATCCGCGAGCAGTCTCACGCCGCCGGCCCGGGGATCGGGTAGGCGACGTCGGCCTTCAAGGCCTCGGCTCCGAAGCGCACGGCTGCCAAGACGCCCTCGCGGGTGAGCCGAGGGTGGGCCTCGAGTATCTGCTCGATCGTCTCGCCGGCGCCAAGATCCTCGAGGATGGCCTCAACGGTGACGCGGGTTCCCTCGACGACCGGCTTGCCCATCATCACGTCGGGCGCCGACACGATCCTCTGTGCAGTCACTGCGGAACACCTCCTTGCGTAGCGCAAGTGTACTACCATCGCAGCGACGATGCGGCTGTCGGAATCTCAGCGAACATGGGGCGCATCAGCGGCGGTCGGCACGCCTCGCTTCACTGTAGCGCTTGCGCCGTCCGCTGGACGCGCGGACAGGGAGGTCGTCACGCTCGACTGCGTGGAGGGGTGGAGCGCGGACACCCTGTGGGAGGGCGTTCTCATCCGCGACCTGATCGAACGGGCGGGGCCTTCGGCCTCGGCAGACACCGTCATCTTCCGCGCGGTCGACGGCTACTCCACCTCACTGCCGCTCGAGTACCTCATGGAGAACGAGATCCTGCTCGCTTACTCCATGAACGACGTCGAGCTGCCGCCGGAGCGGGGATTCCCCTTCCAGTTGGTCGCGGAGGACAAGTGGGGCTACAGGTGGATCAAGTGGGTCGAGTCGATCGAGCTCTCCGACGACCCGACCTTCCGAGGCTACTGGGAGAGTCGTGGCTACAGCAACTCGGGCGACCGCGACAGCGGCTATCGCGAATGACGCGCGCGGACCCACGAGCGCTTGCGCCGCAGGTCGAGCTTCATCGTCAGGATGCGGTCGGTCGAAAAGATGCGTCCGGCAGCGTAGATGAGTCCCGCGCACCACAGCATGAGGTAGCCGATGCCTGCCCACACGGCGACGTGGTTCCCGAGGAACAGGTTCGGCGCGGCCATGAAGACGTGAGCGAACGGGATTGCCGTGACGAACCAGCGCAGCGCGGGTGAGAGCTGCGATACGTCGACGAAAAGCGTCAGGAAGTACGGAATCATCAGCAGCACCATGAGCGGCGCGAGCAATGACTGGACCGCCCGTACGTTCTCGGCGAAAGCACCGAGGATGACCGCGATAGCAAGCGCAATGAGGATCGAGAGGAAGAGCGTCAGGCCGAGCAGCACGTAGTCGGAGACCTCGAGAGCGATACCGAGCGCCGCCATCGTGTCGGCGGACGCTCCCGAATCGATACCCGGCATGCCCCCGCCGAGCCCCTCGGACACCCCCTGCATGTAGTAGCGCAGGCCGATCATGTAGACACCGGCGGACAACAGCGCGACGAGCGAGGCGGCGACCATCTTCGCCCCCACGAGACCCGTGCGATTGACCGGTGCGGCGAGCAGCGTCTCGAGCGTCTTGTTCTCCTTCTCGTTGGCGATGGTCGTGGCGATCATCTGGGCCGCGAAGACGATGACGATGAACAGGATGATCGGGATGAACGTCGTCTGGTTGGACACGAACGAGAAGACCTCGGCCACGGACGTCCGGGCCTCGGCGCCCCCGACGACGACGTGTTCCGCGAAGACGACCGGGCTCTTCAGCGCCGCGGCGTCGTAGCCGGGCGCCGCGGTGGCGATAAGCTCGGTGCTCAGGCCGTCGTTGACCGCCGCGAGCACGGCTGAGAGGGCCGCGGCGTCCTGGGTCGCGAGAAACGAGAAGTTCTCGAGCACCGTGTAGGTATCGACGGTCTGCGGCTGCCTGGCGGCGAGACCCTCCTGCAGGCCCTCCGGAACCACCAGACCGAGTGTCACGCCGGCTTCCGCCAGCGCAGACGGCATGTCTTCGAGCGCCGCGGCATCCAGCTCGATCACGTCGAACCCGCCCGCCTCCAACGCGGCCGCAAGCCCGTCGGAGGAGTCACTCGTGTCGAGGTCGACGACGGCGACCGCGAGCTCCGCGGCGGCCTGCTCGCCCTGCTGTCCGACGAGGTTACCGATCGCGACGAAGACGAGGATGGTGACCAGGAAGGGCACGAGGATCTGTGCCGTGAGCAGCTCTCGCACCTCTTTGCGAAGCAGCACGAGGAACTTCCTCATCGGGCCACCTCCGCGAAGACGTTCTCGAGATTCGAGGCCTCGTAGCGGTCCTTAAGCGACTCCGGCGTGCCGATCTCGCGGATCACGCCGCGGTTGAGCAGCCCGACCCTATCGGAGAGGTATTCAATCTCCAGCATGTTGTGGCTCGACAGTAGGATCGCCGCGCCCTCGGCGGCATGCTGCTTGATCGTGTTGCGCACCTCCAGCGCGTTCAACACGTCGAGGCCCGAGGTTGGCTCGTCGAGGATCGCGAGGTGCGGCTCGCACATGAGCGTCCGTGCGAGGAGCAGCTTGCGCGTCATGCCCTTCGAATACGAGCCCGCCTTGTCCTTCAGCCGGTCGCCGAGGCCGCAGATCTCGTGCGCACGTTCGACGGCGGCGCGTTGGTCTCTCTGCGGCGCGTAGTACAGCTCGGCGAAGAAGCGCAGGTACGCCTCGCCCGTCATGTTCTTGTAGGCGCCCGCCTCCTCGGGGAGGTAGGAGATCCGCTCGCGTGCCTGCTCCGGATTGGACGTCACGTCGATACCGTCGACCACCGCCGTTCCTGCAGTGGCCCGCAGGATCGTACCGACGATGCGCAGAATGGTGGTCTTGCCGGCTCCGTTCGGGCCGATGAGCGCGAAGATCTCGCCCGGGGCGACCTCGAAGTCGACACCGCTCACCGCTTCAAGATTGCCGTAACGCTTCACGAGCCCCCGAACGAAAAGGACCGGTTCTCCGCCCACGTCCTCGCTCCCTCCGTCGCCTCTTCGCATCTCCCGGCATGTCTCCGGGCCCCCTGCCATGGTGGCACAACTCCCCCGGCCCCACGTGCGGTGTGGGCGGCCTCGGCGAACCTAGCCGGGAGCGTAGACCGCCAGCATCACGGCGAGCACATGGCAGACACTCCCGGCGAGCACGAACACGTGCCAGACCGCATGCGTGTAGGGAACGCGCTTGGAGACGTAGAACACGGTGCCGAGCGTGTAGCACAGGCCTCCGGCGACGAGGAGCCACAGGCCCACGGGCGCAAGGTTCTCCCGGAGCGGCCCGATCATCAGGAGCGCGAGCCACCCCATCCCGAGGTAGATGAGGACCGACAACCAACCGGGACGGTCGACCCACGCCGCTTCGACGGCGATGCCGGCGATGGCGAGCGTCCACACGACCGCGAAGAGCCTCCACCCTCCCTCGCCTGCGAGCGTTACGAGCGTGAAGGGCGTGTACGTGCCGGCGATGAGCAGGTAGATGCCTGCGTGGTCGAGGACCTTGAAGACGTGCTTGGCCCTCGGCCACGGGAAGCTGTGATACAGCGTGGAGGCCGTGTACAGCAGGACGAGCGTGGTCCCGAAGATTATGGCGCTCGCTATCGCGGGCACTCCGCCGTACTGCACGGCGAAGACGACGAGCAGGGTGAACGCCACGATGCCGAGCACCGTGCCCAGCCCGTGGGTCACGGCGTTGGCGATCTCTTCTCCCACGCTGTACGGACGGCGCGGCCGGGCAGGCGCCCCGCTCGCGGTGTTCTCCATCGAGCTACTGCTCCCGCTGTCAGGTCATCAGGCTCGTGTGCATACCGCATGCTACACCGTGGGCGGCCGGAACGACAGCAGGACGCAGCCCCGGCACCGGGCGCTTGATCCAGACACGCACCGCACGCGTGACCGCCTCCGCCTCGCGGGCGACGACCAGCGGCTGTACCTCGGACGGACCGAGAGCGAGGGCCGACGTGCCTGCGGCGAGGGTCAGGCTGAGTCCAAGGCCGATGACGGCGTGCTTGAGCGGTGACACGGTGTGACGACCTCCGATGCGATGTTGTGTGGCTCTCAAACTGCATAATCGGAGGTCGGGGTTGTATACGGGTGGCAATCGGGTGACGCGCGGGTGACGTCCGGTGACGTCCGGGTTACGCGCGCCCAGACACGGGGCCTGCGAGGCCTCCGCGCGCAGCAGGAGTCGCCGTCAGCCTGTCGGCACGTCTCCGCCCAGGCAGAAGCACTCGGTGGGCGGACCGTGCGCGACCACCATGACGTGGGCTGCGGCGATGCCCGGCTCCACGCCGAGCCGGTCGATCACTGCCGCGGCCCTCCTCGGCTCGGTGACGGGAATATACCCCTGCGAGCGGCCACGGGAAGGGCAGGCGAATGAGCGACCGAGTGAGGCGGCACGTGTGGGTGAGCGGTGTGGTGCAGGGCGTGTTCTTCCGATCGATGACGCACCGCGAGGCGACCGCGCTCGGGCTCGCCGGATGGGTGCGCAATCTCGACGACGGGCGGGTCGAGGCGGTGTTCGAGGGGCCATCCTTGACGGTCGAGGCGATGGTGGGCTGGTGCCGCACGGGTCCCTCGCACGCGGTGGTCGAGGACGTGGAGGTCGTCGAGGAGTCCCCGGAGGGGCTGGCCGGGTTCTCGGTCCGGTGAATGCCCGCGGCACAGGCCGGCAGGTTGAGCCGCGGAGGGGTATGTATATGCGATGACGCCCTCGGGGGAAGGAGCGCGGCGTGACTCAGACCGACGGGCTCGTGCTGTGGTGCAGCGGCCTGCGAAGAAGCTTCGGAGAGCTCGTGGCGGTCGACGGGGTCGGCTTCGAGATCGCAGCTGGCGAGACGTACGGTTTGCTGGGCCCGAACGGGGCGGGCAAGACTACGACGATATCGATGCTCTGCGGGCTGCTCGAACGCGATGCGGGGGGTGTGCAGGTACTTGGCCAGCCGCTCACCACGCGCAGCATCGGCCCGAAGCGGGCGATCGGCTACGTGCCGCAGGACATCGCCGTCTACCCCGATCTCACCGCCCAGGAGAACCTCTCGTTCTTCGGCCGCCTGTACGGGCTTTCCGGCGCCGAGCTCACGAGCCGCGTCGACCACGTGCTCGAGATCGTCGGCCTGGCCGACCGCGCCAAGGAGCGCTCGGACCAGTTCTCCGGCGGCATGAAGCGCCGGCTCAACATCGGCATCGGGCTGCTCCACGAACCCAAGCTGCTCGTGCTCGACGAGCCGACCGTCGGCGTGGACCCGCAGAGCCGCAACGCCATCCTCGAGAGCGTGGAGCAGCTCGGCACGCAGGGGCTCGCCGTGCTGTACACGACCCACTACATGGAGGAAGCCGAGCGCCTCTGCGACCGCATCGGCATCATAGACCACGGCCGGATCGTCGCCGAGGGAACCCGCCGCGAGCTCGTCGAGCTCGTCGGCCAGCACGACCGCGTCCGGCTGAGCGCGACCGGCGACCTGGAAGGCGCCATCAAGGCGGTCACAGCACTTGACGGCGTGCGTGAGGCTGACGCATACGACGGCGGACTGGACCTCGTCGTCGAGGCCGCGGACCGCATGCTCGTCGACCTGCTGCAGGCGGTGAGCTCGGCGGGGGCCTCGGTCTCCAACGTCAACGTCGAGGAGCCCAACCTCGAGGCGGTCTTCCTGCACCTCACCGGCCGCGCGCTGAGAGACTGACCGATGCACTCGGCGTTGTTGATTGCCCGCAAAGACCTCACGGAGCGCGTGCGGGACCGCTCGGTGTTCATCTACGGCGTGCTCGCGCCGCTCGGGCTCGCGCTCATCTTCAACTTCGTGTTCGGCCCCATCGAGCGCTCGGAGTTCCACGCGACCTACGTCGTCGTCAACGAGGACGAGGGGCCGCTGGCCGACGCATTCCTCGAGATGCTCGGCTCGCTCGAGGACGAGGGCATCGCGACCGTGCGCGAGGTCGACTCCGCTGAAGAGGCCGAAGAACAGGTCGAACGCGGTTCCGAGGCGTTCGGTGAGAGCGAGGGGGACTCGGCGAGCACCGCGTTCATCCTCCCTGAGGGCATGAGCGACGCGGTGACCGCGGGCGAGCCGGCGCAGATCACGGTCGTGGGAGGCGAGGGTACGCAGCTCGCGTCTCAGGTGGCGCTCTCCGTCGCCGAGGGCTTCGCCGCCGAGGTCGGCGCCGTCGAGGTCGCGGTTCTCACCGCGATCGAGGAGGGCGGGGCGGCCGACCCCTCGGCGATCGCCGCGCTGACCCAGGCCGCCGCACACACCGGGTCGCCCGTCAGCGTTTCCGACGTGAGCGCGGGGACCCGGCAGCTCAAGCAGACGACCTATCTCGCGGCGGGCATGTCGGTCTTCTTCCTGTTCTTCACCGTGTCGTTTGGCGTGAGCGGCCTGCTCGAGGAGCGCAAGGTCGGCACGATGGACCGTTTGCTCGCAGCACCCGTCAATCCCTGGTCGATCGTGCTTGGCAAGGCGATCACCTCGTTCGTCCTGGGGATCGTGAGCATGACCATCCTCATCGTGGCCTCGACGGTGCTCCTCGGGGCCGAGTGGGGCAACCCGTTCGGAGTGGCTCTGCTGGTGCTCGCGGTCGTCCTTGCGGCCATGGGTATCCTCGCCGTCGTCGCCGCCACGGCACGGACGCAGGCGCAGGCTGAGAACTTCCAGGCCATCATCTCGCTCGTGCTCGCGTTCCTCGGCGGCACGTTCTTCTCGATCTCGCAGGTCGGAGGGTGGCTCGAGACGCTCAGCCTGGTGACGCCGCACGCGTGGTTCCTGCGCGGTCTTGCCGACCTTCAGTCGGGTGAGGTCACCGCGGTCATGCCGGCGGTAGGGGCCCTGCTGGTGTTCGCCACGGTGACGATCGTGCTCGCCGTCCCGTTCCTGCGAAGGGCGGTGCAACGATGAAGGCCCTCGCCATCGCGGGCACCGGAATCAGGCGCCTGCTTCGCGACCGCTCGAACATCTTCTTCGTATTCCTGCTGCCGATGATGCTCATCCTCGTGCTCGGCGCAGCCTTCGGAGGCAACTTCGACACGCGTATCGGCATCATCGCGGTCGACGCGGGCCCGCTCGGCGAGGCGCTCGTCGAGCGCATCGACGACACGCAGGGCGTGGCCACCTCGGAGTGGGAGACGCGCGAGGATCTCGTCCGTGCCGTGGAGCGCGGGCGCCTGGAAGCGGCCGTCATCGTGCCAGCCGGCTACGACGCGGACCTACGTGCGGGCGACGACGCCGTCATCGAGTTCATCGCCCGCCCTGACCCGGCCACCCAGGCGCTGAGAAACACGATCGAGTCGCTCGCGACCGAGCAGGGCTCGCTGCTGCGGGCGGCCGCGCTTGCCGAGGGCTTCACCGACGCGTCGTTCTCCGACGCTCTGGAAACAGCCACCGACCTCTCCGAGCGTGAGCGCAGCCTGACCGTGCAGACCCTCGTCGTCGGAGACGTCAACCCATTCCTGAACATGGGCCGATTCGAGCTCGGAGCCTACTCCCAGCTGCTGCTCTTCGTCTTCCTGACATCGATGACGGGTGCGACCGCTCTCATCGAGTCCCGCAGGCTCGGCGTGAGCAAGCGCATGGTCGCGACTCCGACGCCGGTCCGCACAATCCTTGTCGGTGAGGGGCTCGGTCGGCTCGGCGTGGCGCTCACGCAGGGGTTGTTCATCATCGTCGGCTCGTCGCTGCTATTCGGCGTCGAGTGGGGTGACCCGCTCGGTGCCGCCGCCATCTTCATCACCTTCGCACTCGGCGCGTCCGGAACCGCGCTGCTGATGGGCTCGGTGCTCAAGAACGAGCAGCAGGCGGGCGGGATCGGGGTGCTCCTCGGTATCGGCATGGGCGCGATCGGCGGCGCGATGCTGCCGCTCACGATCATGGAGATCTTCTCGCCGACGCTCTACCGGGTCGCGCACATCACGCCGCACGCCTGGGCCATCGAGGCGTTCGAGGAGCTCATCTTGAGAGACGGGACGATCGTCGACATCCTGCCCGAGCTCGCCGTGCTCGCCGGCTTCGCCATCGTGATGTACGCTCTGGGCGCCTGGCGGCTCCGGATCGCGCTCACCCGGGCGTGACGCTCCCGTCATGTGGGTCGTCACCCATACGCTGACCGGCCTGGGGCTCGGAGCGGTCCTCGCCGGGCGCGGCTTCGGCCCCTGGACGATCGTGCTCGCGGCGCTCGCGCTGCACCTGCTGCTCGATATCGTCCCGCACTGGGACTACGTCCACACCCGCAACCGGGCGCTTTGGGCGGTCGGCGACGTGACCGCCGCAGCGGCGACACTCGTGTTCGCTCGCACCACGGCGGGCATGGAGTGGGCGATCGTGCTCGCCGGTCTCGTCTCGGCGCTACCCGACCTCGACGTGCTCAACGCGCTGTGGACGACCGAGAGCCGCGTCCGGCTCTTCCCGAGCCACTGGACACGCTTCCCCCACGGCTCGGCCCCGCCGGTTCCCGGGACGCTCGTGCAGGCGACCATCGCGGCAGCCTCCATCGGCGTCATCCTCGCGGTCCGCGGGTAGTGCGGGCGCGGGGTCAACCCCTCGAGGCGCCACGCGTGTTGACGACCGCGACACCTGCCAGGGAGATCGCGCCTCCGAGCAGCGCGAGCGGTGCCGGGACCTCGCCGAGCCACAGCCATGCGATGAGAATCGCGTTGACCGGCTGGAAGTACAGGAACGTCGAGAGCGAGGAGGCCGGCATGCTCGCGAGCGCATATGACCACAGGGCGTAGGCGATCGCGCCGGGGAACACGCCCATGTAGACGACCGCCCACGTCGACGACGGCGACGCATCGGCCATCTGCGTGATCAGACCCGGGGCGAATACCAGCATGGGCACCGTGCCCGCCCAGATCGCGTACGCGGTGAACTCGAGCGCACCATAGCGACGCAGCGGTGGTTTGGAGAGGATGAAGTAGACCGACGTGGCCACCGCCGATACGAAGACGAGCAGCGCTCCGGGCTCGAACGTCAGACCCCCACCCTCGCCGAACGCGATGAGCGCGACACCCGAGAACGACACGACGATGCCGACCCAGCCCCAAGGGCTCAGCCGCTCCCCGAGGAACGTCGCCGAGAGCAGGGCGGTGATGATGGGACTTGCCGAGATGATGAGACTCGCGGCGCCCGCGGTGACCGTCATCTCCCCGAAGTTGAGCGCGACGTGGTAAACGGTGATGCCGAGGAAGCCCGCAAGTGCGATGCGGGGCAGGTCGCGGCGATCGGGCAGGCGCATGCGCGTGACGGTCGCCCACACGAGGAGGACCGCCGACGCAGTGCCGAAACGCAGCAGGGCGACCTCTCCCGGGCCGTACGACCGCAGGCCGGCGCGGATACCGGCGAACGCCGAGGCCCACAGGAGCAGCGCCACGACTATCGCTGCCCATGTGGAGGGGTCGCGGCGCCAGGCGAGAGGATCCACGGCGACGAGACCCTCAGCCGAGGGTGAACCGCGCGACGTCCGAGCGGTGATCGAGCAGCTCCCACGAGCCGGAGGCGCCTGCCGCCCGCACCGCGAGCTCGAAGTGAAGCATCGCGATGCCGCAGTCGATGCGCTTGGAGACGAAACTCGACTCGGCGCCGTCGAATGACACGATCACCGAGCCGCCGTCCGGGCGGAAGCGCCAGGGCTGCCGATTGTGGGCCGACGGCGCGACACGAGCCGCTTCGACGCCCGGCCGCGCCCACGTCGGCCACTCGCGGCCGCCCAGCCCGGATGCGATCTGGTCGATCGGCTTGCGCGGCTTGGGCTTGCGCATGCCGTAGACGAACTTCTCGGTGCTGCTCACGGTTTGAAGCGGGTACCCGACGGGTGAGACCGCGAAGACGCGCTCGCCCTCGCCGGTAGCTGCGGTCTTTGCCGCAAGCCCCCCGTCGAACATGCCCCCGACCCAGCAGGTCCCAAGGCCGAGTGCGGTGGCCTCGAGGATCAGGGCCTCGCCCGTGTATCCGACGGCTGCGAGCGCTTCGTTCGACTCGGTCGCCCCCACGAAGATGAGGGCCGACGGAGCGCCGGTCACCCGGCCGTAGGACCCGAGGATGCCCTTGAAGAGCTGCTCGGACGCGGTCGGGACCAGCAGTGCCCGTGCCGTCGGGTGAGGCCGCACGTGCTCGCAGGAATCCTGGAGCGCGGCGAGGGCCGTCTCATCGACACGAGAGCCGTCGAACGAACGCCTCGAGAGTCGTTCGCGCGCGGCCTCGAGCCAGCGGTCGACCGGAGCGCTCGGGAACGAGAGCGTCGAAGCCATGAAACCTCCCCGGAAGGGTCGATGTGAGCGGGGCCGCACGGCCCCACGGGTACATTCATTCCCGACCCTGATGACGATACACGAGAGGCGCGCCCGTGGAACCGCGCGATGCGTGTGTGTTGCTGCTCGAGGAACTCCGTCGGCGCGGCGACCCGGCCAACGTCGAGGGGATGGCGCGGTTCGGCATCTCGAACGCAGGCACGCTCGGCGTCTCGATGAAGGACGTGCGCGCGCTCGGGCGCGATGCGCTCCGGGATCGACGGCGCGACGGCGCGTACCGCCACGAGCTCGCCGCGTGCCTGTGGGCGAGCGGTCTGCATGAGGCACGCATCCTCTCGACGATCGTGGACGACCCTGCACTTGTGACGCCCGATCAGGCGCTCGCGTGGGCACGCTCTGTCGACTCGTGGGACGTCTGTGATCAGCTGTGCCTGAACCTGCTGCGTAAGACCGGGTTCGTGCGCGAGCTCGTCCCCGAGTGGACGGCGGCCCCGGAGGAGTTCGTCAGGCGCGCGGGATTCGTGCTCATCGCGACGCTCGCGGTACACGACAAGGACGCACCGGATGCCCAGTTCGAGGCGTTTCTCGAGCTCGTCCCGGAAGGCGCGTCTGACGAGCGGCCGATGGTGCACAAGGCGGCAAACTGGGCACTGAGGCAGGTCGGGAAACGGGGCGGGGCATCGCACCGGTCGGCGCTTGCCCTCGCGCTCGAGCTCGCCGGGTCAGGGGAGCTAAGCGTGCGATGGGTCGGGCGCGACGCGGCGCGAGAGCTGCGCGAGCTCGGCTGACGCCGCCGGGCGCGGGCCGTTAGACGCGCGACGCGAGAAGCAGCAGCAACACGGTCAGCGCCGCGACCGCCGAGATCGCCGTTGCCCAGGCAAGCAGCCCATTCTCTATCGCGCCCGCCCCGTCCAGCTGGGTCGGGCCGCCTGTGCTGGAGGAGGCCACCGGCACTGCGGCGGCCTTGGGCACGGCATACGGGCGTTCGTCGCGCACGGCAGTCAGACGCGCGGCCCATCCGAGGACCGGCGCGTACACATCTCCCGGCGGCACGACGCCGACGAACCGCCCGGACAACCCCCTCGCCGCCCATGCGACCGCAGCGATAGCGGTTCCGAGAACGACCGGCCACGCCGCAAGCCACACGTAGTGGGCGGTCAGCGACTTGCCGGCCGCGTAGGCGACCTCCTCCGCCGGCCAGAGCCAGAGTGCACCGGCGACCGCGGCGAGCAGCAGCCCCCAGGCCGCGGCCGCGGGCAGGTCCCTCCCTCCCGCCGGTTCCTGCGACCCGGCGGCTTCACGCGTCGCGACGAGGTACAGGAAGCGCGCCATGAGCAGCGTCGTGCCGACTGCCGCGACGGGAAGCAGGGTCTCGAGCGCGTCGTTCCACACGCCCGGAGCGACCGCGGTCGCCTCCTTGAGCACGATCTTGGCGACCGCCCCGCTCGTGAGCGGCGCGCCCGCAAGGGCGAACGCGGGCAAGCCGAGCGCGGCCAACGCCGCCGGGCGCCTGCGCGAGCGAGCCGCGACATCCTCGCCGAGGAACAGCGCCGCCTTCGCGAGCCCGTGGTGGACGCCGTACACGGTCGCCGCACTCACGGCGATCAGCCACACCCCGGGCTCGGCAAGTCCCACACCCAGGGCGACCGTCACGAACCCGAACTGGCTGATGCTCGAGTAGGCGAGCACCACGCGCGGCTGCGTCTGGGTCACGCCGACGATCGCGCCGTAGAACGCGGCCGCCAGGCCCAGCGCCATGACGGCAGGGCTAAGAACCGCGGCCGCCGGGTCTCCGCCGGGAAGGAACCTCAGCAGCCCTAGCACTCCCGCGGTGCTCATCGAACCGGCAAGCGCGGCTGCGGCGGCTGGCGGGGTCGCCCGGTAGGCGAGCGGCATCCAGCCGTGCATGCCGAGCGCCCCGATCTTGATCCCGAACGCGAGCAGGACGAGCACGGTCCCGGCCACGGCGAGCGTCGTACCCGGCGCGATGCCCGCGGCAGCCGCTCCCGCCACGAAGAGCCCGCACACGAGCAGCGCCTCTCCGGCAACGGTGAAGACGATGTATGCGCGTCCGGCGTCTCGGCGGGACGGCCCTTCGTGCACGACGAGCGCGTAGGTGGACAGTGCCATCATCGCGAAGAACGTGTAGAAGCCTGCCGGATCACTCACGCAGCACAAAGCCAGGTTGCCCGCCATGGCGAGCGAGAACCAACCGGCGAACCGCGCCGGGCGCTCGACCGGGCGCGCGGCCGCGTAGAGCGCCGCAGCGGTCCAGATCATCGCCGAGAGTGCGAGGAACGCGCGGCCGGTGTCGTCCACCTGGACGGTGACACCGGTGACGAGCCAGCCGATCGCGGCGCTCCCCTCCGGCACGAGCACGGCAGCCGCAAGCGCCGGCAGGGCCGCGAGCGGCACGAGGCGGCGCGCCGCGTCGCGGACGCGCGGCAGAGCGCATCCGCCCGCGACCGCGAGCGGAACGAGCGCTGCGGCGAGGGCGACCCACGTCGGAAGCCAGCTCACCATGGGAGCCCCCATCCGGCGACAGCGCTCGCCCAGGAGGCCGGCGAGAGGTCGGCGCCGGCCATCAGTCCCATCGCGAGCCCGAGCAGTGACGTGACAACCAGCGGCACCACCATGCGCAGGTCGCCTTCGGGCTGGCCGGTCGGCGGACCTCCCGCCCACTCGGCCTTGGGCTCGCGGAACCACGCCCGGTGAATGATGGGGAAGAAGTATGCCGCGTTGAGCACGCTGCTCACGCCGAGGACGGCGATGACCCACCACGTCCCGGCGTCCACCGCGCCCACGCCGAGCAGCCACTTGCTGGCGAAGCCGGCAACGGGCGGCACGCCGACGATGCCGAGTGCCGCGAGGGAGAAGGCCGCCATCGTGAGCGGCATGCGGCGGCCGAGCCCGTCGAACTCGCTGACCCGGTAGGCCTTGACCTCCTCGGCGACGGCGCCCGCGGTGAAGAACATCGTGATCTTCATGGCCGCGTGGTGCGCGAGGTGCGCGAGGCCTCCGGCGATCGCGATCGGGCTGGCAAGCGCCACTCCCAGCGTGATGTATGAGAGCTGCGCGACGGTGGAGAACGCGAGCCGCTTCTTGAGGTCGTCCTGCGCGAGCGCGCGCACCGACCCGAAGATGATGGTGAACCCGGCGAGAGCGGCGAGTAGCTGCGTCACGCCCAGCTCGGGGCCGAGCGGGCCATAGACCTCCAGCACGACGCGCGCGATGCCGAACACACCGGCCTTGACCACGGCAACCGCGTGCAGAAGCGAGCTCACCGGCGCCGGTGCGACCATGGCAGCCGGCAGCCATCCGTGCACCGGAAAGAGCGCCGCCTTCACGCCGAGCCCGAGCATCAGCAGCGCGAAGATGACGACGAGCGCGGTGGGGTGCGAGGCGGCGAGCGCAGGGTCGAGCGAGCCGCCCGCCGCAAACTCGACGGGGCCTGCGAGCAGGTTGAGCCAGACGACGCCTGCCGCGAGCGCACCCCCGGCCGGGAGTGCGTACATCAGGTACGTGCGCCCGCCCCTGAGTGCGGCCGGCGTGCCCGAGTGGACGACGAGCGGGTAGGTGGCGAGCGTGAGCGTCTCGTAGAAGACGAAGAAGGTCAGCAGGTTCTTCGAGAGCGCGATGCCGATGGCCGAGCCGACGCAGATCGAGAAGAACCCGAAGAACCGCGCCCGGTCGCTCGCGTGCGACATGTATCCGGTGGCGTAGACGGTCGTGATCAGCCAGAGCACGCCCGCGACCACGGCGAACAGGGCCCCGAGCATGTCCGCCTTGAGCCCGAACCCGATATCGAGCAGGTCGATGCCGACGGCCGCGTGCCTGCCGGGCTCCGCGCTCCAGGCCGCCGTCGCGCACGCGAGCACGGCGACGACGGTGACCGCGGCTCCGATCAGGTTGACCGCCGAGCGGGCTCGCTCGCGGGCCTCGCCGAGCGCGAAGATGCCCACCGCCGTCGCGAACGGTGCGACAACCGCCATGAGGAGCGCTGCGCCCTCCCAGCTCACGGCGTCACCCCCGCAACGAGAGCCGGCGCGCCTACCATGATCAGATCGATCAGCGGCTGTCCCGCCACCCCGAGGACGAGGGCGCCGAGCGCGAGCGCAAGAGCCGCGCCGTCCATCGTAACGGGCGACGGGCCGGGGTCGAGATCGGAGTCGTCAAGGTCCTCGGCCTCGCGGGCGAAGAACGGACCGACGACGCGGAACATGTACGCGGCGGCGAGCAGACCGCCGGCCACCACGACCACCGCCCACCACCACTGGCCGGACCCGATAGACGCCTTGATGAGCTGCCACTTCGCGATGAACCCACCGCTCGGCGGCAGCCCCATCATCGTCACGCCGGCAAGCCCGAAGGCCATGGCGGTCACCGGCGCCCTGCGCGACAGCCCGCCGAGCCCCTCGAGCCGGTCGTGACCGAAGCGCGCGAGGACGATCCCTGCGGCCAGAAACATGGCCGACTTGGCAAGCGCGTGAGAGACCGCGTGGAAGATTCCTCCGACCCATGCGTCCGAAGCAGCCTGCCCACCGCCTGATGCGAGCGGGAAGAGCAGGAAGAGATAGCCGATCTGCGCCACGGTCGAATAGGCGACCAGCATCTTGAGCCGCTCCTGCCGCAGCGCCTGGACCGAGCCCCACACGATCGCGCTCGACCCCAGGACACCGAGTACCACCGACGCCCCCGGGAACGCCTCGGGCTGCGCGACGTCGATCCACAGGCGTACGAGGATGAAGAAGGAGCCCTTAACCACGAGCGCCGAGAGAACGGCGCTCACCGGGGACGCCGCGTTGGAGTGGGCCGGCGGGAGCCAGAAGTGCAGCGGGAACAGCGCCGTCTTGAGCACGAGCCCCGCCGTCATGAGCGCAAGACCCGCCTGCCCGGCGACGTCCGGGCGCACCGTTTCACGCAGCGTGGCCATGTCGACGCTGCCGAACGCCCCGTAGAAGAGCGCCACGCCGAGCAGGTAGAAGAGCGACCCCAGGATGGCAGCGAGCATGTAGCGCATCGCTGCGACGAGCGCCTCCCTGCGCAGCGTCAGACCGACGAGCGCGACCGCCGACATGCTCACCAGTTCGAGACAGACGTAGAGGTTGAAGATGTCAGCCGAGAGGAAGAGCGCGTTCAGCGAGCCCCACAGGAACAGCCAGAGCGGCCAGAAGAACCGGTACCGCTCCAGGTCGCCGAAGTAGCGCAGGCCGTAGACGGTGACGAGCAGGCCGACGACCGATGTGACGAGAACCATCGTCGCCGAGAAGCCGTCGGCAGCCAGCTCGATGCCGAGCGGCCCGCCCCACCCGCCGATCGCGTAGCGAACCGGTCCCTCCTGTACCACGGTCAGCGCGAGGAATGCGGCGAGAGGCTGCGTGAGAGCAGCCGAGAGCAGCGCCGTCTGGCGATCGTAGCCTGCGCCGAGGAGGTAGGCGAACGGAGCGGCCGTGAACGGCACGAGGATCAGCAGCGCGGGCAGCTGTTGCGTGACCCAATCACCCACCGGTGCGCTCCTCGGCCTCGATATCGGACGCATCGAGAACGGCGACACCTGTGTCGGTGTAGATGCGCTTGGCGAGCGCGAGTGCGAACGCTGTCGAACTCACCGTCACCACGATCCCGGTGAGCACCATCGCGTGCGGAAGGGGGTCGGGGGTCGGGCCGGGCACGCGTCGGGCGATGCCCACCAGCACGAAGAAGACGCCCGCGCTCGAGATGTTGAGCGCGAGTATCTTGTGCAACAGGTGCGGCCTGGTGATGATCCCGTACAGACCGATGACGAAGAGCAGCGCACCCGCAAGCGTGTAGAGGTCAGTCTGGCTCACCACTCGCTCTCCGTTCGTCTCCGCAGTTGCTCGGCAGGGGACGCCGAAGCGATGAAGAGACTGATGAGGATGGCCGCGATGGAGACGGTGAGCCACGTCTCGACGACGATTATCAGTGTCTTAGCGAGTTCGGGCGGGTACTCGAGCAGCGTGCCGCCCGCGAGCATCGAGCCGGCGGCCGTACCGAGGAACACGATGAACCCGACGCTGATGGCGGCGCGAAGCGCAAAGCGCGAGACCCACGCGGGGCGCGCGTAGCCGGAGAGCGCGAGCAGGACGCCGGCGGCGCCGATGACCGAGCCCGCCTGGAAGGCCCCGCCCGGCGCGTGCTCGCCGGCCCACAACAGGTAGCCGGATACGAGGACCATGACCGGCGCAAGGAAGCGGGCGAGCGCGGAGAGCACCGGGTCGGCCTGCGCGGCCACCGGCGCCCACGTGCCGGGCTTGGAGGCGCTGAGCGAGAGCACCCCGATGGTCGCCAGCACGAGGACAGCTATCTCGAGCAGCGTGTCGTATCCGCGGAAATTCAGAAGTACGGCGGTCACGGGGTTCTTCACGCCGCTGGCCGCAAGGTTCGCCTCGATCAGTGGGGCCACGCCGGCCTCGGTCTCGGGCATCGAGAGCACGGCGCGGCCAAGCAGCACGCCCACTCCCGCGCATAGCGCAAGCGCCGCGGCGCGCACCGACACAGGACTCCTGGGTGTCACGCTAGGCATCCTTCTCGCCACCCTCGGGCTCGATGGGCGCCGGCGGGGTCGGATATGGCTCGCCTCTGCCTCGCATGTGCCCGGCTGCATCGAGCAGAAGCGCACCGGTGATGCCCGCACCGATGGCTGCCTCCGCGAGCGCGATGTCCGGAGCGGCAAGCCGGGTCCACGCCAGTGCAACGAGCAGCCCGAACGCGATGAAGAGAACCACCGACTTGAAGAGCTTCACCTCGGCAAGCGCTCGAGCCGCGAGCCATATGAGCGTCACCACGAGCATGATGTCGAAGGCCCATCCCGGCCAGCTCATGGCCGCCTCCTCCACGGCGAGACATCGGAGGTGCGAGCTGCTTCGGCGACGAGATGGCAGGCGGTCGCCCCCGCGACGATCACCAGTGACCAGATGAGGAGCAGTTTCGCGACGACCACCCACGAGTCGGCCCTCAGCGACAGACCGAGCACAAGGAAGCCGAGGCCGAGGTTGTCAGCTTTGGTGAGGGCATGCAACCGTGTGTAGACGTCGGGGAAGCGCAGCAAGCCCACCGATCCCGCCAGGAAGAAGAATGCGCCGATCGCGATGAGCGCGACCGAGGCGATGTCGACGATGCCGATCACGTCCTCCTACCCTTCTCGCTCGCCCCGGGGTGCCACGCGCGCTTGACGAACGCCACCGCGGCCATAGCCGCCAGCAGCGCGAAGACGAGCGCAGCGTCCCTGAGGGCGGGTATTTCCATCGTCTCGGAGAGCAGCAGCAGGATTGCAACGCCTGTCGTGCCGAAGAGCTGTGCTGCTAGCATGCGGTCGGCCGGGTTGGGCCCGCGTTCTACCCTGATGAGTCCCGCGATGATGCTCACCATGAGCACGCTGGCGAAGATGTGCAGGATGGCGGTCATGGCGAGCCGTCCCCCTGTGCGCAAGGCGTGTCGGACGTCGCTTCTGCGTCGCAGATCAGGCACTGCGCAGGCTGGTCCGAGAGATCGAGGGCGAACAGGTCCGCCACGCGCTGCTCGACATCGCAAAGGCTCTGCTCGACCGAGAGGCGACAGTCGATCACGTGCATCGTCAGCCAGTCGGCCTCGAACCCGGCGCTGAGTGTGCCCGGCAGCAAGCTCACCGTATCCGCGAAGAGCACGCGTGCATGCTCGGGCCTCAGGCGCATTCGGTACCGCACGAAACTCGGATCGAGCGGCATCGAGGGTCGAATCGCCCTGATTGCGACATCGATACCCCCGAGAAGCGACTGCTGGACGAAGAACCAGGCGTAGCGGAGCACGCCGAGCGGCCGGAGACGCCAGGTGCGTGCGGGGGTCAGACTCATCGAGGTCAACGTCGCGAGCGCGACGAACGGGACCCCGAAGGCCCAGCCATCCGGAGCACCCTCGGCCACAACCCACCACACGACTGCGAACACGGCCGCTCGTCGGAGCGGCCGAGAGAACCATCGTGTGAGCGTTGTCGCAGTGGGTGCCGGCATCAGTGTGGGGTGTCGGGGCGGGGACGCGGTAACTATACCATTACGCTGGCGACTCTTCCGCGCGAAGCGGCGGCCGGCCACACCGGGCCGGCCGCCGTGAGCATGTGGTGGACGAGAAGGGATTCGAACCCTCAACCCCCTGCGTGCAAAGCAGGTGCGCTCCCGTTGCGCCACTCGCCCGGACGCTGCGGCGGAGACGTGCGAACCCCGCCTGAGCCGCGTGATTATAGCATGCCGCGAAGGCCCCGCTGTGTGGGCGCGCACCGTGCTCGAATCGATCGAGCGCCTCGGCATGACCGTGTTCGAGGTCAGGGGTCGCAGCGGCACCGGTCGGGGAGGTGTTGCGCATCCGGACCGGCGAGGCCGGGCCCCAGGCGATCCGAGAGTCCGGGTGAGGCGGCCGACACGGTGCGGGCGTCCGGACACACGAAGGCCCGCTCGAAAGCGGGCCTTCGTGTGTCCGGACAGGACTAAACCGGGATGACCTTCGCACCGCCCGAGGTTCCCCTCTAAAGGGACATCCTTGAGAGCTCTTGGCCAGTCGAGCGTTCCCTCTCGGCCGCACCCTCGCACATCCAGGGGCTTATGCCCGACTCTCCGGCGACCAGTCCTACCGTGCTTGACACCTTCAGTAAGCCTGCCTCACTCGAAGAGGCGGCTGTCGAATCGATCACTCGCAACAACGAACCGTTTCCTCAACGAGGTCATCCGGAGGTCTTATCTGCCATCCCGGTTGAGTCCTGGCTCTGCGTCTCACTCAATGAGATGCATCCACCCTTTCGACCGCCTCGGGTATCGACTCGGCCTGGACCTGCGGTCCGGGTCCCGGCCTATCTAGATTGTACCCCCGTGTTTCGCCGGCGTATCACACGCCTACTTCAGGGAATCCAGGATCGCGCGCATGTCTTCCTCAGAGGACTCTCCCACCACGCGGTCAACCTCGGTGCCGTCGCTGTTGAGGAAGACGAACGTGGGGACGTACTGCGCACCGAACTGACGCATGAGCTCCTGACCTTCCTGGCTCCTGTCCACGTCGTAGAGTCTGAACTCGACGGTGCCTTCGTAGTCCTGCTTGAGCCTGTCGACCACAGGCTTCATCGTCACGCAGGAGGGTCACCAGTCGGTGAAGAACTCGTACATGACCGGCGTGCCGGCAGGAACGGCATCCGGCGGCATGGGGGCGACCTGGGTGCCCTTCTCCAGCTCGCCCTCCCACGCGACGAGTCCAGCATCCAGGTGGTAGATCGTCTCGAAGCCCTGTGCCTCGAGATACTGCACCGCCTGCGCCGAGCGGGCGCCGGTCGCGCAGTAGATGAGCAGCGGCTCGGCCGGGTCCCATCCCGCCGCCTCGGTGGAGAGCGCGTCCATCGGCACGTTCTCGGCGCCGGGGACGTGGCTCGTCTCGAACTCGCCGGGCGTGCGAACGTCGATCACCCTGACTCCCGCGGCGGCCAGCTCGGCAGCACGCGAGGCAGAGACGTTCTCGGCACCGGCTCCGCCTCCGGCGGGGCGCATGATGAGAAAGAGAGCGGCCAAGGCGACCACCGCGATACCGCCCCAGATCAACAGCTTCTTGCTGTCCATGTGCACCTTCCGTCCATGATGTCTGCGCTCGAACAATATACCCCTTGGGGTATGGTTCCGGCAACCGCTGCCTCCTGAGTCGGGGTGCCGGGTGTTCTATCGTCGTGAGAGCAAGGCGCTGACCAAATGGCGGCTCCTCTCGTCTAGACTACAGATGTACTCCGTCGAGAGAGGCGCGCGCCTGTGACCGATGCATGGACCCGGGTACCCGCCGCCGGTGATACGGCCGCGCTCGAGCCGCCGTTCAGGGGCGAGCTGCTCAGTGTCGAACGGATCGCGGAAGCGGGGCGTCTCCTCGCCTCGGCGCAGTCGTGGACGGCTGCCGAGCCGCCCG
Organism: Actinomycetota bacterium; assembly: GCA_037446725.1. Classification (GTDB taxonomy): domain Bacteria; phylum Actinomycetota; class Coriobacteriia; order Anaerosomatales; family SLCP01; genus JBBIIC01. Next base: position 78,939 of record JBBIIC010000008.1, read on the forward strand.
CCACCACCCCGCTCCTCGACCTGACCGCTCGCGCGGCCATCTCCCTCAAGTCGGACAACGCGACCCTTACGCACGCGGTGCGCGCCCTGCACCCCGTCTCGCCCGCGACCGAGTGGCTCCTCGACAACTACTACCTTATCGACGAGCAGGTGCGCGCGGTGCGACACGACCTGCCCGCACACTACGGCACCGAGCTACCCCGGCTGACCGCCGATCCGCTCAAGGGGTTCCCCCGCGTCTACGAGGCGGCGGTCTCGCTCGTACGCTACACCGACGGGCGTCTGGACGGGGAGTTCCTCGCTCGCTTCATCGAGGGATACCAGCTGAGCTCGCCACTCACCATCGGCGAGGCCTGGGCGGTCCCAATCATGCTGCGCATCGCGCTCGTCGAGAACTTGCGGCGGTTGTCGGCCCGCGTCGTCCATGCGTATCGAGCCACGCGCGCGGCTGACGAGTGGGCCGAACGCCTGCTGCTCACCGCGCAGGACCGGCCGGACGAGCTGCGTTCGCTCCTCGACGAGCTCGGAGGGGTGGCCGCGGACGCCACGCCCGCCTTCTTCGTGCGGCTCTCCCAGCGCCTTCAGGGCGAGGACGCCGGGGCCGAGGCGACGAACGCCTTCCTCGCCCGCCGCTACATCTCGGCAGGCTACGACCTCGATGCCCTCGCATACTCGTTGCAACAGGAGCAGGCCGCCGATCAGGTCTCGATCGCCAACAGCATCACGTCGGTGCGCTTCCTCGAGGCCTTCGACTGGAAGGGCTTCTTCGAGGAGACGAGCGTCGTCGAGCAGGTGCTGCGCGAGGACCCGGCCGGTGTGTACGCCCGGATGGACTTCCGCAGCCGCGACCGCTACCGCCACCGCCTCGAGATGCTGGCGCGCCGCTGTCCGCTCGGCGAGATCGAGGTCGCCGAAGCTGCGGTGAGCCGGGCGCTCGACGGCGCGGCCGCGGCCGACCGCGACCCCGCGATCGGGCACGTCGGCCACTACCTCGTCGGGGACGGGCGGGCCGCACTCGAGGAGAGCATCGACTACCGTCCCAGAGCACGCGACCGGATCGAGCGGGCGCTCGAGCGCCACCGAGGGTTGTTTTACTGGGGATCGATCGCGGGTTCTACCGCGCTCCTCGCCGCACTGCTCGTCTACTACGCCATCGCATTGGGCGCACCGGCTCCCGCGGTCGTCCTCGTGGCGCTGCTCGGACTCTTCCCGCTCTCCGACGCCGCCCTCGTCGTCACCAACCGCCTCGCTGCCTGGGCGTTCCCGCCGCGTGTCCTGCCCAAACTCGACTATCTCGAGCCGATCGATGAGCCGCACCGCACGCTCGTGATCGTGCCCGCGCTGCTCACCTCGGTCGGCTCGGTACGTTCGGTGCTCGACAACCTCCAGGTCACCTACCTCGCCAACCGCGACGAGCAGCTCGGCTTCGGGTTGCTCGGCGACCTCAAGGGCGGAGATGCCGAGCATCGCGAGGGTGACGCGGAGATCATCGAGGCGGCGGTGCTCGGTGTGGAGGAGCTCAACGAGCGCTACGCGGCCGAGCACGGACGGCGTCCGTTCTTCCTGTTCGTCCGGGGACGCACCTACAACGAGACCGAGGGCGCTTGGATGGGCTGGGAGCGCAAGCGCGGCTCGCTCGTCGAGCTCAACCACTCGCTGCGGCACACGCGCGAGACCTCGTTCACGCACCGACTCGGTGAGGAGGGGTTCCTCGCGGGCGTGACATTCGTGCTGACGCTCGACGCCGACACCCAGCTCCCGCGCGACGGCGCGCGCAAGCTAGTGAGTACCATCGCCCACCCGCTCAACCGTGCGCGGTGGACGCCGGGCGAGCCGCTTGTCCGCCGGGGCTACGGGCTCATCCAGCCGCGAGTCGGCATGGCGCTGCCCGCGTCGACAAGGTCGTTCTACGCATGGCTGCACTCCGGGGAGACCGGCATCGACCCCTACTCGGGCGCGGTATCCGACACCTACCAGGACGTCTTCGGTGAGGGCAGTTTCACGGGAAAGGGCATCTACGAGGTCAACGTGTTCGAGGGCGTGCTCGACGGCGCCATCCCCGAGAACACGCTGCTCTCGCACGACCTGCTCGAGGGCTGCTTCGTGCGCGTGGGACTCGCTTCGGACATCGAGGTACTCGACGACTACCCGGCCACCTACCGGGCGCAGGCCGCGCGGTTGCACCGCTGGGTACGCGGCGACTGGCAGACGTTGCCCTGGCTCGGGGCCCGGATCCCGCGCGAGCGGGGCTACGCGCGCAGCCCGCTTTCGGCCCTGCATCGCTGGAAGATGATCGACAACCTCCGGCGGAGCATGTCCGGGCCGGCGCTGCTGCTGCTCCTGACCCTCGGCTGGGCGCTGCTGCCGGGGCCGGCGTGGGCCTGGCCGCTGCTCATGATGCTCGTCGTGCTGTTCCCGGTGTACTTCAGCGCGGCGAACGGGCTGCTCTTCCGCCCGCCCGACGTCCCGTTCATGCGGACGGCCCGGCGCGTATGGACGAACTTCGGGCGCGACTCGGCGCGGGCGCTGCTCGCACTCGCGCTTCTGCCGCACCACGCCTTCCTGATGGTCGACGCCGCGGTGCGGGCGCTGTGGCGCATGTGGATCTCACACCGCGATCTGCTCGAGTGGGAGACCGCGGCCGACGTCGAGCGCTCGGTCGGCCAGGGAGTCTCCGGCTACCTGCGCCGCCTCGGGCCCGCGGCGGCGGCGGCCATCCTGCTCATGATGCCCGGCTCGCTTGCGACTCCCGCACGAATGCTCGTGGCCATTCCCCTCATCGCGCTGTTCGCCGCAGGACCCGCGCTCGCATGGCGCGCGTCGCGCGTGCTTCCCTCCGAGCGGCCCACAATCGATCCGGCGCTCGCCCCGCGGCTGCGACAGACAGCGCGTGCGACATGGAGGTTCTTCGAGACGTTCGGATGGACCGGCGGCATCCATCTCGCACCCGACAACTTCCAGGAAGACCCGAAGGGCGAGGTCGCGTATCGCACCTCCCCAACCAACATCGGGCTGCAGCTCATCGCGGGGCTCACCGCCTACGACCTGGGCTATCAGTCGCTCGGGCGCCTCGTCGACCGGACATCGGACACGCTCGGCACGATGGCGGGCATGCAGCGGTTCAGGGGGCACTTCTTCAACTGGTACGACACGCGCACACTCGAGCCGCTGCCGCCGCGCTACATCTCGACCGTAGACAGCGGCAACCTCGCGGGCCACCTGCTCGTGCTGCGCCAGGGACTGCTCGAGGTCTCCGAGGCGCCGCTCGTCGGCCCGCAGCTTCGATCAGGGCTGGAGGACACCGCCGCGCTTGCGCTGCACGACCTCGCCGACGAGCGCGAGCGCATCGGTCCCGAGCCGGTGGTCGCCGTGCTCCGAGAGTGCCTCGAGGAGCTGCGGCGCGACGCCTCGCTCGCCGAGAGTCCCGCCAATGCCGGCGCGTGGCGTGCGCTGCTCGCCCGCTGGAACGGCCTCGTGGACGGCGCGGTCGAATCGGCGGCGCAGCTCGAGAGCCTCGACGGTGCGGAGCCGGCCGCCGACCCGCTGCATCCGACCGATCCGGCTACGCGCGTTCAAACCTCAGTGGATGCAGTGGCGGGCCTCATCTCCGACTCGCTCGCATTGTTCGAGACGTTCGCGCCCTGGGCCGAGCTCGCCGGCGACGTCCCGCTCGCGGTACGCACCGACGTGCGCGACACCGCGCTCGCTCCGCTGCTCGCACACGTGCCGAGCCTCGTGGGCCTGGCAGAGGGGCTCGAGTTCGCGCTCGAGGCGCTCGACTCGCTCGCCGCGGACCCGCCCGGCTCCGAAGAGGCGGAGCGCGCCCAGGCCGCGGCCTGGGCTACGGCGGTCGCCGACGGCATCCGCTCGGCACGGCCCGCCTGCGCCGAGCTGCTCGGCCGCCTGCGACTGGACGCCGACATCGCCCGCGAGATGTGGGAGCACACCGACTTCGGCATGCTTTTCGACAAGCGGCGGCTCCTGTTCTCCATCGGATACAACACCGCCGAGGGCCACCTCGACGACTCGTACTACGACATGCTCGCCTCGGAGTGCCGGCTTGCCTCGTTTCTCGCCATCGCGAAGGGCGACGTGCCGCAGGAGCACTGGTTCAGGCTCGGCAGGCAGATCACGCGCGCGAACGGCGGGCAGGCGCTGCTGTCGTGGAGCGCGTCGATGTTCGAGTACCTGATGCCGCTGCTCGTCATGCGCTCCTGGCCGATGACGCTGCTCGACGAGACCTACGACGCCATCGTGGCCCGCCAGATCGAGTACGGCCGCAAGCTCCAGGTGCCGTGGGGCGTCTCCGAGTCCGCGTTCAACGTGCTCGACGCCGACCTCACCTACCAGTACCAGGCGTTCGGAGTGCCGGGGCTCGGGCTCAAGCGCGGGCTTTCCGAGGACATCGTCATCGCGCCGTATGCGACCGTGCTCGCGCTCCCGGTCGCGCCGGCCGAAGCGCACGCGAACCTCGAGCGGCTCGCGTCGATCGGCGCCTGGGGCCGCTACGGGTACTACGAGGCCGTGGACTTCACGCCCGGCCGCGTGCCCGCGGGCGAGCGACGGGCGGTCGTCCGGTCGTACTTCGCGCACCACCAGGGCATGGCATTCGTCGCGCTCGGCAATGCGCTCACCGCCGACCGCATGCGCGACCGCTTCCACGCCGATCCGATGGTCGCCTCGGCCGAGCTGCTGCTGCAGGAACGCGCGCCCAAGGCGGTGGCATACGCGACCCCGCACGTCGCCGAGGTCGAGGCGGTACGCTCGGTCGAGGAGCTTCCGGTGCCTGCAACGCGCGCCTACCGGCTCGCGGACACGCCGGCGCCCGCGACGCACTTCCTCTCGAACGGGCGCTACTCCGTCATGGTCACCAACGGAGGAGGAGGGTACAGCCGCTGGAAGGGCCGCTCGGTGACCCGCTACCGCGAAGACATCACGCGGGACTGCTGGGGACACTTCTTCTATCTGCGCGACGTCGAGAGCGGCGAGGCCTGGTCGGCAACGAACAACCCGATGCCGGCGCGCCCGGACGACTACCACGTCACCTTCTCGGCGGACAAGGCCGAGTACTACCGGCGCGACGGCGACATCGAGACGCGTACCGAGGTGGCGGTCTCGCCCGAGGACGACGTCGAGGTCAGGCGCCTGACGGTCTCGAACCGCGGTCTCGGCTCGCGCCGGATCGAGGTGACGAGCTACTTCGAGGTCGCGCTCACCGATCAGGCCGCCGATCAGGCCCACAAGGCGTTCTCAAACCTGTTCGTGGAGACCGAGGCCGTCGAGGCCCAGCGCACGCTGCTCTTCTCGCGCCGCCCGCGCTCGTCCGCCGAGGAGCGGGTGTGGGGCTTCCACGTGCTCGGCTGCGAGGAGGGCCCGTGCGAGTGGAGCTTCGGGACCGACCGGGCGCGCTTCCTCGGTCGCCTGCACGGCGTGGACGACCCGGTCTCGGTGCTCCGCGGCGGGCCGCTCTCCGGGATGGCGGGCGCGGTGCTCGACCCCGCGTGCGCCATTCGGCACACACTCGAGCTCGGCCCGGGCGAGAGCGCACGTCTCGCGTTCGTCACCGGTGTGGCCGAGAGCCGTGACGACGCGCTCACCATCGCCCAGCGCTACCAGGACATCCGCACCGCGCAGCGCGCGATCGACCTGTCGTGGACCGCGGCGCAGATCGAGCTGCGCGATCTCGGCATCGGCGCCGAGGAAGGTGTCGTGCTCCAGCGGCTCGCCTCGCGCCTCCTGCTCACCGACCCGCACTCGCTGCTCAAGGTGAAGACCGCTGTCGAGAACGGGCTGCCGCTCTCGGGACTGTGGTCGCTCGGCATCTCGGGCGACAACCCCATCCTGCTCGTGCGCATCGACGAGCCCGAGCACACGCCGCTCGTGCGACAGGCGCTGCTCGCGCACCAGTACTGGCGGCACAAGGGGCTCGTGTCCGACCTGGTCGTGCTCAACACGCGCCCGACCGCGTACTCCGACGAGCTCGACGACCGGCTGCGGCTGCTCGTGCGCACCGGCCACGCGCTGCAGCTCGTGGACAAGCCGGGCGGGGTGTTCCTGCGCCGCGCCGACCAGATGCACCCCGACGTCCTGAACCTGCTCGAAGGCGTGGCCCGCGCGGTGCTCGAAGGCAGCGGCGGCTCGATCGAGCTGCAGCTCAACCGGCGCGGCGAGCAGCCGAAGCACCAGCCTGCGCTCGTGCCGGCGGCCGAACCGGGCGAGTGGCCCGCGCCCGACTTCGAGCGCCCCACGCTCGACTACGACAATGGTATCGGCGGGTTCGACCCCGCGACCGGCGAGTACGTCATCGTGCTCGAGGACGGGGTGACCACGCCTGCCCCGTGGATCAACGTCATGGCCACACCCGAGTTCGGCTGCCTCGTCTCGGAGGCCGGCATCGGGTGCACATGGGCGCTCAACAGTCACGAGAACCGCATCACCACCTGGAACAACGATCCTGTCTCGGACGGTTCGGGCGAGTTGCTCTACGTTCGCGACGAGGAGACCGGCGAGTACTGGAGCCCGACCCCGCTGCCGTGCCGGGGCGACGGGCCGTTCGTGGTGCGCCATGGATTCGGCTACACCCGCTTCGAGCACACGTCGCACGGCATCGCCCACGAGATCGATTGGTTCGTGCCGGCCGGCGACCCGGTGCGGGTGGTGCGGTTGCGGCTTGCCAACGTCTCGGACGTGCCCCGGCGCCTGACGGTCACGCAGTTCGTCGAGTGGGTGCTCGGCTCGTCACGCAGCAAGGCTCAGCACCAGGTCGTCACCTGGTTCGACGCCGAGTTCGAGACGCTCACCGCGCACAACCACTACAACGAGGACTTCCCGGGCCGCACGTCCTTCCTGGCATGCGACCGGCCGCTGCACTCGTGGACCGCGAGCCGCAGCGAGTTCGTGGGCCGCAACCGCCGCCCGGCCTCGCCCGCCGCGATGAGCCGCGAGCGGCTCGACGGGCGAAGCGGGCGCTTCCACGACAACTGCGGCGCGCTCATGGCCGAGGTCGTGCTCGAGCCCGGCGAGAGCCGAGAGGTCACGTTCCTGCTCGGCCAGACAGCACGGCTTGAAGGGGCCCGCGAGCTCGTCGCCCGCTACCGCGAGGCCGGGGCGGTCGATCGCGCACTCGCCGACGTGCGCGCGATGTGGATCGAGTTGCTCGGTACGGTGCAGGTCCACACGCCCGAGCCCGCACTCGACCTGCTCGTGAACGGCCGCCTACTCTACCAGGCACTCGCGTGCCGTCTGTGGGCCCGGACCGCCACCTACCAGTCGTCGGGTGCGTTCGGCTTCCGCGACCAGCTGCAGGACACGCTCTCGCTCATCTACGCCCGGCCCGACCTCGTGCGCGAACAGATCGTCGAGGCCTCGCGCCACCAGTTCGAGCGCGGCGACGTGCTCCACTGGTGGCAGCCGTACTCGGGGCGTGGCGTGCGCACCCGCATCACCGACGACCGTCACTGGCTCGCCTTCGTCACCGCCGAGTACGTCGCGGCGACCGGCGACACCGGCGTGCTCGACGTCGAGACCCCCTACATCGACGCACCCGAGCTCGAACCGGATACCGAGGACGCTTACGTGCAGCCCTCGGTGACCGAGAAGGCTGCGAGCGTCTACGAGCACTGCGTGGCCGCCCTCGAGCTCGCGTTCGAGACCGGCGAGCACGGGCTGCCGCTCATAGGCGGGGGCGACTGGAACGACGGCATGAACCGCGTGGGGCACGAGGGTAGAGGCGAGAGTGTGTGGCTCGCGTGGTTCCTCGACGTCACCCTGCGCGCGTTCGCGCCGATCTGCGAGCTGAAGGGCGAGGCCGAGCGCGCCGAGCGCTACCGCGAGCACGCCGCGCGCCTCGTGGCCGCCGCCGAGGAGGACGGCTGGGACGGCGGCTGGTACCGCCGCGCGTACTTCGACGACGGGACACCGCTCGGCACCAAGGACGCCGAAGAGTGCCGCATCGACGCCATCGCGCAGGCGTGGGCTGTCATCTCCGGTCAGGGTGACCCGGTGCGCGCCGCACGCGCGCTCGACGCGGTCGAGGAGAAGCTCGTCCGGATCGAGGACGGGCTAATCGCGCTGCTCACCCCACCCTTCGATCGCATGGAGCACGACCCCGGCTACATCAAGGGGTACGTGCCCGGCGTGCGCGAGAACGGCGGGCAGTACACGCACGCCGCGATCTGGGTCGCGCTCGCGCACCTGCTGCGCGGCGACGGTGACGAGGCCATGTCGTTGATCGACCTCATCAACCCCGTGAACCACGCGCTCGACGCCGAGGGGCTCGCGCGCTACAAGGTCGAGCCGTACGTGGTGGCGGCCGATGTCTACGCGGTCGCCCCACACACCGGTCGCGGCGGCTGGACCTGGTATACCGGCTCGGCGTCGTGGTTCTACCGCGTGACCGTGCAGAACCTGCTCGGCTTGCGCCTCGTAGCCGAGGGCGGGAAGCGGCACTTCACCGTGGATCCGTGCATCCCGAAGACCTGGCCCGGGTTCGAGATGGTCTACCGCGACGGCGAGACGACCTATCGCATCACCGTAGAGAACCCGCGCGGCGTGAACCGCGGCGTGGCGTGGATCGAGCTCGACGGCGCGGTGCTCGACGAGGCGCTCGTGCCGCTCGCCGCCGACGGGGCCGAGCATCGCGTGAAGGTCATGTTGCTCGGGGGGTAGGGGGCGAGGGCGCGTGTCCGGGCGCTATCCGGCGAGCTTGCGAACCGATCGGGCTGCGTCGGCAGAAACCCGTTCGAGCGCAGACACCGACCTCTTGACCCGCTTCACCCACGCATCGCCCCGGACAGCGAGCGCTTCCCACGCCAGCGTGAGGTCTCCCGGTCGATCCTCCCGGAGCACCGCAAGTAACTGCGCGGCCTGCGCAAGGTCCTTGTCGCGTTTCGCGGCCATGGCGGCGGGGCGCTCCCCAGCCACCACCAGCTTGTGGAGCGCGAACCGCGCAGGGTCGGGCACATTCACCGCAGCGACCGCGCCGTCGATCACGGCGGCCTGGACCGGCGACTCGATCAGGTAGTCCAGGAACCGCATGGGCTGGGCTGCCGCTGCGAACCTCTGCAGGGTCACCGGCCGGGAGCGAGTCCGTGACACCGGTGTGAGAAGGTCAACGCGCAGCGCCTGACCGCGCACCTTGAAGGATGTCGTCGGGCTTCCCGGATCGAGTCCCGGCACCGGAAGGAACCCCATCTCAAGACTCTCAAGCGCTGACGGCAGGTCCGCGCTGGCGTATGGCACTGCGATGTCGAGGTTCGGATCTGCCGCGATGTCGACGTCCTGAGTCCGCAGAGAGCTCTCCCAACGGACGCCGAGCAGGTTTCCGAGCACGATGAAGGCGTGCGTCCCGACGAGGACCCCGCCAGCATGGAACACGCCCGCATCCGCAAGTCCGCGGAGCACGCGCGCCGACGGACCGTCGGTGAGCATCGCACCGCCCGCACGGAGCAGCGCGGCCAGACGATCGATGGACTCCTGTTCGCCTGCAGCATTCAGCCGACCCTCAGCGAACCGCTGCGCCAACGCGTCCAGCGCGGAGTCCCTGCGGCCCACATACGTCTGGTGTTTGGTGCCTCCGGGCCCCATGTGCTGGAAGTAGTAGTACTTCTGCCCCTTGATGGTCTTGGTCACGAACGACCCGGGCGTGTGACCGATGGCGCGCGCGGCCTCGTACGCAGCGAGCTGCTCGAGGAGTTCGGCGTAGATGGTCTGGATTTCGAGCGGCTGCCGTTTCACGGATTCCCCCTCCGGGAGTTATACGCAGCATAGCGTGACTGTGCGTATAACACAAGGCAGGTGGATGGGAGCGACTACTCGCCGAGGATGACGACGTCGGGCATCCCGCCGTGCGCGCGGCGATCGGCCGAGTAAAGCGTGGCACCGAGCTGCGCCGCAAGCGCGGAGGAGACCGCGTCGTACACAGCGCATCCGTAGCGGTCGCGGATGTCGAAGGCGTCACGCATGAGCGAATCCCCGAGCTCGCGCACGCTGATGCGCCAGTCGAGGAAGCGCCTCCAGAGCTCGCGCACCTCATCGCCGGTGAGGAAGCGCGAGGCTACTGACGCAAATTCGTACACGAAGAGCGAGGGCACCACGATCCTCACCTCTCCGGCGCCATGCGCTCGCAACAGCGCGCGAGCCTCAGCCGAACCGGGCTCGTCGCGGAACCACTTGACGCCGACCGAGGCGTCGAGCACGACCGTCTTCATCGACGCCTCGCGGGCGGTCGCCGTTCGGGCTCGAGCGGGCTGCCGGTCGGTTCGGCGTCCCGCAACTCACGAAGGACCGTGAGGCTGTCTTGCGACTCCTCCTGTGCTGCAGCAGCGATCGACTCGAGCCACGCGATGCCGTCTTCGACAGCGTGCTTGCGCGCGGTGGCCTCGTGGCGATCGGTGCGCTCCGTGAGGTAGTGTGCCGCAGCCTCTCGCACGACGTCGCTTCGGGTCACACCCTCCTCATGCGCGATGGTGTCGAGCCGGTCGAGGACGTCTTCCGGCAGTGTGATGGTAACGCGTGCGGCCATGTGACCCCCTCACGATGTGGGGCTGCATACCGATTGTATGCACATCGGTATGACACTGCAATCGAGTCGCCGACGTACGGGCGACGTTGTACGCAGCGGCTCCCGATGCTGCGTATAACACCACAGCTCCGTCTCCCCTGATACGGGTACCTACGAGAACAGGGACGACACCGGGAGGGCCCGTGGACGAACGCGCCTCGCACAATCAACAGCAGTCCGCCTCACACGAAGAGCACGCAGGTCACGACAGCGGAGACAACGGCCACGCCTCTCGCTCCGGTGGCGGCCACTCCGCCCACTCCTCGGGCGGCCACGACCACTCGGCGATGGTGGCCGACTTCCGGCGGCGCTTCTGGGTGAGCCTGCTCCTCACCATCCCCATCATCGCCCTCTCGGAGATGGTGTGGATGCTGTTCGGCCTCATGCCGCCGATCACGTTCCCGGGTGATGACTTCGTCGTGCTCGCGCTCTCGACAGTGGTCTGGGCGTGGGGCGGCTGGCCGTTCCTTTCCGGCTTCGTGTCGGAGGTGCGCTCGCGCAAGCCCGGGATGATGACGCTTGTAGCCATCGCCATCTCGGTCGCGTACTTCTACAGCGTCGCGGTGGTCTCCGGTCTGCCCGGCGAGGACTTCTTCTGGGAGATGGCTACGCTCGTCGTGATCATGCTCCTCGGCCACTGGCTCGAGATGCGCTCGGTCATGGGCGCCTCGCGCGCACTCGAATCGCTGGTGCGGCTCATGCCTGCCGAGGCGCACCAGCTCGCCGAGGACGGTTCGACGACCGACGTGCCCGTCTCCGAGATCGAGGCGGGCGACCGCGTGCAGGTGCGGCCTGGCGAGAAGGTCCCGGTCGACGGCACGGTGGTGCGCGGCGAGACCACCATCGACGAATCGATGCTCACCGGCGAGTCCGAGCCGATGCTCAAGCGCGAGGGCGATGAGGTCATCGGCGGCTCAGTGAACGCTGAGGGCTCGATCGCGGTCGAGGTCACGCGCACCGGCGCCGACTCCTACCTCGCCTCCGTCATCGATCTCGTGCAGCAGGCGCAGGAGAGCCGTTCCCGCACGCAGGACCTCGCCGACCGTGCGGCGGCGGTCCTCACGCTCATCGCGCTCTCAGCCGGCGCGCTCACGCTCGCGGCGTGGTCGGCGCTCTCGGACGCCGGCTTCACCTTCGCGCTCGAGCGCTCAGTGACGGTCATGGTGATCGCGTGCCCGCATGCGCTCGGACTCGCCATCCCGCTCGTCGTCGCCGTCTCCACGGCTATCGCCGCGCGCGGCGGCCTGCTCGTGCGCGACCGCTCGGCGTTCGAGACCGCCCGGCTGCTCGACGCCGTCGTCTTCGACAAGACCGGTACGCTCACCGAGGGTCGCTTCGGCGTGAACGAGGTCGTCGCACTCGGCGAGTGGGACGCAGATGAGGTCGCCGCCCTCGCATCCGCGGTCGAGGCGCCCTCACAGCACCCCATCGCGCGCGCCATCACCGAGCACGCCACACCCGCCGCCGAGGTCGAGGGGTTTTCCTCGGTCACCGGCAAGGGCGCAGAGGGCCGAGTGGACGGACGCGAGGTGGTGGTAGCGAGTCCCGGCTACCTCGCGGAGCTCGGCCACAAGGCACTGGAGAAGGCCGCCGCGCTCTCCGAAGAGGGCATGACGGTGGTGTACGTCGTGGTTGACGGCGAGCTCGCGGGCGCCATAGCGCTCGCAGACGTCGTACGGCCCGAGTCCGCCGAGGCGGTCGAGCGCCTGCACGAGATGGGCGTCAAGACGATGATGCTCACCGGCGACAACAAGCGGGTAGCGGCGCACGTGGCCGGAGAGGTCGGTCTGGACGAGTACTTCGCCGAGGTCCTGCCGCACGAGAAGTCGGCGAAGATCGAGGAGGTACGCGGGCGCGGTCTGCGCGTGGCGATGGTGGGCGACGGCGTCAACGACGCGCCCGCGCTCGCGAGCGCCGACATCGGCATCGCCATCGGCGCGGGCACGGACGTGGCGATGGAGGCCGCCGACGTGGTGCTCGTGCGCAACGACCCGCGCGACGTGGCGGCGATCGTCGAGCTCTCGGCAGCCACCTACCGCAAGATGCAACAGAACCTCGTCTGGGCGACCGGCTACAACGCCATCGCCATCCCGCTTGCCGCCGGTGTGCTCGCGTGGGCGGGCATCATCCTGAGCCCTGCCGCAGGCGCGGTGCTCATGTCGCTCTCGACGGTGATCGTGGCCATCAACGCGCGAATGCTGCGCGACCCGCGGGAGCGTGCGGAGCGGGAGTAAGACGAGGCAGCCCGGGGCGCCGCGCGCCTACTGCCCCATCCACCGCTTGTGGAAGAAGCGCATCACCCGCAACTCCCCGAGCCAGCGGCGCGCGCGCAGCATCGGGCGCGCGTAGACGGCGACCGGGTAGCGAAGCCGGTCTGAGGGGTCGAGGATGGCCGCGCGGATCTCTTCTGCAGCCTGCTCGGGAGTGGAGCGGTTCGTGATCGAGCCCTCGAACCGGACCATCGCCGCCATGGCCTCGCCATAGGGGCCGGTTCCCCCGTACGGCGACTCCCCGCAGCTGCGCACCGACTTGCCCCAGATCGCGGTCTCGACAAAGCCCGGCTCGACCGCTTTCGCACGGATGTTGGAGAGCTTGAGCTCGTGCCAGAGTCCCTCGGAGTAGCCCTCGAGCGCGTGCTTGCTTGAGTTGTACGTCGTGAAGAACGGGAAGGTCATGCGGCCGCCGAGCGAGGTCACGTTCACCACCGTGCCGCCGCCCGCCTCGCGCATCGCCGGCGCAAGCGCGCGGATGAGCTCGACCGGCTCGAAGACGTTCACTCGGTAGAGCTCCTCGACGGATTCGGCCGACTCGTCCTCGACCGGCCCGAAGAGCAGCGTGCCCGCGTTGTTCACCGCCACATCGGGCGTGCCGTGCGCCGCGAGCACGCGCTCCGCGAGCGCCCGGCCCGAGCCGCGCTCGGCGAAGTCAATCTCCTCGAGACTGACGTCACCGGGCCAGACTACGTCGGCCATTCGGCTCGCGTCGCGCACCGTCCCGACGACGGCCCACCCGTCGCGCGCGAACCGCTCGGCGAGTGCCTTACCGATGCCCGTGGACACGCCGGTGATGAGGATGAGCGGCACTACGGAGCCTCCGTATGTCGGGGAGTGCACCGGCGGTGTCCGGTGTCCGTTTCGGGAAACAGTATCCCCGAGACGGCCGGTCTGGGACACCCGGCCGCTGACCCCAAGGAGGACCTGCTCGAAGATCGCTGTCATCGGCTCTGGCATCTCGGGCGCGGGCGCGGCATGGCTGCTCTCATCCGAGCACGAGGTCGATCTGTTCGAGGCCGACGACCGGCTCCGCGGACACGCCCACACGCATGACGTTCTGCTCGGCGGTTCGCTCGTGCCGGCCGACACCGGCTTCATGGTCTACAACGAGCGCACCTACCCCAACCTCATCCGCTTCTTCGAGCGGTTGAGCATCGTGCACAAAGAGAGCGACATGTCGTTCTCGGTGCAGTGCCCCGGTGAAGGCGTCGAGTGGGCGGGCAAGAACCTCGACTCGATCTTCGCGCAGCGCACCAACCTCATAAGCCCGTCGTTCCTGCGCATGCTCGTCGACATCGTGCGATTCTCGGGCATGGCCGAGCGGCTCCTGCACGACGAGAGCGTCGACCCGCTCACCCTCGGCGAGCTGCTTCAGCGCGAGGGGCTCGGCAAGGGGTTCACCGACTGGTACCTCATCCCGATGGGTTCGGCGGCAAGCCGGACCGACCGCACACGCACACGCAAACGCCTCTCCGGTCTTCGAGAGACCCGCGGAGAGGCGTTTGACTGCGATGGATGGTGGGCCCGAGTGGATTCGAACCACTGACCTCACGGTTATCAGCCGTGCGCTCTAACCAACTGAGCTACGGGCCC
>JBBIIC010000009.1:0-72167 GCA_037446725.1 Actinomycetota bacterium
CGCGGCGCCGACATACGGAGGGACCGGCCATGAACGAGTGTACTCACATCGGGCTCGACGTCCACAAGGACACGATCGCCGTCGCGGTGCTGCGCGCAGGCACCGGCGAGATCGACGAGCGGGTGGTGCCCAACACCCCCGAGGCGGTGCGCAAGTTCCTCTCCCGCCACGACCGGGCTGTCACGCGCATCTGCTACGAGGCTGGCCCGACCGGCTACGACACGCACCGGATCATCGATTCGCTCGGCTTTCACTGCGACGTCATCGCGCCCTCGCTGATCCCCCGCCGGAGCGGCTCGCGCGTCAAGACCGACCGCATCGACGCGCGCAACCTCGCGAGGCTCCACCGCGCAGGCGAGCTCACGTGCGTGCGGGTGCCAACGAGCGCCGAAGAGGCCGTGCGCGACCTGATCCGCGTGCGCGAACAAGTCAAGTGCGACAGGAGGATCGCCCGGCAGCGCATACGAGCGTTCCTCGTGCGGTATGGTCAGCGCTATCCGCTGCCCAACGACAGATGGTCGCATCGGTTCGAGGTGTGGGCCCGCGCCGTTCGCTTCGACGAGCCATGCGCGCAAGAGGCGTTCTCGCATCTGCTGGCCGCCTACTTCGTGAGGGACGCGCAGCTTTCCGAGATGGGGCGGCGCATCGAACAGATCAGCGGTGAGGAGCCGCTTGCCGCACCGGTGGCGCTGCTGTCGACGCTGCGCGGCATAGCGACGCTGTCGGCGGCCACGATCGCTGCCGAGACGTGCGACTTCACCCGCTTCGCCGAGGCTGGCAGCTACATGGCCTTCACCGGCCTGATCCCCTCGGAGCACTCATCGGGCGCCTCCCGGCACCAAGGCTCGATCACCAAGACCGGCAACCGTCACGTCCGCCGGGTGCTCGTCGAGGCGGCCTGGGCGTATCGCCACGCTCCGGCCGTGCGCGGCGAGCTCAAGCGGCGGCTCGAGGGCTTCCCGCCCGAGATCGCGGCGTATTCGTGGGCCGCGCAGTGCCGGCTGCACGGCACCTACCGCAAGATCGCGGCGCGAAAGGGAGCGCACACCGCCGTGGTGGCCACCGCCCGGGAGCTGTCCGGCTTCATCTGGGGGCTGATGACCGGGACTCTCGGGCCGGCGAGGTAGACGTCATGCACGCGGGCGGGCGCCGTACTCCGGAGCGATCCTCGATAACGTTATGCGAGTTCCTGAAGCGCGCGCCTAGTGGGAGCCAGGCTCCGGTTCGACCGGGATGTGGGGTTAGAATCCCCGGATATCAGCATGGTCGAGCGCCGAACCCATGTGCCCGCCCGCTTGCACGAAGCCCAAGGTCAAGACCACCGTGAGCGATCGAGGGTTGACCGGCCATCTCATATCAACGTTCTTGGAGATGAGCCGCGAGCGAAGCGAGTCGGCTCGATCTCCGGGTTAGCCAGGTACTCCGTACGAATCTTCCTAAGGAGACGTGACTTCTCCGTCTGTCTCGACGTCGTTCCACGGGAAGCCCTCAACGATGTCGACTGAGTCGTCGGTACCTTCGATGGTCTGACCATCCTCGCCAACCCACAGTGCCAGCATGCCGATGCTATCTAAGAAGTCGATAGCGTCGTCCGTAGGGCGTTCACTGTAGACCACTGCGTAGGCCACGTCGGCATCGTCCGTGAGCTCGGCTGGTCGTTCGAAGTACGCGTAATCCAGCAACTGGCCGACAGCGCGTCGCGTCTGCTCGCGCTCGTTCGAGGCACTTAGGCTCTTCACTTCGAATAGAACGCCCGCCTCGGCTTGGGCAACGTATGCGTCAATGTTGCTTTCTTGCGGAACGAGTCCCAAGCCACGGAGGTACTCAGCCAGGGCATCGAGCGTGCGCTGATGCCCTCGGCTCGCGCGCTCCTGAAGTTCGTAGTTGTATGTGGCCTCAACGAGACGCCTGGCGGATTCGGGATCATCTGGCTGGACCAGAATCGAGGGAACCCCGGGGACTATCTCCCGCCCCGTCCTCTGGCGGCGACGACCGGTTCGCCGTTCGCCCTCGATCGCGGTGGTCGAACCAGCATCGGACGGTGGCGTTGATGACAGACCGGTATCAACCGCTGGGACGGGCGGGACGGCAAACAGGACAGCGTTGGAACCTGCCGTCACTGCTAATGCAGCATCCAACTCATCCACGACACCCCGAAGCGGCGGGGTACTCCTCAGGGCGGACTCGGTGACGTAGCGCGCGGTCACCACACCGTCCGTATCTAACGCCAACTCAAGGAAGACACGCTCCCCTGAATCCATTGGCGGATCAGCAAAGGCGTCTACGGTGCCCACGCGTCCGATACGGACTTCCGTCGGCCGGGCATCAGTGGGCTCGGGCCAGAACTCGACATCGCGCGAGACATCAGTACCGTACGCCGATAGGTACTGGATGTCCCCTAGGCGCACCTGTCCGGACACTCGCGGGAACATCGCAGACAACGCCGATGTGAACCGGATTGGGAAGCGAAAATCCCGAGCGCCGCCACCCGTGGCCGCGGTGTTGGACTCATTTTGTAGCTTCAGCAGGTCGCCCTCTTTGATCTCCTTGTAGACTAGCTGTGCTATAGGCATCTGTTCGCTCCAATCGTCGCGTCATCCGAGCGGAGTATCGCTGCCGCCAAGTCGGTGGGCACATACGGGACCGCGCCTCTGTGCCGTGCGGACGCCACGCGAGCGCTGTAGTCAACAGATGCGCCAATTGCCTCACGCGACGTCATCCTGTCCATCAGGAAGTCTCTGGTGATAGTGGAGCGCGCCTCGCCGGGCAACGCTGGTTGAGCGCGGTCGATCAACGGAAAGTCGTCAAGTATCGTCAGGAGTTGCTGAGGTTTGAGCCCGTATGCTCTTGCGACCAGGACGTCCACCTCGGCGCGTGCGCTCGCGTAGAGCCATCCATCGTCAGGACTCCAGGGACGCGTCTGCAGAACGTCAATCTGGCGCACCATGGCGAGAATCCTGCGGCCAGCAATCGAATCTACCGGTATTGGTGCGAGCGGAATGGATTGAAGGATGAAGAAGTTGACGGTCGTTGTAATCACCCGTCGAACGAACCAGTCGAACGAGAAACTGTTTGCGATAGCAACCCACAGGTCCGACAAGCCTGCCCGAGATGCGTCAAATAGGATTGTTGGTACCTTGTTGCCGCATACAACACCGGCGGGAATCTTGGCGGCTAACATCGAGCGCTCATTCGTCTGACCCGTAATGTCGCAGAAGCCGACCCGGGGCATATCGACCCTCTCGACCAATGAGGTCGGCAGGCTGTGCCGAGGCACCCAATGCTGAGGGACAAGATCTTCGACGCAGGGTGCCTCAGGACGCCAGACCGCACGTCTTCCCGTGCCCGACACGTACCGTTTTGCATTGCACCTGTACTGGTGAACCATGCGCCCCTCTACCAAGGGCATCGACCGCTCAACCTGGGGACCGAACAGCTGCCTGTCCCGTGTCATGTCAAGTTCTCGCACGATTGCCGCATTCCACTGGCCATCGGGATCGGACATCGGGATCCCAGCCGCCAACATTCGTTCGAATATCCGGTGTTCTTCTGCGGTCCGGATCTCGGGGAACCCAAGGTCTTGGTGAATGCGCCGCAGTGTCGACGACGGCACCGACACGCCGGAAGAGACCGAAACCCCGGTCTCGGTCCCAGTGCCATGACTGATGCGAACGCGCTTCTGGGGCGACGAGCCGGGGGACCAAGAAACAGCGACGAACTTGAATCTGGTGTCAATCGCAAAGAAGCGCGTTCGATTATCCATCACGGTCACTTGCAGACCGCGGCCCTGGTTGAGTAGAGCGCCACGTAGGGAGGCTGCGCCCTTGGAGCGGATGAGGCCGGCCGGCACCAGCATCGAGACGCGTCCCTCCGGACTGCAGACATCCATCGCAAGCTCGAGGAATGCCTGGTAGAGGTCGACTTCTCCTCCGCCGGAATGAGTGTAGACAGATGCCAGCGACGCGGCTCGCCGCCTGAGATTCGCGCGCTGCACCAGGAAGTCGGAATCCGGCTCCCCAGGATGACGATCCCCGTAGTGTCGGGTGACCCCCTTTGCCTTGAGATACTCATGGTGCGTCGCCTTGAGGCGCTCCCAAGGGGGGTTGCCGATTACTGTTCCAAATCCCTCCGGAGCAACATCGCGCCAGACGGTGGGACCTGCCTCGAGACTATCAAGCTCGCGTAGGTGGTCGCTCAGCGACGCTACGGCGTCAATCGAAGAGCATAGAGACAGGAGGGCCAGCCGGGCACCTCGCAGCGCCTCGGGGGAAATGTCGCTCGCGTATACGGAGTGCGCGATGTAGTCCTCCAGCCGTGTGCGGTCGTGGCCGCACACGGCCAACGCGGAGGCCACCAGAAGCACCCCCGTCCCGCAAGACGGGTCAAGCACGGCGCGGGAGTCATCGGTTGCTGCTGTGGCTGCGGCGGCAAGGAACTGAGCCAAACGGAAGTCGGTGTAATAGACACCGAGCGTTCTGCGCTCGTGAAACGAGAAGGACGGCTGTGCGAGCGACGAGAGGGCGAACGCGGGATGATACGGCAAGCGGGCCAGCGAGCTAGTGATGCAGTCCACAGCCTCAGCGAGCGCCAAGCTAGGCAGCGTGGGGCTGACGTCGTCGAAAGCCCACAATTCGCTCACATCAATGCCAGCCAGTCGGCAGGCGACGGCCTCGAGCACCTCATGCAGAGAAGCAGCGTCCAAGGACGCCTGGTGCGATCTCAGAAAGCTGACCAGGGTCTCGCGGGTGGGCTCGAGGAGCGTCGCCTCAACAGGCCTAGCACTCGCCATGGCACATGCCCAGCGCTGGTTTGGACTTGTCGACCGAAAGAAGATACTCGCTCACGGTATCGCCACCATCCACTGCTCCGCGATTGGGGCGGTACCTTCCGATATCGGCCAGCCAGGTCACAGTGACTTCGCCCAGCCGTGACAGATCATCAACCAGCCGACCTAGGTCAACATGCCCTTCGGAGCTGTAGGACAAGTGAACCCTGGTAGCAGCCGCTCTCGAAATCAATCCGACGAGTGCACTGTGGGCACGTGACTTGTAGCAGAAGTCAGATGCCTTGTCCTTCCACGGCCTCAAACCAGCCACGCCTTCGACCGCGGGTGCATCTCCATGGGCGACTGTCTCGAGTATGTGGTAGTAGGCCGCGTATTGTCTCTTGGTGTACGGCGGGTCCAGGTACAGCACGTCTGGTTCAGACAGAGGTACCGCACCGACATCGAGGCTCATGACCTGGAAGTCAAACCCTTGCTCAGGCAGACTCCTAGGCTGGATCGCCAAGGGGCGGACTGCTCCCGGGCTCCACTTTCTCAAGAAGCAGCCATAGGTTCCTGCCGTATTGGCCACGCGATTGCATGCGCCGAGAAGATCCGCGAGAAGGAGCGCCTCCTCACGCTCGGACACCAGGCCTTCATTCGCCAGTCGTCTGATCTCGGCCCTGACAGCGTCGATCTTGCCGGCGTTCTCCTCCGTGAAGTAGCGACGTTCAATACCTGCGGTCGAGAGACTTGATGGACTGTATGTTGCGCGGATGAATCCCTCAACCGGCTCAAGCGAATCCAGGTGCGCTACTGCAGCCTCGTATCCGCCAAGTTCACGGAATGGGACGCCGTCGCGACCCAGCAACCCAGCGGACGCAGTCAGCGCGGCGCTCAGAAGGTTGTCGTTCACGACGACCTGCCAGCCGCGAGCGGCAGCCTCGCGTGCAACGGTTCCCGTGCCGCTGAACGCATCAACGAAGAAACCATCCTCGCTGCGAGGAGAGCCGATGTGCTCCATAATCGCTTCAACGACTCGCGCCTTGGATCCTATGTACCTAATGCTCACGATGCCCCTGACGTCTGACGGAGATGAACGAGGCGAGTGCCGCGAAGTGTCCTACGGCGGCCCTTTCTCCCCTCAAGGGTAGGATACCGCGAGACTCTGACACCCGGCCGAAAACGGCCCGGGTTCTCCGACCTGTACTCTGGCTAACCTATGATTCTGCAGTCTGTGTAAGCCCGCAAGCGGCTCCCCCGCCGCGCACCTGCAAGATCGCACGAACCCAACGCCTCACACGCCTGCCGTCCGCTACACACTCCTCGGCTCTTGCCCCTCATCCTCCCCCACAGGCAAACGAGACCCGGCACCTGTCCGGGTCTCGTGTGTGGTTCCTGGTGGAGCCAAGGGGGATCGAACCCCTGACCTCATGGCTGCCAGCCATGCGCTCTCCCAGCTGAGCTATGGCCCCACATCTGGGTCCGCCTGAGCGGCACGCGTTAGTATACCAGGCGTTCGGTGCCGGTCAACCGGCGCACGAACGGCGGCTCGGGCCACGCGGTCAGGCCGCCGTAGGGCACCTTACGATGGCTCCTCGGGCTCCACGAGCGCGACCGGGATGCCCTCGAGTGACGGCTCGTGGACCACCCGTCTGCCCGCCCCCACCACACCTGAGATCTCCGCGAGCACCATGCCCCCGAGGATGAGCACGCTTCCCGCGACACCTCCTATGCCGAACGTGTCGCCCGCAAGCCAGCCGAACAGTCCGCCGAACGCGGGCTCGGTCACGAGCACGAGCGCGGTCTTCGTCGGTGAGATGTGACGCTGGGCGTATGTTTGGACCGCGAAGGCCACGGCCGAGGCGAGCACGCCGGTGAGCACGAGCGCGAACCACACTGAGCCCTGCGTGGGCAGTCCGGGGCGTTCCGCCGCGAGGGAGATGGCGCTGCACACCACGGCGACAACCGCGAGCTGTGTGAGCGTGAGCGCGCCCACGTCGTGGCGCGTTCCGAGGCTCCCGAGCGCGATCATGTGCGCTGCATACGCGATCGCGCAGATGAGCACGCGGGTGTCGCCTGCCGTCCATCCGTCAGCAGAAGCTCCTGAGAGAAGCCACAGCCCCGCCACCGCCAGTACCACGCCCGCCAGGGTCACGGCGCGCGGAGGGTGGCGCAGAATGACCGCCTGCATGAGCGGCGTGAACACGACAAACATGCCCGTGATGAACGCGGCCTTGCTTGCCGTCGTACCCTGCAGCCCCCAGGTCTGGAACACATAACCCACCGTGAGCAGCCCGCCGGCGAGCGCACCTACCTTGAGCGTTCCCGGGCCGAAGCGTCTGAACGAGCCCGGGAACATCACCGCGAACGCGACTACGGCGATCGCGAACCGCAGCGCCAGGAACGCATACAGGGGGTAGCGCTCGACCGCGTCCTTGACGAGGACGAATGTCGCCCCCCAGACCGCCGCGACGCCTATGAGCGCGAGTGTCGCCCAGAAGCGCCTCGACTCCGCCGTCACGGCTCTGTCGTCCCGGGCACCTCAGCGCCGGCGTCCTCGACATCCTGAGCCGGCCTGACGGCGACGGAGCCGGTGATCTCCTCGGGCAACTCAAGCCTCGGGGCGTCGCTCCACAGCTTCTCGAGCCGGTAGAAGTCGCGCTCCGCCGGCTGGAAGACATGGACGACCACGTCCACGAAGTCGATGAGGACCCACTTGCCCTCATCGGACCCTTCGACGCCGATCGCAGGCAGCCCCGCGTGCTTCATGCGCACCTCGACCTCGTCGGCGATGGTGCGGACCTGACGGTCGTTGCGGCCGGTGCAGATGACGAAGTAGTCTGTCACGACCAGCAGCTCGGCGACGTCGATAGCGACGATGTCCTCAGCCTTCTTGTCCGATGCCGCCTCGGCGGCCAGCAGTGCGTATTCCTGTGAATCCAGCGCGATCCCCTACCTTCTCCTCAGCGAGTCACTCGTCAGACCCGCTCGGCGACTCCCAGTCCGACCCGATGATGATGATGATGTCGGCGACCTCCTGGTCAGCCGGTTGCGACACGACCTCACCGACCCCCAGAACCTTGCGCACCCCATCTGCCCGCGAGACATCCCCGCGTTGTACCACGATCTGAGTGACATCGTAGTCGAACGCGTCGGCGTTCTTCGTGTCGACCACCCTGAAGCCACCCCTGATGAGCTGCTGGGCCGCCTGCCCGGCCGCTCCCGGTTCCCCCGAACCGTTGTAGACGATCACGCGGACTGCGGGGTCCTCGGACTCGATGGTGACACCCCACCACGATGAGACGAGGTCGGCGATCTCGTCGCGCTGCGGCTCGAAGTACGTCTGCGAACCGACGTTGACCGGCTTGACCGGCATCGGCACGAGCGCGATGTTGTCGGCGGGGATCTCCGTGAAGAACTCGCGCCAGCGTGTCAGCTCCTCACCGGTGAGGTTCGTGTCGAGCGGCGCCTCCAGTAGGCCACTCACCGATTGGTCTGTGAGCGACTCCTGGTAGACCGCCGAATCGACGACGACGTATCCCGTGAAGGGAACGGTGAAGAAGTTCGTGACCGCTGCAAGCGAGGTGTCGGCGCCTGCCTCGTAGCTGTCACCGATCCGCTCGAAACCCTGTCCCGGGACCTCGATGAACGCTCCGTCGGGAATCGCGATACCGAACACCTGCTGCTGGTCGGGTACGACGCGCATCGCCAGGAACCCCGTCGCTCGCCCCTCCGTCTCCCCGATCACGAGCAGGTTGTCCCGCGCCTTCTCGGCCTGGACCTCGGGAGAGGACTCGACAGCGGCCATGCGCTTGGCGTTCCAGCGTGCGATCCCGTTGATCGCCGACGCGGCGCCCCAGACGAGAAGGACAACGAGGCCCAGCGCTCCGAGGCCCATGAGCACGGCGTAGAAGCCGTTGCGCGCGGACCAGCGAACGGTCTTCAGAGCGCCGGAGACTCGCTCCCGCTTTTCGTACGCACGCATCGCCCGCTCCGCCTCTTTGCGGCCGCGTGCGTTCCTGCGTGAGCTGCGCCAGCCCCTGGGCAGCTCGGGCGCGGGAGGCGTGTCTTTGGTGCGGCGTGCCATCAGGGACGCTCCGCGATGATCGCGTTCCACGCCTCGACGGTTGCCGGGTGGATGAACCGACGACCCCTGACGAGGTGTTCGAGCGACGCGGCATACGCCCGCTCGTAAAGCTCGGCGAGCGAGACCCGGCCGACCACGTGTCGCAGCTCGTTCGCCAGCGGCGTGTCTCGCCCGGGCTCGAGGGCGTCGGAGAGGTAGACGACGCGGTCGAGATCGGACATTCCGGGAGCGCCGAACGTGTGGCGCTCGACAGCCGTGATGATCCGCCCGGGCAGGCCCGGGAACCGCTCCTTTAGCGCGGCGGCACCGGTCCGCGCGTGCAGCAGGTACGGCACGGCGTCGTCGGCAGCCGTCGGCTCGATGCCGAACCGGGCCGCCTCGGCCAGGAGCGCCTCGGGGCCGTCGTCGCGCGCCCAGTCGTGCACGAGGCCGGCCAGGTAGGCGTCGTCCGTGTCGACGCCGTACTCGTCGGCAAGTCGGGCCGCCGTCTCGGCAACCGCGACGCTGTGCGCGTAGCCGCGCTCGTCGAGCCTGGCCGCAAGCGCCGCGCGAACCTCGGACAGCTCCACCGTCATGACGTGCGGGCCTCCCGGTACAGCCCGTACTTATGGATGTAGGAGGCGACCGCCTCGGGCATGAGGTAGCGGATCGGACGGCGCTCGGCCACGCGACGCCGGATGTCCGTCGATGAGATGGCGAGCGCGGGCACCTCGATGAACTGGATGTCGATGCGCGCGAGCTCCTCGGCGTGCACCATGCGCGCCGCGTCGAGGTCGTAGCCCGGGCGCGTCGCCGCGATGAAGGTCGCCAGTCCCGCGAAACGCTCGGCATCCTTCCAGGTGACGATCTCCCACACGGCGTCCGCGCCCGTGATGAAGAACAGCTCCGCATGCGGGCCGTGGATGTCGCGCAGCGCGTTAAGGGTGTCGACGGTATAGGTGACCCCGGGCCGGTCGATCTCCATGCGCGAGACCTCGAAGTCGGGATTGGCGGCGGTGGCGATGACGGTCATCAGGTAGCGGTGCTCGGCGGATGTGACCTCCTCGTCGGTCTTGCGCGCGGGGCGCCCCGCCGGCATGAAGACGACGCGGTCCAGGTTGAACTGCACGAGCGCCTCTTCGGCCGTGACGAGGTGGCCGAAGTGGATCGGGTCGAAGGTCCCACCCATGATGCCGAGGCGCGACGTCGCTCTCACTCCCGGATCTGCCCGTTCCCCATCAGCACGAACTTCGAAGAGGTCAGCGCGGTAAGGCCCATCGGCCCGCGCGCGTGCAGCTTCTGCGTCGAGATGCCGATCTCGGCGCCGAGGCCGAACTCCCCGCCGTCCGTGAAGCGCGTCGATGCGTTCACGTAGACGGCCGCGGCATCAACCTCGGCAAGGAACCGCTGGGAGGCAGCGTAATCCGATGTGACGATCGACTCGGAGTGCTTCGACCCGTAAGTGTTGATGTGCGCGATGGCCGCATCCAGACCCCCGACAACCTTCACCGATATCTTGAGGTCGAGATACTCGGTGCCCCAGTCCTCCTCGGTTGCGGGCACCAGCTCGGCGACCGCGCCGAGGGCCGCGACGCGGTCGTCGCCGACGATGGTCACCCCGTTGGCGACGAGCTCGGCGAGGATCGGCGGCAACATCGCCTCGTGAACGGACTCGTCGACGAGCAGGCTCTCGGCGGCGTTGCAGACCCCGGGCCGCTGGCATTTCGCGTTCACGACGATGCGCCGGGCCATCTCGGGATCGGCGGCTTCGTGAAGGTAGACGTGGCAGTTGCCCACACCCGTCTCGATCACCGGGACCTTCGCGTTCTCGACCACGCTGCGGATGAGGCCCGCGCCGCCCCGGGGGATGAGCACGTCGATGTAGCCGTGCAGGGACATCAGTTCCTCTGCGGCCTCGCGGCTCGTGGACTCGACGCTCTGGATGCACCCCGCCGGCATACCCGCTCCCTCGGCCGCGTCCGCGAGCACGCTGGTGATCGCCATGTTGGACGCGGCAGCGAGCGAGCCGCCCCGCAGTACGACGGCGTTGCCCGTCTTCAGGCACAACCCGGCAGCGTCGGCGGTCACGTTCGGGCGGGCCTCGTAGATGATCGCCACCACACCGAGCGGTACCCGGACTTGGCTGAGCCGGATGCCGTTGGGCAACACGTGCCCTTCCACGACCTCGCCGATGGGGTCCGGCAGCGCAACCAGTTCCTCGAGCGCACGGGCGATGCCCTCGATGCGCGCGGGGTCGAGCGAAAGCCGGTCGAGAAGCGACGGGGGTGTGCCTCCCCGGCGCGCGGCGTCCATGTCCCGCTCGTTCGCGTCGAGGATATCTTCCTTGCGTACCCTGAGCGCATCCGCCATAGCCGCGAGCGCGCCATCACGCTCGGCGCTCGAGGTTACTCCAAGGGCCCCCGCAGCGGTCCGCGCACGGACCGCGAGGTCCATCACTTCGCCCATCCCCGACCCCTTCTCGCTATCGCGCCGCGCCCTTCAGACGCACCCGCCGTGCTCACAGAATCACCAGGTGGTCCCTGTGGACGACCGTCTTGCCGGCGGCCGACGGCAGGACCTCGGCGATCTGCGTGCTCTGCAGCCCCCGAACCGCCTCGAGGTCGTCCGATCCGAGGGTACTCAGTCCGCGCGCAACGACCACGCCGGCGGCGTCCTTCAATACTATCGCATCACCGGGACCGAACGCCCCGCTGACCGAGAGCACGCCGGCGGGCAGGAGGCTCTTCCCGCGCTCCGTGAGCGCGACCTTCGCTCCCTCATCAATCACCACTTCACCCCGGGGTTTGCCGCCGAGCGCGATCCAGAGCTTGCGTGCACCCAGCGCGGCATCGCCACCGGCGAAGTACGTCCCGACCGGCTTACCATCCACGGCGTCCCCGATAACTCCCGGGCGCCTGCCGTCGCAGACGACCATCGGGATGCCGGCCTTCATGAGGACACGCGCTGCCTCTACCTTGGTGGCCATACCACCCGATCCGACCGCAGATCCGGTCCCGCCCGCCGCGCTCATCACCTGCTCGGTGAGCTCGTCAACTTGGGCAACGAGCTGCGCTGCCGCGCTCTGGCGAGGATCAGAGTCGTAGAGACCCTCTATGTCGGTGAGCAGCACGACGAGGTCGGCGCGGACCATCGTGGCCACGAGCGCGGCCAGCGTGTCGTTGTCCCCGAAGCGAATCTCGTCGACCGCGACCGTGTCGTTCTCGTTGACTACCGGCATCACGCCGAGCGCGAGCAACCGCTCAAGGGTGTCGCGCGCGTGCAGGTACGCCTGACGGTGCGCGGTGTCGTGGCGGGTCAGCAACACCTGACCGACGGCCAGGCCCCGAGCGGCAGCGAGCGCCGCGTACATGCCGAGTACCTGGACCTGTCCGACCGCAGCCGAGGCCTGCAGCGAGGGCATGTCCGTGGGTCTCGTGTGGATCCCAAGGGCCTGGAGCCCGGCAGCGATGGCACCGGACGTCACGAGCACGACCTCGACCGAACGCCCGCGCAGCGCAGCGATCTGCTCGAGAAGCGCATCGGCGTACGCACGGTCCAGACCCTCGCCCTGTGGTGCAAGGGTGGAGCTGCCGACCTTGATGACCACTCGATGGACCGCCTCCATTCAGCGCTCCTCCCCGCTCTCCTCGGGTTCGTCCTCGACGAAGGGCACCTCGGGGTCGTCAGCGAGCGCTCCCGAGAACTCGAACGTGGCACCGGCGATAGCGATCTCGTCCCCGTCGACAGCGCCAGCCTCCTCAAGAGCCTTCTCGACGCCGACCTTGACCAGTCGCTTCTGCAGGTAGGCGAGTGCCTCCTCGTTGCCGATCTCGGTCATGATGACCATACGCTCGACGGCCTCTCCCGTCACCCGGAACGAACGCGATCCCGTCCGGACGACTTCGAAGGTGGCGCTTCGTGACGGACGGGGCGTGAAGACCTGCTCGACACGCTCCGTGTCCGCGACCTCTTTGCGAAGCTCGTGCACGAGCGCGCCCACTGCCAGAAGCAGACTGTCGACGCCCTGCCCCGTCACCGCCGAGACCGCGAAGTACGGTGTCCCCTCGGCTGCGGCCAGCTCCGCGACGGCAGCGGAGGCAGCCTCCGCGCCCTCCACATCTGCCTTGTTGCCGACCAGGATGCGCGGCCGGACGGCCAGTTCCTCGGCGTGCAGCGCGAGCTCCCTATCGATGGTCCGCACGTCGCTCACCGGGTCCCGCCCCTCCCATCCTCCAGAGAGGTCCACCACGTGCAGGATGACCGCCGTGCGCTCGATGTGCCGCAGGAAGGCGTGCCCCAGGCCGACTCCCTCGTGGGCGCCCTCAATCAGCCCCGGGACATCCGCCAGCACGAAAGAGTACTCACCGGCCTTGGCTACGCCCAGGTTCGGGACGATCGTGGTGAACGGGTAGTCGCCGATCTTCGGGCGTGCGGCGCTCATGCGTGCGATGAGCGAGGACTTCCCCACATTCGGCATCCCGACGAGTGCCGCATCGGCCATGAGCTTCATCTCGAGGCTGACCCGGCGTTCCTCTGCGGGCTCACCGAGCTCGGAGAAGGCGGGGGCACGCCTCGTCGGGGTGACGAAGTGGATATTGCCGCGTCCCCCCCTGCCGCCCCGGGCCACGACGACGCGTTGTCCGTGGTGCGTAAGGTCGGCGAGCGTCTCGCCGGTGTCCGCGTCGCGCACGATCGTGCCGAGCGGGACCGTGAGCACGAGATCGTCCCCTGAGGCGCCGTGACGAACGGAGCCCTTGCCGTGGGTGCCGCGCGTCGCCTTGAAGTGGCGCCGGTAGTGGTAGTCGAGCAGGCTCGAGACGGTGCCGTCCGCCTCCAGTACCACGTCGCCGCCGATCCCGCCGTCTCCGCCGTCGGGACCGCCCTTGGGTACGTGCGCCTCACGTCGGAACGACGTGCACCCTGCACCGCCGTCGCCGGCCTTCACGGATATGGTGGCCTCATCTACGAACATCGCACGTCCTTCGGGTCACGCGGTGCGGCGCTGGTGTGATGATACGGGACGAGCCCCCCGCTCGCGAGGAGCGGAGGGCTCGTGTGCTGGTCGCATCGCTCGGCGGGGCGTGTGGTATCTAGCCCTCGAACGGTCGAACGTGTACGCGTCTCTTGATGCCCTGCGTGAACTCGACGACACCGTCGGTCATCGCGAAGAGCGTGTCGTCGCTGCCGCGCCCGACGTTCTCGCCCGGGTGGATCCGCGTGCCGCGCTGGCGCACGAGGATCGAACCCGAAGTGACCTCCTGGCCACCGAAACGCTTGACACCGAGCCGCTTGGCTTTCGAGTCCCGACCGTTCTTGGTCGAGCCGAGACCTTTCTTGTGAGCCATCTCCACCTACCTGCTTTCGCGCATCCGTCCACAGGCTTTGCGCCGGGACACTCCTGCGATCCGTTATCCCTCGTACTTCTTGGCGTGGACGCCGCAGTACTTCGAACCTTCCTTCGCTTTGTTCGCGCAGCGCTCGCCGTTGCTCTTGACCGCCTCGCACTGCTCGGCAGCCGTCTCGACCACGGGCGCCGTTTCGACCACGGGCGCCGTTTCGTCGACGGCGACGACGACAGGCGCCTCCTCGACAGCGGGCGCTGCAGCCTGCGGCTCCGGTGCTGGTGCCGCAGCCTTGGCGGCCTTCTTGGCAGCGGGCTTACCCGAGCCAAGGGCGACGTCGGTCACCCGGACGCGCGTCTGAAGCTGGCGATGGCCCTTGAGCCGCTTGTAGCCCTTGCGCTTCTTGAACTTGAACACGACCGCCTTGTCGCCCTGGAAGTGCTCGAGTACCTCGGCGGTCACCGTGGCGGAGGCAAGCGCATCCGCGTCGACGACTATGTCCTCGCCGTCGGCCACGAACAGGACGTCGAAGGTAACGGTCTCGCCGACCTCAACCGGAAGTCTCTCGACGACGGCCTCGGCACCCTTCTCGACCTTGAGCTGCTTACCGCCGGTAGAAACGACAGCGTACATCCTGAATACCTCTCACTCGCTTTCATGCGCGAAGGGATATGCTAGCAGAGGCCCCCAGGAGCGTCAACGACGCATCAGGCCGTCCAGACCACGCCTGAGCAGGCCGGTCTTGCCCTCGATGAGAACGCGCACCTCCAGCGGTTCGCACCCGGGCTCTGCAACGATCTCCACCTGTTTGCGGGTCTCGTTCTTCAGCGTACCCGCCGTGTTCATGCCGGGCGCCATCAGCAGCTCATAGGTGTCGGGATGGACGGCGAACAGGAACGCCGTGGACTTCGATGCGACAAGGATTTGGCGCAGTCTGCGTTCGACGGCGATGCGGCGCGTGGCGGCCGAGAGCACACGCCCCTCGCCCTGGCAGCGGGGACAGACCTCGGTAAGCACGCCGAACAAGCCGTCCGTGACGTTCTTGCGGGTCATCTCCACGAGACCGAGCCGGGACATCTCCAGGACGCGGGTCTTCGTCCGGTCCCGCGCCAACGCCTGCTCAAACCGCCTCATGACCGCCTCGCGGTTGGAGGCTTGCTCCATGTCGATGAAATCGACCACGATGATGCCGCCGATGTCGCGAAGCCGCAGCTGGCGTGCTACCTCCTCGGCCGCCTCGAGGTTGATGCGCACGATGGTGTCCTCGAGGTTCTTGCGTCCGACGTAGCGGCCTGTGTTCACGTCGATGGCGGTGAGCGCTTCGGTCCTGTCGATCGCGATGTAGCCGCCGGACGGCAGCTCGACCACACGCCGCATCGCCGAATCGATGACCGGCACAAGCCCGCATGACTCGAACAGGGACCCGCGCTCACGGTGCAAGACCACACGTTTGACGAGCTCGGGAGAGGTCTTCTTCAGGAAGGAGACCACCTTGGCGTGCGTCGGCTTGTCGTCGATGACAAGCCGCTTGTACCCCTCGGCAAAGACGTCTCTTACGAGTCTCAGCGCGAGGTCCATCTCCGTGTAGACGACCTCGGGTGCGAGTGCCTCCTCGGCCTGGTGACTCACCCGCTTCCACAGACGCAAGAGGAACTCCAGGTCCGAAAGTATCTCTTTGTCGGAGGCGCCCTGCGCCACAGTCCGCACGATCGCTCCGACCCCCGGAGGCGTGCCCGACTCGAGAATCGCATGCAGGCGGTCGCGCTCATCCACGGGAAGCTTGCGCGAGACGCCGACCGACTCCGAGAAGGGCATGAGCACGACGAATCTCCCGGGCAGCGTGATGTCGGTCGTCACCCTCGCGCCCTTGGTGCCCATGGGGTCCTTGAGGACCTGGACGAGCACGTCGTCACCGGGCGAGACGAACGACCCGATGTCTCGCCGCTGGCCCGGTTCGACCTGGCGGGAGGCAACGATCTCGTCCACGTAGAGAAACGCGTTCTTGTCGAGGCCTATGTCGACGAACGCAGCCTGCATCCCGGGAAGGACGTCTTTGACCTTCCCGAGGTAGACATTGCCGACGGCCGAGCGTTTGGGCCGCTCGACGTAGAGCTCTACGAGCTCCCCGTCCTCCAGCAGCGCGACCCGAGTTTCGCCGGAGTCGTGCGAGATGAGCATCTCGCGCTGTGCGTCTGCCACCACGGTCTCCCGTCACAGGGGACGCCGCAGGCCATCCTCCTCGATCAGGATGTCCGTGCGGGTCACCGATACGACGGCGCCGCCACCCGAAACGCGCGAGAGAACCTCGTTGAGAAGCACGTCCGGCCGCAGCGAGCCCTCCTGCCCCATACGGGTGGCGATCTCGATGATGAACGGCGGCCCTGACGATCCGACTCGCACCTCTTCCGGGAGGCTGCGAGCAAGATCGAAAACCTTGGTCTTGCCTTTGTGCTCCACCTCGAAGCGTCCCTCGCCGATCACAGCGACGAGCGCCCTCTCGATCAGTTCGGCGTCAAGCCCCTCCCCTCCGACCGCCACTTCGTACCTGGCAACCGTCGCGGCGGCCGTCAGCGACGGTTCCTTCTCGTGCACGTACCCGATCTTCGAGACTCCGAGTTCGGGCGGGATAGCCGCCTGCAACCGACGCAGCACCTCGGCTGCCGGGACCGGCTGTGTGAGCCATACGTCGAAGTACTCTCGCCTGCCTCCGGTACCTACCGGGAGCGCCGGCCCGAACGCCGCCTTCATCCTCGGGTTGAAGCCCTTGGTGACAGCATACGGCAACCGGGCACGCCGTGCCGAGCGCTCGAGCGCTCTCATGACCTCGAGGTGCGACAGGAAGCGCGCTCTGCCGTGCTTGGTGTACCTCACGCGAAGACGGAACTCACCGGCGGCCACGCGCATCACCGCCCAGCACGACATCTAGACCGAGATCGCCACAGACTCCACACCCGGTGCACCTGCCGAAGCTGCAGTCCTCCGTCGTCACACCCGCATACGCCCGGTCCCGCTCGAGGCGCAGGTAGCGCGTCGAGACCCCCGATGAGATGTGCGCCCATGGGAGCGGTTCGTCGTAGCCGAAGGTGCGCATGGCGATCCCCTCACCGTCCACACCGGCCGAACCGAACGCCCCGCGCCACAACGCCAGGTCGAACCGTTCACTCCACGCATCGAACCGGGCACCAGAACGCCATGCGAGCTCGATCACGTCGGCGACCTCGCGGCCGCCGCGCGCGATCATCCCCTCGAGCAGCGAGACCTCGGCATCGTGCCACGAGAGGTCCACGCCCTTGCGGGGCATCGCATCCCGCAGCACGTCCTGGCGACGGAGTACCTCCTCGAAGGGCACTTGGCCGTCCCACTGGAACGGCGTGTGCGCCTTGGGCACGAACGTCGAGACGGACACCCCGATGCGCACCGACCCCCGGTCTCCGGCAGGCACAGTCTCTCGCGCCGCGCGCAGCACGCGCAGCACCAGGTCTCCGATGGCGGCGACGTCCTCGTCTGTTTCGGTGGGCAGCCCGATCATGAAGTAGAGCTTCACACGCCTCCACCCAGCCGCGAACGCCCGCATCACCGTCTCAAGCAACTCGTCTTCCGAGACGTTCTTGTTGATCACATCCCGAAGCCGCTGGGTGCCGGCCTCGGGGGCGAAGGTGAGCCCCGACCTGCGGCCACCTGCCGCGAGGCGGGCCATCGAGACACCGAACGCGTCGACGCGCAGGCTCGGAAGCGAGATCGTCACCCCGGTCCCCTCGAGACGCGCGGTCAAGCGGCGCAGCACCTCTTCGAGCTGGCTGTGGTCGGTGGTCGAGAGGGAGGTGAGTGAGACCTCTTCGTAGCCGGTGCACTCGAGGCCCTCGAGCACGTCGCGCACGATCTCGTCGGCAGAGCGCTCCCTCACGGGGCGGTAAACCATCCCTGCCTGACAGAAGCGGCATCCCCTCGCACACCCGCGAAGCACCTCGACCGTGAGGCGATCGTGCACGACATCCATGTAGGGCACCACCGGGCAGGTCGGCGGGCGATACGCTCCGAGATCTCCGACCGCCCGCTTGGTCACGACCGCGGGCGCCGTGCCGGTCGGCTGGAGAGCACCATCGGGCGCCGGGCGGTACATTCCCGGCACGTAGACGCCGGGGACGACCGCGAGGCGCTCGAGCGTCTGTCCACGAGAGAGGCCTCGCGCCTTCGCCTCTCGCTGAACGCCCGCGATGTCGAGGACGGCGTCCTCCCCTTCCCCCACGAGTATGGCGTCGAGGAACGGCGCGACCGGTTCGGGGTTGTACGCACACGGCCCCCCGCCAACTACGAGGGGGTCACCCTCGCCTCGGTCGGCTGAGCGGAGCGGAAGTCCGGCCAGATCGAGCACCTCGAGAATGTTCGTGTACGTGAGTTCGTAGGGCAGCGTTATGCCGACCAGATCGAAGGACGCCACCGGCGCGCACGATTCGAGCGAGAAGAGCGGAACCGCCGCGGAGCGCATCGCACTGGCCATGTCCACCCAGGGGACGTATGCGCGCTCGGCAGCCAGTCCCTCGGTCGAGTTCAGCCGGTCGTATAGGATTGCAAGACCCTGGTTCGCCTGCCCGACCTCGTAGGCGTCAGGGTAGATGAGCACCGAGCGGTGCTCGGCAGCCTCGGGCCGCCTAACTCCCCACTCACTGTCGATGTAGCGTACCGGTCGCTCGACGCCTGCGAGCAGGGGCTCGACGCGCGGCCACAGATCAGAGCTCACTGCGCTCCTCGGTGTCGAGCTCGACCCGCGCGGCCTGCAGCTCGGCCGCGGTGCTCCTCAGGACGCGGCGGTCGCTGCGGATACGCGCGACAGCGGCGTCGCGGATCTCAACGAGGCGCCCCGCGACGTCACTCAGGTCGGCGCCTTGCTCGAAGTACGCGATGGCCGCCTTTCCCATCGCGATGGTTCCGCCGTAGCCGATGGCGCCCTTGATGGCCCAGCCGAATCCCGGTATCACGACCAGCAGTTGACGTGCGACGGCGCGCAGAGCGAACCCACCACCGACGACGGCAGCAAGCTCCTTCACCCGATCGGCGCCCAACGGCTGACCGTAGGCCGCGGCGATCTGTAGCAGCATCTTGCCCTGATTCAGCGTCATCAGCGGCATGTCGGCCCCGGGGATGATGACAACGGTGCCGATGAGCGCGTTTTGCAGTGCGGTCATCTTTACGGCTTCGCCGGCGACGGCGCTGCGTATGAAGTCGAAGTTGTGCGCGAGCGCCAGGTGCTTGCCGGAGACGTGGTCGACGAACCAGTCGGCGGTAGCGTCCAGGGCGCTCGCGGCGTCCTCACCGAAGACGCAGTCGGCATACGGATGCCCTGCCGCCTCCGCGACCTCGTGCAAGCTGTCCGCGGCCCCGACCGCAAGCGCGGGAATCGCACGCTCCCGCGCCTCGGTGAGTGTCTCCTTCATTCCTGTACGTCCGCTCCCCATGATCGCGATGACCGCGTCGGTGGTATCGCGCAGTATGACGGGCAAGGCCGGATCGGCGACCTCAACCTGGATGCGAGCGTTGGAGGTGTTGGGACGGAAGCGCTCGCGTGCGGCATCGATGAGCTCATCGGGGGCATCGGGATCGATCACAACGACGATCCGCACCGGCTTCTCCCTCTCGGCTCTGATCTGGGAGCTAGAGCGAAGCAGGTCCGGAACATTGATCGGCAAGGCCACGACGGTTCCCTCCTCGGATGGGCGGCGTCAGACGGCGGAACGGCGTGCCCATACGGACAGAAGGATACCCGTTCCAGCCAGGTTCGCGATCATGAACGACGAGCCGAAGCTGATGAAAGGCAGCGGGATGCCCGTGATGGGCATGAGCCCCATCGTCATTCCGATGTTCTGCATGATCTGGAACGTCCACATAGAGATGATGCCCACTGCGATCAGCGACCCCAGCAGGTCTCGCGAGGATGCCGATATCTCGAGTGCCGTCATCAGCAGGGCAAGATACAACCCGAGCAGCAGCACTGTGCCCATGAAGCCCAGCTCCTCGCCGAGGACCGAGAAGATGAAGTCCGTATGCCGCTCGGGAAGAAAGTTGAGGTTGGACTGCGTACCCTGTCCGAGGCCCTTACCAGTCAACCCGCCCGAGCCGATCGCGATCTTCGACTGCTCCAGGTTGTAGCCGGCACCCTGCGGGTCCCGATCCGGCTGTACGAACACGAGCAGGCGGTCCACCTGATAGTCGGCGAGCACCCCGGCCCTCAGCACGACACCTATCCCGACCGCCCCGACGAGGGCGAAGATCAGGAAGTACCGCGGCTTCAGTCCTCCGACAAGCAGCATGCCCATCGTGATGAAGATGAGGACAAGTCCGGTACCGAGGTCCGGCTGCAGAAGAATCAGGCCGAATGGCAGCGCAAGGAACGCCAGCACTCGTAGCACGTCGCGAGGACGCTCGATCGCGCCCCGGTACTGCGATATCACGATCGCCATGATAACGATCGTCAGGATCTTCGCCGGCTCCGAGGGTTGGAACAGCCTGACTCCGCCTATCTCGAGCCATGCCGTCGCTCCCTTGGCTGTCCCCCCGAGGCCGGGGATGAGCGGACTCACGATGAGCAGGGCGTTCAGAACGACCAGGGGCCCGAGCCAGCCCTCGAGGCGCTTGTAATCGATGGCCCAGAGAAACGCAAGCGGCACCAGACCAAGACCAACGCCGACGAGGTGGCGCCGGAACATGGCGTCCCCCGCGGTGAACCCCGACACCGCCGAGTGCACGATGACCGCGCCGTAGGCGATGAGTAGCCCGACGCTGAGCAGCAACGGCAGGTTCGCCCAGCGACGGACAACCGCCATGCGAGAATCGGGGCGCTTGCTAGCGCGAGACATCGGTCGCCTGCACGTGCTCGACGGGCAGACCGAGGAGCGCTGCCAGTATCTCACGGGCCGCCGGCGCAGCGATTGCTCCTCCATGACCGCCCTGCTCCAGAAGGACCGCAACCGCATACTTCGGGTCGTCGGCCGGCGCGTACGCCGTGAACCAAGCGTAGTCGTCCTTGCCGGCGACCTCGGCGGTGCCGGTCTTGCCAGCGACCTCGGCTCCGAAGCCGCGGAACGCGCTCGCGCCGGTACCCCGTTCCGTGACCGCAAGTAGTGAGTTGTGCATCGTCCGCAGGATGCTCTCCGAGACACCCGTTGACACCACGATCTCGGGTTCGAACGCGCGGACCGGCTCTCCCTTCGAGTCGAGGACCTCCTTGAGCACGTGCGGCCGCATGATGTCGCCGTCGTTCGCAATTCCCGCGTAGACCCCGGCCATCTGAAGAGGGGTGGTCAGCATGTCGCCCTGCCCGATGGAGATGTTGACGGTGTCGCCGGGCAGCCACTGCCGGTACTCGGGGTAATCGGCGTTGAACTCCGCTTTCCACGCGGCATCGGGCACGCGACCCTCGACCTCGCCGGGCAGGTCGATACCGAGCCGCGAGCCGAGGCCGAAACGACGGGAGAACTCCTGTAGCTCCTCGCGACCGCGTTTGTAGAACGTGTGGCCGATCTCGTAGAAGACGATGTCGCAGCTCTCCGAGATCCCGCGAGTGAACCCGACCCCGCCGTGTCCCCGCCGGTTCCAGCAGAACTTCGACCACTCCTCGCCCTGACCGGTCCACCGGCCCGAACAGTCGTACGAGTGGCTGAGCGAGGTCACGCCGTATTCGAGTCCGGCCATGCCGGTGATGGCCTTGAAGGTCGACGCGGGCGGATAGAGCGCCTGTATCGCCCGGTTGTTAAGCGGATACTCGCTGTCCTTGGCGTTCAGTGCCTCCCAGTTCTTCGTGCTGATGCCGCCGATGAACAACGTGGGGTCGTAGGTCGGGGCGCTCGCCATCGCAAGCACCTCGCCCGTCCGGACGTCGAGAGCGATCGCGGCACCGGCACGCGCGTTCTTGAAGTCGTCCGCGCGTGCCTCGGCAAGCGCACGTTGCAACGCCTCCTCGGCGACCCGCTGTACCTCGATGTCGATCGTCAGCACGACGTCTCTTCCGGCGACCGGTTCGGCTTCTTCGAGGACGTGCCTAGGCGAGCCCAGTGCATCGACCTCGACCCTGCGGTAACCCTTCTGTCCCTGCAGCACCGACTCGAACTGACGCTCCGCACCAGCCTTGCCCACCACGTCACCGAGTAGGTATCCTTCCCACTCGCCCGATTCGAGGCTTTCCTCGGAGATTTCCCCCGTGTAGCCCAGGACATGGGCGGCGAGTGTGCCGTTGGGGTACTCGCGGACCGGTACGACGGAGAGTTCGACTCCGGGATACTCCGACTCATGCTCCGCGAGGTAGGCGACGGTCGTCATTGATACGTCAACGGCCACCAGACGCGGTTTGAGTGCCGCTTCCTTCGTCGAGGCGACGCGCTCCTTGACCTCACCGAGCGGCATACCGAGCACGACCGACAGCCGGTACAGCATGTCCTCGTCGTCCTTGGCCGATGGCGCGACCGTGACACCGAGTGTGGCGCGGTTGCTCACGAGAGGGACCCCGTTGCGATCGAGGATGCGGCCGCGTGGCGCGTCGACGGCTACCTCACGCACGCGGTTGTTCTCCGCGGCCTCTGCGAAGCGGTCGCCCGAGAGCACCTGCATGCTCCACGCCCGGAGGAGCAGTACTCCGAGCACGCTCAGGAACACGATCCCGAGCGCCGCGTAGCGCGATTTCAGTTGTTCGCGGAAGGTCGCCACGTATGGGGCTCCAGTGTTTCGAGCAGTGTGCTGCTCGGGCACGCCGGGCGGCTATGCCAGGCGGCGGAAGGTCGTCATCGGCTTCTCCCGACGCAAGAAGCGGGCCACCCACGGGTAGACGAGCAGGGCTAGCGCAGAATTATACAACGCTGCGGGCAGGGCGAGCCCGACGAGATCGCCGAAGGTGACCGCCGATTCGCCCAGAACCGCCAGGACGAGGACGTAACCGACTTCGAACGTCAGCGTAGCGAAGGAGACGATGACGAGGGGCACCAGCCACCCCTCCGAGAACGTGTTCTCCTGCACGGAACCGGCGACGAACCCCACGAGGCACAGGAACAGAGCACCCACGCCGACGGGAGCGGTACCGAGAAGGTCGAAAAGCAGTCCGGCCGAGAAGCCGGCGAGCATGCCTGCCCGGGGACCCTTCACGAGTGCGATCGTCACAGCAGCAAGGAGCAGCGCGTTCGGTGTGACACCGGCGATCGCGAGGTAGGGCACGAGCGCGACCTGAACGACAAGGGCCCCGAGCAGCGTCAGCACTGGTATCAGGCGGCTCACTCCCCGCCTCCCGTCGTGGCGTCCTCAAAAGGCACGCCGACAAGGACGACAACCTCCTCCAGGCCGGCGAGCGCCGCGCTCGGGCGCACCTGGATGCGGGGGAACAGGTCGGCATCGTTGAGCTGCACGTCGGAGACCTCGCCGATAAGTAGGCCCTTCGGGTAGACGCCACCCATCCCCGAGGTCAGAACGACGTCTCCGACCGTGACCGTGGTCTCCCGACTCACGTAGTCAAGAGTGAGGTCTCCTCCCAGGGAGCCGTTGACCACGCCCTCAGCTCGCGTCGCCTGGAGCATCGCCCCCACGCCGCTGCGCTGATCGGTGATGAGGCGCACGCGCGACGAGTGCGGTCCCGCCTCGACGATCTGTCCGATCAGGCCCTGAGCGGCGAGCACAGGCATGCCGACGGCCACACCCTCCTCGGTCCCGCGGTCGATGGTGATGACGCCCTCCCACAGCGTCGCCGGCCTGCCGATCACGCGGGCACCCAGCGCCTCAATCTCACGCGCCTCCACAAACCCGACCAGCTCGCGCAGCCGCTCGTTCTCCTGCCGCGCTTCCTCGAGTGCCGCAAGACGCGCGCGCATCTCCTCATTCTGCTGGCGCAGGGCCTCCAGGTCGCTCCGCGAGACGGACAGGTCGCGGACCCACGACCCCACGGCGCGGACGGGCGTCGTCAGCGCGTAGCCCGCGTGACCCACCGGCGCGAGAACCGTCTGCACGCCACGGCGAGCCGTGTGAAGCGGACCGGAGCTGCTCTCACGGAAGTAAATGGTGATAAGGATGAACGCAACGACGACGAG
Organism: Actinomycetota bacterium; assembly: GCA_037446725.1. GTDB lineage: Bacteria > Actinomycetota > Coriobacteriia > Anaerosomatales > SLCP01 > JBBIIC01. The sequence continues at coordinate 24,232 of JBBIIC010000009.1, forward strand.
CACGGCGAGTATCCATCCGTCTCCGCCGGTCTTCTCGCGTTGGGAGATTCGCACTGCGAAGACGAGCCCCCTACCTTGCGCCCGTGAGGACCTTCTTGAGGGCGTCGATCTCCTCGAGGGCCATGGCTGAGCCGTCGACGACGTTCGTGAGTGCGTTGCCCGACACGTGGACCGGCATCCCGGTCTCGTGCTTCAGCCGCTCGTCGAGACCCTTGAGCAGCGCACCGCCCCCGGTGAGCACGATGCCGTACTCCATGAGGTCGCTCGCGAGCTCGGGTGGAGTCTGCTCGAGCGTCGCCTTGACCGCTGCGACTATCGCGGCGATGGGCTCCTCGAGGGCCTCGCGGATCTCCTCGGACTCCATCGTCACGGTGCGCGGAAGGCCGGTCAGCAGGTCGCGTCCGCGCACCTCGACGTCGACCTCCTCGAGCAATGGCCATGCGCTCCCGATCTCGAACTTGATCTCTTCGGCAGTGCGCTCGCCGATGAGCACGTTATACGCGCGCTTCACGTGGGCGATGATCGCGTCGTCGAACTCGTCACCGGCGATGCGGATGGATTGCGCCACCACGATGCCGCCGAGCGAGATGACGGCGACCTCGGTGGTGCCGCCGCCAACGTCGACGACCATGTTCCCGGTCGGCTCCTGTATCGGCAGGCCCGCCCCGATAGCTGCCGCCATCGGTTCCTCGATGAGGTAGGCCTGGCGCGCGCCCGCCTGCATCGTCGCTTCGAAGACCGCGCGCTTCTCGACCTCGGTCACGCCTGAGGGGACACAGACGACGACGCGCGGCTTCGGCTGCCAGGGAAAGCGCTTCACCCGCGTCTTGTTGATGAAATACCGCAGCATCGACTCGGTGACCTCGAAGTCGGCTATCACGCCGTCCTTCAGCGGCCGGATGGCGACGATGCTCCCGGGCGTCCGTCCGAGCATGCGCTTGGCCTCGATACCGACCGCGAGTACACGCTTGGTGTCCCTTTCCACGGCGACCACGGAGGGCTCGATGAGCACGATACCGCGGCCGCGCACCGAAACGAGTGTGTTGGCCGTGCCGAGGTCGACGGCCATGTCGCCGCCCCACGAGTTGAAGAACATATCTACGAGCGACACGGTCGCTGTGCTCCCTTCTAGGTGGCGGTCATCCCGCCACAGTGCGCGCCCGTGCGACAAGCGCACGAAGAGCCACTGCACGACGAAACGGCCCGCGGAAGCTCCCGCTTCCGAGAACCGCAGGTCTTGGACCCGGACAAGTGTAGCACAGCCGACGAGCGCGTCTTCCTACGATACGGTGACGTGATTAGGCGAGCCGGACTCACATCAGGCCGAGCTCACGCAGGCTCGCGTGCTCACCACCGTCTCCGATCACCACATGGTCGAGCAGCTCGATGCCTAGCACGTCGCCCGCCTTCACCAGACGACGGGTGAGCTGGATGTCCGCACCGGAGGGTGTCGGGTCCCCACTCGGGTGGTTATGGACGACCACCACCGAGGCCGCGGACAGCCGAACCGCCTCCTTGAAGAGCTCCCGGGGGTGCACGATGGACGCATTGAGGCTCCCGACAGAGATCTCCACGACCCTGAGCAGGTGGTTCTTCGTGTTCAGCGCGAGCGCCCAGAAGTGCTCCCGGTCCGCTCCGCGCATCTGCGGCCAACACAGTGCCACTACGTCCTCCGGAGTCGTGACCGTCTGACGCGGCGCCGCCCTCCACACAGCCGCCCGCCGACTCATCTCCAGGCACGCGAGCACCCGCGAAGCGGCGGCCGGTCCAAGACCCGGAAGCGTCACGAGCTCCTCGGCGCTCACGCGCCACAGTCCGTCGGGGAGCGGATGGCGCTCGAGCAGCGCGCGCGCCCGGTCGTCACCGTCCTCACCGATGAGCACCGACATCAGGGCGGTGTCGGAGAGCGCCTCCGAGCGCCCGGACAACACGACCTCGCGCGGGGTCGCCCCGCTTCCCACCAGGCGTGGCGCCACAGCGCCCACCTCCCTACCCTCCCGCAGTCGACAGTGGTGTGTCGGGGATGCGGGAGATGAGGAGACGGGCAGAGTGCCCGACGAGGAGTCCGACAGGCACGCTCAGTCCGAGAAGGACGGACATGAGCGCGAACGGCGCATGCGAACCGACGAGGAGCACCGCGATAGTGAGCTGGGCTGCGACGTGCGCCGCTGAGCCTGCGACCGACCAGCCGAGGACTGAGAAGGTCTCACCCGCCGCGTACACCGCAAGCATGGCGGCGAGCGCCGCCAGTGCGCCTCCCAGCGAGAGCGCGAAGGTCGGTCCGGCGAGACTGCCGGTCGCCAGCGCGACGAGCGCGACGCGACCCATCGACACGATCGCTGCACCACGCGGCCCAAACGATGCAAGCGCGACGACCACGGCGATGTTCGCAAGCCCCATACGCAACCCCGGCACAGGGAGAGGAGGCAGAGTCACCGCCTCGAGGTACCCGAGGACCACCGCCATCGCGAGCAGTAATGCGACGGGTACGATCTCGCCGGGGCGGTACCGGTCACCGCGAGATCGCATCGAGCCCCTCCTCTCGCGCAAAGACCACCGCGGCGCTCACACCGTTCGGCGCGCAGATGACCGGGCGACCGGTGGCGGCCGCACCGCTGTGTACGCAGATCTGATCGGGGCAGTCGGATTCCACCGCGCGCAGGGCGCCGTCCGAGACCTCGAATACGACACGGCCGACACGGCCCTCAACCATGTAGCGTCCCGGGACCGAGAGGTCGACTTCGGTGACGCCCCGGGGACCCCTCAGTACCACCGAGCCGACCTCCGGCGCGAGGAGGGCGCCGGCCTGAGGCGCCATCAGCAAGGCGGCGGCAAGCACCGTGACGATGATGGCACGGTCGCCCCGAGTCACTTGCCCACCCCTTCCGGACGAGCATCGGGAACAACCGGGAGGAAACCGTCGACCTTCGGTCCACGGCCGTCCAGCATGACCGCAGGCGCAATCGCCGCGCGACCGGTGAGATCGATGCACTCCTGCGGGCAGACGGCGACACACATGCCGCACGCAGTGCACTTGTCGTAGTCGACCACGGCGAGCAGGTCGATGATGTGGATCGCATCGGCTGGACACGCCTTCTCGCACTTCTTGCAGGCGATGCAACACATCGAGCAGTAGTCCCTGCGGGCCCGGGGTTTGTCGTGCGAGTTGCAGCGCACCGCGACGGCGCCGTCTTCGGGCGCCATCACCAGCAGGCCGATGCTGCCTCGCGGGCACTCGCGCACGCAGACCTCGCAGCCCGTACAGCGATCGAGATCGATGACGGGCAACCCGCGAGTATCAATCGCGATCGCGTCGAAGGGGCACACGCGCGCGCAATCACCATAGCCGAAGCACCCCGCGGGACACTCGAGGTCGCCACCTGCGAGCCGCGCGACGGCCGCGCAGGTCATCACTCCCGCATAGTCGAAGCTGCGCGTCGCTGCACGGCCTCCTCCGCAGTGCCGAAGGCTCACGATCGAGGCCACCGCGCATTTCTCGACGCCGAGAACGTCGGCCACCGCGTCGGCGACCGCCTGCCCTCCCGCGGTACATGCCGTCACCGGGAGTGCTCCTTGCGCGATGGCCTCAGCCGCTCCGAAGCATGAGGGATTCCCGCAGGCGCCGCAGTTGGCCCCCGGGAGCACGCTCAGGACACGCTCGACCCTGGGATCGACCTCCACATGGAACTTGCGCGAGGCGGCCGTCAGCATCGCGGCAGCCGCCAGCCCGATGACGCTCAGTGCGGCGACAGCCTTGATAACGAGCATTGCGTCCACTCAGGCACCTCTCTCAGAGTCCGAACAGCCCGGCAAGGCCGAGATAACCGAGCGACAGCAAGCCCGCGGTGATGAACGCCATCGGTGTACCCTTCATCACCTCGGGTACCGGTGCGACCTCGAGACGCTCGCGCAGCGCGGCGAAGGTGAGAAGAGCTATGCCGAAACCGATGGCAACGCCGATCGTGTAGACGAGCGCCTCCCCGAAGCCGAACCCGTAGTCGATTCCCATCTTGAAGAACCCGGGCCGCACCGACTCCGTCGCCGTGGCCAGCACCGCGCAGTTCGTAGTGATGAGCGGCAGGAATATACCAAGGGAACGGTAGAGACCCGGACTCGCCTTGCGCAGGTACATCTCGACGAACTGCACGAGCGCCGCGATGACGAGGATGAACGCCGGGATGTACAGGAAGTCACCGACGCCGAGCGGCGCGAGCAGGACGTTCCAGAACACCCACGTCGCGGTGGTCGCAAGCGTCATGACGAAGATGACGGCACCCGCCATGCCGAGGCTGGTGTCCATGGAACTCGACACCCCGAAGAAGGGGCACAGACCGATGAAGCGGGTCAGCAGGATGTTGTTGACGAGCGCCGCACCGACGAGGAGGAGCGTGAAATGCTGCAGAGTCTCCACGCTACCGCCCTCCTTCCTCGATGGTGCAGTGTGCGTCGGTCTGAACGAGGCGCGTCGAGGTGCGCCCGTTGTACCACTTGGCGAGCGCGATGATGAAGCCGAAGACGATGAACGCCCCGGGGAAGAGCAGCAGGATCCCGGGAGCCGGATACCACTCGGGAAAGGCGATCAGACGGATGCCGAGGAAGACGATCTCCCCGCTACCGAACAGCTCCCTGATCGCCGCAAGAACCACGATGACGAGCGAGAAGCCAAGACTCATGCCGAGGCCGTCGGCCAGGGCCAGCCGCACCGGCTGGTGGTAGGCGAACGCCTCCGCCCGCCCCAGAATCACGCAGTTGACCACGATAAGGGGGATCCATACGCCGAGGAACGTGTACACCCCCGGCAGGAACGCCTTCATGGTCAGGTCCACGATCGTCACGAACGACGCGATAATCACGATGAACACCGGGATCCTGACTTGCTCGGGGATGAGGGAGCGCAGCGTGGACACGATCGCACTCGACATGCTGAGCACGAAGATCACCGCCATGCCCATGAAGAACGCGCCCTCGACCTTCGTGGAGACGGCGAGCGTCGCGCAAAGCCCGATCATGAGAACCGTAAGTGGGTTGTCGACCGCGAGGCCGCGCCTGAAGACCGACAGCCACTCTCTCATGACCCGTCCTCCTCCTCTCCGCTTTCGGCGGCGAGCACCTCGGTGTAGACCTGTGACGCCGCTGTCACCCCGTTGCGCACTGCGACAGACGAGCGCGTCGCACCCGCGATCGCATCGAACCCGGCCGCGGAACCCTTGATGTCGGTGCTCTCCCAACCGACGAACTGGTCGATCCAGCCGGGGACGGTCAGGATCTTGGTGCCCAGGCCCGGTGTCTCGTTCTGGGTGACGATACTGACACCGAGTACTGACCCATCTCTATCCAATCCCACAACCAGGGTCACCGGACCGCCGTAACCCCGGGGGGCGACGCGTACTCCCCAACCCGCGTGAGCGCCGCTTCCGTCGAAGCCGCGATAGACTGCCTGAACGGGCACCTGGCCGGCTGCCTCAGCAGCCGGTTCGAGCAGCTCGTCCGCTGCCTCGAACTGCTCCGCGCCCGGCAACACCGCCTGGAGTGCGCTTCGCTCGGCCGCGCGCTCCTGTTCGAGGATACGCTCTCGCGTGACCTCGTAGGTGAGCGTCAGTGCCGTCGCCGCTACCAGACAGGTCGCCAGAACGGCGCCGATCATGTTGAGGGGCGTCGATGCAGCGCGTCTAGCCACGGCGCTTCACCCACCCGAACGTTCTCGGTGCGAAGGCGCGGTCGATGAAGGGCACGAGACCGTTCATGAACAGAATCGCGAAGGTCGTGGCCTCAGGCATAGGACCGAAGAAGCGCACCACCGAGTTGAAGACACCGCATCCGCATGCGAACACGACACGCCCGCTACGCGTCATCGGAGAGGTCACCGGGTCGGTGGCCATGAAGAAGGCGCCGAGCAGGACGCCCCCGGCAAGCACGTTGAAGATCGGGTCCGAACCGAATGCCCACGACAGCACGGCCACCGTACCGATGTAGCCCACGGGGACGCGCCAGTCGATGATCCGCTTGGCGATCAGTACGAAGCCGCCCAGGATGAGCAGCAGCGCGGAGACCTCGCCGAGACAACCCTCGAGGTTGCGCAGGAGGAGCGGCTGGTAGTACGCGGTCAGGTCGACGCCGTATGCCCCGTCCGCGGCGCGGTCAGCTGCCGCGATGGCGAGCCGGGTCGCGCCGTTGATCGCGTCCAGCTCTCCGGTCGCAGGGATGTCGAGCGCACGGAACCACCCGCCGGGATACGGTCCGGCCTCCGCCAGGACGCCGGTCCACGAGACCGCGAGCACCGCCCGGGCGACGAGCGCGGGGTTGAAGAGGTTCCACCCGAGACCCCCGAAGAGCATCTTCGCAAGCCCGACTGCCACGATGCCGCCGGCGACACCCATCCACCATGGGGTCAGTGGGGGCATCGCCAGCGCAAGCAGAAGTCCGGTGACAAGCGCCGAGCCGTCCCACAGTGTCTGCGGACGACGGGCGATGCGGGTCCACAGCCACTCAGTGCCGAGGGACGACGCGATGCACGAGACGAGCAGGACCGCCGCGACCATCCCCATGTTCCACACGGCCCAGACGGTGGCCGGAGCAAGCGCCGCGACAACCCACAGCATGAGGTGGGTCACGTTCTCTGGCGCGACCACATGGGGTGAGGGGGCGACCTGCATCCGCGCCGCTGTCGTCGTCTCGGTCACAGCTGCGCACCCCTCTGAAGCAGGGCCTGTTTGGCGCCGCGTATCAGCTGGACGAGTGGCCGGCGCGTCGGGCAAACGTAGCTGCAGCATCCACACTCGATGCAGTCGAGGGCATGGTAGCGGTCGGTGCCTTCCCAGTCGGTGCGGTTAGCGTAGATCCCTATCGCGTAGGGTTCGAGCATCATCGGGCATGCGTCCGAGCAGCGTGCGCACCGGATGCACGGCTGGTCACCATGCACTGCCGGCGCGCTCTCTGCAGGATGGAGCACGACGATGCCGCCCATTCCTTTGACGACCGGAACCGAGAGGTCGGCAAGGGCCATGCCCGTCATCGGTCCACCAGCGACGATCCTCCCGTGATCGCCGTCGAACCCGCCGGCGGCTTCGATGAGGGTCTCGACCGGAGTTCCGATCATCGTCATGAAGTTGCCCGGACGCCGGACCTTGCCCGTGACCGTCACGACCCGCTCGATCAACGGGCGTCCCTGATCGACCGCATCCGCGACAGCGGCAGCGGTGGAGACATTGTGGACGAGTGCACCAGTCGCGGCTGGCAGTTCGCCGTGCGGTACTTCCTCGCCGATCGTGGCTCGGATAAGCTGCTTCTCAGCGCCCTGCGGGTAGCGGGTGGGCAGCACCATCACCTCGACGCCGTCGGGCGCCTGCGCGCGCAGCGCGGCCGCGGCGTCGAGCTTGTTGGACTCGAGCGCGATGACCGCACGGCCGGCACCCACCGACCCGGCGATGAGCTGCGCTCCCCGTATCACCCGGTCCGGCTGTTCGAGCATCAACCGATGGTCGCACGTCAGGTACGGCTCGCACTCGCACCCGTTGAGGATGAGCGTTGAGACCGGCATTTCTCTTGGCGGTTGAAGCTTGACCGATGTGGGGAACGCCGCGCCGCCGAGGCCCACGATGCCGGCGGCCCGGACGCGCTCGCGCACCGAGTCATTCCCGGCGGTAACGGGTTCGAACGAATCGAGATCCTGCTGCTCATCGGGCACGATCGTGACCGCGACGCTGCGCATCCCTGAGGCGAGCACGACCCGGCCGACATCGGTCACTTCCCCGTCGACCGGCGAGTGCACCGGGGCGCTGACCATCGCCTCGACGTCGCCGATCAGCTGGCCGCGCCTGACGCGGTCACCCTTCTCCACGAGCGCCGAACAGGGGGCTCCCAGATGCTGCGAGAGAGGCACGGTGACCAACTGCGGGACCGGAGCCCGCTCGATCGCGCGCGTGTTTGTCTGGTCCTTGCGGTCGGCAGGGTGCACGCCGCCTTTGAACGCGCGTGTCCGCACGTCGTTTCGTCCCCTTCTCACCGGCAACCGCTGATTAGGACGAGGTTCGACCGACCGTCCCGTATTCCTGCAATCCCCGCCGATCGACAGGTGCCCTCTTCTGCGTGCTACGAGCCGAAGAAGATCGCGATCTCCCGCTCGGCGGACTCCGGTGAGTCCGAGCCGTGAACGATGTTCGCGTCAAGCGTCAGGCCGAAGTCGCCGCGAATGGTGCCAGGCGCGGCGTCACGGGGATTCGTGGCGCCCATGAGTTTCCGGCAGACCACCACTGCGTCGGGACCCGAGAGGACCATCTTGACCACGGGACCGGAGGTGATGTACTCGACCAGCCCGGGGTAGAAGGGCTTGCCCTCGTGCTCGGCGTAGTTCGCCGCCGCCTCTGCGGCAGTCACCAGTCCGTACTGCATGCGCTCGATCTTCAGCCCGCAGGCTTCGAACCGGCTCACGATCGCTCCGACGAGTCCCCGTGCGACGGCGTCCGGCTTGATCATGATGTAGGTCTGCTGGTCCACGTGCGTCCTTCCTCCCAGAGTGTGTCCACGCGAGGGCGGACATACCGGCAACGGCACCGGAGTATGGCTCAGGAGCCGCCGCCCGTCGAGCGCCAGTCGTTCTCGACCCCGGTGACCTTCCAGCCGACGCCTTCGCGCGACAGACTGATCTCATAGCTGAGCGGCGAGCCGCTCTCGGGCGTGACCGTCACGACGACCCGTGAGGTGCGCGGAGAACGCTCGACACTATCAACGGTGAACTCGGCCATCGGCGGGAGCTTCGCCATCTCCTTGTCGATGTCGGCTGTGGGAACGGCGACCCAGTACTGCGCCACCGGATCACCCGCCGCACGCGCCTCCAGCATCCCCGAGACCGTCATGCGCTGTGTGGGGTAGCCGAAACCCCACATGAACAGGGCAACGAGCAGGCCCGCCACGATGGCGACCGCGATGACCACGCCCGCGAGGACGGACCACAGGTTGCGGCCACCCTGCTGCCCGGCACGCGCCGACCGTCGGGCCGCGCGGTCCCGTTGGCGCATCTCCTCCTCGGTCATCGTGAAAAACAACTCCACGTCCTCGCCGCTCGGGTGCGGCATGGACGTCGTCGCATCCGGAGACGCCTGCGCGGCAGGGGCCTCGGGTTCCTCGACAAGCGACGCCTCGACGAGCGGCGGCATCTCCCCAGTGCTCCAGCCTTCGATCACCTCACGCTGTGCGGGACCCGTCAGTTTCTCGCGACTCGACACGTAGGCGAGTCGCGCCGTGTCCGAGAGTGCGTGACCATGCAACTCCATGGCCTTCTCGAAGGACTTGACCGCATCCTCGTGACGGTTGATCGAGTGGTACGCCATGCCGAGGTTTGCAAGCGCCCGGCCGCGCCCGGAGTACGAATCGAAACCGAGCGCCGCGCGGTACGCCTCGACTGCGTCGGTGGGGCGCTCCATGGCCATGAAGCACAGGCCGAGGTTGTTCAGCGCCTTACCCGGGTCGGGGTTATCGCCGTCGAGCGCCGCCTGGCGGTATGCCATGGCCGCGTCCTCGATGCGGCCCATCTCGAACAGCGCGCCCGCCTTGCCCTGCAACGCGCGATGCTGCCCAGTGTACTCGGGGTCCTCCAGCGCGGCGTCGTAGGAGCGCACGGCTTCGGCATACTCGCCCAGCGCCACGTGCGCCGCTCCCAGATTCGCGTAGACCGCGCTGCGCTTCCCATAGGTCTCATCGTTGAGCGCATGGCGGTACACAGTCACGGCATCGGAGTAGCGGCGCAACCGTACGAGCGAGTTGCCCGCCATGTGGTACGCACGCCCGCTGCCTTCGCCCCGGCCTGCGGCCGAGAGGAACGCCTTGGCTGCGGCGCGGTAGTCCTTGGCGGCGTATGCCGCCTGCCCCTCCTCGTACCGGGCCTGATCCACGGCTATCCCGTCTACTCGGAACGCTCGATGCGGACTGACTCCATCACGTCGCCGACAGCGATCTGCCTGACGACGTCCATGCCCTCGGTCACCTGACCGAAGACGGTGTACTGGCCGTCAAGGAACGGCTGAGGGCCCAAACAGATGTAGAACTGGGAACCGGCCGAGTTCGGGTCCTGCGACCGGGCCATCGCGACTGTACCGTCAAGGTGGCTGCGGCTGTTGAACTCAGCCTTGAGCTGGTAACCGGGGCCGCCGGTCCCAACCATCGGGTCGTCGGTCTTCGACAGCGGGTCTCCGCCCTGGATCACGAAACCGGGCTCGACCCGGTGGAACTTCGTGCCGTCGTAGAAGCCCTCCTCGGCCCGCTCGATGAAGGCGGCGACCGTGTTGGGCGCGTCTTCGGAATAGAAGGTGAACCTGATCACGCCCTTGGCGGTGGTGATCACGGCGACCTCGGTCCCATCGGGTGCGTACTCTGCGGTGTACAAGGGCTCCCCCTCTGGCGCGGCCGGAGGCTCCGGCTCGGGCGTCTCGGCAGGCGGACTGGTCGGCTCATCGGGAGGTGTCGACCCCGCCGTTTCGGGCGCACACCCGGGAAGGGCGATGACCGCCCCCACGAGCAGGACGGCAAGTGCGACAGGCAGAAGTAGAGTGTAGATCGCGCGCATGCGTACGGTCGTCCTTTCGCCGAGCGTCGGAATGGGTCACTGTCGGGGGGTATCCCCGGCACCGTCAGCCATTCTAACAGTGTGGCGAGAGGGGGATAAAGGAGTATGCTGTCGCGAGGGACGTGGCCGCGAAAGATCGCGGTACAGATGCCAGGATTCTCGTTCCGAGACTCTCAGGATCAAGGAGGAGATGCACTTGGGCGCACCTGCAACTGACAAGGTCAGAAACGTCGTGCTCGTCGGCCACGGGGGATCGGGGAAGACATCGCTTGCCGAGGCCATACTGCACATCGCCGGCGTGACGCACCGGCTCGGCAGCGTTGACGACGAGCACTCGAACCTCGATTACGACCCCGAGGAGATTCGCCGCAAGAGCTCCATCAGCCTCGCGCTGGCCCCCGTGGTGCACGACGGAGTCAAGATCAACATCATCGACACCCCCGGCTACGCCGACTTCCTCGGGGACGCGGTAGCCGGTATGGCGGCCGCGGAGATGGCCCTGTTCGTGGTGGACGCTGTCGCCGGTCCGCAGGTGCAGACCGAACGGCTGTGGCGCATCGCCGGTCAGATGGGCATCGCGCGTGCGGTCATCATCAACCGGATGGACAAGGAGAACGCCAGTTTCGATGGCGTCATGGCGAGCCTTGACGAGAAGTTCGGCCACCGGGTCGGTCCCGTCCAGATCCCGATGGGCGCCGAGTCGGACTTCCGCGGCGTCATCGACGTGATCCGCATGAAGGCTTACCACCACGAGGGTGACAAGGAAGAGGTGAGCGACATCCCCGAGGACCTTCGGCCTGCGGCCGAGGCGGCCCGGGAGAAGCTCACCGAACTCGTCGCCGAAGCGGACGATGAGCTCATGGAGAAGTACCTCCTCGAGGGCGAGCGCCTCACCCAAGAGGAGCTCGAGATGCTCCTCGACAAGGCCATCTACCAGGGCATCTTCATCCCCGTGTTCGTGGCGTCCGCTACCGCACTGCACGGCGTGGAGGACCTGCTCGATGAGATCGTGTCCTTCTTCCCGCAGCCGACCGCCCACGGTCCCATAGCCACCGTCGACGGCGGCGAACGCGAGGTCAGCATCGAGGGCGCCACCTCGGCATTCGTCTTCAAGACCGTCTCGGACCCCTACATCGGGCGCCTCAACTACGTGAAGGTCGTCTCCGGGACGCTGACGCCGAACACCGAGCTCGTCAACTCCCGTACCGGCAAGAAGGAGCGCGTCGGTCACGTGTACAAGGTCATCGGCAAGGACGCGACCGACGTCCAGGCGGTTCCCGCGGGCGACATCGCGGTCCTGCCGAAGCTCTCAGACACGATCACCGGCGACACGCTCTCGGCCGACGGCTCGGTCGCATTCGCGCCGCTGCCGCTGCCCGAGCCCCTGTACCCCGTCGCGATCCAGGCCAAGACGAAGGCTGACGAGGACAAGCTCGGCACGGCGCTCAACAAGCTGGTGGAAGAGGAGCCGACCCTCCACCTCAAGCGTGACGAAGAGACGCACCAGACGGTCCTTTCCGGTCTGGGAGACGTGCAGATCGACGTGGCCCTTGCGCACTTGCGCGACCGGTACCACGTCGAAGCGGAGACTATCGACATCCGGATCCCCTACCGTGAGACGATCCGCAAGAGCGCGAGCGCCCAGGGCCGCCACAAGAAGCAGACCGGCGGTTCGGGACAGTTCGGTGACTGCTGGCTACGCCTCGAGCCGAACCCCGGCAAGGGTTACGAGTTCATCGACGAGATCGTCGGCGGCAAGATACCGAGACAGTTCATTCCTCACGTAGACAAGGGCATCCAGGACACAATGGCCCACGGAGTCCTTGCGGGCTATCCGGTCGTCGATGTCAAGGCAGCGGTCTACGACGGCTCCTATCACTCGGTCGACAGCTCGGAGATCGCGTTCAAGACGGCGGCTCGTATCGCGTTCCGCGCCGCCGCAGAGAAGGCCGACATCGCACTGCTCGAGCCGATCGCCACTCTCGAGATCGAGGTGCCCGACGAGTACGCGGGTGCGGTCATGGGCGACGTCAGCTCGATGCGAGGCCGGATTCTCGGCATGGACTCCCCTGAGGCGGGCGTCCAGACCATCAAGGCGCAGGCGCCCTACGCCGAGGTCGTCCACTACTCGCCGCACCTCCGCTCAATCACGAGCGGCACCGGGACATACACCATCTCGGTCGACGAGTACGCCGAGGTTCCGTTCGACATGGCGAAGAAGATCGTCGAGCAGGCGAAAGCGGAAAAGGAGTCATCCTAGCTGCGACACGCACGCGGCCCGGCATACGCCGGGCCGCGTGGTGTGATCCGATGGTGCCCTCGACAGGATTCGAACCTGTGGCCTTCTGCTCCGGAGGCAGACGCTCTATCCACTGAGCTACGAGGGCGAGCGCACCGCACTCTACCATACCGACAGCGACGTCACTAGGGCCGGAGCGAGCCCGAACAGGAAGGCGGCGGGGTGCTCGGACAGGTGCTTCTCATCGTCAATCCCGCGGCACGCCACGGTGTGACCGCGGAGCTCGTCCCCTTCGTCACCGGGCTCCTCGACGGGCAGATCGACTACGAGCTGGTCCTCACCGAGGGACCGGGGCACGCCACTGTGCTCGCCCGGGAAGCATCGGCTGTTGACACGGTCGTTGCCGTCGGCGGTGACGGGACCGTCTTCGAGGTGCTTAACGGCCTGATGCAGATCCCTCGCGACGAGCGTCCCGCCCTCGCGCTCCTCCCCACCGGCTCCGGCAACGATTACCGGCGAACGCTCGGCATCTCGACCGATCTGGCCACAGCGGCACGTCAGCTCATCGGCGGGGTCCGCACGTCACGGGATGTCGGCGTCGTGAACGACGAGTACTTCGCGAACTCAGTCGCTGTCGGGCTCGACGCCCGCGTCACAGCCAAGGCCGTCGAACTCAAGGCTCGAACCGGGTGGTCCGGCATGATGCTCTACATGCGCGCCCTGTTCGTCGTCCTCTTCCGGCAGTTCCACTCTCATCCCGTGTTGCTCGGTATCGACGGGAGCGCTCCGGTCGAGCGCCACCTGCTGCTCATAGCGGCGACCAATGGACCGACGTACGGCGGGGGGTTCAAGATCACCCCCAACGCGAGACCCGACGACGGCCTGTTGGACATCTGCGTGATCGACAGGGTGACCCTCCTCGGCGCACTGCTGCGACTACCGTTCGTGGTCGTCGGTCATCACGGATGGATGAAGCCGGTGAAGCTCGAGCGCCACGCCTCGGTCCTCATCGAGTCGGAAGTGCCGATCGAGGGCCAGATCGACGGCGAAGTCACGCTCGCCTCCACCTATGAGATCTCGGTCCTCCCCGACGCGCTCGACGTCATCGTGCCCGGGAGGTGGTAGGGGTGACACTGGTCTCGCTCGTCGAGCAGAGCATCGCGATGCGGATGTCGCTCCTGACGTTCGTTCAGGAGGTCGGTGTCGGGCAGTTGTACGCTCTCCTGTGGCCTGTCGCTGTCATGTTCGTCGGAGCCTACCTCATCGGGTCCATCCCATTCGCCTACATCATCGTCAAGGCCGTCGCGGGTGAAGACATAACCGACCACGGAACCGGCAACGTGGGCGCCATGAACGTCAGGCGCACGACCGGCTCGTGGGGCTGGTTCGTCGTCGCCATGCTCGCCGACGCACTGAAGGGCTTCGTGCCCACCCTGGCCGCCGTGACCGTCCCACTGACGCTCATCGACCCCGCGCTGCCCGCAGGCGGTGCCCTCTGGAGCGGACAGGCCGCGCCGTTCGCCGCCGCTGCGCTCTACGGACCCCAGGCGGTCGTGCTCGGCGCGGTGGTGGGCCACAACTACTCGCTGTGGCTCTCGCTCGCGAAGCGACGCTGGCTCGGCGGGAAGGGCCTCGCCACCGGCGGAGGCGCGCTCCTCGCGTACAACTGGCAGTACTTCCTCATCGTCGTCGGTGTGGGGCTCGCGGTCATCGCGCTCACCCGGTACATGATGGCGGGGCAGGTAAGCGCCGCGCTCTCCCTACCCGCGTACACGCTTCTCACCGGCCAACCCGACACCCTGTTCGTCGTGGTGCTGGGCGGACTCGTCTACCTGAGGCATCACCGGCGTTTCGTCGGGCTCATCAAGGGGCGTGAGCCGAAACTCTACGTCGAGGACGGTATGGGTCCGCGAGGCTGATGCGTTGCTCCGGCCGTCAGTGCTGGCAGCACGAAGGCCGGCACACGGCCGGCCTTCGCAGAATGCATGTCGCACGACACTACATCGAGATCGCTTCGCTCGGGCACGCGTCGACGCAGATGCCGCACTCGGTGCAGTCGTCCGGCCGCGCGAGAACGGCGACGTCCTCGAGGTCGTAGCAGCTCTGCGGGCACTCGTCCACGCAGATGCCGCATGCGGTGCAGAGGTTCGAGTCGACGACGGGAATTGCCATGCCTGGTTCCTTTCTCCGGTGAAGCCTGCGCCCCTCAGGGTGGCGCCATGATAGCACGCACCGGAGCGGGGCCACACTACAGCACTGTCGCCGCGATCTCGGCGGGACTCCAGAGGCAGAACGGATAGGTACGGTCGGTCAACACCTGTGCTTCGCCCACCTGGCGTTCGAGAGCGGCCCTTCGTGCGCGAAGCTCGATCGCGAGCGGTTCGACCAGTGCCCCCAGCTGTTCGTTCACTGCGCGGATCCGCAGGCCCAGCGCCTTGCGGTCCGCGCCGGTGGCGGAGATCGCCTCGACGAGGGCGCGCTTCTCCTCGGCAAGCGCAAGGGCCTCGCGCCGCTCCTCGCTCGACGCGAACTCCAGCTCGCCGAGCATCTCGTCGGGGTTGTGGGCTACGCGATGCAGCTGGCGATCCATCTCCGCGAGATCCTCCTTCCGGACCGCCACGGCCCCGAGCGGGAGATACATCGTGAGCGACGCGACGGAATGCGGGGGAAGCGTCACCCCCCACCAGCGCTCAGCCAGAGCGTCCGTGATGCGGTCGTAGCGGTCGCCGCCGACCCCGTGGATGAACAGGTCCGCAACGAACGCACGCACGAAGAGCGTCAGCGTCACCGCGCGGGGCACCAGGAGTGCCCCCGACGCGGCGAGGGCGGCCGCCGCTTCTGCTGGGGTGGGCGGCAGCTTCGTCACCGTCCCGCCGTTCGAACGGAGCGTGACCTCCTCTCCCGTTTTCTCGACGAACACCGGCCTTCTGCTCTGCGCCTCAAGCACCCAGAAGGGCACCTCGACCCGGCCGCCCGCTACCTCGAGGTCGGGGAACGGCTGCGCCGCCGAGCGGACCCGGTGGAGCGTCCGGTACTCGGCGAGCTCGGCGTTGTAGGCGCCCGCGAAGCGCTCGGCGTCCAGCAGGATGTCCACCGCGTATGACCGGAACGAATCGGTCGCCGAAAGCGCGGTGACCGGCAGCTCGAGGTAGCCGGTGAGGTTCCCTTCGAATCGGCGCCGTGCTCCCGTGACGAGTTCGGCCAGCGAGCGACTGTGAGGCACCGAGGCCCTCATCGCCTCACAGAACGCCGCGAAGTGCCGCCCGATGGCTGGTGTAGGGAGCGTCTCCAGCACGGCGGCGGTCGCCGAACAGAAGTCCTCGATACGGGCGGCGGAAGGCACGGGGGTGCACGCGTAGCACGAGTCGCTGCGTCCCTCCGCAAGGTACTGACGCCAGCGCGTGACGCCCGGGACCAGGCATGGCGCGGTCATCCCGACCCCGTCGAAACCATCGGTATCCACAACGATGTCGAGACCGGTGCCACCGGTCTCGCGCGCGAGCCTCTCCACGAGGAAGTCCTTGACCCACACGCCCGCGTGAAACAGATCGGGCTGGTGTCCGGTAACGATGAGCGGACCTGCGCCCGGCGGACGGGCGGCGAGACCCATGCGATCGGTGGAGCGGGCCGCGCACTCCAGCAGTTCTCGCCGAGCCCGTGCGCGCAGATTGCCCGCTGCCACGCCTGCGATGCGGAAGTCCCACTCCGCGAGGGCCCGCTCGTTCGCACGCGCAAGCTCCGCCCATTCGTCGAGAGGCGGACGAACGACCAGTTCGCCGTGACCCGATGGCATGGAAGCTCTCGCACGCATCACCGAGGCCCTAGACCAACGCGTCTACGGAGCGGATACCGACGGGCTCATCGGAGAAGAACGGCTCTGCCGCAGCGGTGCCAATCGTCCCGCCCCACATGCGGGCAACGCCCTCCATCACCTCGACCAGACCCGCGTTCGCGGGATTCGCCGAGAACTGCGACCGATACGCACGCAAGGCTTCGAGCTTGGTGTCGAGGTCTTCACTCACGTCCACGACGAACGAGGGCTCCCGAACCAGCCGGAGGTGGACGGCCATGTAGCGGTACGCTCTCGCAGGGTAGTGGGGCTCCCCAGACATCTCGGTCTTGGTGAGTTTCGACCAGAACCGTGCTGCCTGGACGACCTGAGAGGCCGCGATGTGATCGGGATGTGCGTCGACCGGATACGGACCGAAGACCACGCGAGGCCTGAGCTCCCTGAGAACCTCCGCAAGCGCGGTACGCGCTTCAACGGTGTCGAACAACCGGCGGTTCGGCAGGTCGAGGATCCTTCTCTCGTGCACGCCGAGGATCCGCGCCGCCTCGGCGGCCTCCGACAGTCGCGTCTCGCGGCTACCGGCGGGAGTCGGCTCCCCGTCGGTGAGGTCGACGATGGCGACCGACAGGCCCCGCCGGGTCATGCCGGCGATCGTGCCGCCCATGCCGATCTCGACATCGTCGGGATGCGCGCCGACGCATACGACATCCGTCACGACAATCGAGCCTCCTCCGCTTCCAACGCTCGTTTCCACACGCGCATGTAGTAGCCGAAGCGGTGCTCGGGGTCGTCGAGCGCCGCGCCGAAGGAGCGGTCGCGATCACAGTAGATCCGTTCGACCGGAAGCTCCTTGACGAGGAGCCCGAGCCGGTGGGCCTTGGCCCACAACTCGACCGGCATCCCGTAGCCCGCCTCGGTGAGCTCGATCGTATCGAGTGCAGCCATCCGGTATGCCTTGAACCCGCAGAACGAATCGGTCAACCCCCACCCGGTCACCCGATTGATCTCTGTGGTCACCCGCTGGTTGACCTCCTGTCGGTCCCCCGGGGCGATCATCCCGACCTCGGCGCTCTGGGGCAGATAGCGGCTCCCCGAGACGATGTCCCAGCCCTCGTCGACCGTGGCGAGGAACCGGGGGATATGAGCCGGCTCGTGCTGGCCGTCGCAGTCCATCGTCAGCACCCGCTCGCACCCGCGTGCCCGTGCGACCGAGAACCCCTCGGCAAGCGCACGCCCGTAGCCCATGTTGTAGGGATGCGTGATGACCGACACGTCATGGCGTGCCGCAAGGGCGGCGACCGTGTCGTCCGTCGAGCCGTCATCAACGACGAGAATGTCGCCGTGAAAATAGCGGCGCACGGCGTCGAGGACCGAATCGACGGTGGCTTCTTCATTGTAGACAGGCAACAAGACCGCGTCGGCCATCGCGGAAAGTCCTATCTCGCCGGAGTACCCGGTACGGGAGACTCTCGGACCTCGAACGAGGTCACCGTCCGAACCTGGGGGCCGAGCATACCACCCACCGAGCAGTACTTCTCCTCGGAAAGCTCTATCGAGCGGCGGACCGCCTCCTCGGACACGCCGATGCCCGTGACGATGTAGTGGAGCCGGATCTCTGTGTAGATCTTCGGGTACTCGTCGGTGCGCTGGTCGCCCTCGACGACGATCTCAATCCCCCGGACGTCCTGGCGCTTCTTCTCGAGGATGGAGATCACGTCCATGGCGGTGCAGCCTGCGATCCCATAGAGCACGAGTTCGATGGGGCGCGCGCCGGTCCCCTCGCCCCGGTACTCGGGACGGGCATCCATCACGATGCCGTGACCCGCCTCGTCCCATCCCACGAACTGCCGGTTGCTCGTCCAACGAACGTGAACCTTGTCCATACACCGCGCCTCTCCGCAGGGGCCACGTACTGCGGTGTATGTACCCCTCGACGAGGTCCGTCCTAGATGCGACGGCCGACCATCTGCGCCAGTTCGCGCGGGTTCTGCGCCTTGCTGATGGCCTCGTTGAACGTGACCCTCCCGGCCTGCAGAAGCGTCTTCAGGCTCTGGTCGAGCGTCTGCATGCCGAGAGATGCGCCGCCCTGGATGATCGTCGGCATCTGGTGTGTCTTGCCCTCGCGGATCAGGTTCGATATCGCGGGGATGCCGAGCATGACCTCCATTGCCATCACACGGGACCTGCCGTCAGTCGACCGCAGGAGAACCTGCGAGAGCACGCCCTCGAGGGTCCCCGACAACTGCATTCGGACCTGCTGCTGCTGGTGCGGCGGAAAGACGTCGATGATGCGGTCGACCGTGGCAGGTCCACCCGTGGTGTGAAGCGTCGCGAGCACGAGGTGCCCGGTCTCGGCCGCGGTGATCGCGGCGGAGATGGTCTCGAGGTCACGCATCTCGCCGACGAGGATGACATCGGGGTCCTGTCGCAGAACACGCTTCAGGGCCGCAGCGAACGAGTGCGTGTCCTCGCCCACCTCCCGCTGGTTCACGTACGCCCTCTTGTTCCGGTGCATGAACTCGATCGGGTCCTCGAGCGTGACGATGTGCAGCGGCCGCTCCTCGTTGATGTGGTCGATCATCGCTGCGAGCGTCGTGGACTTGCCCGAGCCCGTCGGCCCCGTCACCAACACCAGGCCGCGGGGCCGATCGGCGAGGAACCTGCAGACCTTCGGGAGTGAGAGTTCCTCCAGCGTGGGGATCGCGATCGGGATAACGCGGAACACCGCGCCCATCGAGTTGCGCTGCTGGAAGACGTTCGCGCGGAAGCGCGAAACCCCGGGGATACTGTAGGCGAAGTCCAGTTCGAGCTCGGTCTCGAAGCGCCTGCGCTGCTCTTCGGAGAGTAGGTTCAGGATCATTTCCATTGTGTCGCGCTGCTGCAGCGGCTTGGCGTTCTCAAGCGGGACGATCTCGCCGCGCAGGCGCAGACCCGGAGGGCTACCGACCGTCAGGTGCAGGTCGCTTCCGCCCCGATCGATGAGGATCCGCAACAGATCGTCGATGTGCGGGTTGTCCGATGCCGGCGGAGCATCCCGTCTGACGGCCACGTCCGGCACGTACTCCTGGCACGCGGCCGGGCCCGCGGGGACCTCAGCCGGACGCAGGAAGGGTGATTCCTCGGCACCAGCGGCGACGGGAGCCGGTCCGCTGGGGCCGGACAAGACTCCCGGAGGGCTCGAGGCGACGCTTGCAGCAACAGCGCCCACCCCGACCTCGACCGCAACCGGCTCCGGAACGGGAGCACTCCCTGCTGCGGCCAGAGATACGACCTTTGTGCAGATGGTCTCGACAGGTCCGGACGCGGGCAGATGCGCCGCTGCACCGGCCTGGCGGGCCCGCAGGGCCGAGGCCTCCGTCGGGTTCTGCGAGACGATCACCACGGGCACGGCGCACGTCTCGGGCTGTTCCTTGAGCTGCTCGGTAAGCGCGTACCCGTCGATACCGACGAGATCTGCGTCGACGACGATGACGTCCGGCCTCTGCGTGGACATGATGCCGAGTGCGCGGGGCCCCGAGATCGCACTCACGACCTCCATGCCCGCTCCGCTCGCGGCGATCGATGCCCGCAGCTGATCGACCAGCGCGGCGTCGTCGTGGACGATGAGCACCTTCTTGGACGCCATGACCCGGGACCTCCTCCTCGGGGCCACACCACATGCTGCGGCCCCCTCTACCGTGGCTTCCTCGAGTATCGGCATCATGCGACGGATGCTTCAGTCCCACACCCCGACCACGCCCGTGACCACGTGCGCTACGATGTTCGCAGCCGCGGCCGAAAGGACTCCACGTGCGCGTCACCATCGACTCGCTTGCCCACGGGGGCGACTCAGTCGCACGCCTCGACGATGGCCGCGTCGCCTTCGTACGGGGCGGCTGTCCCGGTGATGTGGCCGAGATCGAGGTGACGGCCGACCACGGACGCAGGGTCGACGCCCGGATACTCACGGTGCTCGAGCCTTCCAGCGACCGCATCGACGCGTCCTGCCCCTACTTCGGCGAGTGCGGGGGGTGTCAGTGGCAGCATGTCGCAATGTCCGCCCAGCTCGAGGGCAAGACACGCATGGTCTCGGACGCCTTCGCGCGGATCGGGAAGCTTGCGGCCGAGGTTACACCCACCAGGCCTTCGCCCCTCGCCTACGGATACCGCAACAAGGTGGAGTTCGTCGTCGACGAGCAGGTCCGAAACGTGCGCCTTGGCCTGCACCGCCTCGGAGAGCAGACGCTCGTGCCGGTCGAACGCTGCCTCCTGCTACCGCAGGCGGTCAGCGATGCGCCGCGTGCGCTCGCAGGGGCGTTGCGCTACCTGTCGAGCCGCCACGGGGCCCTCGGACTGCGGCGCGTCTCCGTGCGCACGTCGGGGATCACCGACCAGACCGAGGTGGCACTCTGGACAGACCCCGGCTCGTTCCCCCGTCAGATGGCCGCCAAGACGATCACCGACGCGACAGGTGCGACGAGTGTCGTTCGCGTGCTGGTGAAGGGCAGCGACAAGGAACGCCGCATCGCCGGGGTGGAGGTGCTCGGCGGGCGAGGCAACTGGACCGAACGCCTGTCCCGGCAGCGCCTGACCGTCTCGGCGCCGTCGTTCTTCCAGGTCAACACCGGGGCGGCCGAGTCGCTGGTTGCCAGCGTACTCGGCCGGCTCGACCCCCGACCCGACGACCGCGTCCTCGACATGTACTCCGGCGTGGGAACGTTCACGCTCCCGCTGGCCGCAGCTGCATCTGAGGTCGTCGCCGTGGAGTCGTCACGCTATGCGCTCGCAGACCTGCGACGCAACCTCGAGCTGGCCGGTCTCGACGCCGATGTTGTCGGCGGCGACGCGGCGCGGGAACTCCCCGAACTAGGGCGATTCGACCTTGCCGTCATCGATCCGCCCCGTTCTGGCCTGCACCCCGATGCGATCGGGGTGCTGGCCGAAACGGGTGCGCGAAGACTCGCCTACGTCTCGTGTGACCCGCCGACCCTCGCCCGGGACGCCGCACGGCTCGTCACGGTGGGCTACACCGTATCGCACGTGGAGCCGCACGACCTGTTCCCGCAGACGTACCACGTCGAGACCGTGGCCGTCTTCGACCGTGCGGTGGGCTAGACGATCCGACCGACCTCGGGGAAGTCGACGATGTACTCGTCATGGGGAGCATCAGCATGCTCGTCCGTAAGGTCCTTGCCCGCGTCGTGCATCGCTTCGTGCTCACCGTCGCCCCACATTGCGCTCTCGGTGACGTCGTAGACGATGCCCCTGAACGCGACGTACGCGGGCTGGCCGTCCTTGCCGTTGAACTGAGCAAGCTCGTCGAGGGTGAAGTCCTTCATTTCGCCTCCGTCGATCGGGTTCAGTTGCCAGGTATATCTCCCGCACCGCAGCGGCGAAACCGCTACGCTGGGAACCCGACTCCGCGGCGGTTACACCCTGCGCATCTCCGCGCACAGTCGGTCCATGTCCACGAGGATGGCACGGCCGCGTATCTCCACGATGCCGTCTCGCGCAAGCGACGAGATGACCCGGCTCGCCGTCTCCCGGGACGTGCCGGCGAGCGTGGCGATGTCGTAGTGGGTGAATCCGCGGACCAGCGGAGCGCCTGAGGCGTCATGCTGCGCGGTCGCGATGTTGAGCACCACCCGCATGACCCGGTGTGCGGCATCGTGGAAGGTCAGATCCTCGAGGCGAGCGATCGTCTCAGCGAGCCGCTCTGAGAGCGCGCCGATGAGCGACATAGCCACGCGGGGCCGGGCCCGCACCGTGTCCGAGAGGTCCCGCGACCCGAGAACGAGCGTCTCGACGTCGGTCACCGCGACGACGTCAGCCGCGTGCGGTTGACCATCCGCAAGGCTCGCCTCCCCGAAGTGCGCGGGCGCAGTGAGGTGGCCCAGGACCAGTTCCTTGCCGTCCGGAGATGCGATCGTGAGCTTCAGACGCCCTGCCGAGAGCAGGTACAACCCCGTGGCCGGTTCGCCACGCATGACCACGAACGCGCCTTTCGGATGTCGGCGCACCCGAACCAGGCCGGCGATCGACTCGATGTCGGAGTCCGGGAGCGCGGCGAAGACGGGGAAGCGGCGAAGCTTCTCCGTCACACTCTCGGTGGCTGGAGCGTTTCTCATACTCGAGGTATCGGCGTCGCCGCCGATTGCCTTGAGCGGCGGCGCCCATCCTATGCCTCGGCGAGCACCGGTTGCTTGCAGCCCCGCCGGATGCACTCGATCATCCGCGGCGTGAGGTAAGGGATGAGCTGCGGCAGATACGTCGGCATCAGCGATTCCATGGTGCGCGGGAGCAGGTCCGGAACGAGCTCCTCCATGTCGTCGGGCATCGGTCCGATGTACGCCTGCACCGCGGCGATCATGTCGGGCATGACCTTCTTCATGATGCCGTCGACGAGCAGCGGGAACATCAGCGGCATCATCCTCTCCATGAGCCTCGGCCCTCCGGGCACCTTGCCCATCGCGAGCATCATCGGCTTCATGCCCGCGGGCATCGCATCCATCATCTGCGGGAAGATGCGCTCCATGAGTGCCGCCATGTTCTCCGGCTCCATGAGGATGATGAACTTCTCGAAGTAGCCCCAGAAGTACATCGACCGCTCCGTGGTCTCCGGGATATCGTAGCCGGCCGCCTGTGCAACGACGCGCGAGAGATCGTCGATCTTCAGGCCAAGGTCGTTCTTGATGTTGCTATCGCGCAACTGGACCTGACAGCACGGGCAGAGTGCCACCACGGTATCCGCCGCGACGTCGACCGCCTCCTGCAACCGCTGCTTGCCAAGGACGGGCGCCACAGGCATCTCGCCCACGAGAGTCAGCACCGAGCCGCAGCAGTAACCCTCCTCCCGGTTGTGCTCCATCTCCACGTAGTCGACACCGGGAATCGCCTTGAGCATCTCGCGAGGCGGCTCGTAGAGCCCCTGTGCCCGTCCGGCGTGGCAGGAGTCGTGAAACGTGATCCTGCCCTCGATCGGGTTCGTCAGCTCCAGCGTACCGTCGGCAAGCGCCTCGCTCACCAACTCCGAGTAGTGCTTCACCTCGAACTCGTATGGCTCGCCCCGCTCCGCCGCCAGATTCGCGTATAGCTCCTTCCACACGAGCGCGCACGCGGGACACGAAGTGACGATAGTCTTCGCCCCACGACTGCGCGCCTCTGTGGTGTTGTGCTCGTAGATCTCCTCGAAGACGTCCCACTTGCCGGCGACCTTCATCGGAATGCCGCAGCATGCCTCGTCGGTCCCCATGTAGGCGATGTCGTAGCCGGCGTCCGTGAGAAGGCGAACACTCGCCTCGGCCACGTCGGTCTCGACGTAGCTCGCGGTACAGCCGGCGAAGTACATGAGCTCGCCGCTCTCCTTGAACTTTGGCTTCATGTCGTCCGGGACCCAGTTCGCCCGATTCTCGCGCTTGCCGGCCCAGATGTCGTTCTCGCCGCGAAGCGAGGCGGCCATCATCTCGAACGGCGGGAACGTGCCGAGTCTCTGCTTGTGCACGAGTTCCCCACGCATGGCCATCCAGTTGTGCTCGATGGGAAGCTGCAGCTGGCACCGCGTGTTGCAGACTTCGCAGGTCGTGCATACAAGGAAGGTGTCGACCGCCGTGCGGTCGAACTTCTCGCGACCCTCCATGACTTCACGCAGGTATGCGTACTTGCCGCGCGGCGAATGCGACTCCCAGCCCCGTCCCGTGTACTGCTCGCACGTCGGCACGCAATACCCGCACCGGGCGCACGCGTACGCCATGAACCCGACCTCGCCGGGGATTCCGCGCACCGCTTTGAGCTCCCCGTTGCGTGAGGGCGGCGTCGCGGCATTGGCGACCGGGCGAACGAGCGGCTCAACCGCCCCGGCGGTCCCCATCAGCACGTCGAGTGCTCCACTACCGAGCACCTTGCCCGGGTTCATGATCCCCTTCGGATCTATCTGCGCCTTGAAGCGGCGAAGCTCGCGCACCTTGTCCTCGCCGAGCACGTTTGCTGCCTCACGGCGAAAGTACAGACCCGTGGAGTATGCCGAACCACCGTGCGCCTTGGCGATCCGGATGACCGAGAGCGAAAGCGCGAACGCAACGTTGAACGCAAACGAACGCTCGTCGTGCGGTATGAAGCCGAGTAGCACGACCTGATCGCCCTTGGCGTGCATGCCTTCGAGGATGAACGGCTGCCGGATCTTCTCGTCGATCTCGGTCAGAACGTCGGCCAGGGACGGGAGCGGGACAACCACCTCCGTCGGAACGAGAGACGGCCCGATGCGCTTCAGGCGCATAGGTGCGAACCTGAGCTCCCACTCGTGCTCGGCGGCCTCAGGGCCCAGATCGGCACCGCCATTGCCCGCGGCGATGCGCTCGAGGGACTCGTCAATGAGTCGACGCCTGGATTCGGGGTACGCGATCAGCGCAAGGTAGGCCTCGGGCAGCACGGGGTCGGCATGCGGATGAGCCTCCTCATGCGGGTGCCCGTGGCGGTGCGGCAGCTGGCTCTTGAGCCGGATCGACTCGGGATTGAGGAAGGTCACGGACCACAGCGGCAGCTGCTCACGCGAGAACGCAGCGAGCGCCCGAGCGAGTGAGCCGGCGTCCGGGAACGAGAAGAGGCGGTGCACTTCGGCCTCGAGGTGACGGATGCAAAAGGTGAGCTCGGTGATGATGCCGGTGATGCCCTCGGCGTCGGCCACGAAGCCCTGCAACTCATCGCCCTCGAACCGCCGGACCCGCCCGTCGGGAAGAACGACACGCGCGGAGACGACGTTCTCCTTGAACGTCCCATACTCGAAGGACCCGAACCCGGCGCCACCCTGTGCCAGCCACCCGGCCGCACCGGAGCTTGGCGTCGATGAAGGGTAGAGGCGCAGTGCGAGGCCGTCCTTGCCGAGCTCCCGCTCGATCTCCTCCCAGACGGCCGAGGGTTCGACGGTGACCGTCATCCCGACCCGGTCGACGGCGAGCACACGCTGCATTCCGGAAAGGTCCGCCACGACAGCATCCTTCTGCGGAAGCACGCCGCCGTATCCCGACGTCGCCCAACCGCGGGGCACGATCTTCAGGCCCTCGCGCGTGGCGAGACGCATGAGCTCAGCGACCTCGTCCTCGGTCTTGGGCCTCACGACCGCACCCGCCAGACCGGCCGGCACCAGCGGCTTGACGAGTCTCGGCATCGTACCGATGTCGAAGGAGTACATCTTCCGCTCCACGCGGTCGAATCTGACGCGTTCCCCAAAGAGCTCACGCAGTGATCCTTCAACTCGCTCGCTGAGCCGCGCCATGTTCATATGCTCCTTTTTTCGGTGCTCGTGACAGAGTTCAGAATTTCGTGGTGAGATACACCCCGGGGTATACGGTGTGTGGGGCAATCATACCCCCCACCGTATACTTGGTCAACCGTTCGACCGTGGTACGATGGCCCGCGCACCGCGAACCACCGACCTGGAGGGCTCCCGTGCAAGGCATCCTGTTCGACCTTGACGGCACACTGCTCGATATCGACCTCGGATCGTTCCTCGACCGGTACTTCTCGGCACTGGCGCGCGCCATGGCGCCGCTGACCGACAGCGAGGAGGCCCTCGCTGGCGCGATGCGTGCACTCAACGTCGCGACGCACGCGATGATGCTCCCCCACCCGGGTCGAACCAACCAGGCGGTCTTTGCCGAGGAGTTCAGCGCACTGACCGGAATAGACATTGAGACCCACGCCGAGGTCTTCGCCCGCTTCTACGCCGAGGAGTTCCCGCTCCTGGGCGACGGATACGGTCCGGCTCCGGGCGCGAGGCAGGCGGTCGAGGTCGCACTCGGACTCGGGCTCAAGGTCGCGATCGCGACCAACCCGATCTTCCCCCGGGCCGCCGTCGAGCATCGCATCGCGTGGGCGGGTCTCAACGACCTTCCGGTGCACGCGATCACGACGTACGAGACCATGCACGCATGCAAACCGCTGCCGGCTTACTTCCTCGAGACCGCGCGTCGCATCGGCGTGGAGCCGGACCGGTGCATGATGGTCGGCGACGACCATGGACTCGATCTGCCGGCGTCCGCGACCGGCATGCGCACGTACTACGTGGGCCCGGAAGAGGAGGTCGACGCGGACTTCTCGGGCGATCTAAGCGGGCTCGCCGACGCGCTGCCGAGCCTCGCGGAGGCTCGGCCCACCTAGAAGTTCTTGCGGCGGATCAGCGCGACCCACGCGCCGTCGAGGCGCTGATCGTAGAAGTACTCGAACTTCCCGCGCGTCTCTTTGCGCAGGTCGATCTGGTAGCCGATCGCGGTCGGCTCGTGGTCCGTCACCACAAGCAGGCTGTCGGGCGCGTCGAACTCGATCAGCTTGTCGATGACACAGAAGACCAGCGGCCTCCTGATGTCGGGCGTGCACCCGCGCACGTCGATGACGATCTGCTGCGAACTACCTGCCACGGTCGCCTCTCCCGGTGAACGGCACCCGTCCGCTTGACAGCTTCCACTGCCTTCTTCCGCGCTACGAGCCGCCGTCCTCCTCGTTCTCGTGAAGTTCTGAGAGATCGCACTGCACAGTCGGCTGTCTCCTTGGGGGTCAGACACTCCAGGTCGTCGGGCATGGGATCACTACGATCGGTATGGGCCTGACGTCCTGTTTGGTAGGTCTTTCCCATCCCGGGCGGATTCTTCGCACAAGCCCGTGTGAACGGCTAGAATGACGGTACGCCGCCGTTCGCCCGTGTACTCCGCTGCCTGGGAGCACCGCGACGGCGAAGCACGACTGACAGGGCATGGCCGACCAAGAGGGGGTGCCGGCACCCTTGTGTTGTTCTGCAATGCGAACCTCTGACCGCGACGCGGACCGCACGTCCGCCGTCGGCGTCTCCGTCACCCCCGGTCGCGCGCCGCTCCACGGTTGCGCATCCCCTGCTCCACTCGAGGGGACATCTCCCCCCTCAGTCTCCTCAGGGTTGAAGCAGCTGCGGCCCTCGCGGGCCCGTCTGGCTGCGTCTCCAAACGGAACGCACCGATTTCCCGGTCACGCACGAAAGGGGGGCTGACCTAACCCAGAACTCGGCACGTTTCGTCAGACGGGTGCACGGTTCAACGATCGGAGAATCGCGCACGGGAACTGGATTCTCACAAGGAGGTGTATGGCATGGCGCATGAGGACCACGACGCGATATACGACCTTCTCGCAGCGAGAGGCGTCTCGCGTCGCGATTTCCTCAAGTACTGCGGCTCGATCGCGGCGCTGCTGGGACTCTCGGAGTCCTTTGTCCCGCAAATCGCGGCAGCCGTGAGTCAGGGCGCAAAGCTCAAGCCGGCCGTGTGGCTCAACGGCGGCGCGTGCACAGGGTGCACCGAGTCAGTCGCGCAGGCGGACACGCCCGACGTGGCGACGATAGTCCTCGAGCTCCTCTCGATCGACTTCATGGAGACCCTATCAATGGCGCAGGGCAAAGACGCCCTGGCGGCCGCCGAGGCCGTGTTCGAGGAGCCCGGCTACATCCTGATCTACGAGGGATCCGTCATGAAGGGCTGGGACGGCAACGCCCTGCGCATCGGCGGCAAGACCGGTCTCGAGGAGCTCAAGCACGCGGCGCCTAACGCGGCGGCCATCGTCGCGGTGGGTACGTGCGCTGTCGACGGCGGGTTCGTCATGGCGAAGCCGAACCCGGCCGATGCCACGGGCGTCTCGATGTACCTGAAGGAGAAGGGCATCACGACACCGGTCGTGAACCTTCCCACCTGCCCGGTCAACCCTGAGTGGGTTGTGGCCATCGTCGTCGACGTGTTGCTTCTCGGTTCTCTGGAGAGCGGCGCCATCCTCGACAAGCTCGACGCTGAGGGGCGGCCGAAGTACATCTTCGGGCAGACCATCCACGACAACTGCCCTCGCCGCGGCCACTTCGAGAACGGCAACTTCGTCACCGAGTTCGGCACGGAGGAGGAGGCCCTCGGCTACTGCCTGTACAAGGTCGGCTGCAAGGGCCCTCAGACCTACACCAACTGCCCGATCGTTCGCTGGAACCGCCGCGCGAGCTGGTGCGTCGAGTCGGGCGCCCCGTGCATCGGCTGCGGCAGTCTCAACTGGGTCGATGCGGGCGCACCGTTCCTCAACCGCCACCGCGACCTGCCGCTTCCCAACGTCGGCAACACCCAGCCCGGCGTGGTCGCCGGAGTGGTCGCCGGCGTGGCCGCGCTCGGCCTCGGAATCCATGCCATCGGCATGAAGGCCACCGGCCGCATGGATGGCGGTGCTCCCTACGAGGAGATGAAGGAGTACGACAAGAAGCGGATGAAGAAGGGAGGCGGTAACTAGTGGCTCGATCAGTTGTCGACCCGTTGACCAGGATCGAAGGTCACCTGCGTGTCGAGGTCGAAGTCAACGATGGCGTCGTGACCGACGCATGGGTGTCCGGCGGACTGTATCGGGGCATGGAGACGATCCTGCTCGACCGCCGTCCCTCCGATGCGTACTTCGTCGCGCAGCGTATCTGCGGCGTGTGCCCCATCTCTCACGGCCACGCGTCGACGAGCGCTACTGAAGACGCACTCGGCATCACGATCCCGAACAACGCGCGACTCGTGCGTAACCTCATCGAGGCGGCGCAGTACATCCACAGCCACATCCTGTGGTTCTACATCCTGGCGGCGCTCGACTACGTCGATCCGGACAAGGCGCTCTCGGCCGACATCGCCGACACGTACGCGCTCGCCCAGGCTGCCGGCACCGGCACGTCTGACTTCGGTGCGGTCGCCAAGCGCCTGCAAGCGTTCGTGGACAACGGCCAGCTGTCGATCTTCACCAACGGCTGGTTCGGTCATCCGGCGTACGCGCAGGACATGCCCGCCGAGCTGCACCTCATCGGGGTCGCCCATTACCTCGAGGCACTGGAGATGCAGGCAGTGGCAGCGGAGATCATCGCCATCATGGGCGGGAAGTTCCCGCACTTCATGACATCGATCCCGGGCGGCACGGCATTCGTACCGACCGAGCAGAAGCTCGACGACATCCTGTTCCGCTTCATCAAGCTGCACGACTGGGTCAGCAACACGATGATCCCGGACACGCTCGCCATCGCACCGTTCTACGCCGGTGCCCTCGAGTACGGCGGCGGCCACGGCAACTTCCTTGCGTGGGGCGTGTTCAACGACGAGTCCTTCGAGATGACGAACCGATACCTCCCCGGCGGCGTGATCGTCACCAGCGAAGGCCTCACCGTCGCGGACCCCGACCCGTCTGTGCTCTCCGAGTACGTCCAGCGGTCCTGGTACGAGTCGGACACCGGCCTCAACCCCGCCGAGGGCGAGACCGTGGCCAACTTCACCGAATACGACCCTGACAACCAGTACTCCTGGTGCAAGGCTCCGCGCTACGACGGCAAGCCGATGGAGGCCGGTCCCCTCTCCCGCATGCTCATCGCCTATCTGCGAGGTGTCCGGCCGGTTCAGCAGATTGTCGACGGTGCACTCGACGCCCTCGGCGCGGCAGGCAAGCCCGAGGTGCTCGTCTCACTGCTCGGACGCATCGCTGCCCGCAACCTCGAGACCAAGGTCATCTGCGACTGGTCGCTGGAGTGGGTCAACGAGCTCATCGCCGCCATCGCGGGCGGGGACTCGAAGTACTTCGAGCCCCACGAAGTCGATGCCGGCTCCGGTGCCGGTATGTGGGAGGCACCCCGCGGGGCGCTCGGCCACTGGATCGACATCGAGGGCGGCAAGATCTCCCGCTACCAGGTCGTCACCCCGTCGACGTGGGACTGCTCGTCCCGCGATGACGACGGCGTGCGCGGACCGATGGAGGAGGCGCTCGTCGGAACGCCGATCATCGAGGTCGAGCGCCCGCTCGAGGCCTGCCGCATCGCGCGTAGCTTCGATCCTTGAGTAGGGTGCGCGGTTCACGTGATTGAACCGAAAACCGGCAAGGAAGCAACCGTCTACACGAAGCCGATGGGGGTGAGGTAGATGTCGCATCCCGCACACTACCGAGAGGCCCATCCGCTGATCTTCGTGTTCACCCACTGGATCAACTTGATCGCTATGGTGGCGCTCGCGTTCTCGGGTTTCTACATCCACTACCCGTTCTTCAGCGGGTTCATGGGTGTCGCCCGCGGCATGCACTTCTTCTTCATGTACGTGCTCCTCATCAACCTGTTCGTGCGCATCATCGCCGCGTTCTTCGTGAAGTCGGCGACGCGCCTGGGCAGCCGTGAGGTGGAAACAGACATCAAGAACTGGCTGCCGCAGAAGCTCAACCGCCACCAGTTCATCCCGTGGCTGAAGTACTACCTGTTCCTGAAGAAGGACCACCCCATCGGCGCCAAGTACGGCGTGCTGCAGAAGATCGCCTACCTGGCGACCATCCCGCTCACGCTGGCAGCCGCCTACACCGGCTTCGCGATCTACGCACCGGTCATGGACTGGGCTTTCTTCGCGGCGGGCACCGAGTGGGTCGGCGGCCAGATGGCCATGAGGATCATCCACTACTACATCATGTGGGCCTTCATCCTCTTCACGGCCATCCACGCCTACCTCGCCAACGTCGAGGGCGTCGCGCCCTCACGCCTGATCTTCGCGTGGAAGGAAGAAGAGGGTCTGCAGTTCGACGCCGACGGCAAGATCGTCGGCGGTGCCGAGCACTAGGGCACGCAGATGCCCACCGTGCAACCTGAGACCCCGGGCATCAGCCCGGGGTCTCCCCCGTCTCCTATCCCCGCGCGCGAGAACGACAGGTCTGGGGCGGCTGACGTAGAAGTACGCTACAGTGGACTTCGAAGCGCTCCGGCAGGCGCAGCGTCCTTCCGGCGCGACAGGATCTAGGGCGTCACCTATGCCAGACGGGGTAAGGGCGCACGGTATTCGCCGTGACTCATGTGCATCGACCGTACCGCACGAGAGGAACAGGATGCTCTCCGAACGCCTCGTCACCACCGCTTTGCGCGTCCTCAACAAGACATATCTCCACCAGGCCCCCGTTTCTTTCGACACGCTCCCCGCCCCTGCCGCAGGACGAAGCTACGTGCTCTACGCCCACGTGCCGTTCTGCGAGCGTCTGTGCCTCTACTGCTCGTTCAACCGGTTCCTCTACCGTGAGGACCGTGCTCGCGAGTACTTCCGCAGCCTGCGCGCGGAGATGCGAATGGTGGCCGACCTCGGCTATGATTTCCCGTCGCTCTACATCGGCGGCGGCACCCCCACCATACTGCTCGACGAGCTCGCAGAGACCATCGATCTGGCCCGCGAGCTCTTCTCCATAGAGGAGGTCTCGAGCGAGACCAGCCCGAACCATTTGGGACCCGAGCTCGTCTCGGTCCTCCAGGACCGCGTCCAGCGCCTCTCGGTCGGAATCCAGAGTTTCGACGACGTCCTGCTGCGCCAGATGGACCGCTACGAGAAGTACGGATGCGGAATGGAGGTCTTCGACCGCATACGTTCGGTCGCCGGGAAGTTCCACTCGCTCAACGTCGACATGATCTTCAACTTCCCCTCGCAGACCGAGGAGATGCTGCGCCGCGATATCACCCTGTTCAAGGCGACCGGCGCCAACCAGACCACCTTCTATCCCCTGATGGCCTCGCCCAAGACGCGCGCAGAGCTCGCGCGGGCGGTCGGGCACATCGACTTCGCGCGCGAAGCACGCTACTACCGCATCATCGCCGAGGAGCTGGCCGACGAGTTCCAACCTACCTCGGCATGGACCTACTCGCGTGACAAGGATTCCATGATCGACGAGTACATCGTCGACTACGGCGAGTACGTCGGCATCGGGTCGGGCGCGCTGTCCTTCCTCGGCGACCGCATCTACGGCAACACCTTCTCGTTGCGCGAGTATGCCGAGCGCATCGCGACCGGACGCATGTCCGTCGCCAAGGCGGGTCGCCCCTACTCCGCGACTGCACTGCGCCGGTACCGCTTCGTGACCGATCTCTTCGGGCTTGCGCTCGACAAAGAACGGTTCGAGAGGGACTTCGGCATCCCGATAGAACGGGGTCTGGCCGCGGAGCTCGCATTCATGCGCGCTGCGGGCGGTATCGCCGGGGACGATGGGCGCTTTGTCACGCTCACGGAGAAGGGCCGCTACCTGCTGATGGTAATGATGCGCGAGACACTCGCCTCGTCTAACGACGCGCGCGACCACGCACGTGACGCGCTTCCCCTCGAAGAGCGGATGCTCCTCCTCGAAGGTGAAGCATGCGAGGCAGGCTCGGTTTCACCCCAGCTTGCGGCGGGCTAGCGAGGCGGCATTCGTTCACACGCCCTCTCGGCTGCGGTAGCATCTCCCCTACACGACCGGAAGGACTGCAGCGTCCATGGCTGACCGCATCCTCATTCTCGGCATCGGTAACCCCCTCATGACTGACGAAGGCGCGGGCGTGCGCGTCGCGGAGATCCTCATGGGCCGTTACGCGCTACCAGACAACGTCGAGGTCATCGATGCGGGCACGATGGGCCTTGGCATCATGAACCTGTTCCGCGACCGCGATCTCGTCGTGGTCGTCGACGCCGTCGACAACACGGGGCACGAGCCCGGGACCGTCGTCGTCATGACCCCGGAACAGCTCGCCCCGTCACAGGTGCTCCACTCGCTGCACGACATGCGGTTCGTCAACGTCCTTGAGGCGGCCGAGCTCACCGGCATCAAACCCGACGCCATCTGCGTGGGCGTCCAGGTGGCGAGTATGGAACAGTGGGTCATGGAGCTGACGCCCCCGGTGGAAGCGGCCCTGCCGTCGGCTGTCGCGGCCGTGCTCGACATCCTTGCCGAACGCGGCGTCGTCCTCGAGCCCGTCGAGGGCACGACCGAGGATGCCGCGATCATCGAGGCCATCCGCACACGTGCCCGGATGCCGGGCACCTAACCGACGGAAGGACTGCGGATGCGCGAAGAGCTCGAGATAGCGGTCGCGGCTGCTCGCGCCGGCGCTCTGGTCGTGCGGGAGCACGCTGCTGCCGTCGGTGCGGTGAGGTCGAAGGGGTCCGCCACCGACCTCGTAACCGACGTCGACATCGCGTCCGGTGTCGCCGTCGTACGCGAGCTCCTGGCCGCCGATCCCTCGGCACGCGTCCTCGTCGAGGAAGATGAGGTCTACACCATCACAGGTCTCCGCCCCACCGACCCCGCGCAGGGCGAGACGTGGGTCATTGACCCCATCGATGGCACCACCTCCTTCATCCACAGCTTCCCCACGTACTCGGTCTCCGTGGCCCTCCTGCGCGACGGACGGCCCGTCGCCGGTGCTGTCACCGATGTACCGCACGACGTGACGATGAGCGCCGCCGAGGGCATGGGCGCAACGCTGGAGGGCGCGCCCGTGCGCTGCACACAGGTCGCCCGGCTCGACGAGGCCCTCCTCGTGACCGGCTTCCCCTACGACCGCGAGGCTGCACTCGACCGCCAGCTCGCGGTGCTGGCGGCCTTCCTGCGTGCGCCGGTCCACGGCATCCGCCGCGACGGGTCGGCTGCCCTCGACTGCTGCCACGTCGCGGCCGGACGTGCCGACGGCTTCTGGGAGTACGGTCTCCAGCCCTGGGACACGGCCGCGGGCGCGATCATCTGCCGGGAGGCCGGCGCGCGTGTCACCGACATCTTCGGGCGTGAATGGTCACCGAACCGCGATTCGGGCGTGATCGTGGCCAATCCGCGTCTGCACGAGCGGATGCTCGCGCTGATCACCGAGGTCACCGGCGGGAGATAGGAATCTTCGGAGTTCGGGCCCATCGCACTCACGGCCGAACATCGCCGTTCCTAATAGTAGCGCTTCTGTTCCTCGGCATCCTCGGCCAGTTCGATCCCCCACTCGCCGAGCACCTTGCTGACCGCGCGTTCGCCGCTCTCCACGCAGTTCGGCAGACCGACGCCGCGGTACGAACCCCCCGCGAGCGCGAGACCAGGAACCTCGGACTGGCGGGCCTCGATCGTCTCGACGCGCCCCATATGGCCGAGCGTGTACTGCGGCATGCCCATCTCCCACCGGAACACCCGAGAGAAGACCGGCTCCCCCTTCACTCCGAGGACCGCACGGAGTTCTCCGAGCACGATGTCGGCGAGCCGATCGTCGCTCTCGGCCATGATCGCCTGGTTGTGCGGACCCCCCACGAAGCCCCTGATCAGCACCTTGCCCTCGGGCGCGCGCCCGGGCCACTTCGTGGATGAGAGCGTGGCAGCCATAAGCGAACGGTTCTCGATGAGCGGGCACAGCACGCCGAATGCGTTCATATCGATGCCGACCTCGGACTCCTCGAAGGCAAGCGAGACCGTCGCGGACGAGGAGTGTTCGATGCCCGCGAGCGCGTCGGCGATGACACCGTCGACCGACCTTACGAGCCGCTCCGCCGCCCAGCTTTCCGTCGCGATGATCACCGCATCCGCGGCGATGACCGAATCGTCGTCCAGCTCGACACGCCACCCTTCAGGCGTCCGCGCGAGGCCCCGGGCCGCAACCCCGGTACGCATCCGGTCACGGCCGGCGGCCTCGGCCATCGCATCGGTCAGGAACTGCATGCCCTGCTCGAAGGAGGTGAAGAACGTCCGCGGCTTGGCGCCCGGCTTCGGCGGGTACTTCTTTCGCATCTCGGCGACCTTCTTGCGCGCTGCGTAGAACCCTTTGATCATCCCCCCGTACGTCTGCTCCATCTCGAGCAGGCGGGGGAACGTGGCAGCGAGGCTCATCTTCGCCGGATCGGACGCGTGCACACCGCCGACGAGCGGCTCGGCAAGGCGGTCGAGGCACTCGCGGCCCATTCGCCGCACGACGAAGCTCTCGAGCGTCTCGTCTTCGGGCCCGTCCGGGCCGGCGGGTTTGGGCTTGATCAACAGGTCCATGCCCATGCGGATCTTCCCGGGCCACGAGAACAGGGTCGTGGTGGCGAAAGGCCAGAACTTCGTGGGCGCGAACATCATCACGCCGTCGGGAAGATCATGCAGCTTGCCGCGTGAGAGAATGTACGTGCGTTTGCGGGCCTCATCGGTCGGCAGCTCGTCGTCGAAGATGCCAAGGAGTCTGGCGATCCGGTGGACCGCCGGTTTCTCGGTCAAGAAGCAGTCCGGCCCGCCGTCGATGATGAAGCCTTCGTGGTGAACGGTGGCGATCTTCCCACCCAATCGGGCATCCTTCTCGACGAGCGTGAAGCTGACCTCGTTGCCTGCCTCCGCGGCCCGCGCGACCTTGTAGGCGGCGGCAAGCCCCGCGATGCCGCCGCCGATGATAACGATCTCCCTCATGTCTTGCGGCTCCTTACTCGGTCTCGGGCGAGATCAACGGTGTGATCGCTTCTGCAATCGATGCGATGAGCAGTTGATCGGCGTTCGGTACGGCGGCGCGCGCGAACTCGAGATCCGCGTCGAGGACCTTGCCGGCCAGCACGACGTCGAGGTCGTAGAGCGTCTCCATGTGGTCGGTCGCGAATCCTACAGGCGCGACGACGATGGACTTGAAGCCGCCTGCGATCGCCGCGTCGATGACGTCGTCGACGTCGGGCCCCAACCACTCGCACGGACGGTTGCCCTTAGACTGGAATGCGAACACCCAGGGCTGCGGGTCTTCGAGCGAGCCGTACCCCTCGATACCGGTCAGCCGCTCGTCAGACCCGTCGAGCTCGGTGCCCTCATCCATCTGCAGAACGCCGACCATCCTGTCGACGAGTCCGCGCAGTGCCGGTACGTACCGGTCGTCGTCGTCCAAATCGGGCACGGGCAGACTGTGCGCCGTGAAGACGAGCAGCGCGGGCCGGTGGTCCTTTAGGTCGGCAAGCGCCTCGGCAGCGCAGCCCACGAGCAGCCCGCCGAAACCCGGCAGGGTGTGCAGCGGAGGCGCCTCGACGAGCTCCAATCCCTCGAGATCGGGGAGCACCTCGTCGAAGGCCTCCCGGTACGCTCCGGTCGCAACCTTGGACTCGAAGGGGGAAAGGGAGACGACGATCACTCTGCGGAGGCCGTGATGGTACAGGCCTCGCAGGACATCCCCGATCAGCGGAGGCCAGTACCGCATGCCGAGGACAACCGGGACTCTGTGCCCGCCCTCAGTGAGTTTGGCTTCAAGGGCCTGCGCCATCTGTGCCGCGATGGCGGGAAGAGGCGAGGCGCCACCGATCGTCAGGTACCGGCGTTCAACCCGGGCGACCAAATCGTCGGAAGGCTCACAACCCATGAGGTTGCACATGAAGGGACGCACTGAGTCGACGCAGTCCGGCCCGCCGAAGCCGACGAGCATGACCGCGGTGGTACCCCAGTTCCGTTCCGTCATGCCGACACCCCGCTGCGAATCCGTGTCGAGTGCTCGCTGACCGAACGAACGAGGGCCTTGGCGTGCTCGGGGTCGGTGTCCTTGTGGATCCCGTGACCGAGATTGAAGATGTGGCCCGGCCGCGTGCCCACCTTCTCGAGTATGTCACGCGCGGCCGCGTCGATGACCTCGACGGGCGCGAAGAGCGTCATCGGGTCGAGGTTGCCCTGGATGGCGAAGTCGGGGCCTATCCATTCGACCGCGTCGGCGATGTCCACACGCCAGTCCAGCCCGATGACATCGCCACCGGCCGTCTTGACCTTCGATAGCATCGCCGTGGCGTTGTTCGCGAAGTTGATGACCGGCACCCCCGCCTTGCTCACTTCAGCGATGAGGCGCGTGGTGTGCGGCAGGACCGAGCGCTCGTAATCGGCCGGCGAAAGGAAGCCGACCCACGAGTCGAAGACCTGCACCGCCTGTGCGCCGGCCTCGATCTGGGCGAGCAGGTACTCGATCACGGTGTCGGTGGTGACCTGCATCAGGCGTTCCCAGCCCTCGGGGTCGGACCACATCAAGCTCTTGCACTTGATGTAGGCACGTGTGGAGCCGCCCTCGATCATATAGGACGCAAGGGTGAACGGCGCGCCTGCGAACCCGATGAGCGGTACTTTCTCGCGCAGCTCGTGGCGCAGCTGACGGATCGCCTCCATGACGTAGCCGGTGTCTGTCACCGCATCAGAGACCCGGAGGTTCTTCACGTCGGACAGGTCGCGGACCGGGTTGTGGATGACCGGTCCCTCCCCCTTCGCGAAGGAGAGTTCCAGTCCCATCCCCTCGAGCGGGAGCAGGATATCGGCGAACAGGATCGCGGCGTCGACGCCGATCAGATCGACCGGCTGCAGCGTGACCTCGACCGCAAGCTCGGGTTGTTTGCACATCTGCAGGAAGTCGTAGTTCTTCCTGATCGCCCGGTACTCGGGCATGTATCGGCCGGCCTGGCGCATCATCCAGATAGGCGTACGCTCGGTGGGCTCGCGGCGGCACGCCCGCAGGAAAAGGTCGTTGAAGGCCATCTCAGGGTTCCCTTTCATTGCCGGATGAAGGAAGCAAAACCGCGGTTAGTCTACACCATGAAACGAGGCTCCGACCCCCTGAGGGGCCGGAGCCTCGCCTTGACGCGTTGAGACGCAGTCTGGCGCCCTACCCTCCGGGGCGCGTCTCCAGGATCGTCTTGACGATGGACGGATCGGCCAGCGTCGAGATGTCGCCGAACGCCTCCATTTCGCTCTCACCCGCGGCGATCTTGCGCAGGATGCGGCGCATGATCTTGCCGGACCGCGTCTTTGGCAGCTCGGGCACGAAGTGGATGACGTCGGGTTTGGCGATCGGCCCGATCTCCTCACGCACGTGGCCGGAGAGCATCTTGAGCAGGTTGTCGCTCGCCTCCTCGCCGGTCCTGAGGATGACGTAGGCGTAGATGCCCTCGCCCTTGATCTCGTGCGGGAAGCCGACGACCGCGGCCTCGGCCACCGACGCGTGGCTCACGAGCGCGCTCTCGACCTCGGCGGTTCCCATGCGGTGCCCGGAGACGTTGATGACGTCGTCCACGCGGCCGAGGAGCCAGTAGTAGCCGTCCTCGTCCTTGCGCGCACCATCACCGGTGAAGTACCTGCCCGGGAAGGTCGTGAAGTAGACCTCCTTGACCCGGGCGTTCTCCGGGTCGCCCCACGTACCGCGCAGCATACCCGGCCAGGGGAACTCGATGCACAGGCGACCGCCCGAACCGACCGGCGTCTCGGTGTGGTCCTCGTTGAGGATGACCGGACGAACGCCGAAGAAGGGCCGCGTGGCCGAACCGGGCTTCTGCGGCGTGGCACCCGGCAGATTGGTGATGAGGTGCCCGCCCGTCTCGGTCTGCCAGTACGTGTCGACGATCGGGATACGCTCGCGCCCGATGTTCTTGTAGTACCACATCCACGCCTCGGGGTTGATCGGCTCGCCGACCGTGCCGAGCACGCGCAGGCTCGACAGATCGTACTTCGCCGGCCACTCCTCGCCCGACTTCATGAGGGCGCGGATGGCGGTCGGCGCGGTGTAGAACTGGTTGACGCCATGCTTCTCGCAGACCTGCCAGAAGCGGCCCGGATCGGGGTACGTCGGCACACCCTCGAACATGAGGGACGTCGCTCCGAGCGAGAGCGGGCCGTACACGATGTAGGAGTGCCCCGTGACCCAGCCGATGTCGGCGGTGCACCAGAAGACGTCCTCGTCGTGGTAGTCAAACGTGTACTTGAAGGTCATCGTCGCGTAGAGCAGATAGCCACCGGTGGTGTGCAGTACACCCTTCGGCTTGCCTGTCGAGCCGGAGGTGTAGAGGATGAACAGCGGGTCCTCGGCGTCCACCCACTCGATATCGCAGTGCTGGGTGATGTCCGAGGCGCGGACCTCCTCGTGGTACCAATAGTCCCGACCCGGCTCCATGTCCACGCGCGTCTGGGCGCGCGAGACCACGATGACCGAGTCGACCATGGGGCACTCGAGCAGCGCGGTATCGGCCTCGGCCTTCAGTGGCACGACACGACCTCCGCGGATACCCTCATCCGCGGTGACGAGCATCTTGGCTTCGCAGTCCTGGATGCGGTCGCGCAGCGCCTGGGCGGAGAACCCACCGAAGACGACCGAGTGGATCGCGCCGATACGTGCGCACGCGAGCATGACGATCGGCAACTCGGGGATCATCGGCATGTAGATCGCGACCCGGTCGCCCTTCTTGATGCCGTGCTTCTTCAGCACGTTGGCGAAGCGGCAGACCTTGTAGTAGAGAGATTGGTACGTGTACATCTTGGTGCGACCTTCGTCGCTTTCCCAGATGATCGCGGCCTTGTTTCGGCGCCACGAAGTGAGGTGGCGGTCAACACAGTTGTAGGCCACGTTCGTCTTGCCACCCTTGAACCAAGCTACGCGTGGGGTATCGAACTCGTACTCGAGAACGGTGTCCCACTTCTTGTGCCAGTACAGGTACTCCTCGGCCATCTCGGCCCAGAAACCCTCGGGGTCTTCGACGGAGCGGCGGTACATCTCCTCGTACTCGGCCATAGAGCCCACGTACGCGCGCTCGCTCACCCAGTCGGGCGGCTCGACGACACGCAACTCCTTCATCAACGATTCGATCGAGGTCGACTCTTCAGTCATAAGAGGCCTCCTTCGTTCTGGCATCGGTTTCTCCCGCGTTCCGCCGACCCGGTGTGCGAGGCGGCCGGGGCGCGATACATCAGCGCGTGCGTCGATTCCCGGCGCGTCTGCGGGGTTACTGGCCATCCTAACGCGCACCCGCGCCGAGCCGAACCGGACAATCAGGTGGACGGCGGAAACGGCTCGGTCAACGGCGGCCATGGAGGCGGGGCCAGCCTGTCGATCCGGCGCAGGCGAGAAACAGGCGAGAAACACTTGTAACAAATGTTGCAGAGTGCCTGCCTTTGGGGTACCTTCTCTTCAGACAATCTTCCCTTCCCGGCAGCGCTGTTCGGGGAATCCGGACAGCACAGAGGGCGGGCGTCGTGACCGGCATCTCGACGCGTACGTGAGCACCAGGCAGCCACGTGCATCCGCCAGAGACTCAGGGGTAAGCAGGGGAAGGAATGTGAAGACCCCGGCCCGAAGGCCGGGGTCTTCGGTTTCCGGGGGATTCCCCGACTACAGCGCGTAGGGTTCGAGACGCAGGCACGCCATGAAGTCACGGGTGAACGACGTCCCGGCTGCCAGGTCGATACGCACCGCGCGTGAGCTCAGCGTCCGGGCCTCCTCAATGAGTCCCGGCTCCAGTGCTATCGCTGCCGCACCGCGGACGGCGGCGTCCGACGCAGTGCGCACCGCCTGCGCGCACTCAGCGGGCACAATGCCGACCTCCACCAGATCACCGACCGCGAGCGCTCCCCCGAACGCGCCCGCCACTACGAACTCCGAGACGTGATCGGACCGGAGGTCTGCGTGTGACACCGCGGACCGGACGGCTACGCAGACCGCTGCCTTCGCAGACTGAAAGGCGCGAACGTCGAGCTGGGTGAGGAATACGGACCGGTCGGCGGGATCAGGCGCAAGCGACACGGAGACCACGCCATCCGAGTCGAAGAAGCGCGCCCCCGCCGGTCCGCCGGTCCGCATGAGGCCGTCGGGATCCAGGTGGCCGAGTCGCTTCAGGAGCGCGACGGCCGATAGCAGACCGGACCCGGTGAGGTGGCTCGGGCGCTCGCCGTCGAAGACCGGGGTGAGACCGGCTGCCTGCGATGATTCGACGGCAGTTATCCCCCCCGGTCCAGCTTGCCCCCCGCACGCGATCCCCCAGCCTTCGAAGGCGGGGCCCGCGGGCGCGGATGTCGCCACGACGCGCTCTCCCGCAACGACGGCGACCTCGGCGTTCGTCCCAAGATCGACGAAGATCGACCCGCCGCACTCGCCCGTCAAGCCCTCCGCGAGCATGCCTGCCACGAGGTCCCCTCCAACGAAGGCACCCACCGCAGGCACAAGGAGGACATCCGGGGGTCCGAAACGCCCAACCGGAGCGACGGCGACCTCGAGACGCTCGACACCCGCGAGGGAGTCGGCGAACGGTTGCGCAGCCAGGCCGGAGACATCGACACGGGCAAGCAGGGAGATCATCGCCGTGTTGCCCGCAACCACGATGCGTTCCACCGCGGCGTAGTCGACACCCGCAGCAGCACGTGCCGCCTCCAGCCCTTCAGCCACTGACGTCTCAGCATCGCGTGCAAGTCCTTCGGCGTTGCCGGCAAGAGCGGCCGATATCCGCGAGAGCACATCGGACCCCCATCGCGCCTGCCTGTTGGGTACGCGCACGGTGGCGAGCAGGCTCCCTCCACGGGCATCGACAAGCTGGACCACCACCGACGTGGTGCCAAGATCGACCCCGGCTACCACACTCGTGGCTTTCGCTCGCTGCGAACCCCGCACATGCGGGTCCGATTCGCCCCGCGTTCTGAGTGTCACCGGACCCGCGACGCGCGCCATGCACGCCAGTCGCACCGCTGAGGCCGCCGTCATGCGCGCACGAGCGAGTGCGGCAACCTCCCCTTCGGATGGTGGAGCGAGCTCACCCGCGGTCACCTTGACGGCGCAGCGCCCACACGCTCCCCTGCCCCCGCACGGCGCGGGGACGACGACCCCCGCCTCGGCCGCCGCCTGGAGGACCGTCGCGCCGACCTCCACCTCGGCCGAGCGGTCGGCTGGGAGGAACGTCACGCGCGCAGGCCCAGGCACGGACCTAGACCTCGGGCAGGACCGCGACCGCCCATCCCGTACCGGTGTGGGTGGCGATCACCGAGCCGGTCGGCACGATGTGCATCTCCGTGACCTCGAAGCGGCTCTCGATCTGCTCGGCGAGCCACTTCGCACGGTCCTCGGACAACGCGTGCAGGACGCAGAAGGCGCCTCGCCGCGCATCGCCCATGCGCTCACCGACCCAATCGAGTGTGTGCGCGAGGGCCGCTTTCG
Source organism: Actinomycetota bacterium (assembly GCA_037446725.1). Taxonomy (GTDB): domain Bacteria; phylum Actinomycetota; class Coriobacteriia; order Anaerosomatales; family SLCP01; genus JBBIIC01. The sequence goes on from JBBIIC010000009.1 coordinate 66,482, forward strand.
CGCCGCGTGTCCGTGCGACCGGCTCGAAGACGCCGTCGCGCACGGTGAGCGTGACTTTGAGGTTGAGCATGCTCCCCACAAAACCCGAGACCTTGCCGACGCGACCGCCCTTGACGAGGTTCTCGAGGCTGTCGAGGCCGGCGATCATCTGAACGCGGTCGCGAACATCAGCCGCCCGCTGCAGTACGGCATCGGGCGTCAGGCCCTCGAGCGCTCCCTTCGCGGCCTCGATCACCTCAAAGCCGAGACCGTACGAAAGGTTGCGCGAGTCGAACACGCTCACACGGCCCGCGAACCGCTCGGCCGCGGCGTGCGCGGACGCGATGGTTCCGGAGAGGTCTGCGGAGATGTGTATCGAGACCACGTGCGACGCTCGCTTCAACGCCTCAGTGTAGGCGCCGATGAACGAGCCGACCGCCGGCTGCGACGTCGTCGGAAGCGACTTCGCCGCACGCATGCGGTCGAAGAACTCCTGCTGCGACATGACCCCGTCAAGCCAGGTCTGACCGTCGATGGTGACGTTGAGCGGCACCGTGGTGATTCCGTAGCGCTCGCGGACCTCGACAGGCAGGTCTGCTGTGGAGTCGGTGATGATGGCGATACCCGAACCAGCCCCTGTCTCACTCATCGGTACCTCCTTCGAACCGCACCATACCGTGCGACATGGCCCGTCCGCCCACCACGTGGACGTGAAGGTGAGGAACGGTCTGATTGGCGTCCCGACCGGCATTGACGATAATCCGGTAGCCGCTCGCCTCGATGCCGACACGCCGGGCCACCTCGGGCACGGCCCCGAACAGTGCCGCGATAGTCTCGCGAGGCACTCCGCCACCGAGGTGCTCGTAATGCGCCTTAGGGATGATGAGAAGGTGCACGGGTGCCTGCGGCGATACGTCGTTGAAGGCGATCACGAGATCGTCCTCGAAGACGGCCTGCGTCGGTATCTCCCCGCTGGCGATCTTGCAGAACACGCAGCTTCCCACGTGACCCTCCCTCGCATCGCGGCGTCCCTCGGCACAGTGTAGCGCACCGCCAGCGGTCGGCGGCCTACGCCTCGGCCTCCACAACCTCGCCCTCGAGTTCCCCGATGAGCGCGGTCACCTTCTGCTGTGCGTCTTCGAGCTTCCCCTGGAGCGACTGCAGGAGCGCGACGCCTCGCTGGTAGCGTGTCAGGCTCTCTTCCAACTCCAGCTGGCCGCCTTCGAGCGCCGCCACGATCGACTCCAGCTCGGCGAGCGCGTCACCGAAGTTCATCTCCCCCGGCGCCGGACAGACTGCCTCATCCATTGACAACCTCCTCCTCGGTTGATTCCACCACGCAGCCGAGCCGGCCCCGACCGAGCACCACGGACACCCGATCACCCGTCGCCACCTGCGCGGCGGACGTGATCACCGTCGTCCCGTCCGCGGCACGGCAGAGCGCATACCCCCTGCCGAGGACGGCCACTGGGGACAGGTCGTGCAGTCGGGCCGCCGTGTGCGTGACAGCTTCCTCAGCACGTTCCAACAGGAGCGCGCCCGCGCGTTCGAGGTCCCTCGACAGGTGTCCGACGCGCTGGGCAGCAGGTTCGGCCAGCCGTGGCCCGAGCCGTTGCATGTCCGCCGCCGAACGAGCGAGCCGGTCGCGGTCGGTCTCCAAGCGGTCGGGCAATGCGCGACGCAGCGAGAGCGCCACCTGGTCAAGCGCCTGCGCTGCCGGTGCGACGAGCACCGTGTAGTCGGTGAAGACCGGCCGCCTCACGAGCAGTGCCACGCGGTGCGCCGCCGCCTGAACGCGATGCTGGAGCGCCCGGCCGAGCAACCTGCGTGTCTTGATCAGGGCGGCTGAGAGCTCGTCCATCGACGGCGCCGCGGACTCGGCCGCCGCCGTTGGGGTCGAAGCGCGCACGTCGGCGACCATGTCGGCGATCGAAGTGTCCGGCTCGTGACCGATGCCCGTAACCACCGGCACGGGGCACGCGGCGACCGCGCGCGCGACACCCTCGTCGTTGAAGGGCATCAGGTCCTCGTACGAACCGCCGCCACGCACGAGCAACACCACGTCCGAGCCCGCATCCGCGACGGCCGACAGTCCCGCCGCGATCGCGGCGGGGGCCTCGGCACCCTCGACGGGGACTCCGGCCAGCACGATCTCGGCAAGCGGGTAGCGTCGCTTCAGCGTGCGCAGTACGTCGTGCACCGCCTTGCCGCGAGGGGAGGTCACCACGCCGATGCGTTCCGGATACGCGGGCAGGGGGCGCTTGCGCTCGGGACGCATCAGCCCCTCGGCCTCGAGCCTGCGGGCGAGCTCGGCCACCTGAAGGCGAAGGCGTCCCTCGCCGGCGAGGGTCAGCGAGCGGACGACGAACTGCATACGGCCTTTGGCGGCATACGTGGAGAAGTGCCCACCCATCTCGACGAGCATCCCGCAGCGCAGTGTGACACCCGATGCCTCGTACTGCTCGCGCCACATCAGGCACTGCATCGCGGCGTCACCGTCGGACACGGTGAAGTACGCGGCACGGTAGCCCGCCTTGTCCGCAAACTCCGAGACCTCGCCGACCACCTTCAAGCGTACGCCCTCAAGCGCGGTCCGGGCACGGGCCATGGCCTCACTGACACTTACGGCCCGCTCTTCAGCCACACCCTCCCCCTTCGCCGCCGACCCTCCTCCCGGATGCTACCCGACCGGGCTGACACGCGCGATCTACCGCCGCGACAGCCCCAGATAGTAAACGAGCTGCATCACGGCGATCAGCGTCGCGGCGACGTACGTCAGTGCGGCGGCGTTGAGCACCGTTCGCGCTCCGGAAACCTGGTCGGCAGGCAGCATGTTCCCGGTGTTGAGCGCGGTGAGAGCCCTGCGCGAGGCGTCGAACTCGACCGGCAGGGTGACCAACTGGAAGAGTACGGCTCCGGCGAACAGGATCACGCCGAGGGTGATGAGACCGGGGAACCCAACGAACAGGCCGGCGAGGATCAGCGGGAAGGCAAGCGAGGACCCGAACTGCGCGGTCGGCACCAGCGTCTGCCGGATGCGAGCGAACGCGAAACCGCGTGCATGTTGCGCTGCGTGGCCCGCCTCATGAGCCGCCACGCCGGCCGCTGCGACGGTGCGGCCGCGGTAGACGTCTTCGGACAGGCGCAGGACGTCGGCCCGCGGGTCGTAGTGATCCGTCAGGTGCCCCGGGACCATCTCGATCCGCACGTGATTGAGCCCCTCGGCATCCAGCATCGCGCGCGCGACCTCCGCGCCGCTCTGCCCCGTGGCGAGCGCCACCCGGGAGTAGCGGCGGTACGAGGAGTTAACATACCCCTGAGTGATGAAGCCGAGTACCACCGCGATGATGAGGACTGGCAGGTACGACCCAAACATCTAAGCCTCCTGTATCCGTGTCGGAGAGGCGTTGCGCCTCACACGTGACAGTGCAAACGGTTTGCCAGGCGTGGGAGTGCTCGGCACGGGCTCAGGCGTCGGGCCCGGACCGGTCGGGAGCGTCCTCGACGACAAGACGGCCTTCATCGAGCCGTAGGGTCAGCATACCATCGAGCAAACGCAGGAGTTCGTCCCCGACGATCGACCTGCGCCACCCCTCGAGCAGCGCCGAATCCTCGCGCTCCCCGCCTGCGAGGTGTTCCAGGTCCCCTCGCGATGCGAGCAGCGGCGTCGCCACGCCATGCTCCTTGGCTCGCAGACGCACAAGAGCGGCCATGAGATCGACAGCGCCGTCAACGTCGACGGGTCTTCTGCGCTTGCGCTCCAACCGCGGCAGTTGATCGTGTGGTATGGATGCTCCATCGGCAACCGCCCGCAACACGGCGGGGTACAGTCCCTTAGCGAGCTTGTCGGCGACTCCACGGATCGCTGCGAGCGACTCGCGGTCCACGGGCGCCCTGCGCGCGATCTCCAGTAGGCTCTCATCGCTGATGACCCACTTGCGCGGTATATCGCGACGCTGTGCCTCGCGCTCGCGCCACGCGGTGAGCTTCATGAGGACGCCGAGTTGGCGGGGCTTGAGCGAAGAGATCCGCTTGATGCGGCGGAACTGCTCTTCAGACACCACCTCGTACGTGCCCGGGTCGACCATCCGGTCGAACTCGGGCTCGAGCCAGGACAGCCTCCCCTCCGACTCCAGCCTTTCCCGAAGCTCACGATACACCCCCGGCAGGTAGCGGACGTCGTTCAGTGCGTACTCGACCTGCGTGGCGGAAAGCGGCCGGCGGGACCAGTCGGTGAAGGTGTCCGACTTGTCTAGTCTCACTCCGCAGATCTCGCTGACGAGCGCCCCGTAGCCGACCTGGGTCGGGAATCCGGCGAGCGTGGCGGCAACCTGAGTGTCGAACACCGGCGCCGGGACCGCACCGGCGAGCCGGTAGAGGATCTCAAGGTCCTGCTGCCCTGCATGCAGCACCTTGGTCATGTGCACGTCGAACAGCACCTCGAGAAGGGGGGACAGATCATCGACGGCGAGCGGGTCGACGATCGCCTCAACATCGTCGGTGGCAAGTTGGACGAGGCACAGGCGCGCGTAGTACGTGCGCTCCCGCATGAACTCAGTGTCCAGCGCTACGAACTCCGCCCCTTTGAGAAGTGACGCGAGTTCATTGAGGGTCTTCCGGTCACTGACGTACACGAACCCGCCTTCCGCCGATGCTGGCAAATCTGCCGCACACACAATACCGTATAGAGGTGACCACGTGGCTCGCACGGCCTGAGCCGTTTCTGCCAGACCGGAGGACCGATGCGCATCCTGATCGTCGTTAACCTGAGAGCCGGACAGGGTGACGCGGGTCTATACGAGTACGTTCGCGAGCTAGGGCGCAGCGGCGCCGAGCTGACGATGCGCTTCCTCGGCCAGGACTCGAGACTGCCGGATGCACTGAAGGACGCCGCCGAGTTCAACCGCATCGTCGCCGCGGGAGGTGATGGGACCGTCTCGGCCGTGTGCTACCACGCCGCGCGCACCGGGGTCCCCATCCTGCCGTACCCGGCCGGTACGGCCAACCTCTTCGCTCTCAACATGCGGCTCCCCGCCGACCCGCGAGAACTCGCACGCCTGACGATCGAGGGGAGCGTTCGAGATGTCGACCTCGGTGAGATCACGTACGGAGCCGGTGACCGGTGTGGGTTCATGGTGGCTGCGGGGGCGGGATTCGACGCGGCCATCATGGAGGCTGCCGACAGGCTCAAGCCGACCCTCGGGACGGCGGCGTACCTGGTCGGAGCATTGCAGAATCTAACACCCAAGGTCGCCCGCTTCAGCCTCGACACAGACGGGGAGAAGATCGAGTCGGAGGGCATCGCCGCACTCGTGATGAACGTCGCCCGCATCCAGTTCGACCTGGCACTCACTCAGACGAGCGACCCTTCGGACGGCGTGTTCGAAGTGGTCATCGTGCGCACGCGCAATGTGCCGGGACTCATCCCGACGGTATGGGGCGCTTTCCTCGACCGGTTCGTCCAGAAGCCCGGTCACGCCGCAGGGCTCGAGGTGCACTCCGGTCGCAACGTGACGATAGCATCCGAGCCGGCACTCACGCTCCAGTACGACGGCGAGGTGTTGCCCGCCACTACGCCGCTCAGGGTCGGCGTGCTGCCCGGAGCGGCCCGTATAGTGGTGCCCGGCGACTACTGAGCTGCGAGGTACGCAACGATCGTCGCGCGCTCGTCATCGCTGAGCTGGAGCCCGTTGGACTCCATCCGACG
>JBBIIC010000010.1:0-66435 GCA_037446725.1 Actinomycetota bacterium
CACCCGTTGATGATGCGCGTGGCGGCCTGGTCGCTCGTCCACTCGTTGACCGGGCTCAAGGTCTGCGCGTCGAGCTTGAGGATGCGGCTGGCGCCGCCCCACTCGATCAGGTAGAGCGCGCCTTGGGCCTTGTCAGTCTCGACCGCGATCGCCCCGTTGACGTAGAACGACTTCGTGGGGATCTTCTTGTCCCGTATCCACGTGCCGTCCCTGTCGAACTCACGGATGGTGTAGCCGGCGTATGCCGTGCCGTTCATCCCGTAGGCGACCGAGTAGATGCGGTTGCCGTCACCTGCGAGGATGATGCCGTTCGAGGCCGCGGTCAGCTCCGCACCGGTGCTTCGCGCGAGCAGGGGCTTGGAGAAGGTGAGCGTGACCGCACTGCCCGTGACGGTGCTGTACCCGGTGATCCTCGTCGGCGTGTCGGCGTAGCCGTTGTAGATCACCTGGTCTTGGAGGAAGGCGGACAGTATGGGTTTGGAGGCGAGATCGGGCCCGACCCACGAGAGCCACTGCCCGCTGCGCGAGTACTTGCCCCAACGCGTCGGGCCGCCGTACGTGCTCCACGTCCGCATGTAGTAGTTCGTGCCGTTGTCGGTCACGACGACACCGGTGCCCGCCGAGACGGTACCGGCCGGCTGGCCCGAGACCGGGAAGGTCCGCACGCGCGAGGCCGCAGACGGCGTGGCGGCCCCGACGAACGGGTTTGCGGCATACGGCGTGGACCAGGCGGCCACCTCCGAGTCGCGCGGGTAGGCTTGTGCGTTGCGGCTCGACCACGTGGTCGCCGCGTTACCCAGCGTCGTTCCCACACGGCGGTAGTTCGCGCCGTCGTTGAGGTAGATGTGGTATCCGTCGGCGATCGGCACCGGACTCCACGAGACCGTCACGTCGCCTCGGCCCTGACCGTCGAAGTCGTTCATGACGTCGGGCTGCCCGTCGCCGTCTCGGTCGGTCTCGCGAAACCACTTCGCCGAGGGCGTCGAGCCCAGGACGGGGCCGCTCGCAAGGCCCTTCGGACGGATGTTGATGTTGGTGTCGTTGTTCTTCCACGTCCGTATGTAGGGATCACCACCGGGCACGGTCATCGTGAAGTACGTGTCAAGGTCGTTTTCCTGCACATCGCCGAAGTTCTGGCCGATCTTGAACTTCCAGGTGACCCGCCGGTAGTTCTCCGTGCCAGACGAGCCCACACTCGAGGCCGCCAGGTCGGGCACGATCCTGTCGGTGCCGAAGCCCGAGCCGGACAGGTAGGCGAGGTAGCTCGTGTCTGATAACTTGCGCGTGACCCACCCGCTTCCGGGGTCGTAGGTGAACCACGCCAGGTAGCCGCGATAGCGCGAGCTGTCGCCGGAGGTGTAGTTGAGCAGCATGCGCATCTCGCGGACCTGGGCCCAGGACGGCGAGAGGACGAGCATCTGTGCCGTCACCGTGTCGCCCAGCCGGTAGGTCGAGGTGTAGCCGGAGACAGAGTCCGTGGGCACGTTGTAGTCGACGATGAGCTGTGGGTCGTAGGTCGTGCCCGCCTCGCGCGAGTAGAACTTCTTCCAATGCGTGGTGTTCTGGGTCCCGTCTTCTTTCTGATAGATCGAAAAGCCGTGGTTGGCCCAGGTGCCGCGCAGCCAGTTCTGGACCGTCGCCGCGCACCCCTGGCTCACCCAGACCCCTCGCCCGGCGACAGACTGCGTCCCGAGGTTGGTGTGAGAGGGCCTCGTGTTCCACGTCGTGGCGTTTGACCACGCGCTCGTGACCCTGCCGACGTAGACGTCGGTCGCGGCGCTCGCGTAGTACTGGTGGAACAGGTAGGCGCGGAACTGCGCGCTTGCCACGTAGGCGTTTGCCGGGATAGACGAGGTGTTGAACTTGACGAGCGCGCGGTTGTGGCCGGTGGTCGAGTCGTAGTAGCCGACCTTGAGCTCGGTCGAGGAGCCGTAGGCCGTGGTCGGGTAGGCAGACGCGATGAACGTGTCCTCGCTCGCGTAGAAGGTCGGGTCGACGCGCACCGGGAAGACACGGGCCGGGTCTTCGAGCCACTGCCCTGAGAGCACGTACGTGAGGACGGCCTGTCCCCCGGCGACCTCGACGCTCATGGTGCTGTCGGTGCAATACGCCGGGTCACCTGCCGCGTTCACGCTCGAGTCGAACACGGTGAGCTCGCCCAGGTACAGGCGCGGCGAGGCCGCCCCCGGCTCGAACAGGGCTGTCGGACCTCCGGGGATGCGCCGCAGTTCCAGGCCGTCGAGCTCCAGCGCGAACGAGAAGGTCCTCGGCGCGTCTGCCGAGGAAAGGACGATGGTCTCCTTCAGCCCTCCGGGCAGCACCTCGTACTCGAGATCGGCGCTCCTGGCCACCCCGACATAGCGCGCCTTGTTGCCGACGACGACCGGGGCGCGCTCGGCGGTTCCGAGCATGTCGATGCCGACGGCCCATCCGTCGCGTTCGAGCCTGACCGGGCGCACTCCCGAAACCTGGGGCCCGAGCTCGATCCTGGCCGGCGTCGCCTTGGACTTGAACGTGCCCGGTGCGCTCGCAGGGACGAGGTCGGTGAGGATGTCTTTCCACTGCGATCCGTCGCGGTAGTGGATCGGACCGTCGTGGATCTCAGCGCGCAGCGTGCCGTCGGACAGCTCGTAGTGCTTCGAGTCCTCGGTGCGCTTCTCGACGATCTCGCGCACGACGGTGGGGGGCTCGGTAGTGACCTGCCCCGCACGGTCTTCAGCGACATTGAGGGGCTCGCCCTCTGCGGCCGGCGTGTCGATCTCCGAGCCAGGGTAGCCCGGCTCGTTGCTCGCGAGTATATCGGCCGCCTGCGGGGCAGCGGCAGCCACGGATGCGTTGGTAAGGACCGGACCTGTCAGCAGAATGAACGTGAGCGTGAGCGAGACGAAACGATCGAACCCCCTGCGGACCCGCTTCATGAAGCCCCCCCCCGCTCCTTCTCAGGAGCGAGCCGGTGCTGGTCCGCGGCCCCCCTCGCAATCCCAGCCAGATGAAGTTGTCAGCCCTACCGTAGTCGAAGGTGTCGGCGGGGCGCAAGAGCCGTGCGGTGAATCCCTGAGCGCAAGCCTCAGGGACTCCCGCTCGTCCCTACAGGTCGACGCCGTTGGACTTCTCGGCGGCCTTCTTGGCCATCCGGTGCAAGAACTCCTGGTTCGTCTCGACCTGCCGCAACCCCTTGATGAGCATCTCGATGGCTCGCTCGGAGTTGTCCACCCCGTGCAGGATGCGGCGCAGGCCCCACACGAACGGCGCCTCCATCGGGTCGAGGAGCAGCTCCTCCTTGCGCGTGCCGCTCGTGACCACGTCGATGGCCGGGAAGATGCGCCGATCGGCGAGGCGCCGGTCGAGGCGGAGCTCCATGTTGCCGGTGCCCTTGAACTCCTCGAAGATCACCTCGTCCATCTTCGAGCCGGTCTCGACGAGCGCGGTCGCGAGGATGGTGAGCGAGCCGCCGTGCTCGATGTTGCGCGCGGCGCCGAAGAAGCGCTTGGGCGGGTAGAGCGCCGTCGAGTCGACACCGCCGGACAGGATGCGCCCGCTCGCCGGGGTGGCGAGGTTGTAGGCGCGGGCGAGGCGGGTGATGGAGTCGAGCAGGATGACGACGTCGCGCCCGCCCTCCACCAGGCGCTTCGCGCGCTCCATCAGCAGCTCGGCGACGGCGATGTGGTTCTCACTTGGCATGTCGAACGTCGAGGACACGACCTCGCCCTTGATCGAGCGCTCCATGTCCGTGACTTCCTCGGGCCGCTCGTCGACGAGCAGACACAGGAGGTGGACGTCGGGGTCGTTCGCGGCGATCGACGCGGCGATGTCCTTGAGGATGGTAGTCTTGCCGGCCTTGGGCGGCGAGACGATGAGCCCGCGCTGGCCCTTGCCGATGGGTGCGACGAGGTCGATGATGCGCGCGGTCAGCTCCTCCTTGCCCGTCTCGAGACGGAAGCGCTCATCAGGGTAGACCGGCGTGAGGTCGCGGAAGTGCTTGCGCACCCTGGCTTCCTCGGGCGGCTGTCCGTTGACCGTGTCGATGCGCTGCAGCGCGGGGTACTTCTCGTTGTCCTTGGGCGGGCGGACCTGCCCGCGAATCAGGTCGCCCCGGCGCAGATCGCCCCGGCGGATCTGCGACATCGAGCAGTAGACGTCGGCATCTCCCGGCAGGTACCCGCTCGTGCGGATGAAGCCGTAGCCCTCGGGCAGCACGTCGAGGATGCCGCTGATCTCGACGAAGCCCTCGGCCTTGACCTTGGCCTCGAGGACCGCGTCGATGAGCTCGTCCTTCTTCTTCAGCGCCTTGACGTCGAGCGAGAGCTCGGCCGCGATCTCGCGCAGTTCGGTGACCTTCTTGGCTTCGAGGTCGGCGCGGGTGATCGAGGGCTGAGGCGGTTGCTGCGGCTGTCCTCCGCCGCCGCGGCGGCCTCTCTTGCGGGGTCGTGCACTCATGAGTTCTTTACCTTCTCCCAGTCGGCGAGGAACGCGTCCAGGCCGCGATCGGTCAGCGGGTGCTTCACGCACTGCTGCAAGATCTTGAACGGTACGGTGGCGATGTCGGCGCCGAGGAGCGCTGCGCCCACGACGTGGCCGGGGTGGCGCACGCTCGCCGCGATGATCTCGACGTCGTGGCCGAAGTCGTAGTTGTTGATGGCCGCGACGGTGTTGCCGAGGTGCTCGAGGCCGTCCTCGGAGATGTCGTCGAACCGGCCGATGAACGGCGAGATGTAGGCGGCTCCCGCGCGCGCCGCGAGCAGCGCCTGCGGGACCGTGAAGCAGAGCGTCATGTTGACCTTGACTCCGCGCTCGTGCAGCTCTCGGGTCGCCGCGAGGCCCTCAGGCATCGTCGGCACCTTGACGACGACGTGCTCGTGGAGCTCGGCAAGCTCGAGGCCTTCGGCGACGATCTCGTCACGGATAAGGCTCACGGTCTCGGCCGAGACCGGACCGTTGACGATCTCGCAAATCCGCACGATGTGGTCGTGGAACTCGGAGAGCTTGCCGCCTTCCCGCGCGTAGAGCGAGGGGTTGGTGGTCACGCCTGCGAGCGCGCCCCAGTTTGCCGCCTCCTCGATCTCGGCGATGTTCGCCGTGTCCAGAAAGAACTTCACGGTCGGCCTTCCTCCTTCTCGGTGACACCCTCGGGGGGTGGTTCGTCCTTAGCCATGAGCACCTCGTTGACTACGTGCTCGAGTGTGTCTGCCACCGTCCGGTCGAGCTGGTGGCTATGGATGACGCGGATGCTGTGCTCGCGCGCCTGCTCCTCGATGTAGTGCCCGAGCATGCGTATGTTGTCGAAGTTCGCCCGGTACCGCTCGAACGGCCGCAGTCCGTCGGTCTGCACCTCGCGGATGTAGAAGTGGCTGCGGTGGGCTTCCTCGTCCTCGACCCCGATGAGGATCTGCACGACCCGGGCACCGGGGAACTCGGACGGCTCGATATAGCCGGGGACAAGGTGCACGCCTTCGATGACGAGGCTGACGCCCTCTTTCATGCTCCGCTCGATGAGCGCCTTGATCCCTGAAGTGACGACAGCCGCCTGCTCACGGAACCCGACGATGACCGGGTTGGCTCCATGGGGTACCGGGACTCGCAGGCTGCGCCACGCTTCGAACGCGCTCGAATGCAGCGCGGGCATGAGTTCCTCGGTAAAGATACCACGCATGACCTCTCGGATGGAATCCGTCGATACAAAGCGCGTGATACCGAGGCGGTGCGCCACCTCGGCGGCGATGGTCGACTTGCCGACACCGGTGGTCCCGCCGATGAGCACGATGACCGGCGCATCGATCTTGCTGAGCGCCGCGAGGTGCTGGTAGCGCTCGGCGTACCCGGCGCCCGCCATGCGGTCGAGGTACTCGATGGCGAGCTCCTTGAGGCGCTCCATCGAGATGGCGAGCTCGTCCCGCTCGCGCAGGTCGTCCTGGATGGCCTGGGCGACCTCGTAGGCCTTGCTCGGCGGCAAGCCGGTGGCGGTGAAGGACTGCGCGAGAAGGCCCTTGGAGAACGGCAGGCCATGCCGCTTGTCCGAGAGCGTGATGACCCTGCTCTGCTGCTGTGCCACCTCAGGACCTCCTGTCCGAACCGCGCTGAAACGCGAGGGACGCGGCCCCGAGCAGGAGCCCGTCCAGGTCGCCGCCGTCGACGGAGACCGGGACGTTGTCACAGAGCACCGTCGACACGCCGGCCTCTTCGCCCGCGGTCGCTACCACGTCGATGGCGGCCGCCTTGAGCTCGGTGAGCAGCAGGTCGTACTCACCCGCGCACGACTGCATGTCGCGCCGCAGCAGCGCGCGGTTCGACAGGTGCGGGCTCGCGCCGGCGACCGTGCAGCCGAACTCGCGCTCGAGATGTACGGTGAGCTTGGGGAGGACCGCCTCGGGCGCGGTGGTGGCGAAGAAGACGCGCGCGCCCTCGACCGGCTCGATCGGCGCGGGCCGGAACGTGGTGGCGACGACCGGCAGGTCGGGACGGATCTCCGCGACCGCCCGCGCCAGCTCTTCGATCTCCTCCGTGCTCGCGTTAGGCTCCTCGGCGGTCGCGAGCACGACGGCGTCGGCGCGCCCGAGCCTAAACGGCCCGAAGTAGTCGCGCACGTACGCAAGCCCGCGCCCTGCGCCCACGACGAGCACCGTCGCGTCCGCGTGCACCGGCGGTATCGCCGCGCCAGAGCCCTCGAGCACGAGGAGTTCCTTGCCGAGCGAGTCGGCGAGCCGGGCGCCTGCCGGCACGTTGCTGAAGTAGGTCTCGCCGGCCATCCCGCCGCCGCAGCGGCGACATCCGACGGTGGTCACACGGCTCATCACAGCGTCCTCGTAGTTGTCCGAGGAGGCGTGTTTGCCCTGCTTGGCGAGTTCGAGCAGGTCGGGAGTTGTGAGCGCGACCTCATCGCCCCGGATGAGCTCGGGCTCGGCGGGGCCGCCCCGGCCCATGGCGAGCACCACGATGTCGCGGCCGCGCGCCTTGAGTAGTCGGGCCGCGTACGCCGATATCGCCGTCTTGCCTACCCGCTTGCCGGTGCCGATGAGCCCGAGCGTGGGGGTCTCTGTCTTGTGACTTGTGGTCGGCGGCGAGAAGTGGAAGTCGGCGCCACGGTACTCCGCGCCAAGCGCGAGGGCCACGCCGGCGAGCCGGAAGCGGTCCGCCGAGGTCACCACCGGCTCGTCGGACAGATCGACCACGAGGTCAGGGCCGTACTCGCCGATCGCCTTCTCGAGTGCGGCCTCCGCGGTGCCCGCGGTCACGAGCGGCACGCCGTAGGTGTCCAGGCCGCGCTCCAGGTCGACCTTCTCGGTGCCGCCGAGGAACGCAGCGGCGAGGACCTCGTGGTGCTCGGCCAGGCCGTCGAGGGCGAAACGTACGACGGGGGGGTAGTGCTCGCCGTCGATGAGCGCGACGATCCGGCTCATACGGTGACCTCCCCGGACTCGGCGGCGCGCCAGCGGCAGTACTTCTGGTGGACGTCACGGAAGTCCGCGACGCACTCAGCGCCGGCGAACGGCTCCTTGAGCAGCACGCGTACGCGCTCGCGGTCGTAGACCTCGATGACGTTGTAGCAGGGGCGCACGCGGCCGCGCAGGCGGTGCGAACACGCGGTGCCGGCGTTCACGATGAGAACGTCTTCGAGCCGCCAGACATTGGGCACGTGCTTGTGGCCGCAAAGCACAAGGTCTGTGCCGCAGTTCGATAGCACGCGCAGCAGGTCGCCGGCGTCGTAGACGATGTTACGCTCGCGGCCCGTGCCCGGCACCGGCACGAGGTGGTGGTGCATGGCTATTACCTTGAACTCGTCGGGCTCGCCGAAGCGCTCCTCGATCCAGCGGTAACGCTCGCGGCCCACACGCCCGCTGTCGAGGTCTGGCTCGGACGAGTCAAGACCGAGCAGCCGGATACCCTCGGTGCGCACCTCGCGGCTGCGCGCCCCGAACAGCTCGGTGAAGTGCTCGTCGCCGACGTTGCGCGAGTCGTGGTTGCCCATCAGCACGAGACGGTTCGGGCACTCGATGCGGTCGAGCAGCCGCTGGGCCTGCTTGAACTCCTGCCGAAACCCCATATCCGTCAGATCGCCGGTGACCACGACCACGTCCGGTCCCAGTTCGTTGAGCTCGTCAACCACGCGGGTGGCGAGGCTCGGTATGTGGTAACGCGAGCCGCAGTGCAGGTCCGAGATGTGCGCTATGACGAACGGCGTGCTCTCGCTCACGGTAGGGCCTCCCGGCTCCTAGTGCGGCAGGGTCTTGCGTACGGCGTCGGCGTCGGGCGCGAAGCTGCCGAGGCGCTCCAGGCGCGCTCCAAGGCCGATGAGGCTGCGGAGGAGCGCGCCGTAGTCCGACTCGGTGTAGGTCACCACGTGTGGCTCGCCCTCGATGCCACCGAGCTCGGCGGCACGGTCGAGCGCATCGTTGTAGGTCCCGATCGAGTCGATCAGCCCCATGTCGAGCGCGACAGTGCCCGGCCAGATCCAGCCGTTGGCCATCTCCTCGACCTTCGCCTCGGGCATCTGCCGCCCCTCGGCGACGATGCGGATGAACTCGCGGTAGGCTACGTCGATGTACTCCTCGAAGAGCGCGGTCTCGGTGGCCGTGAGGCTACGGTACGGGCTGCCGGCGTCCTTGTACTCTCCTGCTGTGAGCACCTGGAACTCGATCCCGAGGGTGTCGAGCAGCCCCTCGACGTTGGGTATCTGGGCGATGACGCCGATGCTGCCGACCGAGGAGGTCGGGGTCGCGATGATCTCGTCACACTGCGAGGAGACCATGTATGCGCCCGAGGCACACACGTCACCGATACTCACGACAACCGGCTTGGTCACGCGCGCGATCTCCATCGCGATCTCCTGCGAGGCCGCGACCGTGCCGCCGGGCGAGTCCACACGGATGAGGATCGCCCGGACCGTGGGGTCGGCCTCGGCCTGTTCGAGCTGGTCGACGAAGTACTCCGGCGTGACGATGCCGTTGTAGATGCTACCCGTGCCGGCGATGACACCGTCCAGGTGGATGAGCGCGACGGCGTCCCCGCCCGTCCAACTCGGCGTGTCGGTGCGCATGAACGCCACGTAGGCCATAACCGAGCAGGCGCAGGCGGACAACAACAGGACCGCCACGGCGATGAAGAACCAACGCCAGCCGCTCCCGCGCGTGCGCCGGTCCTGCTCGACGGGGGGCGCCGGTGGTGAGGGTGCTCCGTAGGTGGGCGGGACGCCCTGGTCTTCCATGGGAACCTCCGCAAGGGATACGGCACGTCACGGACGTGACGGCGGCAGGGGGTGCACCCTATATTCCCCGACCGGCGGCAGTCCGGTCAACACGGGCACAGCTCAGAGCAGCGTGGCGCCCGCACGCTCGATGCCGAGTGCGAGCGGGACGCGGCGTCCGGCGAGAGCGGCGACGCGCTCCCGCGCGCGCGATGCGACCTGCTCGGCCCGCGCTAACGCATCGGCGTCGTCGGCCCCGCTGACCAGACCGATGACCGTGGGCCCCGCCCCGGAGAGAACCGCGCCTGTCACCCCGGCGTCCACGAGCGCCTCGCGCACGTCGCCAAGGTCGACGACCGCCCGCGCGCGGTACGGTTCATGGATACGGTCGGAGAGCCCCGCCGCTATCGCTGCGGCGTCGCCGAGCGCGATCCCGGCGGCCAGCAACCCCGCCCGGCCGGCGCTGAACGCGGCATCCGCGTGCGGAACTGTGTCGGGAAGCAGGTTGCGCGAGGCCGTCGTCGCCAGAGGCGCGTCGGAGCCGACCACCACGGCCGCGAGCCCCGCGCCGGGCTCGACGCGCACGCACCGGGGCACGCCGTCAGACCAGCAGACCGTGAAGCCCCCGAAGAGCGCCGCGGCCGCATTGTCAGGATGTCCCTCGATCTCGCTGGCGAGTTCGAGCGCCGACTGCCGGTCCAGTCCCGCGCCCACGAGTGAGTCCGCAAGAAGTATCCCGCCAACGGCAGCAGCCGCTGAGGAGCCGAGGCCCGCACCGGGCGGGATGCGGTTCTCGCAGCGCAGTCGGGCCGCCTGACCCGGCTGGCCTGCAGCGTCGAACACGCGCGCCATCGCCCGGGCGACACGGTTGGCGGGACCGGTGGACAACCGGCCCGCTCCCTCACCCGAGACCTCGACCGACCACTCGTCCGCCAGCTCGGCGGTGAAGCGGTTGTGCAGCGCGAGCGCAAGGCCGAAAGAGTCGAACCCCGATCCGAGGTTCGCGCTGGTCGCCGGTACCGAGACGCTGACCTGTGCGGGCACGGCAGCTAGAGGTCCTCGACACGCAGGACGGTCTCGACGGACTCCAGGACGTCGAGCGCCTCGATCTCGGCGAGTGCGGACCGCACCGCCCGCTCAGTGGCGCGGTGGGTCACGTAGACGATCTCGGCTACCGGCTCGTCGGCCGACTTCTGGATGACGCTTGCGAGCGACACGCTGTGATCGCCGAAGACCGAAGCGACCCGGCCGAGCACGCCCGGTTGGTCGGCGACGCGCAACCGCAGGTAGTACGGGGTCTCGAGGTCGCCGATGTCGCGAATGGGCAGCTGATCGTTGCACGTGCACCCCACGAGCCCGAGGCAGCCCCGGCTGATGTGGCGCGCCACCTCGATGACGTCGCCGACGACCGCGCTCGCCGCGGGAAGCGAACCAGCGCCCTCCCCGAAGAACATCGTCTCGCCGACAGCGTCGCCGATGACGTAGATCGCGTTGTAGACGCCGTTGACACTGGCGAGTGGATGCGACGCGCGGATCATCGTCGGGTGCACGCGGATGTCGATGCCGCCCGGCGTCCGGCGCGCGATGGCGAGCAGTTTGACCGCATACCCCATCTCGGCCGCATACGCGATGTCGGAGGCGGACAGGGTGCGGATGCCCTCGGCGGGCACCTGGTCCATGACCACCCGGCTGTTGAACGCGATCGAGGCGAGGATGGCGATCTTGGCGGCCGCGTCGAGCCCGTCGACGTCGGCGGTCGGGTCGGCCTCCGCGAAGCCCTTTGCCTGCGCCTCGGCCAGCGCCTCGTCATAGCCCAGACCGTCCTCGGTCATGCGGGTGAGCATGTAGTTGGTCGTCCCGTTGACGATGCCCATCACGCTCGTGACCTCGTTGGAGACCAGGCAGTGCTTGAGCGGACTGATGATGGGGATGCCCCCACCGACGCTCGCCTCGAACGCGATGTCCACGCCGTGTGCCGCCGCAGTGTCCATGACCTCCTGGCCGTGCGCGGCCATGAGGGCCTTGTTCGCGGTGACCACGCTCTTGCCGGCCTTCAGGGCCGAGAGCACTACGTCGCGGGCCACGCCGGTGCCGCCGATGAGCTCGATCACGACGTCGAGCGCGGGGTCGTTGACGAGCTCGAACGCGTCGGTGGTGAACGATCCCTCGGGTAGGCCGAGTTCGGCGGCCCGTCCGGCGTCGCGGTCGGCGAACCGGGCGAGTGCGATGTCCACCCCGGCTCTCGTGCGGAAGTCCGCAGCATGCCGGCTGAAGATGTCTACGACGCCCGAGCCGACCGTTCCGAGGCCGACGAGGCCGACCTTCACGGTTTGCATGACATTCCTCCGCGCCTCTCGCAGGTCTGACCGGTCAGCCACCGGTCAGAGCGTATTGTACCCGAGTCCCGGCCCCCGACCGGCCCGCGCGGTGGTCAGAGAACGGTCAGAGCCGGTTTGCGTCGCTGTGGATACTGGTGCACGAACGTTTGTTCGATGAGAGGGGTCGGGATGGAACTGAAACGGAGCCTCGTGAGGAGCACGGCGGCAGTCGTGGCGATCGCGCTCGGCGCCACGCTGCCCGCTGCCGCCTTCGCCGCGTACAAGATGGTGCCGACGACGTGCACGAGCAGCTGCGCCAAACAGCAGACCACCTACTGGTGTGGCCCGGCGAGCACGCACTTCGTACTGCACTCGCAGGGAAGGAGCGTGACGCAGTCGACGCTCGCGAAGGAACTCGGGACCACGACCAGTGGTACGGCCATCGAGAGGATTCCCGCGATCCTCAACAAGTACAAGCGGGTCACCATCAAGTACGTGCACGTTCCTCGCACTTACATAACCGGGATCGCACTCGTACGCAGCATCATCACTTACGCGGTCGACAGGAACTCGTGCGCCATCCCCTGCGTCAACCCGTACCCATACACCAACAGCGCGGGATACTACTCCCCCGGTTTGCCCACCTACAGTGGCAGCAAGGCGGGCGGACACTACGTCGTCATGCGCGGCTACGACATCTCGTCCACGAGCGACTACGTGTACTACTTCGATCCGCACTACGATGCGACCCACTACGGCACCCACCGGGCGACCGTGAGCGCGATGGCCCGTTCGATCCTGGTGAAGAACTATGGCAGCCAGGGCGTCGTGTACTGAGGGGAGCGCCGCGCGGCAAGCGCGGCCGCGGTCTGCCTGGCTGCTTTGCACGCTGGGCATGGCCTGGGGCCACGCGGCGCTCGGTGCGCTCGTCCTGGCCACGTCGGCGCTCGAGCCGGGGTGGGGCGGTTGGGCAGGAAGCCGTGCGATCGGTCTGCTGGCGTGGTCGGCGCTGTTGCCTGCAAGTATCGGCGTGGCGCTCGCCACCCTCACCGACGACCCGCTCGCGGCTGTACGCGGCTCCGGCCTGCCGTGGTACGCGCTTCCCGCGCCCGCCCTCGTCGGAGCGGCACTGCTGCTCGGATGGGCGACCCTCGCGCGGCGTGGGAGCCTGTGCCGCCGCGTGGCTCGAGCCGGCCTGGCGTGCGCAGTTCTGACCGCGATCCTCTCTGGCGTCGGCGTTCTGGGCGCCGCGGCACGGGAGCGTTCGGCCGAGCGACTGTTCCTCCGCATGACCTCGGGAGACGACCCGCCGTGGCAGGTGCCGGCTGCCCGGGCGACCGCCCGCGAGCTCGCCGGGCGTTACCCGGAGACCCGGTGGGCGTCGGAGGCATGGCGCGTCCTGGCACTCGACGCGGAGCTGCGCGGTGCCCCGGCTGACGCGGCTCGCGCGTGGCGCGGATTCGAGCGGTGTTTCGCCGACTATGAGCTGCCGGGCCGTGCACTGGCCGCGCTCGGTCTCGCCCGGGCACTCGACGGACGAGTGCCCGCTGACGAGCTGACCGCGCGCTACCTGGCCGCCCGCCACGGCATCGCCCGGGCGGGGCCGGACACCCAGTCCTGGATCGCACTTCGCGCAGCGGTCGACCTGGCCCGGCTCGCCCGACAGGGCTCCCTGTACGCGACCGCCTCCTACTGGGAGTCCAGAACGACCGCACCTGACGAGCACGCACCGACCCGAGATGGAGGATGAGGACGATGACCCGATCACAGGTGAGCACGCGGACACTGGCTGCGATGGTATGCACCGTCATGGTCGCCGGCATGCTGTTGGCGCTCCCCTCGTACCAGGACCGTTCCGCTCGAGCTCACGCCGATGAGGTCCGCAGTGACATCGCCCGCTCGTATCGCGACGCGCGGAGCTGGCGGGCGCACGTCGAGGAGCGGGAGCTCGTCAGCGAAGGGGTGTACCGCACGATCCGCTACCAGATCGTCGTCGCGGGTCCCGAACGATACCGTGTGGAGGCCGTCGAGCGGGACGAGCGCGGGCGGGAGGTGACGGCCGTGACCATCCGGGACGGTTCGACCGTCTACTCGTCCACACGGACCGAGGGGGAGGCCGCACGCGTGCTCGAGGTCCGCAACGTGCCCCCGACCCTCGCTGCGGTCACCGACAACGTCCTCGGCCAGCGCGTCCGCGACATCGCCCGCGCTACCTCGGCGCGCTATGTAGGCCGCGAGAACGTGCGGGGGCGCTCCGCGCTCAAACTCGCCATCGAACCGGGGCACGTCGTGTGGGTCGACGGTGAGTCCTCAATCCCGGTGCGCGAGCAGCTGCTCGCAGCCGACACCGTGACGCACGAACTCGAAGTGCTTTCGTTCGAACCGGACGCGGCCATCGAGCCGGCGGCGTTCGACAGGCCTTACCCCATGGGTGACCTCCACACCGTGGAGGATCTCGGCTTCAGGCCTGCAGCACCGTCCTCCGCGCCTTCCTCGCTCCTCGGCTTCGTGCCGCGTGCCATCGTACCGCCTGCCGGCTGGTCGCTCGTCGAATCGGGCTACACGGTACCCGGGGCCCACGGCGAGGCGGCCCCCGCCATGCCCGCGTGGATCGAGCGGTACGACACACCCGAAGGCCCGATGCTCGTGACGCAGTCGAAGGGACTCAAGAGCGACGAGCCGTTCGAGTCGGCCGGCGACGGCACCGACGGGCCGGAGTTCGCCAAGATCGACGGACGGACGGTCGCCTACTTCGCCGACGAATGGAGGACCCATGCAACGATTCAGGTCGAAGACGTGCTCGTGGTCATCGAGGGCCTTATGGGACCGGACACCCTGCTGCCCGCCGTCGGCCATGTGCGCTAGGCGCACGCACGGGCGCGGGAATCCGCCCCGCGCCATCATCGCGCTGCTCGCGCTCGCCCTCGCGGCGGTGGGCGTGGGGTGCGCGAACGGGGGGCCGCAGGGGCAGGACAGCGCGCCGGAGGCAACCAGGGCACCGGCCGCTCCGGATATCCTCGCCGACCTCGAGGGACTGAGCTTCGTGCGCGATGGCTCGATATGGACCATCGAGGACAGCGCAGAACGTCTGGTCGCCGACGGAGTGGACCCCTGGTCGCTCCGGTCCTCGCGAAGTGGTGACGCGGTGACCTGGGTCTCGCTCGACGGCCCGCACGCCCGGTTCGAGACGGCGGCCACCGGTGACTGGAGACCCGAGACCCTTTGGGAGACCGATCTCGGCTCGCTCGTTGGGGAGGCGATGCATGACGATGTCGAAGACGTGCTCTGGCTCACAGTGAGCGGAGAGCAGACGAGCACCGTCGGGTTCGCGGACCTCGCGCAGGATACCGAGGGCACCCTCGCACTGCCGGTGGATGCGGGGGGCTCCTTCTGCCTCGACCACCAGACGAACGCGCTGATCGTCGTGGGTGCCGCCCAACAGCCGGCCACACTCTGGCGGCTTACCGAGGGTGCACACGCCCTCTTCGAAGCGGCGACGCTCTTCACCCCGCGCTGTTCGCCTGACGGATCTCGTGTCGCCGTGACCGGAAGCGCACGCGCCGGTGACGAGCTCCGGCTGTGGGTCATCGACGTGACGAGCGGCTCGGCGACGCAGATAGATACGGGAACCGCGACGCCCACC
Source organism: Actinomycetota bacterium (assembly GCA_037446725.1). Lineage (GTDB taxonomy): Bacteria > Actinomycetota > Coriobacteriia > Anaerosomatales > SLCP01 > JBBIIC01. The sequence continues at coordinate 15,140 of JBBIIC010000010.1, forward strand.
GACCCCGCGTGGTCGCCCGACGGCCTGCGACTCGCATTCCGCGACGCCCGGACCGGCACGGTGTGGACTACGCTCGCGCAGGGCGGGCGGGCATCCGACACGGGCCTGCAAGCGGATGAAGGGGGGCTTGCCTGGTAGCGCCGATGAGCGCCGCTGTGACACGATGCATCCACACGCAGGGCCTCCGGCACCACAGAGAGGGGCAAGCCGCGACTGTGGCCACGCTCACCGGGATAGCGCCGTTTGTCATAGCCGGCTCGATACTGCCGACCTGGACGATCCTGGTGATCGCCCTGCTCGGGACAGCCCGTCCGGTCGCCAACGCCTTCTTCTTCATACTGGGCAACGCGACATTTCGTACCGTGCTCGGGCTGGCGGTGCTCTTCGTCCTGCCGCTGCCGGACAGTGAGAGCTTCAGACTGGACTCCGGTGCATGGGATGCCCGGTTGGTCATCGCGATCGGCCTTGGCCTCGTGCTCCTTGCCGCGTGGCTCTGGACGCGCCGTGCCACGCAAGAAGGCCCGAGCTGGGTCGAGCGTGCCGAGAACATCCGACCGCGCACCGCATTCCTCACCGGGGCGGTCGTTACCGCGTCACCTGGAGTCCAGTACGCCTACCTGCTCGGGGGCCTTGCTGTGATACTCGAGACCACCTCGAGCCGCGTCGGCGAAGTGGTCGCGCTCGTCTTGTTCGCGCTCGCGCTCCAGTGGATGCTCGCGCTCCCGATCGTGATCTACCTGCTGTTCCCCGCCCAGTCCGCCCGCGTGCTCGAGCGCATGAAGGCCTGGCTCGGCGCGTACGGCCAACGCCTTGTTGCCGGAGTCCTCGGCGCGGCGGGTGCCTACGTCACGTACACGGGCATCGTGCAGCTGCTCGGCTGAGCGCAGCGGACACCGCTTAGAACATGTCCCCGATCCCCGCGTCGAGGCCGACGGTCGCCGACACCGAGGTGCTGCCGCCCGGCTCCGCCCGGACCGTGATCACCGACTGCGCCCCGGCACCCTTCGAGAGGTAGAGCGCGACACCCCACCCGCTCCCGTCCTCGAGCGGCTCCTCGCGGTCGAGTACCCAGTTGGCCCCCGCGTACGCCCGGCGGTACCACTCCGCGACCGACTCGGCCGGCTCTGTGGACCGAAGGTCATAGCCCCACAGCGTTCCCGGCGTGACCTCCTGGGTCGAGAGCACCTTCGCATCGTAGACGGGGACCTGGAACGGGAAGCCCTCGGCGAGCTCGGCTGTCTTGCGCTCGGTCGACATGGCTTGTGCGGGCACGTCGACAGCCGGGCGCTCCCCGGCGGTACCGTCGCCCGGCACCGTGCGCCCGCACCCCGCGGACACGACGATGGCAACCGCCAGGACGGCTGGGAGGAACGCAGCAAAGGGCACGCGCCGAAGCACCTCCGCTATCCCTCCAGCACGTCGTTGCGCATGAGGTCGTCGTAGCTCTCCCGCCTGATGACCCAGCGCCACGTCCCGTCGCGCACGAAGACCACACCCGGGCGAACCTGCTTGTTGTAGTTGCTCGCCATCGACTGGCAGTAGGCGCCGGTCGCGCAGACGCAGAGTACGTCGCCGGGCTCGGGGCACTGCAGCGGCGCGTCGTTCACGACGATGTCGCCGCTCTCGCAGTGCTTGCCCGCGACCGTGGCCACCATCTCGCGCGGCTGGTCGGCCTTGTTGGCAAGCAGCGCCTCGTAGTGCGCGTCGTAGAGCGAGGTCCGGATGTTGTCGGACATACCACCGTCGACCGCCACGTAGGTGCGGATGTCCGGGATCTCCTTGATAGACCCGACCGTGTACAACGTCACGCCCGCGTTCGCGACGATCGAACGGCCCGGCTCGACCGCCATCCTCGGCACCGCGAGGCCGTGCTTCTCGCACTCCTCCTTGATGCCGTCGACGACAACCTTGCCGAAGTCCTTCACGGTGGACGGCTCGTCGGGCGCGCCGTAGGCCACACCGAGCCCGCCTCCGACGTCGAGCATACGCACTGCCTGTCCGGTCTCGCTCTCGATCTCGCGCATGAACGCGACGATCACCTCGATCGCCCGCGCGAAGCTGTGGAGCGCGAATATCTGCGAACCGATGTGCATGTGCAGGCCCTCGAACTCGATCCCCTCAAGCTCGATGGCGCGCCTGACCGCCTCCATCGCGAGTCCCTGGTTCAGGCCGAACCCGAACTTCGAGTCCTCGGCACCGGTCATGATGAAGTCGTGGGTGTCAGCCTCCACGCCGGGCGTCACACGGATGAGGACCTTCTGCGTCTGGCCGCGCGCAGAGGCCAGCGCCGACAGGCGCTCCATCTCCTCGAAATTGTCGACCACGATGCGGCCGACGCCTGCCTCGAGGCACTCGGCGAGCTCGGCCGGCGTCTTGTTGTTGCCGTGAACCTGGACGCGCTCCATCGGGAACCCGGCACGCACGGCGTAGGCGAGCTCGCCGCCCGAGGCGCAGAGCAGACAGCAGCCCTCCTCGGCGACGATGCGCACCATCTCGAGCGAGAGGAACGCCTTGCCGGCGTAGACGACGTCGACGTCGGGCCAGTGGTAGCGCGTCCAGCGCGCGTATTCGGAGAGTTGGTGCCGTATGGTCGCCTCGTCCATGACGTAGAGGGCCGTCCCCGCCTCACGCGCGAGCTCGACCGTGTCCACCCCGCCGATCCACAGGTGCCCGTCTCGCACTTCGGCCGTCATGGGAAGCACCGGCGCGAGGTCGGCGGCGGTCTTGCGGTCCGGCACCGCGGGCGGCCGCGGCGTGCTGGGCTTGCCCATGGGTTCCTCCTACATCCGTTCCGGAGCGGTCACGCCGACGAGCCCGAGTACCGTCGCCAGAGCGATGCGCGTCGCATCGACCGCGTACAGGCGCGCGGCGGTCAGCTCCGGCTCGTCCGGGTCGACCACACGGCACTGCGTGTAGAACTGGTGGAACGACGCCGCGAGGTCCTCCGCGTAGCGCGTCAGCTTGTTGGGCGCGAGCTGGCGCGCGGCCACCTCCACCACGTCGGCGAGCTCCGCGAGCTTGCGCATGAGCGCGAGTTCGGTATCGCCGGACAGCAGGCCAAGCGGTGCGTCGTCGCGCACGAGGTCGGCGGCGGTTGCCGCGATGTCCACGCTCGTGTCGGCGGTGTGGGCGCCGGCCGCCTTGCGCAGGATCGCGCAGATGCGCGCATGCGCGTACTGCACGTAGTAGACAGGGTTGTCGCTCGACTGCTCCTTGGCGAGGGCGATGTCGAAGTCGAGCGCCTGGTCGGTCGAGCGGCGCAGGAAGAAGTAGCGCGCCGCGTCCGGGCCGACCTCGTCGAGCAGGTCTTCGAACGTCACCATCTCGCCCGTGCGCTTGCTCATCCGCACGACCTCGCCCCCGCGAAAGAGGTTCACGAGCTGGCCGATCACCACCGTGAGCTTGCCTTCGTGCCCGAGAGCGGCCACCGCGGCCTCCATCCGCTTCACGTAGCCGTGATGGTCCGCACCCCAGATGTCGATGACCCGGTCGAAGCCGCGGTCGTACTTGTCGGCATGGTAGGCGATGTCGGCAGCGAAGTAGGTGTAGGACCCGTCGGCCTTACGCAGAACGCGGTCCTTGTCGTCACCGAACTCCGTCGAGCGGAACCACAGCGCACCCTCGTGCTCGTAGAGGTGGCCGGCTGCGGCGAGCCGGGCGAAGGCCCGCTCGATGGCGCTCGGTGCGCCGTCGGGACCGGGCTCGTGCAGTGTGCGCTCGGAGAACCAGACATCGAAGTCCACGCCCATACCGTGCAGCACCTGATCGAGGTGTGCCAGCACCTGCACGTAGGCCTTCTCGCGGAAGTGGGCCTCACGCTTCGCGGGCTCGGCTTCGGCCCACACGTCACCCTCTGCCTCGTGGATCTCGCGCGCGATCTCGACGATGTACGCGCCCCGGTACCCCTCCTCGGGGAACTCGACCTCCCGGCCGCAGAGCTCCAGATAGCGCGCGGCGACCGAGCGGGCGAACACGTCCATCTGCACACCCTGGTCGTTGATGTAGAACTCGCGCCGGACGTCCCAGCCCGCGTGGTCGAGCACGCGGGCCATGCTGTCGCCGAGTGCGGCCCACCGGCCGTGACCCACGTGCATCGGGCCCACGGGGTTCGCCGAGACGAACTCGACCTGCACCTTGCGCCCGGCGCCCTCGTCGACGCAACCGAAGCCCGCGCCCGCCGTCCGCGCCTCGACGAGCACCCGCTGCAGAGCGTGGGCCGAGAGGCGCAGGTTGATGAAGCCCGGGCCGGCGACCTCGACCGCAGCCACGTCGTCGTGCCCGCTCATCCGCGCCGCGATCGCCTCGGCGAGCGCGCGCGGGTTCATCCCGGCCGCCTTGGCCGAGACCATAGCGACGTTGGTCGCCCAGTCGCCGTGCGCGGGGTCGCGCGGACGCTCGACCCGGACCTCCGGCGTCTCGGCGAGGCTCACCTCGCCAGCCTCGATGGCGGCGGCGAGCGCGTCACGTACGAGCGCGGCGGCGAGTTCTCTCACGGGTCAGGATCTCCTCGGCAGGTGAGCGAAACAGCAGGCTATCCAGGATAGCGCGCTGCCTCCCGAGCGGCAACGCACGCGGATGTGTCAGCTCGCCGCGGCGCGGGTGCGCCGAACGGTCCCCTACCGGTGGTACGGCTCCCCGCGCATGATGCGAAACGCCCGGTAGACCTGCTCGAGCAGCACCACCCGCGCGAGCTGGTGCGGCAGCGTCATCGGTCCGAGGCTCGTGCGGGCATCCGCGCGCGCCAGGACCTCCGGGGCGAGGCCGGCTGCTCCGCCGAGCACGAACGCCACGTGGCTGCGGCCTTCAAGCATGTGGCTCTGCAGCTCGGCCGAGAAGTCCTCGGAGGACAGCTGGCGCCCACCGATCTCAAGCGCGATCACGTGCGCACCGGCGGGCAGGGCGCCGAGCACGTCCGCGCCCTCCCCCGCGACCGCACGCGCTTCGTCACGCGTGACGTCACGGTCTGGGACCTCGACGACCTCGACAATCGCGTACGGGCGCAGCCGCCTGAGGTACTCGGCCGCGGCGTCACGCCAGTGTGGCTCCTTCAGACGCCCCACCGCGATGAGCGTGACCTTCACTGTCGATCGGCATCCGAGCCGAGGGTGACCTTAAGGTCGCGCTCGGTGTCGGCGCGCACCACTGTGATGTCGAGCACGTCGCCGACACTCGAGGAGCGCACGACGGCCACGAGGTCTTCGGCCCGGGTGATGTCCCGACCGCCGGCCGAAGTGACGATATCGCCGCGGCGGATGCCGGCGGCATCGGCGGGCGACCCGGGCTCCACGAACTGCACGAGCGCTCCGGCCCTCACCGGCAGATCGAACTGGATCGCGAGGTTCTCATCGATGGTGATCGACTGCACGCCCATGTACGGGTGGATGGCGCGGCCGGTCTCGATCAGCTGATCGGCGACGGTGGCCGCAAAGTCGACCGGAATGGCGAACCCGATGCCCGCCGACTGCGGCGTGCCGACTGCGCCCGTCGGCGACTGGATGAGGGTGTTGATGCCGATGAGTCTGCCTTCGGCGTCGACGAGCGCGCCACCGGAGTTGCCCGGGTTGATGGCGGCATCGGTCTGGATGAGGTTGGTGTACCGGGCGATGCCGAGCCCCTCGCCCTCGGGGGTGCGCTGCAGCGCCGAGATGATGCCGGCGGTCACCGTCTTCTCGAGTCCGAACGGGCTGCCGACCGCTACGACGAACTGGCCGACCTCGAGATCGGCTGAGGAACCGAATTTGATTGCGGGGTGGTCGGTACCCGGGACTCTGAGCACGGCAAGGTCCGTGGAAGGATCGACGCCGGCCACCTCGGCTTCGACGTCCTGGACGCCGACGGTAACCACTATCCGGTCGGCATTCTCGATGACGTGGTAGTTCGTGAGAATGTAGCCGTCGTCGCGGATGATGACCCCGCTGCCGTTGCCCACCTCGCGCCACTCGACCGCACCGGTGAAGACGTTGCGGAACTGCTGTTCCACCGATACGTTGACGACCGAGGGCGTCACCTTCGAGGCCACGGCCACCGCAGCATTGACGTTCTCGTCCACGGTGATCCGCTGTTCACTCGGACGAGCGGATGACTCGGGCGACGAGGCGATCGGGCGCACGCCGGGAATGAGACCGAGAGCCCATACGATACCGGCCGCGACGAGCACGCCCCCGACGACGGAGCCCACGCCGGCCGCGGTCACGACCGCTGCACTCGACCAGCGCTTGACGAGCGCGGGCTCTTCGCACGGCTCCTCGCCGAGCGCGCCCGTGTACTCGCAGACGGGCAGGGGGCCCTCCACGGTCACGTACGCGGCGTCAGGTTCCCGGGCATCGGAGGCGGTCGGCGAGGCGGGCGCCTCCGGCTGCACCGGCGGCCATGAGCCGGGGTCTGCGGGCTTGCCGACCGGCGTGCTGTCTGGCGTTACGTCGGGGGTGATGTCGGGGCGATCGGTGTCCATGTGCTCCTCGCTCGGCGGCAGGCTGGTCCGCCGAGAGTATACCCCCGGCCCCTTCGCCACGGCCGCCCGGCACAGGCATCTCCATCACACCACCATCCGCAGGTCGTTGCGGCGAGTGGCTACCCGAGAAGTGCCCCGATCCCGCGCAACAGCGGCGAGGCGCCGATGCCGATAGCGGCGACGGCAACCGCGAGCACCACGAGTGCGACCATCGCGGCAGGCTGCTCCGCGACCACCGGGCCCCCGCCTCGTGCGACCGGGCTCTCGCCGAAGAACATCTCGCGCACGATGCGGAAGTAGTAGCCCGCGGAGACCACGCTCGTCAGGATGCCGAGGACCACAAGGAGCCAGAGTGAACCGTCCACCGCTGCGCCGAAGAGGTAGAGCTTGCCGAAGAAGCCGGCGAGCGGCGGGATGCCTATGAGCGAGAGTAGCCACAGCACCATCGACCACGCGAGCCACGGCCGGCGGGTCGCGAGCTGGCCGAGGTCGGTGATCCCGGTCCCCTCCTCAGCGACCACAAGCATGACGGCCATCGACGGCACGGAGTAGGCCACCGCGTAGAAGACAGCGGCCGCGTACCCGATGTCGGTGCCGGGCGCGAGCGCCATGAGCAGGTAGCCCGTGTGCGCGACGCCGGAGTACGCCATTAGTCTGCGCAGCTCGCTCTGCGGCAGCGCCGCCAGGTTGCCGAGAACCATCGACGCCGCCGACGCGACCGCGAGCACGCCGACGAGCTCAGGCATCTCCGGTGCGATGGCCGCCATCAGCCGCGCGATCACGGTGATGCCGGCGATCTTGGGCACGGTCGAGACGAAGGCGACCGACGACGGCAGCGCCCCGGCATAGGCGTCGGGCGCCCAGTAGTGAAACGGAGCGGCCGACATCTTCGCGAGCAGGCCCACGAGCGTGAGCAACACCGCCACCAGTCCGAGCGCACCTGAGCCCCCGAGTGTGATGTCGGCGAAGGCGGTGGAGCCCGAGATCCCGTAGAGGAACGACAGGCCGTAGAGCATCAGGATGCTCGTGAGCATCGCGAGCAGGAAGTACTTCAGCGCGCCCTCGAGGCCTTCGACATCACGGCGCCGGTAGCCCATGAGGACGTACGCGGGCATGGTCGAAAGCTCGAGCGCGATGTACATGACGATCAAGTCCTCGGCCATGCTCAACAGCATGCCGCCGGCCGCGGCGAACATCGCGAACGCCACCGCGTCGCGCCGGCGCTCGTCGGGCATGCCCCGGCCGGCGACCCAGAGCGCCCAGACCGCCGTCAGCCCGGCAACGCCGGCGCGCGCGAACCTCGCAATGCCGTCCGGCTCGACCAGGCCGAAGACCATCGGGGCGCCCGTGCCACCGAAGGCTACGAGCAGCGCGGCGAGCGCGGCGAGCGCGGCGGCGATGTAGGCGGCTCCCCGTCCGCGCCCCGGCATGAACTCGCCGAACAGCGCGACAAGCGCGCCGGCGACGACGAGTACCTCGGGGACGAAATGCCAGTAGCCGGAGAGCATCTAGACGGCCCCCATCGATGCAAGTAGCGCGTTGACCGCAGGATCGACGTAGCGAAGGATGCTCGACCAGTACACGCCCATGACGACGGTGATGACGACGAGCGGTATGAGGATGCCGATCTCCAGGCGTGTCAGGTCGGTGATGCCCTCGACCTCCTTGCTCTGGGTACCGAGCACCGTGCGCTGCACCATCCAGAGCATGTACGCCGCAGCGAGCAGCACTCCCACCGCCGCGGCGATCACCAAGCCGGACGGCACGAGCTCGGAGCGCCACGCCCCGACGAGGCTCAGGAACTCACCGACGAACCCGGCAAGACCGGGCAGACCGAGTGAGGCGAACGACGCGAACGCGAGCATGCCCGCCGCGACAGGGGCCTGTTTGGAGAGCCCCGAGACGTCGGCGATCATGCGGGTGTGTGTGCGCTCGTAGACCATGCCGACCAGCAGGAAGAGCATGCCGGTGATCACGCCGTGCGCGAACATGATGGCAACAGCGCCGTTGAGTCCCTCGGGTGTAGCCGAGGCGATGCCGAGCATCACGAAGCCCATGTGGGAGACGGATGAGTAGGCGACGAGCTTCTTGAGGTCCGTCTGCGCGAACGCGACCGCCGCTCCGTAGACGATCGAGATCACGCCGAGGAGCGCGACGAACCATGCCCACGTGGCTGCGGCCTCCGGCAGCAGGGGCAGGCTCACGCGCACGAAGCCGTACGTCCCCATCTTGAGCAGGATGCCGGCGAGCAGGACCGAGCCGGCGGTCGGCGCCTCGACGTGTGCGTCAGGAAGCCAGGTGTGGAAGGGGAAGACCGGCACCTTGACCGCGAAGCCGAGGAAGAACGCGGCGAACGCCCACCACTGGAAGCCCGCGGGGAATCCCGAGCCGGCGAGCGCCATCATGTCGAACGTGCCCCCGGCCGGATGCAGGTAGAGCGCGAGGATGCCGACGAGCATGAACACCGAGCCGAACAGCGTGTAGAGGAAGAACTTGATCGCGGCGTACTCGCGCCGCGGGCCGCCCCACACGGCGATGAGGAAGTACATCGGGACGAGCACGAGCTCCCAGAACACGTAGAAGAGCACGAAGTCGAGCGCTACGAACACTCCGTTCATGCCGACGGCGAGCAGCAGGATCATCGCGAAGTAGAAGGAGGGTCGCTCGGAGACCTTCCACGACGCGAGAATCGAGATGGGCAGCAGCAGCGCCGAGAGGAAGAGTAGCGGCAGGGAGATGCCGTCCACTCCCATGAAGTACTGGATACCGGCTTCGGGGATCCACCGGGCGCGCTCGACGAACTGCAGCCCGCCACCCGCGTCGAAGCTCGCGACGAGCCAGATCACGAGCGCGAGATCAATGAGCGAGACCACGAGCGCCACCATACGCGGCAACCCGGCACGGTCCTTCGGCAGGAAGGCCGTGATCGCCGCGCCGACGAGCGGCAGGAACACGATGGTCGTCAGGAGTGGCAACATCCCCTAGGCCCCTTTCACCACGATCCACAGCATGAAGAGCACGAGGGCTCCGAGCATGTAGCGCTGGTAGGTCTGGATTCGTCCCGCCTGGATGCGGCGCATGTTGGCGCCGGCGACGCGCGCGCCGCGCGCCGCTTCGTTGACGAGCCGGTCGATCACGCGCCCGTCGAAGGCCCACGAGACCTCGGTCACGCGCCGCCACAGCGCGGCAGCCCCGTTCACCACCCCGTCGACACGATCGCGGTCGAAGCGCGCGAGTGCCTCGGTAGCGAGCATGTAAGGGCGGATGACGAGGTAGTCGTAGGTGATGTCGAAGTAGAACCGCTGTTCGAGGACGGTGTATCCCTGGCCCGCCCGCTGCTTGAGCGAGCGCGTGTTGAGCACGAGGTGCCGGCGGCCGTACGCCCACCAGCCGAGCGTGAGACCGGCGAGCGCGACGACCGACGAGCCGATGGCGATCGCCGGGTCCGGCCAGTGACCCTTGTGGCCGAGGAACTCGGAGAAGAACGGCGCACTGAACCCGATCACCGTCGTGATGGCGGCAAGCAGGGTCATCGGCGCGAGCATCTCGCCGTGGCCCTCCTCGAGATGGTCGTTCTGCTCGGGACCGGTGAAGACGCGGAACCAGAGTCGGGCAACGTAGAAGGCGGTGACGAACGCCGCGGCGAGCGCCACGAAGAACGTCACGTAGTGGCCGTGGCTCCATGCCGCGTAGAGGATCTCGTCTTTGGACCAGAAGCCCGAGAACGGGAAGATGCCGGCAAGCGCGAGCGCCCCGATGCCGAAGGTCACCGACGTCACCTTCATGTGCCGGGCGAGCCCGCCCATCTCCCGCATGTCCTGCGTATGTGCGGCGTGGATGATGACGCCCGCACCGAGGAACAGCAGCGACTTGAAGAACGCATGCGTCACGAGATGGAACATCCCAGCGATCGCCCCGCCCGCTCCGATCGCGAGGAACATGTAGCCGAGCTGGCTGATCGTCGAGTACGCGAGCACCTTCTTGACGTCGTGCTGCACGGCCGCCATGAGCCCGCCGAGCAGCGCGGTGAGCGCCCCGATGAACATCGTCACGGTGAGCGCCACGCCGCTCGCCTCGAAGATCGGTAGGGCCCGGCCCACGAGGTACACGCCGGCCGCAACCATCGTGGCCGCGTGGATGAGCGCCGAGGCGGGCGTCGGGCCGGCCATCGCGTCGGGCAACCAGACATGCAGCGGCACCTGGGCCGACTTACCCATCGCGCCGAAGAGCAGCAGCAGCGCCACCGCTGTTGCAACGCCGGGCGCCCACGAGCCTGCCGAGCCGAGCACGGCGTCGAAGTCGAACGAGCCGACAGTCGCGTACATGACGGCAAGCCCGATCGCGAAGCCGACGTCACCGACCCGCGTGGTCAGGAACGCCTTCTGTGACGCCTTGCGGGGCGCCTCCTGCTCGTGCCAGAACCCGATGAGCAGGTACGAACACAGCCCCATGACCTCCCAGGCCATATACAGCATGAGGAAGTTGTCGGCGAGCACGAGCGCGAGCATCGCCGAGGTGAACAGCGTCAGCACGGCGAAGTACCAGCCCACCCGCTCGTCGCGATGCATGTAGCCGAGCGAGTAGACTTGGACGCACACGCCCACGATCGCCACGACGAGCAGCATGATCGCCGCGACCGGGTCGAGCAACAGGCCGAGCGACAGATCGACCCCGCCCACCTGGGCGATCGGCCACGACGCGTGGTAGGCGGCCTCTCCCCCGTGGCCCCCGGGCCATACCGCGGCGAAAGCGGCGAGCGAGAGCAGCAGCGACGCGCCGACGCCGACGAGGCCGAGCCAGCGCACGCGGTTTCGGGCCGCGCGCGAGAGCGGGGCCATCAACGCGAAGACGAAGGCCGGGAGCAGCGGTATGAGTGCGACGTAAGCCACGCTACCCCTTCAGTGAATCGATCGAGGACAGTTCGACGGTGCGTGTGCGTCGGTAGATCGCGAGCACGAGCGCGAGTCCGAGCCCGATCTCGGCGGCCGACACCACCATCGTGAAGATCGCGAAGAACTGGCCGGTCATCTCGGTCGGGGTGACGAACCGGGATAGCGCGACCATGTTGAGGTTGACGGAGACCGCCATCAGCTCGAGCGACATCAGCACCATCACCGCGCTCTTGCGCGCAACGGCGCCGTAGAGCCCGAGGGTGAACAGCACCGCCGCCAGGCCGAGGAATGCCGAGGGCCCGACTTCCATCAGCGTCCCTCCTCCTTCGACCACCATACCGCGCCGACGAGCGCGACCAGCAAGACGAGCGAGGCCACCTCGAACGGCAGCGCCCACTTCGTGAAGAGCAACTCGCCGAGAGCCGCGGTATCCGGGACCGCAGCCGGCATCTCGACCACGCGGTCGCCGTACTGCGCGATCGCGACGTACATCACCACGCCGAACACGGCGGCCAGGATGCCACCGCCGATCGAGACCTCGACGGGGCGTACCGAGTCCTCCCGGCGGCGCAGCGTCAACATGATGACAAAGAGCATGAGCACCGAGACGGCACCCGCGTACACGAGGATCTGCACGACGGCGAGGAACTCGGCGGACAGCAGCAGGTACAGCCCACCGACGGCTACCATCACCTCGAGCAGCCAGAACGCCGCGTGGATGATGTTGCGGGTCGTGAGCATACCGACCGCGCCTCCGATGGACGCGAACGCGAGGATGGTGAAGACGACGCCGTTGACGGTCTCGGTCATTCGGTCGCCTCCTCGGGCTCCTCGGCGGGCGCGGGCGCTTCGGGCGCGACGGAGTGCGCAGGCACCGTCGACTCCTCGGCGGGCTTCGCCTCGCGCGGCGGCGCGGCCGGGCGCTCGCGCTTGATCGGCGCCGCGTCGATGTCCGCGAGCAGGTCGATCGTCAGCTCGTCGGGCGAGAAGCGGGCAAGTTCGTAGTCGTGGTCCATCTCGATAGCCGCGAACGGGCACGCCTCGACGCACAGGCCGCACATCATGCAGGCGCCGAGCTCGTAGGAGTAGCGCTCGATGTGCTTGGTCTTGTCCTCGCGTGTCGTCACCTCGAGCTCGAGGATGTGGTCGGGACACGCGCGGATGCATGCCATGCACGCGGTGCACTTCGGGGTACCGTCGTCGTGAAACGTCGGCACGACCGCCCAGCGCGCCCGCTCGGGAAGCTCGATCTTCTCGTACGGGTACTTCACGGTGATCGGCCCGCGCAGCATGTTGCGCATCGTGATGCGCATGCCGGTGAGGATGCCCTTACCCCACATCAGCTCACACCCCCCGGCGCCGCGAGCTTGACGACCACGCCGACGAGCATGATCCAGGCAAGCGAGATCGGGATGAGCCACTTCCAGCCGAGGTTCATGAGCTGGTCGATGCGCACGCGCGGCAGCGTGCCGCGGATCCACATGAGCACGAAGATCCCGATGTAGGTCTTGAGCACGAAGATGACCGGCGCTATGGGGGCGACGAGCAATTCGGGCACGAACGGGAGCGTCCAGCCGCCGAAGAACAGCGTCACCGCAAGCGCGCTGATGACGAACGAGTTGCTGAACTCCGAGAGGAAGATCAACCCGAACTTCATCGACGAGTACTCGGTCGCGAATCCCGCGACGAGCTCGGACTCGGCCTCGGACATGTCGAACGGCGTCTGGTTCAGCTCGCAGAGCGCCGCGATCAGGAAGATCACGAACGACGGCAGCAGCAAGATGATGAACCAGCGCGGAATGAACCCGAGCCACACACCCGTTTGGAAGGCGACGATCTCGGCGAGATCGAGCGAGCCGACGATCATGACGACCGGCAGCACCGAGAGCAGCAGCGGCACCTCGTAGGCGACCTGCTGGGCGGCGGCGCGCAGGCCACCGATGAGCGAGTACTTGTTGGCCGAGGCCCATCCCGCCATGATCACGCCGAGCGGTACGAGCGAGAGCACCGCGAAGGTGTAGAGCAGCCCCGTCTCCAGCCGCGTGATGCGCAACGTCTCCGAGAAGGGGATCGCCGCGTAGGCCATGAGCGACGGGATGAAGACGATGACCGGCGCGAGTACGTACATCCAGCGGTCCACGCCGTTCGGGGTCACGTCCTCCTTGGACAGCAGCTTGAGCACGTCGGCGGTGGTCTGCACGAGGCCCTTGGGCCCCACGTGGACCGGACCGAGGCGCAGGTGGAGGTGGCCGAGCACCTTGCGCAGCATGTAGATGAGAACCACGCCGTTGACCAGCATCAGCCCGAGCGCCGCGAGCACCGGGAGAAGGGCTGACAGCACGGCGCTCACCGGTCGATCTCCCCGAGAACGATGTCCACGCTGCCGATCAGCATGATGGCGTCGGCGAGCAGGTGGCCCGGCAGGATCTCCTCGAGCACCTGCATCGCGAAGAGCGACGGGCCCCGGTAGCGGAAGCGGTACGGTGTGTCCGAGCCGCTCGAGACCAGGTGCACGCCTAGCTCACCCCGCGGGGACTCGACGCACGCGTACGACTCGCCGGCGGGCGGCCGGAGGACCTTGGGTACCTTGGCCATCACATCGCCCTCAGGGAGACCGTCGATGCACTGCCGCACCATGCGCACGGCCTGCCGCATCTCCTCCATGCGCACGAGATAGCGGTCCCAAGCGTCCCCGGTCGAGCCGAGGGGCACGTCGAACTCGAGTTCGCCGTAGGCCGCGTAGGGCTTGTCGCGCCGCACGTCGTAGGGCACGCCCGTGCATCTCAGGTTCGCGCCGGTCAGCCCGAACGAGAGCGCGGTCGTTCTGTCCAGCACGCCGACCCCGCGCACGCGCCTCTGGAAGATCTCGTTGCCGCCGAGCAGGGCGTGGTGCTCGTCCAGGTAGCCGTCGATGGTCCGAAGGAACATGCGGAGCTTCTGCTCGGCATCCGCGGGCAGGTCCGCCACGACACCGCCGGGCCGCACGTAGTTGAACATCATGCGCTGGCCCGAGACCGCTTCGAGGATGTCGAGGAGCGCCTCACGATCGCGCACCGCGTAGAGGAACTGCCCCATCGCGCCGCAGTCCAGGCCGAACGTCCCGAACCAGACGAGGTGGCTCGCGATGCGGTTGATCTCGCTCATCATGCTACGCAACCACTGGGCCTTCGGCGGCACCTCGACCTCGAGAAGCTGTTCGGTGGCGAGTGCGACGGCAAGCTCTCCGTGGATGCCCGAGACGTAGTCGCCCCGGTCCATGAGCGTGCCGAGCTGGTGGTAGCGCCGGTGCTCGCCGAGCTTCTCGATGCCGCGGTGCAGGTAGCCGACGGCGACCTCGGCGTTCACGATCTCCTCGCCGTCGAGTTCCGCGACGAGGCGCAGCACGCCGTGGGTCGAGGGGTGCTGCGGGCCGATGTTGACGACGAGATGCTCGGTGGCAAGCCCATCCACTCCGCGGGGAATGCGCCTGATGCCTGTCGGCGCCCTGCCCGTGTCGTAGGTCCCCTCGGCCTGCAGCCCGTGGGCAAGGACGGTGTCGCGCGGATCGGTCACCGGTCGCGCACCTCCTCGAGCGTGCGGACCGGCACCGACTTGCGCAGGAACGGCTCGCTGTCCTCAGCGGTCAGTAGGCGAGCCGGGTTCGGGTGGCCGGCGAGCGTCAGTCCGAAGAGCTCGGCGGTCTCGCGCTCGGGCAACAGCGCTGACGCGTAGACGTTCCATACCGAGTGCAGCACGGAGTCGTAGGGCAGTGCGCACTTGACGTAGAGCTCCTCATCGCGGGAGAGCGAGCGGAGGTGGTAAGTGATCTCGATGTCCTCGCCGGTGTCGGTGCCGAGCAGGTCGACGAGCATCACGAAGTCAAGTGCGCTCGCCTTGAGCGCTGCGAGCGCCACGGGCGCGTCGCCCGCCGACACGCGCGCGACGACGCCAAGGGTCACGGTGGACACCTCGGCGTCGGTCACGCCTGAAAGCGCCGCTCTAACGACGGTCACGTCGGGCAGCATTGCGCTCCTCGGTCTGTCGCTTGATCTTCTCCTGCAGCTGGATGAAGCCGTACTGCACCGACTCGGGGCGCGGCGGGCATCCGGGGATGTAGACATCGACGGGTACGATCTTGTCAACGCCGAGCACCACGTTGGGGTACTCGCGGAACGGTCCGCCGGTGCACGCACACGCCCCCATCGCCACGACCCACTTTGGCTCGGGCATCTGGTCGTAGAGGAGGCGTACCGTCTCTGCCATCTTGCGGTTGACGGTTCCGGCCACGATCATCACGTCGGCCTGGCGCGGGGAGGCGCGGAAGAACACGCCCATGCGGTCGAAGTCGAAGCGCGGACCACTCGCGTGCATCAGACCCTCGATCGCGCAGCACGCGATGCCGAACGCGAGGTACCACAGTGAGTTGCGCCGCGCCCAGTCGAAGAGCTGCTCGCTCCTGATGAACGCGACCGAATGTTCGCCCGTCAGCTTGTCTAGCGCCAAGTGAGCGCCCCCTCCTTCCAGGCATAGAGCAGCCCGAGGAAGAGGATGCCGACGAACACCGCCATCTCCACCAGGATGAACGCCCCCATGCGGCCGAAGACGACTGCCCAGGGGTAGAGGAAGACCACTTCGATGTCGAAGACGACGAAGAGGAGCGCGTAGATGTAGTACCCGATTCGGAACTGGACCCATGGCGGCCCGACGGGCTCGACGCCACACTCGTAGATGCGGCCCTTCTCGAACGACGGCCGCTGGTGGCTGAGCAGGTTCGAGAGCGTCACGGTCACGGCCACGAACGCCACGCCGAACAGCACGAATGTGCCGAGTATGACGTAGTCGGAAGGCATGACCGATGCGACCGCCCCTCTGCCCCGACACATGCGTGCCCGAGGCGTCGAACCAAGGATACGACAACGCCCGTCAGTCGACGAATCGCGTCGGCTCGGGCGTCAGGTTCGCGACAATGTAACACAGGTTACAAGCGCGCTCAAGAGGAAATGCGAGGGCGGCGCCGCAGCACCGCCCTCGATGAGTCCCATGGAGCCGACGAGGGGACTCGAACCCCTGACCTACGCATTACGAGTGCGTTGCTCTACCAGCTGAGCTACGTCGGCATCTGTTCCGCGGCCTCAAGCCCCGGTGCTGTCACTCTCCTTGGGCGAAGACCGCCGCCTGCGCCTGCGCCTGCCGGACGACCCTGTCCCGTCGCCTTGCGCCTGTGCGCCCTCGGCGCGGGGCGCCTCGGCCTTGGGAGCCCCCCGGCCCCCGGCTGTGGCCTGCGAGCCTCCTTGCTGCGCGGCGGGCTGCTTGCTCTTGCTCTTCCTGCGCGAGCGGCGCTTACCGGCGCCACCGTCCTCGTCCTCCGGGCTCCGCGGCCCGGACTCACCGAGCTCGGGCACGGGGCTCGCCAGCACGCTCGGGGCCGCCTCGGTCTTGACCGATTCGAGCGCCTCGGCCGACACGCAGCACGGACGCCCGCCGCCCGGACACTCCATCGCCCCGAGCGGAACGGTGATCGACCCTCCCTCCGCAAGACGGATGTCGACCGTCTCGCGCGGGGTGTTCAGCCCGCTCACCTTGCCATCACCGAGCGGCGTCTCGACCTTTGCTCCGCGCTTAGGAGCCCGCGACTTGAAGTCTTTGTAGGCATCGTATTCGTAGCGCAGACAGCACATGAGTCTTCCACACAGACCGCTGATTTTCAAGGGATTGAGTGGCAGGTCCTGCTCTTTCGCCATACGGATCGAAACCGGCTGGAAATCGCCGGAGAACCTGACGCAGCATAGCTGCTGACCGCAGTGCCCGAGGCCCCCGACCATGCGCGCCTCGTCGCGTACACCCACCTGCCGCATGTCGATGCGGACCTTGAACCGCGAGGCGAGCTCCCGCACGAGTTCGCGGAAGTCCACGCGCTCCTCGGCGACGAAGTAAAAGACCATCTTGTCGCCGCCGAACAGGTACTCGACGTCGACCGGCTTCATGTCGAGCTTGTGCTCCTCGATGAGCTCGCGGTAGGCGCGCATCGCCACGCGCTCTTTCTTCGCGAGCTCGGCGGCGTGCTCGAGGTCCTCGTCGGTCGCGATGCGATCGACGGGCTTGGGTGGCGCGGGTAGTGCGGATTCCTCCACCTCAAACGGCACGTCAACCACCTGTCCGAGCTCTGTCCCGCGTTCTGTCTGCACGACGACGGCCTGGCCGGGCACCGGTTCGGTGCCGGCCGGATCGAAGAAGAGCACCTTGGGTGCTGATCGGAGCTTGACTCCCACTACCGTGGGCACTGTAGGACCTCCCGGATATCGAAGAGCATGGCCTCGACGGCCAGCTGGGGGCTCACATTATACGAGATGCGGCGGCGCGCCTCTTTGACCGACGCGAGTGCGCGGGCAGCTGCCGCGGGCGTGATGACCGCGGCGACCTCCTCCATGGCATCGGCCTCGTCGCGGTTGGCGATGAGGTCTGAGGCGCCCTGCGACATCACGAGACAGTCGCGAAGCCAGGACTCAGCGATGTTGAGAACCTCTGCCACGCCTTCTCGTTCCCTCGCCGTGAGCTGCCGCTTCTGCCGGTCCTCGAGCGCTTTCAGTCCCTTGCTGCCGAGGAACTCGGCGCGGGCCCGTGCCTCCTCGGCGTGCGCGGTCTTCAGCTCGTCGAGCGGCGCCTTCGCCGCCGCAAGCAGCCTCTTGGCCGACTGGAGCACGTCGTGCTCGTCATAGACCGCGAGGTCCTTCAGGGTCGAGAGCATGCGGTCGCGCGCGGCCCGGCGCTGCGGGGAGTCGAGGAACTCGCCGGCTCGCGCGAGGACGCCGCCGGTCGCAGCGAGTGCCGCGAGTGCTTCGGCCTCTCCCGCACCGGTCCGCTCCATCAGCAGCGCGAGGGCGTCGTGAGGCGCCATGCGCCGGAAGCGCACGATCTGGCAGCGCGAGGCGATGGTGGGCGGGACCGCGTCGTAGGTGGTCGCGAGCAGCACGATGATGACGTCGTCCGGGGGCTCCTCGAGCGTCTTGAGGAAGGCGTTTGCCGAGCCGTCGTTGAACGAGTCGGCCGCGTCCACTATGAAGATCTGGTGCGCGGCTTCGACCGGAGAGAGGTGCACGTCGTGGATGATCTCCCGAATCTGCTCGACCATGTACGTCGCCGCGCCCTCCGGCGCGATGGTGCGGACGTCCGGGTGGGCGCCGCGCTTGACGCGCTTGCAAGTCGGGCAGACGCCGCAGGCGTCGTCGTCGCAGAGCACGGCGCAGGCGAGCGCGCGGGCGGCCGTCTTCTTGCCGGCACCGGCCGGGCCGACGAACAGATAGGCGTGCGAAACGACGCCTCGGCGCACAGCCTCGGCGAGGTGATCGGTCACCTGGCGCTGACCGACGAGCTCGTCCCACACGCACGCCTTCGTCATAGCCGCGCTAGTGTAGCACGGTGCCGAGGACCGGTAGCTTGCGGGCCGCAGCAAGCACGCGCGCGAACACCTCGTCGGGCGAGCCGTGTGCGGGGACGACCACTACGCGCGCCGGCTCGTCGGCCGCGATGCGCAAGAAGCCCTGCCTGACGCGCTCGTGGAAGCTGAGCGCCTCCGACTCGAGGCGGTCCGCGCCGGCGCCGGTCGCCCGCGACAGGCCCTCGGCCGGATCGAGATCCAGCACAATGGTGAGGTCGGGCGCGAGCCCGGACGCTGCGAAGTCGTTGAGCTTGACGACCTGGTCGAGCGGCAACTCGCGACCGTAGCCCTGGTAGGCGGTCGTCGAATCGTAGTAGCGGTCGCACACGACAGCGCCGCCCGACGCGAGCGCGGGCAGGATGACGCAGCTCGTGAGCTCGGCCCGGGCGGCCTCGTAGAGCAGCAGCTCTGCGCGCGGGTCAAGCCCGTCGTGCGCTCGGTCGAGCACGACCTCTCGCACCGCCTCGCCGAGCCGGGTGCCTCCCGGCTCGCGCACCTCGGTGACCGAGAGCCCCGCATCGCGCAGCGCGGCCGCCAGCCGTGCGGACTGGGTGGACTTGCCTGTTCCCTCGCACCCCTCGACCGTTACGAACACACCCCGTACCATCAGGCCTCACTCTCATCCGCACCCGCCGCGCCGCGCCACTCGAGCGCCGCGGTCAGGTACAGGTCGTCTCCGCGGGCGTCGATGGCGACGAACGCAGGGAACCGGTCGAGCTCGAGACGCGCGAGCGCCTCGGTGCCGAGCTCGGGATAGCCCACCGTCTCGGCGGCGCGCACATGCGTGGCGAGCAGCGCCGCCACACCGCCCACCGCGGCGAAGTACACCGCTCCGTACTCGGCGCATGCACGGCGGACCTCCTCGGAGCGGGGGCCCTTGCCGATCGTCGCCACGATACCGGCGGCCAGAAGCGTCGGCGTCGCGCCGTCCATGCGCTTGGCGGTCGTCGGGCCGACCGCACCCGCCGGCCGACCGGCGGCGGGCGGCGTCGGGCCGGCGTAGAAGAGCGTCTGGCCGGCGAGCCCGTGGGGCAGCTCGCCCGCCACGCGCAGCTCGGCAAGCAGTCGCACGTGGGTCGCGTCACGCGCGGTGTAGACCGGGCCGCTCAGCACGACCTCGTCGCCGGCTCGCAGTGCGCGAAGCGCGTCCCGGCCGACCGGCAGCGACACCTCGATCGGGGCACCGCCGCCGCGCCTCCACACCGCCTCAGCCATCCACCGTCGCCTCCTCGCACGCGCGCCATTCCAGCGTCCTGAAAGCATACACCGCTGCTCCTAGGACGATGAACGACGCGGCAATGAGCGCCACCTGAAGCCCGCTGACGCCAAGCGCCCCGAGGGTCTCGGGGTAGGCCCGCTGCAGTCGCTCGACACCGCGGGCGATGACGTCACCTAAGGGCGCCATCAGCAGCATGGAGGCGAGCAGTGAGACCTTGATCACCGACTCGAGGGCGGTGAAGACCCGGCCTCGGATCTCATCTTCCACGGTCGCGACGACGTAGGTGTTGCCCGCCACCGTCACCGTGGCGATGCAGACCCCGGCGACGAGGGTAATGAGCGCCGCCACGGCATAGGAGCGCACGAGCGCGAACGCGAGCATCGCCAGGCCGAAGCCGCCCACCCCGCCGAGGAAGAGCAGTTGGAGCGTGACGCGTTCGGCGAGCCGGGGAACGACGAGTGCGCCGCCGACCATGCCGGTCGCAAGGAACACGAGCATGAACGAGGTGGGCGCGGCGGCGAGTTGCTCGAGCCAGGGTACCTCGTCGGCGAAGGGCACGCGACCGACGAGCTGCTGCGGCACGATGACGAGCCCTATCGTGACGATCGCACCGCCCCCGAAGATCGCCATGCCTATCGTGACGAGCAGCCCGCGCAGCTCGCGGTGGTCGCGCAGGAAACGGAATGCGTCCCTGACGTCCTTGCCGATGAGCTGCGGGTCGAGCCGAACTTCCTGCCGGTGCGTGTCGGAGACGAGCCGGATGCGCGAGATGAGCGCGGCCGACACTATGAAGGTAAGCGAGTTGAGGAACACGCCCGCGCGGGGACCGAGCAGCGCCGGAGCGAGGGGGCCAACCAGCGCGTCGATGAGGGGCAGGCCGCTTTCGAGCACGATCCGGACGATCCGCTCGAACAGCGCGAGGAGCGCGCCCGACGCGGTCAACCCCACGAGCATCGCCGCCTGCTGGGTGGTGTAGGACAGGCCGTTGGCCGCGGCGACGTCCTCCTCGGCGACGAGGTGCGGTATGAGCGCGTTCTTGGCGGGATGGAAGAAGAGCGAGCCCACCTCCATGAGCAACACGATGAGGTAGATGAGTGCGAGCTGGTTGGTGAAAAGCAAGGTGAGCGTGAGCGCCGCTCTAGCCAGGTCGCACGCGATCATGAGCCTGCGCCGGTCGAAGCGGTCGACGAGGACCCCGGTGAGCGAGCTCAGCACAAGCGCGGGCAGGAGTTTCGCGATGAGGATGCCTGCCACGGCGAACGAAGAGCCGCCCGACAGCGACGTGACGAGCGGCATGAGCAGGCCGATGACGAGCCAGTCCCCGATGCCGCTGACGAACTGGCTCGTCCACAGGCGGCGGAAGCCGGGATTGCCGAGCAGTCGCCCGTACACCCCGCGACGCGACTCGGGGGCGGCCGCACCGGCGGCCATACCGGGCTCGGGCGCCCGCTCCACCTCAGCCGACCTCCACGCTCACCGAGCGCACGGCCGAGCACCCCACGTTCACGGCCACCGGCAGAGAGGCGATGTGACACGGGTCCGTCAGCACGTGGACGGCGAGCGCCGTCACGGTCCCGCCGAACCCTCCCGGGCCGATGCCGAGCGCATCGATCTCCGCGTGCAGCCTGCGCTCGAGTCCGGCTACGCGCGGATCCGGATGCGCGCTACCGATCTCGCGCAGGAGGGCCTTCTTGGCAAGCCCGCCCACCTTGTCGAACGTCCCACCGACGCCGACGCCTACGAGCAGGGGCGGGCATGCCGCCGCGCCCGTGCGGGCGACCGTCTCGGTGACGAATCGCACGACACCCTCCACGCCGTCCCCGGGTGCGAGCATCTGAAGTGCTGACGCGTTGTCCGAGCCGCCCCCCTTGAGCATGACGTGGACTGTCGCGCCGGTGCCGGGGCGCATCGCGACCTCGACGAAGGCCGGCGTGTTGTCGCCGGTGTTGGAGCGGTCGAACAGCGGGTCGCCTGTCATGCTCGTGCGCAGCCGCGCATCCTCGTAGGCGGACGCGACGGCGGCATCGATGAACCGGGCAGTCTCACTGCTCACACACACCTCGGTCCCGACCTCGAGGAGCACCCACACCGAGCCGGTGTCCTGGCACAGAGGCACGCGGTCGGCCGAGGCGACCTCAGCGTTCTCGAGGAGCTGGCCGAGGACGGCGCGGCCGCGTGGCGAGCGCTCGCGCGCGAGCGCGGCGCGCATGGCCGCGAGAGCGTCCGGGCGCAGGGTGGTTGCGGCGCGGATGATGGCGTCGTAGACGGCGCGGCCGATGTCCTCGCCGGTCACCATCACGCGTCCGGCAGGTCGAGGTCCGAGACCGCCTCGGCGACGGTCGCCGCCGACGCCTGGAGCGCGGCGAGCTCCTCGTTATCGAGTTCGAGCTCGACGACTCCCCGGACACCCGTGCGCCCGAGCCCGGCGGGTACAGAAAGGTAGACGCCGGAGATGCCGTACTCGCCTTCGAGGTAGACGCAGCTCGGCAGGGTCTGCCCGCTATCGCCGAGCACCGCCTCCACCATCGCAGTCACCGACGCGGCCGGGGCGTAGAACGCGCTCCCCGTCTTGAGCAGCGCCACGACCTCGGCACCGCCGAACACCGTGCGCTGGACGAGCGCCTCGACGCGGTCCTTTGCAAGCAGTTCGGTGATCGGCGTGCCGTCGACAGTCGAGTGGCGAGGGAGCGGGACCATGGCATCGCCGTGCGCGCCGATCGCGAGCGCGCTGACCGAACCGATCGGCGCCCCGGTCTCCTCGGCGATGGCGTAGGCGAACCTCGCCGAGTCCAGCACGCCGCCCATGCCGAAGATGCGGCTCGACGGCAGACCGGAGACCTTCCAGCCGAGATAGGTCATCACGTCGAGGGGGTTCGTGACGCAGATGACCACCGCGTCGGGCGAGGCCTCGACCGCGGCGCCGACGACAGCGCGCATGATCGCTCCATTGGCCGCGAGCAGATCGTCACGGGTCATACCCGGTTTGCGCGGCAGGCCTGCGGTGATGACCACCACGTCCGAGCCCGCCGTGTCCGCGTAGTCGTTCGTGCCCGATACCGTCGGTGCGAACCGCTCCACGGACCGGCTGTGCATCATGTCGAGCGCCTTGCCCTGGGGCAGACCATCGGCCACGTCGACCATCACCACGTCGGCCATACCCTTGTTGAGCAGCAGGAACGCCGTGGTGGCGCCGACCTGCCCCGCACCGACGACGGTCACCTTCGGCCGAGTCATCCGCACCCCTCTCAACGGGTCCCGGGCGCATCGGCACCCGGAGAGACGTCTGACACGCGGCGCGACACGGCACCGCCTTCGAAGGTGGATTCTACCACCCGTCGTTCCTCAGGACAGGTCGGCGGGATAGTCCACGGACGGCTTGCGGCCCTCGTGAACCGCGAGCCGCTGCGCGAGTATCGGGGGAAGCTCGGGTAGGAGGAGCCCCGGTTCAGGCGCCGGGATCGGCACCTCGAGGTCCGCGAGAAGCAGCTCATCGTCGACGCCGGTCGCCTCGGCCACCATCTGGCCGGCGTGGATAATCGCGCTCGTGCCGCGACAGCCGTCATGACCGGCACCTCCCGAGCACTCGGCGACGAGCAGGAGTCCGGCGAGCGCGGGCGAGCACCCGAGCGCGTACTCGAGCACGGCCTCGGCCTGCAGCTCGGACTCGGCACGCACGCGCCAGATCACGGTGTCGAGCCGCTCGGCGACGAGGTCCCTGACGACCGGCTCACGCAGACAGGCGTCTCCGGCCACGAGCGCGGTCCTGCCGAGTCTCGTCTCGACGATGCGGGGGGCGACCTCGTCCGCCACGAACGACATGAACAGCGTCGCGCCGTCCAGGCACCCTTCGATGCGCGCGAGGAGTGCCTCCCGCTCGGCCGGCGGAAGACCGGCAAGCGAGGGGACATGCGGACAGGCCACCGCCTCCGCACCGGCGGCACAGGCCATGCGCCCAAGATCGACGAGCGCGTCGGCATCGACGTGGGCATCACCGCGCGCCCTGTGGTGGATCAGCGCGATCTTCACGAGGGCCTCCCTTCCGTCGGTCGACAGAGGGCTACTCAGGAGATACCCCGAACGACGTCGCTTTCCCTGCTCCTAGGTGCCTTTCTTGGGCGTGCCACGCTTCGCCGAACGGCCCTTCGAGCCGCCCTTCACCGCGCCCTTCGCTCCCCGCCCGCGGGTCGCGCCACGGCCGCGCGCATCGGCCGCGCGCGCGGGACACTCGGGGTCGACGCAGATCTTCCACGGGCCCTTCTTCGTGTGCACGATGACCTTGGGCGCGCCGCACGGCTCGCACGTCTCCTCGGTCGCCTCGATCTCGCCCGACTGCGGAAGCGGGTAGGAGACGGGGTGCTCCTTCGCGTCGTAGTTCACGCAACGGATGTAGCGGTTGCCCACCGGCGAGTAGCGCACGCGCAGCTCGGCACCGTCCACCGGGCAGCGCCCGACGAGGATCTCCGGGCCCTTCTTGGTCGGGCACTCGGTGCTCAAGCACATCACGCGCGCCGGCCGCTTGAACTGCATGACGCGGACCTGGTGGCTGCCGCACTCGGGACACGTCTCCTCGACCGCGGCGTAACGGGCGTTCTTCGGGAGCGGGTACGTGACCGAGCACTCAGGGTAGCCCTGGCAGCCGACGAAGTATGAGCGGCTCTTCGGTGAGTACTTGATGAGCAGGTCGTGGCCGGATTCAGGACAGGTGCCCACCTTCGCGTCCTCATCAGCCGCTGCCTTGAGCAGTTCGCCGACCTCCGGCACGTGTTCGAGCAGCGCGCCCATGACATCGGCGAGCAGCGTGCGCGAGTGGCCAACAACCTGGGCGCGCTTCGCCTCGGCCCGCGCGATCTCGTCCATCTCACGGTCGAGCTCGGCGGTCATCTCGGGCGTGGTGATCCGCTCGGCGTGCGTGACGAGCGCGTTGACTACGCTGATCCCCTTGCACGTCGGCTGGATCGGATCGCCGCTCACGTACTTGCGGTCATAAAGGGTCTGGATGATGTCGTGGCGCGTGGCCTTCGTGCCCAGGCCGAGCTTCTCCATTTCCTGGATCATCTTGCCCTGGCTGTAGCGCGCGGGGGGCAGGGTCTGCTTGGCGTCCATCTCGGCGCCGAGGAACTTCACGGTCTCGCCCTCGGCAAGCGCTGGCAGGTGCTCTTCCTTCTTCATGCCGTACGGATAGACCGCACGGAAACCCGGCGTGACCACCACGTCACCGCGTGCGACGAAGCGCTCACCGGTCACGTCGATGTCTACCTTCGTGCTTTCGATGAGCGCGGGGTCGGAGAGCGTTGCGAGGAAGCGGCGCGCCACGAGGTTGTAGAGCTTGTACTCCTCGGGCTTGAGCTTCTCGGGATCCGCAGCGCCGGTCGGGTGGATCGGCGGGTGGTCGGTCGTCTCCTTCGGACCGCGCGTGGCCGAGAGCGCGCCGCGCTTGAGCAGGGCAGCGACGTGTTGGTGGTACGCGGGGACCTTGTCGAGCTCGCGCAGGATCGTGTGCAGCTCGAGGCTCGGCGGATAGACGGTGTTGTCCACGCGCGGATAGGAGATCAGGCCGCTCATGTAGAGCGACTCGGCGATGCGCATCGTGCGCGAGGGCGAGAGCCCCTCCGCGGCCGCCGCGGCCTGCAGCGCGGTGGTGTTGAACGGGGTCGGCGGCTTGGCGGCGCGCCGGTTCTTCGAGACCTCGACGACCGTGCCCGTGCTCGCGCTGGCGACCGCCGCCATCACGCGCTCGGCCTCGGCCACATCGCCGAAGCGCTCGGTTGCGTGCGACGCGGAGAACGCGGTCTCCTCGGCGTCGGCGGCACCCCGTGGTGCGATCCGTGCCTTGACGGTCCAGTAGTCCTCGGGGACGAACGCGTCGCGCTCGCGTTCGCGGTCCACGATGAGCTTGAGCGTCGGCGTCTGCACGCGGCCCGCCGAGAGCATGTCGCCCCACGCCCGCTTGGACGCGGCGTTGGACGCGAGCGTGAGGTAGCGCGTGAGCACCGCGCCCCATACGAGATCGATGTCCTGACGGGTGGCGCCGGCGTCGGCCAGCTCCTCGGAGAGCTCGTCCTGCTCAGCGAAGGCCCGTTCGATCTCGTCCTTGGTGATGGCCGAGAAGCGCACCCGGGCGACGGGCACGTCTGCGTTCACGCGGCGCACGACGTCGCGGGCGTCCGCGCCGATGAGCTCGCCCTCGCGGTCGTAGTCGGTCGCGATTATCACGTGCTCGGCCTTCTTGGCGAGGTTCTCGAGCGAGCGGATGATGCCCTTCTCGGCACCCTCCTTGAGCACCGGCGCCTGCACCAGGGTGGGAAGCGAGTCGAGCTTCCACTTCTTCAGGTCCACCCCGTCGACCTGCTCGGGGAAGTCGACCTTCATGATGTGGCCCTTGAGCCCGATGCTCACCCAGTCCTCGCCGTCGCGGCGAAACCGGTAGACCGGCGTGTTGTAGACCTTGTCGGTGGTGGGTTTGCCGACAGCGAGGATCTCAGCGATCCTGCGCGCGGCGATGTTCTTCTCAGAGACGACCAGGCGCATACGGTTCGGGTCCTGTTCTTCAGAGGGCACGTCGGTTGCGAGTATATACTGCGCGTCAACCCGAACCCTACCGGACCTTTACAGGCCGAGCTCCTCCGAACGCGCCTGCATGGCCTCGAGCGCGACCGACAGGAACTCCTCGCGCGTGATCCCGAGCGAGGTGCAGGTGCCCATCTGCTCGCGGTTCGCACCGCGCGCGAACGCCTTCTCCTTCCAGCGCTTCTTCAGCGAGCGGACTTCGACGCCCGCAAGCGACTTGTCGGGGCGTACGAGCGCTGCGGCGACGATGAATCCGGTGAGCGGATCGGCGGCGTAGAGCGCTCGGTCCATGTCGGTCTCAAGCGGCACGTGACAGGCGTGCGCGAGGATCGCGTGCACGATCTCTTCATCGACCACGCCTGCGAGCTCCTCGGCGGCCCCGCGCGCGTGGCGTTCCGGGTCCTCAGACGTCTCGGCGTAGTCGAGGTCGTGCAGCAGCCCCGCGAGCCCCCAGCGCGCGACGTCGGTGTCCGGCCGGCCGAGGTGGCGCGCGAGCGCCTCCATAATGACCTCGGCCGCGATGCAGTGGTTCACGAGGTTGCGATTGGGAATCCGCTCGCGGACGAGCGCGAGCGCGGCGTCACGGTCCATGAGGCTCCTCCCCGGCTATCAGGTGGTGCCGGCGGCTCTCCGGCCCGCCGCGGCGCGCTGCCGCTCGATGCGCCCGGTGAGCCACTCGGCCCAGGCGTCCACGCCCTGCCCCTTTGTCGCGGACATCGGGAACACCGGGACGTTTGCGTTCAGGCGGCGGACGACCTCGCGGAACTCGGACTCGTCGAAGTCGAAGACCGGCATGGTGTCGTACTTGTTGAGGATGACCGCCTCGGCCCGGGCGAAGATGTTCGGGTACTTGTAGGGCTTGTCGTGGCCCTCGGGCACCGAGAGGATCATCACCTTGGCGTGCTCGCCGAGGTCGAAGTCGGTCGGGCAGACGAGGTTGCCGACGTTCTCGACAATGAGCAGGTCGATCTCGGCGATTTCGAGCGTGTCGACCGCACGGCGGATCATGTCGCTTTCTAGGTGGCACGCGCCGCCGGTGTTGATCTGTACCGCCGGCACGCCGTGCGCCTTGATCTTCCGCGCGTCGACATCGCTCGCTATGTCGCCCTCGATGACGGCGATGCGGTAGCGGTCGCGCAGCTCCGCGATCGTCGCGAGAATCGTCGAGGTCTTGCCGGCTCCGGGCGAGGCGAGCAGGTCGAGCACGAACACCCCGTGCTCGTCGAAGAGCGCACGGTTCTCGGTCGCGAAGCGCTCGTTGCGGTCGAATATCGGCTTGGAGACGTCTATCTTCACGGCGTGTCCTCACCGCCTCCTTCGCCCGGCAGCTCCACGTCGACGGACTCGATCAAAAGCTCTCGGCCCTCGATCAGCTCGCAGAACGGGTTGCCGCACTGCGGGCACACGACGTCGAAGCGCCCGTGCGTGAAGACCTCGCCGCACTGGTGGCACTTCGAGCGTGGCTCGACCCAGTTCACCGTGAGCGTCGCGCCCTCGGCAAGCGTGCCAGGCGCAAGCGCCTCGAACGCGAAGTCGAGCGCCTCTTGCATGATCTCGGTGAGCATGCCCACACGGATGACGATCTCGTTGATGCGAACGGCGTCCTCGCGCGCGGCCGTCTCGACCGAGGCGGTGACGATGCCGCTGACTACGCCCATCTCGTGCACAGCTCTTCCCTCACTCCCAGCCTTCGGCCCTGCGCCTCGCGATGCGCTTGACGAGCACGACGCGGGCGAGCGCCATGCTGAGCTCGTACAAACCGACAAGGGCGCCGAACAGTGCGAGCATCGTCACCGGTGACCAGTCCGGCGTCGCGCCGGCAGCCACGACCATGAGGACCGTGTAGACGACACGCCAGTTCTTGCGCAGCTTCTCGTACGGCACGATGTTGAAGACCATGAGGTAGAAGATGACGATGGGCAGCTGGAAGGCGAGCCCGAACCCGATGAGCAGCATGATGGCGCCCTGGAAGTAGGTACTCGCCTCAGGCATCTGCGTGACGCCCTCCCACGCCTGGCCGACGATCCACTCGAACGCCGTGCCGAGGATGACCTGGTGCGCGAAGACGACACCCGCGGCGAACAGCAGGACCATCATCAGGAACGTCGGCACGAGCCACTTGCGTTCGTTGGGCTTGAGCGCGGGCAGGAAGAACGCCATCACCTGCCAGATGATGATGGGGCTGCCGATTACGAGCGTCGCGTAGAGCGCAGCGCGGAATCGCAGCGTGAACGTCTCGAAGGGGTTGAGCACGACGAGCGGCTGGTCCCCGAAGATGTGCTGGATCGGCTCCATCACGAGGTCGTAGAAGTACGGTGCGGGGACGTACATCACGACCGAGCCGACGAAGACGACGATGCCGATGATGATGAGGCGATGCCTCAGTTCGCGCAGGTGCTCGGTGATGGGGAGTCGCTTGGGTCCGATGGGCATCGTGTCGTCAGAGGGGCGGCCGCGGGCTACTCCTCTTCCTCCTCGTCCTCGTCATCGGGCACGACTTCGTCCGGGATCAGCGGAGTGCCGGGTTTGCGCGCCGGGGCCGCTGCGGCGGTTGCGGAGTCATCGTCCTCTTCGACGTCGGAGAGGTTGGCCGCCGGCCGCCGGTCCGCGTAGACCTCGGCGCGGATGACCGCCTCCATGCTCTCCTGGGCGCGCTTGAACTCGCGCATCATCTGTCCGATGGTCCGGCCGAACTTGGGCAGGTTGTCCGGCCCGAAGATGAGGAGCACGAAGACGACTACTATGAACAGCTCGGTCCCGCTGATACCGAACACAGAGACACCCTTCCGAAAGGACCCTGCCGGAGATCCTCGGCTGCTAGAACTCCCGCGCCTCGGCAGCGTCACCGAAGATCGCGAACACCTTGTCAAGCCCGGTGATCCGGAAGATCTTCAGGATGTTGTCGCGCGTGCACACGAGGCGGACGGTACCGTCCCTCTCCTTGGCGCGGCGCAGACCACCCACGAGCACGCCGAGCCCCGAGCTATCGATGAAGCCGACACCCTCGAGGTCGACGACGATGCGAGAGCACCCCGACTCGACCTGCGTGACGAGCGACTCCTTCAGACGCGGGGCGGTGTAGACGTCCACTTCGCCCTGCAGCAGCATCGTGCAGACGCCGTCGGCCTGTTCGGTCGTGATCTCGAGTTCCATCGCCTGTGTAGCTCCCTCGCGTCTGTCAGAACAGCATGCACGATTGTACCGTGCCCGTGCGTCCGGCACCACACACGCAGCCGTACTCACGGACCTGCCCGTCGGTCGCCCCGACCGGCCGTCGCCCAGGCGAAGGCCGGCCCCGGTATCCTGCGCAGGAATACGGGTACCATCCCAGTGAATCCGTCGGCAGAAAGGATCCCGATGTCTCTCACGATCGACATTGCCCAGGAGCCGCACCACTGGGTCCTGAGACTCGCGGGGGACCTCGACTACGGCGAGTGCGCAGCGTTCCGCCTGAGTATCGACCGGATCCTCAAGCACTTGCCGCCAGCCACCATCGTGGACCTCTCCGAGCTCGAGTATCTCGACAGCTCGGGGCTCGGCCTGCTGCTGAGCCTTTCGAAGGAGTACGGTGCGCAGGGTGGCAGACTCGTCCTGGTCACCAACGAGACCGTCGACAACATCCTGTCGCTCACCCGGCTGAACGGGATCTTCTCGACCGCTTCGTCATTGGAAGAAGCGGTCGCAACGGTCTCCGACAAGCCCCTGTAGCCCGGATCACCTGCGGAATCGAGAAGGGCGGCGCCATCCGGCGCCGCCCTTCATGCTGTGCGTGTGACCCCCTAGGGAGTCGTTGTGGCCTCCCCGGAGGGCGGGGCTGCCTTGATCTCGGCAAGGAGGTTCTCCGCTGCCGACGCACTGTTGCCCTCAGGCTCCAGTTCAAGGTAGCGCTCGAGATTCGCGATGGCCTTGTCTGGCTGACCAGCGAAGCGGTAGATGACCCCGGCGTTGAAGTACGCAGGTGCGAAGTCGGGCGAATCGACCTGGACCGTCTCAATCACCTGGATCGCGGCCTGCGTCTGGCCGGAGTAGAACAGCGCAACAGCGAAGTCCGTGGCGACGTTCGGGTCACCGGGTTCGATCTGTAGCGCGCGGTCGTACAGCGTCGCGGCGGAAAGCCACATCGGCAGGTCGTTGCCCGTAGTCGTCCCGACGGTCTGCTGGATCTGCAGCCCCCAGTCGAAATACGTGTTGCCGAGGCCCACCATCGCCGTGTAGCTCGTCGGCTCACTCGCAAGGGCAGCCGTGTAGGAGTTCACCGCCGGCAGGTGCTCGTTCGCGATCCGCTCGAGGGCCGCTCCCGTCTCAGTTGCACCGCTGGCATCCTGATTGCCGGCCTCGTTCCCGAGGAACAGCGCGGGGATGATGCTCACGACGAAGGCGAAGGCGACGAAGATGAGGACCGCCTTGACCCAGATCGACGACTGCTTCTTGTTGATGGCCACGCGCTACTCGCTCCCGCCCTCAGGCGTCGCGGTCGCCTCGCCGCCGCCCATGCCACCGATGTCGGGATGGCCCTCAGGCATGCCGCCCTGCATCGCTTCATCGGACAACGGGGGCGCCGGCTGGATTGCGGAAGGCAGCCCACCCGCCGGTGAACCAGCCTCCTGCTGGCCCGTGGGGATGAGGATGCCGATGATGACGCCGACGAGCAGCGCCACAACGCCGATGAGCCCGGCAACTGTCACCGTCACGCTCTGAGCGCTCGCGGGGGCCACAGCCTTGGGGCGCGGGGCGGGCGCTGACTGGTGGCCGGAGGCCTGCTTGGCGGCCGGCTTCTCGGCAGCCTGCTCTTCGTCGTCGAAGAAGAAGTCCTGGTCACTCACGGGTCGTTTCCCTTCTACTGTGGCAGGTCGCGCCTCAGCAGCCGTTCCGGAATCCGGAGTCGCCGCCGCGGCACCGCGCGATTATAGCACGCACCCTCGGCGCTTCACCGGCAACCTCGAAACGCCGGTCGAAGCGTCTGAGAGAGACGAGCGCCAGCGCACCGGCGCCGATCCCGATCACCGCACCGAGCGCGTCGGGTGCGAACTTCGCCCAGGTCCCAAGCAAGAAGCCAGCCAGATACCCGCCGCCTATCGCCGTCACAGGAACTACATAGATGAGTCCCTGTGCGCGACGGCGCGCGCGCAGCGGCGTCTCGACCTCGACGGTATCCCCCACACCCGCCCCCTGGTCGTTGAGAGCCCCTTCGAGCAGGCGCTTTCCGCCCACTCCCTCGGCACAGCCGCCACACGCCTCGCACGCCGCGGACGGCTCGATGGCGACGTGAACCATGTCGCCGGTGACGCAGACGACGGTGCCGCGTTCGCGCACCCTAAGGCCTCAGCTTGTCGCGCATCTCTTCGGCGCGAGCCTGGATGCGGTCCATATCGAGAAGGCTCCACCGTCCAGTGTCGTAGAGCACCTGGCCGGCAACCATCGTGAACATCACGTTCTCTTGGTTCGCGGTGTGCACGAGCGTGCTGTACGGGTAGAGCGTGGGGATCTGGTGGCTGTGCGAGATGTCCACCGCGATGATGTCGGCGTGCTTGCCCGGCTCGAGCGACCCGATCCGATCGTCCAGGCCGAGGGCGCGCGCCGCTTCCAGCGTGCCCATCTTGACGAACTGACGGGCGATGAGATGCGGCTCGTACCCGGCGACCGAGCGCTGGATGAGCAGCCCTATCCGCATCTCGTCGAACATGTCGAGAGTGTTGCTCGCCGCCGGGGAGTCGGTACCGATGCCGACCCGAACGCCGCGCTGGAGCAGACTGCCGAGCGGGGCGACGCCCATACCGAGCTTGGCGTTGCACCTCGGACAGTACGCCACCGCGACGTCGTGCGCGGCAAGCGTCTCGATGTCGGCGTCGTCGACCTGCGTGCAATGCACCGCGAGGATCTGTGGAACGTCGAAAAGACCCCATTGGTCGATGTAGCGTACCGGGCTGACGCCCGTCGGCAGCCAGCCGAGGTCCGAACTCGAGTAGGTGTCGCGGTAGTCGACCGCCAGGCGCGAGCTTCCGTACTTGACGAAGTCGTACTCGTCCTTGGAGCCGGCGACGTGCATGGAGACCGGCAGATCATCGGCGATCGCCTTCTCGGCGACCTGGCGGTAGACCTCCGGATGGCAGCTGTACGTCGCGTGGGGGGCGATGCCCACGGTCAGGCGGGAGGGGTCGCCGTACTCGCGCCATGCGGCGATGTCCTCGCTGGCTTTCGCCATCACGCCGCTGACCTCACGCTTGTCCATCGTCGAGACCTCGCGGTAGATCACCGCGCGCAGCCCCGATCCGGCAGCCGCCCGCGCCGAGGCGCCGGTCTCGGTGATGTCGGCGATGGTGGTGATGCCCGACCGCAGCGCCTCGGCTGCCCCGAGGTGGGCCGACTCCTCCCAGTCATCGCCATTAAGACGATCCTCGCGGTCGAGAAGCTGCAGTTTCCACTGCGAGTAGGGCAGGTCGTCCACCAGCCCACGCATCACGGAGTACTCGAGGTGTGTGTGCAGGTCGACCAGCCCCGGCATCAAGACTGCCAGCCCGAAGTCGCGGACCTCCTCGTCAGGATGTGCAGCCTTGAGCTTCTCGAGCTCGCCGATCTCGACGATGCGGTCGCCCTGAACGAGCACAGCGCCGTCGACGATGTGCGGAGCGGCTATGGGCAGCACGTACCGGGCAGCGAGTAGCATCGACGTCCCCCTGCAGACTAGGTGTGTCGCCATTCTAGCAGCAAGAAGTCAGTCTGAGGGCGGCGGGGAGGGCTGTACGGCGAGTTCTGCAGCACGGAGGGAAGGCGCGGAGCGCCGAGGGCCCCTCCGCGCGAAGCCTGCCTGAGCCGGGCAGCCCTCCCCGCCGACCCCCCGCCCGCTACTTCACAGCGGTGTGGATGGCGACGATGCCGCCGGTGCGGTCCTCCCAGGAGATCGCGGTGAACCCGGCGGCGCGCAGCTCGGCGGCAAGCGCGCCCTGCGACGGGAACGAGCGGATCGAGTCGTTGAGGTAGACGAAGGACGCCCGGTCGCGGGTGAGCAGCCCGCCGATGGCGGGGATCACGACGCGCAGATAGACGTGGTAGAGCCAGCGCCACGGCGCGAAGGGCGGGCGTGAGAACTCGAGGATCACGTAGCGGCCGCCCGGCCTGAGTACGCGCAGGACCTCGGCGAGGTTGGCCTCGCGGTCCGGGAGGTTCCGCACCCCGAACGCCACGGTCACAACGTCGAAGGATGAGTCAGGAAACGGCAGGTCCTGCGCATCGGCTACCGAGAAAGACACCTTGGTGCGCCCCTTGAATCCCCGCGCCTTCTGCTCCGCGACCGCAAGCATCTCGGGCACGAAGTCGGTCCCGACCACCTCGGCCGGCCGGCCCTGCCGGGCGAGCGCAAGCGAGAGGTCACCCGTGCCGGCACACAGATCGAGTACGCGGCTCGAGGTCTTGAGATTGGCGGCCTGCACGGCAGCGCGGCGCCACGAGCGGTCGATCCCGAAGCTCGAGAGGATGTTGAACAGGTCGTACTTGTCCGCGATGAGGGAGAAGATGCCCCGGACGCGGTCGGCGGTGGGCTCACCGGGCGCAGGCGCCGCGGTGCCGCTCACGCCGTCGCGCTCGTCGATCGTGACGGACATCAGGCCTCCGGGGTCTCGCACGCAGGACGGGGCCCGGGCACGGGGGGCTTCCGGGACCCGAACAGGGTAGCGAGATTCTCCCTCACCCACAACACGACGACATGGTAGACGTGGCGCGCGTGGATGTAGCGCGGCCAGTTGAGCTCGCTCTTCTCGCAGACGGTCGACTCGCTCAGCCGGTCGACCTCCCCCTTGAGCGCGGCGAGCTTGCGCTCGCGCACCGCGGCATCGGACTCGCCCATCACGGAGTCGATGCGCTCCATGGCCTCGCGCGCCTGTAGGATGCGGTCCTCGGTGCGCGAAGCGACCCCGGGCTCGATGAGACCGAGACGGCCCTTGAGACGGTTGAGGCGCAGGCCCACCTCATACATCGTGTCGACCATCTCGTCTTTGGACAACGCATCGCTCTCGTAGTTCATGATGTACTTCCACGAGGGCCGCACGAGCAGCTGCCGATGCTCCTCCAGCGTGTCCGCGAGTAGCGTGTAGCCGTACTTCTCCGGGTTGTCATAGACCATCGAGCCCGGATCGAGGAACGGCGCCATCGGCGAGGAGAAGCACAACAGCCGCTTGTCGTTGTCGACCTGTGCGTAGAGCGATTCGAGGTAGGCGGGTGTCTCGAGCACCGAGGCGGCCGTTTGGGTCGGGATGCCGGTCATCATGTAAAGGTCGAACCGCGAACAGCCGTTGCGCAGCGCCGCGGCGATCGACTGTTCGACCTGAGCCGTCGTGTAGTGCGTCTTGCCGAACGCGGCCCGCACGTCGTCGTCGTGCGTCTCGATGCTGATCTCGACCGAGTAGTCGTCGAGGTGCTCGTTCAAGAAGCGGTAGAAGTCCTCGGCCGGCGGCTTGAAGAACTCGAACCCGATGGGATTGCGCAGGTTGATCTTCGAGAGCCCGCGTATGAACGCGGCGGTGTAGTCCCGTCCGGCCTGCAGGAAGTCGTTGAGCACGAAGATCGGGCCCGGGATGTACTTCTGGAAGTGCTCGATGTCGCGGACGAGCAGTTCGGGATCTCGGAAGGCGACCCGGTCGCGCCCGTAATGCGTGCGGAATGAGTACGCCGAGCCCCCGCACGTCACGCAGTTGCGCGTGCATCCGCGGCACGTCAGCGAGGCGCAGACGGGGTACTGCAGCCAGTCCTTGAACGGCACGAAGCCCATCATGTCGCGGTAGCGGATGACGGCCTTCATGTTGAAGGAGTAGTCGAGCGAGATGTCGTTCATGTCGCCGGGGACCCACTCGAACGGCGTGCTGTGCACCGAGCCCTGCCGCGTGGTGTAGGTGAGGTTGGGGATGTCGTCAACGCGTCCCTTGGCCTTGAGCGCGTAGAGCAGCCGCGTCATCGGCTCCTCGGTCGAGTCGCCACGCACCACGTAGTCGACCCACGGGTAGCTCGCCAACTCCTCGTGGAAAAAGCTCGCCGACAGCCCGCCGAAGATGACCGGCGTGTCGGGGTGGTACTTCTTGCAGATCTTCGCGATCTCGACCGACCCGTGGGCGTGCGGCAGCCAGTGCAGGTCGATGCCGAAGGCCACCGGGTTCATCTCACGGATGGCCTTCTCGACGTCGAAGCCCGGCTTGTTGAGCATGAGCACCGCGAGGTTGACGATGCGGACCTTCAGTCCGTGGCGCTCCATGTACTCGGCCATGGTCGTGAAGCCGAGCGGATACATCTCGAAGACAGGGGTCGAGGGCACCATGTCGGACACGGGTCCGAACATGATGGAGCGCTCTCTAAAGTCATACACGCTCGGTGCATGGAGCAGTACGAGATCGACACGCGACATGAAGCCAGGTTCCTCCTGTCGTGGTCAGCCGGTCGGGTACCCCCGGCAGGGTACCGGCCGCGGCCGAACGGCCGAGAGTATAGCATGGGGCATGCCGGGCCCAGGGCGCACGCGTGGGCATCGGCCCACCGGATGGCTTCGCCATCCGGGCCATCGCTCCTGCCCCGGCCGGCCGTGCCCCGGGGTACCGCCGGAACACGCCTTGTCGGCTAGGGCTGTTCCTCCACCCGACAACGCCAGGCAAGAGCGTGGACCGGTCTTGTGGCTACGGCGACACCGATCCGCGCACGTGGCACTCGGCGCAGTACGTCGGCGCATGGCAGTCGAAGCATGCCTGCGCTCCGGACTCGCGCACCGGATCCATGTGCTGCTGGATCCACGTCCGGGCAGGATCGATCTCACCGTGGTGACAGTCGTTGCAGAAGTCGGCGCCGGGCTGACTTGCGTGGCACCTCTCGCAGACCTCGGGACGCGTCTTGCCGTCTTCGCCGTGGTCCTCCCCGAAGCCCTCGGGATGCGGCATCTGCACGCCGTGGCAACCGTCGCAGAACTCGCGCTCGTTGTGGCAGGTCTGGCAGTACCCGACCGCCGCGACGGGCGGCAGGTGCAGGAGCTGCTCTTCCATCGGGGCGTCGGTGTGCGGCTCCTCGAGGCCCTCACGTGCGGCCGTGTAGGCCGCGTAGTCCTCGTTGGCGAGCGCCGCGTGGCCGCCGCTCTCACCAAACGCCTCGTAGAAGCCCGGCTCGTCGTGATTAGCAGGCATGAGATCGAAGTCCGCAGGGTGGCATGCCTCGCACTCGCCCGGCGCGACGATGCCGCTCACCGACTCACCGCTTGTCGTATGACAGCGGTAGCACGCCGCCATGAGCATGAAGTCCTCGTGCGGCTGGTTGGGCTCCCCGGTGTTGGGGTCGGTCAAAGTGAGTTCGAAGTCCTCTACGTGTGCGGTCCGGTTGTGGCAGACCGTACAGTGGATCTCGGCCTCCTCGTGTACAGCGTGGTCGATGATGATGCCTTTGCTCGGCGTGACGTTGCGGTTCTCAAGCCAGTGGCACTGGTTGCACTGCTTCGAGCCCATATGCGCACCGTCGAGCGCGAGATGCGAGCCCTTGTTCAGGGGCAGCTCGAACTTGTTGGTCGCGGTGAGGTAGAGCTCGCCGAGTGCCTCGGCCTTGTGGAGCAGGAAAGTGACCGGGTCGGCGTTCACCGGCATATGGCACGCCATACACGAGATCTCCGAGTGCGGCGAGCGATTGTACGCGAGGATAGTGTCGTCCTGAACCTTGTGGCACCCCTCGGCGCAGAACCAGTACGTCGAGGTGACGCCGAGCGCGGCAATCACGAACGCGGCGAGCCCGATGACCCCCGCGGCGGTCCAGGCGATGTAGCGGGGACGCCTGACCGGATCCGTGTAGCCGGAGAAGAATCCCCTCACGTCTGGCATCCGTGCAATCCCTGTCTCCTCAGCGCGACCACGTACCCCGCTTCACAACCGTATCATGCCACAAGCCCGGGAACCCGGCGGCGAACCCGCGTCATGCGCCCGCCTAGTAGTACCAGTCCGTGACCCCGGGCGCGGTGACATACACGGAGCCGAATATCTCTCCGCCATCGTAGATGTCGTTCCAGTACACGTACACATTGTAGGGAGCCGCCTGCACCGGGACGTTGTTGATGGTCGAGATGCCGTTCCAAGAGGGCCCGCCGTCGTTGCCGGATGCAATCAGCCGCCCGTTCGTGCTGTTGCGTACCTCGTAGTACACACTCTCGTTGTTGCCACCCACGAATCCCGTCCACAGCAACCGGAGGGTCGCCGTCGGGCTCGACACGGTGAAGGTCGCCCTGTTGACGGGCTCGACGTTGCCGACCGAGTCGACCGACCAGAACTCGAGAGTGTGGTTTGCGCTGCCGCCGACTGGCGGCGCGGGCACGTTGACCGTCGTCCCCGTCTGCTGCGCGCCACCGTTGAGCCGATAGTGTGTGGCTGCGACAGTCGAGTGGGCATCGGTTGCCGTCAGCGTGATGGTGGCTGGTCCGATGTAAGAGGGCTGCGCGTTCGACGTCGTCACCGGCGGTGTCGTGTCGGCCGCAACCGTGAACAGGGCGGTCTTGCGAGCCTCGCTGTTGCCCAATTTGTCCAGCGACCAAAACTGGATCGTGTGCACCCGCGTGCCGGAGAGGGGCGGCAGCACTCGTATGGTGGTGCCCACCTGGACCGGGCCTCCGTCGATCGTGTAGTAGGTGCGCCTGAGCCCGTGGACGAGCGAGTAGTACGGCACGTCTACGTCCGCAGCGGTCAGCTGGATGGTGGCACCACCGATGTAGGAGGCCACGGCGTTCGAGTTGGTCAACGGCGGGGTTGTATCTGTCACGTGACACCGTGCGCACAAGTTGAACGAAGCGTAGTCCCAGCCGCCACCCCAGGTCTTATTGTGGCAGCTCCAGCAGTTGTCGCCGACGTCGAACGGATGGTCGTACGCGATCCCTTCAGTCCGGTGGTTGAAGTCCGAGTGGACAGAGGAATGGCAGCCGCCCTGGCTACAGGTGGCGGACCACTCCGTGAACGTGTCTCGCGGGGTCGGATGGCACGAGGAGCAATCCGTGCCGTGAACGGTGGCCACGTTGGCGTTGCTGTGACACGGGTCGCAGGTGTAGGTGTCCCCTTCGATCTGGCTCGTCATCAGCGAGTAGTCGGCCGCGTGGCCGTGAGGCTCGAGTTGAGCGGAGTGGCAGGTGCCGCAGTCGAAGGTCGGCGACACTCCCGAATGGCACGCATCGCAGCCCGGGAGAGGCTCACCGGTGACCACCGAGCTCCCGAAGTGGATGTCGATCGCGTCTCCGGCTTCATGGCATGCGGTGCACTCCGTATACTCTTCGGGCACCTCGTGCAGCAACGAATGGCAGTTGAGACAGAGGCCATAACGGGGAGTCGACGCGTCCTCCACGGCGGGTTCGATTGGTCTCACCAGGAAGTACTCGACGTCGCTCTCGTGCGGGAACACCTGGAACCGCGGGTTGTCGGTCGACTCCACACTCGGCGAGGTCGTCACGTTCTCGGAAGCATATGACGTGACCGAGAACTCCTGTCCTGCCAGCAGCGTCGGGTTCGTCCCTCGCTCGGACGGACCGACATCTCGCGCATCCTCGTGGCACTGCTGACAGATCGGTCCTCTGCCTTGCTGCAACTCGGTGCGCGCGGTCGTCTCCATCGATTCGCGGGGCATGATGTATCCGGCGTTGTCCTGGCCGAGGCTCCCGATCATGGTCTGCGTGGAGTCGACACCGTCAACGACCGGCAGGCGGTCGTAGTAGTACGCATCGCCCTCCGGCGCGACCAGGTCGTTCTCGACCGTATGGTCGCGCATGAGACCCGAGTCCTCGCGGTGCTGTCCGACACGTCCCTGGTGGCACGAAGCGCACCAGGCCGTGCCATACACGCCTACGGTGGTCTCCGAGCTGCCGGGGGACTGTTTGAGCAGCCGATTGGTCCTGACGGCGTAGGCGGCATCACTTGCGACTGAAGAGCGCAGCCGATCGCCGAGGAAGGGCTCGATGGTCTCGGTATCGTGCGGTGAATGGCAGTCGCTGCACGTGAGTGTGCCGCCGGGACCCGAAAAGACCCCGGCGCTGCTCGTGGTGCCCACCGAGCCGCCGGGGATGACACTCGTCGCCTCAATGCTGTGAGTCGCGGCCGGTTCCAGCCCGGTCCTGGCCTTGATCACACCGTAGACACCGGTCCCACCCGTCCCGTCGTGGCATGATTCGCAGGTCGCCTTGATCGTGGCCCCCGGCAGGAGCTTCACACCGGCGACCGGCGCCGCGTGAACCGAGTGGCAGGCCTGGCACTTGTTGGTGCCGGTCGTGAACGCGCCGTGCGGGCCCTTGCGGGTGTCGGCGGTCGGCGTGGTCTCGCTGCTCGACTCGAGGACCGCCTGCTCGGTGAGCCCGTGACAGTCGATGCACTGACTGCGGGCGACGCCTTCGGGGTAGGTAGCACTCTCGCTGGGATAGGCGAACGCGGCAGCGGCGGTCAGGAAGACCGCGCACGCCGCAATGGCGGCAACAGCTGCTGCTCTCGACAACCTCATCCGCGCCGATCTCCGCATCCGCTCACAGACGGAGATCCCACTGAGTACACCATATCTGTGATTATGGAATCATCCCTATTCTGGCACCGTGTGAGCTACGTCACAATCATACCCTGGTACGAGGGGTCGTCCGTCGCCGGTCGCACCCGCCTTCACACCCATTATGGGCACCTGCCGGAACGCGATGCCCGCGACGGGGGCTCAGACCAGAGAACCTCCACATTCCACGCGGAGTCGCCCCTCGCTACCGGGCGAGCCGCAACACCTGGATCCGGTCGTTCTCCTTGTCCGCGATGAGCAGAAGCTCGCCGTCTTCGGACACGTCGATCCCGTTCGGGAAGTTGAGCTGTGCGGGCAGGACGCCACGCGTACCTACCGAGGTCTGCGGCGTGCCCTTCCCGTCGAGCAGGACCACCGAGAACGTGAACGCATCTACCACGGCGAAGGTGTCCTCATCGACGACCGCGATTCCTCTCGGCAACCCGAACTCGTAGGGTGTCCCCCCCTGCGCGCCCGTCTCCCACATGAATACCCCGTCAAGTGTGAAAGCCTGCACCCGGCCGTTGTTCGAGTCGGCGACGAGTACGGTCGAATCCGGCATGATCGCGATCCCGTTCGGCCGCGCGAACTCCCCGGCGCCGCTGCCGGGCCGGCCGAACTGGCGCACGAACTCGCCGTCCTTGGTGAAGACGACCACCTGGTAGCTGTCGAGCGCATACACGAGATCGCCCCACAGCGCGACGTCGGTGACCGCGATCCCGGTGCCGTCCTGTCCTGAGGCGCCGCGCCCCACCACGGTGTTCGGATCGGGGAAGCGTCTCAGGAAACGGCCCTGCTCGTCGAACACCTGGATCTGGTCGTTGCGGAAGTCGGCGACGTAGACATCACCGTCTTCGTCCACTTCTATACCCAGCGGCGAGTTCATGAGACCCGCCTCCCAGGTGGCCTCGTAGCCCGGAAGCGGCTTCGTGAGCCCGAACCCACCGAAAACGAAGAGGAAGCGTCCGCTCGGTCCGAACGCTGCCACCCTGTTGTTCTCGGTGTCGACTACGTAGATCTTGCCGTCGGGCGCGAACGCCGCGTCCATCGGGCGGTCGAACCCCGGCGCGTCTCCCCTGCCGGGACCCGATATGGTCATCACGGGAGTCAGGCCGGCAATCGTCTCTCCCCCGCGAGTCACGAACCCGTCGGGCGTGGAGGGGTAGGAGATCATGTAGACGACGAGGCCGATGAGGACGATGGCAAGGAGGACAGCGGTCAGGATAAGGAGTCGTCTCGCGGACAAGAGACGGACGGCCAGGCCGCCATCATCCGTCGGCGTGACCTCGACCGGCGGCTGCCGTTCGCTCACGGTGTCACCCCCAGACGATTGAGACCCGCGAGCGCCTCCTCGAGACCCGGATCGTAGCTCAGGGCGATCCGGTAGCGCTCCTCGGCCAAGCCTGGCTGTCCGACCTGCTCGTAGGCCTCCCCAAGTAATGCCTGCAGGTCAGCGCTATGGGGATCCTCCGAGAGGGCGGGAGGCAGGATCTCCGTGACACGCGCCCACTCCCCCCGCTCGGCGAGACGCCGGGCGAGAAGTGCCGCTGCCAGCGTGTGGGTTGGCCAGGCTTCCAGGGTCGCCTCAAGGAGCTCTTCTGCCTCGGCCCCACGGCCGAGTTCGATCAGGCACACGGCACCGTTGTAGAGAGCGGCCGGCTCGTCCTTCCGCACGGACAGCACTGCCTCATACTCCTTGACAGCGTCGGCATACCTGCCGGATTCCTGGTACGCATAGCCGAGGACAAGCCGCGCGTCTAGATCGTCGGGGTTCGCCTCCAGCGTTGCTGAGAGCTCAGCGATGCGCTCCTCCTGCGGACCGGCATGCCGTCGTTCCCCGCCGCCAACGGTGAGCACGACGAGCACCCCAGCTCCCACGACCGCAACGGCGAGTACGACGACGAGGGTCACGAGCCGGCGAGGAGCCTCGGCGGCCGTGTCGCGAACGTCGTTCGGGTCGGTCGGGGCGTCGGGTCCGCTGATCTCGGGTGTGCCGACTTCTAGGGTCACGCAGACGCACTCCGTGGGCTGAGGTGGAACGATAGTATCTGCAACTCGCCTGCCACGTCTGCCTGACGAACTTCGACCCCTTCGGGTACCTGAAGCTGAACGGGAGCGAAGTTCATGATGGCCCGCACACCTGAGGCGACAAGGCGGTCTGCCACCCCCTGCGCGTTAGCCGCCGGCACGGTGATGATGGCAATCTCGACGCCCTCGCGGTCAACGACCGCCTCGAGGTTGTCCGCGTCTTCGACCGTATGGCCGTCGACGGCCGTCCCGATCTTCGCGGGATCGGCGTCGAGCA
This sequence comes from Actinomycetota bacterium, assembly GCA_037446725.1. GTDB lineage: Bacteria > Actinomycetota > Coriobacteriia > Anaerosomatales > SLCP01 > JBBIIC01. Next base: position 57,503 of record JBBIIC010000010.1, read on the forward strand.
CCGCGACGACCTTCATGCCGCGCTCTTCGAACCCCGGGTAGCTCTGCAGCGCGCTGCCGAGGCGCCCATATCCGACGATGGCGACGCGCCGGTGCTCGGTCAGCCCGAGGTGCTTAGAGAGATGGCTGATGAGCAAGTCGACGTCATAGCCGATGCCCCTCACCCCGAACTCCCCGAGATACGAGAGGTCCTTGCGCACCTGCGCGGCGTTGGTGCCCGCCATCTCGGCGATCTGCACCGAGTTGACCACGGGCATATGCAACGCGCTCGCCTGAACGAGACAGCGCAGGTAAACCGGCAGGCGTTGTACGGTCGTGGGAGGGATCTGGGGTGCCTTCATCCTAAGTCCTCCGGCCGGGTGACTGCAGTATCATTCGCTCTCCGGGTCTATGTCCCTGCCGCTCCTGCCGCCTGGATCATCTCGTCTATGCCCGGGAAGGATGGTTCGAGACGCTTGATGCGTTCGAACTGCTCGAGAGCCTTCTGCGGTTGGCCGTCCCGAAGGTAGATCTCACCGAGTATCTTGCTCGGGTCGACGTACGCAGGGTCGAGCTCGATCGCGAAGAGCAGCTCTTCGATGGCCGCATCCGTCTGACCCGTGGCGTCGAGCGCGACCGCGTACTGGAATCGTATACCCGGTCCGAACTCGCTCACCTCGATGCCCTTGCGCGCCCAGCGGAGCGCCTCCTGGAAGTAGCTGGGAGAGAGGGCCTGGCCCGCGATGTTGTAGACGTTCGCGATGAACATGTAGTTGTCGTACTCGTAGGGCACGAACTCGATCGTCTCGATGAGTGCCGCCTCGGCCGAACGCAGCGCGGACTCGGCCCGCGCCAGTGTCTCCGAGGTGTCCATACCAGCCTCGGCCTCGGTCCGCTCGCGCTGCAGGTACCCGAGGAACGTCTCGACGCGAACGAGGGCGACCTGCGAAAGGTACATGTCGTTGTAGGGATTGAGCCTCACGGCCGCCTCGGCCCGCGCCAGCTTGAGCGAAGAGGTCTCGGCCAGGCGCGCGTCGAGGTAGTACCGGTCCGCGAGCAGGTAGACGAAATTGCCTACCGAGAGGACGACGACCGCGACGCACACGAGTGCGGCCGCGATGCGGCCCCATCCGGGTGGCTTGACCTCCACGGCTCGGGCGTCGGGCGACATCAGGGCGGCGAACGCGATCCAGGCCAGGAACGTCGAGCCCGTCACCGAGATGCCGAAGGTCAGGTGGACCAGGTATCCGATCACCGCCGCCCACATGCCGGAGAGGACGAGGCTTCCGTCGGCGCTGCCGGACAACCCCTGCCGCGCGAAAGCGGTCCTGAAGGACAGCACGAGCACGGCGATGAACAGGCCGTAGAGCAGCATCATCCCCGGGATCCCGACTCCCGAGGAGAGCTGAAGGACGTAGTTGTGGGCGTTGTCAGCAACCGACTGGTGACCGGCGGCCGCCGCATACTCCATCGGCTTGAACCCCGGGAAGATCAGGCGGAAGGTGTCCGGCCCGAACCCGAAGAGCGGCCGCTCCAGGGTCGCACGCCACGCAGCGTCCCAGATCTGGAAGCGTGTCACGGCGCTACCCTGATCGAACTCGGCTATGGACACGAGCCGCTTCCACGCGTTCATGACGGGGTCGTCCGCCATCAGGCTGCGTCCAACCACGATGGCGGACAGCACTGCGATCGCACCCGCGAATGACCAGTCTACCGAGGTGAGTGCCGACCTTCTGCGCCACGCCGCGATTCCGAGCGCGACGATCGCGACAGCCCCCCCTATCCACGCTCCTCGCGTGAACGCCACGACCCAGCAGATCACCGCAAGCACTGACCCGGCCCAGTAGACGATCCGCAACCGTTGCTCGCGCTCGGAAAGCGCGAGCGAAAGCGAGATAGGCAGCAGGATCACGAGGAAGCCGCCGAGCAGGTTCGGGTTCCCGTAGAAGGAGAACGCCCGGTTCGCCTCGAAGGGAAGCTCGGCCCACGACAGCGGATCGAGACCGAGATACTGAAGGACGCCGTAGCCGCTCACGAGGACGCCCGAGTAGAAGAGCGTGCGGGCCAGCGCGCGGAGCCGGGAGAGGCGGTCGAGGTATTGGACCGCAAGGAAGTAGACCACCGCGTAGTTGATGAGCGACAGCATACCCTCGAAGCGCCGGTACTTGCCAAACACCGCAGTCGCGGGATGTACGGACAGCAACGTCGACACGGCGAACCAGCCGAGCACTGCCAGAATGAGGTAGTCGATCTTCGTCCGCCTGACCGTGCCCCCGTGAACGAGGATGTGGAGCAACCACCCCGCGAAGGCCACCAGCGTGATGCCGCGCAGGAAGACGACCTTGATGATGTCGAACTGATCGTACGAGAACGGCCACTCGACGCCGGGCAGCCACGTCCAGTTGGAGATGATCACCGGCACCAGGAAGACCATGGCATGCAGTCCGTACCACCCGATGCGCTGCGCGGTGGACATCTCGTCGTTCGACCCGGGCGTCGCGGGGCTCGCAACCTGTGCCGCAGATGACGTCGCGCGACCCTTCCCGGGTGTACCTTTCCCGCGGGACGCCCCGCCTGACTTGGCCACACTCGCTCCTACCTAGAGCCCCTACCGGTCAATACGACGCGAATGGTGTCCACGACGATCTGCAGGTCCATGGACAACGTCTGATGATACAGGTAGATGAGATCGTACTTGAGCTTGCGCTCGGCGGTCGTCGCATAATCTCCAGAGACCTGCGCGAGGCCGGTGACGCCGGGCTTGATGCGGAAGCGCTCGCGATAGCCGGGGATCTCGGCACAGAAACGCTCGGTGAAGTGGGGGCGCTCAGGCCGCGGGCCGACGAAACTCATCTGGCCGAGCAGGATGTTGACGAGCTGCGGCAGCTCGTCGAGCCGATAGCGCCGCATGAACCGGCCGAAGGGTGTGATGCGCGGGTCGTCCTCGCTCGCGAGCACCGGCCCGGACTCGCGCTCGGCATCCCGCACCATCGTGCGAAACTTCAGCAGCGTGAAGGGGTGGAGGTTCTTGCCGGAACGTTCCTGCACGTAGAGGACGGGCAGCCCCATCGTCAGCACGATGCCCATCACGCACAACAGGAGGACGGGCGAGAGCACCACCAGAAGCACCAGCGCCCCCACTACGTCCACGCCGCGCTTGACCGCACGGTACCAGGCGGGCGTGGCGGCCCGCGTGATCTCCATCAGCGGGATGTCGGCGATGACGCTGTCGAAGGTCCCGATGAACACCTCGTAGAGCTCAGGCACGACGTCGATGCGCACGTCGAGCTCGTCGGCGACGGTGAGCCGCTCGATGAAGTCCCGCAACTCCACGGGAGAGACGACGATCACGCGATCTATGCCACGCTCGGCTACGAGACGCGTCGTATCGTCGATCGTTCCGAGCACCGGCAGCACGCGCCCCTCGTGATCGAGCGCCTCGACATCGGACTGCGGTTCGTCGAGGGCCACGAGCCCTTCGACCCGGTAGCCCCACCGCGCTCGGCCGCTCAGCTCGCGGGCGAGCTCGCGCGCGAGCGAACCGGTACCGACCACCAGAATGCGCTGCTCGGGCCAGCGGATGGAGGTCACCCGCATGAAGGCGAGGCGCCAGCCCATCACGAGTCCGACGTTGATTCCCCAGCTCAGCAGGATGGCAAGACGGGAGAAGGCGAAGAACCGCGGGCCGCCGAAGAACGAGATCGCTGCCGTGAGCACCGTGCCGAACGTCACCGCCGCGAACGCGGCGCGCAGCAGTGTCCAGGCGTTCTCCGTGCGCTCGGGCTCGTAGAGCCCGTAAATGTAGCCGGCGGCGAGGTAGACCACCGTAAGGACCGGAGCGAGCGCGACGTAGGCGTCGAAGTTGAACGCCGGCAGCTCGCCGCCGAAGCGGATGTAGAACGCCGCGATGATGCCGAGGTTGATGAGCACCGCGTCGAGTACGACGGCCAGCGCGATGAACCGTCCGCGCCTCACGGTGCGCTCACCCCAGTCTCGCCGAGCGCCTCGCGGTACACGGAGACGGTGTCCTCCACCATGCGCTCGATGGTGAACGCCGCCCGCGCCCGCTCGAGCGCTCGCGCCCCGAGCCGCTCCCTGAGCGCCTCGTCCTCCACGAGCGTGCGTAGCGCTTCGCCGAGCGCCCGCGGGTCATCCGGCGGCACAACAAGCCCGGTCTCCTCGTTCTGGTTGACGAAGGGTACGCCGGTGGTGAGGTCGGTCGACACGACGGGCGTGCCGGCAGCGTGCGCCTCGAGCTGCACGAGCCCGAAGGCCTCGGAGCGCGCTATGCTCGGCAGGCAGAAGACGTCGGCGGCGTGGTACCAGGCCACGAGCTCGTCGAGCGGCTGGCCGCCGAGGAACGTGATGCGGTCGGCGACCTTCATCTCCGCGGCGAGCTCCTGGAGTGCACGCTCGAGCGGGCCCGAGCCGATCATCACGAGGTCGGCGTCGACACCGGCCATCGCGCGCACGAGCACCTCGGCGCCCTTGTAGTAGATCAGGCGGCCGACGAAGAGCACGATCGGCCGGTCGTGACCGTGGCGAAGCTCCGCTGCGCGTCGCTCGACCGCCGGCGTGGAGGCGAACTTCTCGACATCGATGCCGAACGGCACGACCCGGCACTTGTGGGAGACCTCGGCGAGGAACGGCGAGTGCTCGACCATGTTGGGCGAGGACGCGAGAATGAGGTCGACCTCGTGCAGCATGCGCCGCAGGTAAGGCTTGTAGAACTCCAGCGCGACCTTCTGGCGCACGATGTCCGAGTGGTACGTCACGACGGTGGGCACGCCCGTTCGGGCGCGCAGCCACGAGTACTCGCCCCAGGGATACGGGAAGTGCAGGTGGAAGAGGTCGGGTTTGCCGCCGTCGGGCGCGAGCTCGCCGCGCGCCTCCGCGCGCAGCCGGGCTGACATCCCCCGGATGATCGGCGTGGAGCTGTACTCGCGCCAGCGGGGCAGCCGCACGACCTGGACCCCGTTGACGGTCTCCTCGAGCCGCTCGTCGAGGGAGTTGGCGACGATCGCGCGCACGTGCGTGTCCTCGCGCGCGGCGAGCGCCTCGGCAAGATCGCGCAGGTGGTACTCGATCCCGCCGAGGTGCGGCGGGTAGTACTTGTTGACCATCGTCACGCGCACGCGGCGTCAGGCCTCCCCGAGCACTATCGCCTTGCCGGCCGCCAGCAGGTCGTCGACCACGCCTGCCGAGGAGGCCTCGGCGTAGACGCGCACGAGCGGCTCGGTGCCGGAGGGACGCAGGAGCAGCCACGCGTCGTCGGGCAGGAGGAACTTGAGGCCGTCGTCGCGGACGATCTCGCGGACCTCGAGGCCGGCGATCTGCTTGGGCTCGAGGGTTGCGGCGCACGTGAGGAACGACGTCTTGGTGTCGGCGTCGACGGCCATGTCGAAGCGCAGGTACTCCATCGGGCCGGTGAGCTCGAACAGACTCTCGACGAGCTGGCCGAGCGTCTGGCCGCGCTGCGCCATCATCTCGAGCAGGAAGAGCGCCATGAGCAGCCCGTCGCGCTCGCGCACGTGCGGCGGGAAACCGATGCCGCCCGACTCCTCGCCGCCGACGAGCACGTCGCCTGCGAGCATCTCCTCGTAGATCCACTTGAAGCCGACCGGGGTCGTGGTGACCGGCATGCCGAGCGCCATACCGAGGCGGTCGACGAGCACCGAGGTGGAGAGCGTCTTGACGATGCGGCCGGCAAGCCCCTTGTCTTCGGCGAGATGGCGGGCCACGAGGCAGATGATGCGGTGCGGGTTGACGAAAGCGCCGTGTCCGTCGACGGCGCCTATGCGGTCGGCGTCGCCGTCGGTGACGAAGCCGGCATCGCGCTCGGCGCAGGTGACGCTGTCGCGCAGCGAGTCGGTGTGGGGCGGGATGGGCTCGGGGTGAAGCCCGCCGAAACAAGGGTTACGCTGGGCGTGGATCTCGTGGACGTCCACGCCGAGATCGCGCATGACGTCGGCGAGGTAGCTCTGGCCCGCACCGTAGAGAGAGTCAACGACGACCCGCAGCCCCGCCGAGCGAATCGCCTCGGCGTCGACCATCGCGGTGAGGCTCGCGAGGTAGGGCGTCATGAGGTCGGCGGTTTCATATGGGCCGCGACCGGCAGGCGGCTCGTCGAGGAGCGCCGCCTCGACCTCGTCGGTGAAGGCGACCGGGGAGGCGCCGCCGTCGGCCATGCGGATCTTGAAACCGCTGTAGCGGGCGGGGTTGTGGCTCGCCGTGATCATGACGCCGCCGACGGCTTGTTCGTCGCGTGCGACCGACCAGCATAGCGCCGGAGTGGGCATGTAGCGGTCCGAGAGGACGGCCTCGAGCCCGTGCGAGGCGATCACCTCGGCGGCAGCGGCTGCGAACGCACCGGCCTCGAACCGGGTGTCGTAGCCCACGAGGATGCGTCCGCCGGGGTGCTTGGAGGCGAAGACGCGGCCGGTCGCGTCAGCGACGCGCCGCAGGGATTCGTACGTGAAGTCCTCGGCGATGACCGCCCTCCACCCGTCGGTGCCGAACTTGATGCGTACGGGCGCGCTCATGCCAGATCGCCTCCACTGGTGCCGGGGTGCTGCGGGCGCGGGCGCCGCAGGCTTCAGGTTCCTAGGCGTATTGTGCCCTATACCGCGGGAACCGGACTACGCAGTGCCGGCGAGCGCGCAAGAACTCGGGGGTCTACTCTCAGTTCAGGGGATCCGAACGTCGCGATGGGCTGCTGACGCGTCGAAGACGCCATCTGGTGCCCGCCGACAGCCAGATTCTTCCTGATGGCCGATGAGTATTCGCCTGACGGGCGATACCAGTTCAGCCACCCGGCTGGTATCGTTCGGGACACCTGTAGGGGGGTCCTGCGAACCGGCCGGTCCTGCATTGAGGGCGGCGTCGGACCGGCTGCGGGACACAACACATCGGAGGTCGCCATGCGCGCTTCGACCTGGTCGCGTCTACCACAGACGCGGCTGTGCCGTGTACTGTCCGTCATGCTGGCGCTGCTGATCTCGGGCGCCCCGGGCGCGATCGCCGCCGAGCTCGTCTCGCAGACGGGCGAGATACCCGAGCTCGTCGCAGGCCCGGTACACGGCGCCGTCTACCTCGCACCAGGCGGCTCGGCGACGATCCCGGTCCTCGTCAGCGCCACCGGGAACATCAACAACGTGCCGTCGTCGAACCCCACGCTCGTCAGAATCCCGACCGCGTACGCCGTGGGCGCCGGCGGATCGGTGTCCTCCACCAGCCCCAGCGGGCAGCTCGCCTTCTGGCGCGGCTCCCCCGGTAACGCCGTCACGTGGACGGGAGCGCCCACCCCCTACCGCGTACCCGTCTCCGTCCAAGTCCTCCCTGGAGCCCCGATGGGTACGTACAAGATCCCGATTCCGCCCACGATCGGCGGCAACCTCGGCTCGGGCAGCAATACACTCGTAGACGAGGCCGGTGACGCGATCACCGTCGTCGTCGGTGACGGAATTGCTCCGACCACGGTCGCGACCCCGAGCGGCACGATCGGCAACAGCGGATGGTACCGGAGCGACGTCACCGTGGACCTCGCGGCGACGGACAACCCCGGCGGCACGGGCGTCGACCGCACCGAGTTCAGCCTCGATGCCGGCGGGACCTGGACCACCGGGACCTCGCTCCGCATATCCGATGAAGGCGTGAAGACCGTCTACTTCCGGTCGGTGGACGATGCGGGCAACGTGGAAGACCCCGCCGGCCAGCTGACGGTCAAGATCGACAAGACCGCCCGTCCCTGGCGTTCACGAACGTGAGTGACGGCGACCGCCTGCGCGAACTCGAACCTTCGGCCGGCTACAGCGACACGGTCTCGGGCATCGCCGCGGGGACGTTCTGGATCACCCTCGACGGGACCCCGTACTTCGGGGGGCTCATCGACCTGGAAGGCGCACACACCCTGGAGGCGTCGGTCACCGATGAAGCCGGCAACAGCGCGAGCGCCTCGGTGAGTTTCACGATCGATCGGACGAGCCCGGTCGTCACCATCACAAGTCCCGCAGATGGCGGCAAGTACAACTCCGCGCAGACGTTCGCCTTCACCATCGACGACGAATGCGAAGACGTGCTGGTGCTCTCCGACCCCTACCTCGGCTACGTCTGGACGACTGAGGGACTGTTCGCCGCAACCGCCTCGGCGACCGACGCGGCGGGCAACAGCGGTTCGGACAGCGTGAGCTTCATGATCGACACGACCGCTCCGGGGACCGCGGCCGACCTTGACGGTTCTCTCACCGCGAGCGGCTGGTTCGTCTCCCCCGTAACGGTCAGCCTGAACGCAAGCGACTCGCTCTCGGGCGGAGTGGCATCCGGCGTGGCCTCGACATGGATCTCGGTGGACGGGTCTGGCTTCGAGCCGTACGTGTACGACTCGCCGGTCACGGTGAGCGGCGAGGGTGGCCATGTGGTCTCCTTCTACAGCATCGACCAGGCCGGCAACGTGGAATCTGCCGGCACCGAGAGCTTCATGATCGACACGGTCGACCCGACAGTCGCGATCGCGCTCGACGGGACCGACGGCGATGCAGGATGGTTCGTCTCAGACGTCACTGCCACGATCACCGGTTTAGATGAGACATCGGGCATCGACTACCTCGAGTACGACATCGACGGACACGGCTGGGTCGAGTACTCCGGAGCGCTGACGCTCACCGACGGCATCCACACGCTGCGCGCCCGCTCCGTCGATGTCGCCGGTAACGTGAGTGATGTCGCCGAGGAGACCTTCTCGGTCGACACCGTGGCACCCTCCGTCGGGATCTCCTGGGACGGCACCGCCGGTTCGCCCGGATGGTACGTCTCCAGCGTCACGGCTCAACTCGCCGGCTCCGATGCCACCTCGGGCCTCGATCGCATCGAATACGACCTCGGCGCTGGCTGGGTCGAGTACACCGGAGCGCTGACGCTCACCGACGGCATCCACACGCTGCGCGCCCGCTCCGTCGA
>JBBIIC010000011.1:0-62834 GCA_037446725.1 Actinomycetota bacterium
CGGCGCAGACCGAGTACCTCTACTACGTTCTGACCGACCCGGACGGGTCGCACACCTTCGCGGCCACGTACCAGGAGTTCCTGCGGGCCAAAGCGCGCTCCAAAGAGGTGTTCGGACAGTAGGCACCCGGATGCACGGCGACCGAAGGAAGGCACCGGTGAGCATGTTCGCGCCAGACCTGTACTACACGAGCGTCACCGCGATCGACATGGAGGGCCTGAGACGGAGTGGCGTGCGCCACCTCCTCGTCGATCTCGACAACACACTCATGCCGCGCGATACGAGTGAGATTCCTCCCGAAGTCCGCGCATGGATCGACGCCCTGCCCGCCGAGGGTATGGCCGCATGCCTCGTCTCCAACAACTGGCATGCACGCGTCGCCGAGGTGGCAGCCGGTATCGGACTGCCCATCGTCGCCAAAGCGCTCAAGCCGTTCCCGTCGGCGTTTCGTAAGGGCCTGGCCGTGCTGGGTAGCACTCAGTCCGAAGCGGCAGTCATAGGTGACCAGGTTTTTACCGATGTACTAGGAGGCAACCTGCTCGGGTTGACGACGGTGCTCGTCGCGCCGCAGTCGACATCGGACCTGCCGCACACGCTGCTGCTCAGGAGGATCGAACGGCGCGTGCTGGCAGGGCGGGTACCGCTCGCATAGACTCGGCCTGTGGCCGGGGGAGGCCTCCTGCAGGGGAGCACACGGGATGAATGCTCGCATCACAGGTCGCACGCGGCTGGCCGGCATTGTCGGCTGGCCCGTCGAGCAGAGCCTGTCGCCGCCGATGCACAACGCCGCGTACGAAGCCATGGGGGTCGACCTCGTCTACGTCCCGCTGCCCGTCGCCGATGAGGCGGATTTGTGCAGGGTGATCAGCGCGATCCGGGTGCTGCCGTTCGCGGGATTCAACGTCACTATGCCCCATAAGCAGGCGATGCTCGGCTACTGCGATGAGGTCGCGATGCTCGCGCAGATGGCCGGCGCCGTCAACACGGTCCACTGCGTTGACGGGCGGCTGATCGGCTACAACACCGACGGCCGCGGTCTCGTCGACTCTCTCTCGGCCGAGGCCGGGTTCGATGTCGCGGGCAAGACCGTCGTGCTCGTGGGCGCGGGAGGGGCGGCCGGCTCTGCGCTCGTCTCGCTTGTGCTCGGCAAAGCCGGGCGTGTCGTGGTGCTCAACCGGACGCCCGGCAACGCTCAGGCGCTCACCGACCGCATTCGCCCGCACGCGCGCGAGACCTTGCTGGAGACTGCGACGCTCGACGAGTCTGCCGCACCGGTCGTGCGCTCGGCGGATCTCGTCATCAACGCCACGTCGCTCGGGATGAGGCAGGGCGACCCGTCACCCGTGCCGGCGTCGTGGATGCGTCCCGGCCAAGTGGTGGCGGACATGATCTACCGGGCCGAGGCGACGTCGCTCGTGAGGGCGGCGCGCGAGGCGGGTGCGAGGGCGATGGACGGTCTGGGCATGCTCGTCGCGCAAGGAGCCATCGCGCTCGAGATCTGGTGCGAAGAGACCGGAGGACATGCGCCGCGCGATGTCATGCGCCAGGCCGCGGAGGAGGCACTCGTGCTGCAGACCTCCCGCACCCGGGGTGACGGCGCATGAGTGCCGCAAGCAGCACGCGCCTGGGACGACTCCTTGTCGACCAGGAGGTCATCACCCAAGAGCAGCTCGCGGAGGCCCTCGAGGCAGCGTCGACCGCCCGGTCCTCGCTCATCGCCGCGCTCGACTATCTCGGTCACGTGAGCGAGACGGAAGTCGCGAGGGCCGTGGCCGAGCGCATGGGCCTCGACTTCGTCGATCTCGGCGGATACGACATCGATCCCAACGCGGCGACCAGCCTGTCGTCGGACCTGGCGCGCCGGCACAACGTGCTGCCGATCAAGATCGAGGACGATCAGCTGCTGCTCGCCATGTCCGACCCGGCCAACCTCATCGCGATCGACGACCTGCGTATAGTCACCGGCTACGAGGTCCGTCCGGTTGTCGCGGCAGAGAGCGATCTGCACCACGCGATCGACAGGTTCGCCGCGGCCAGCGCCAACGTCGACGACATGGTCGGCGATCTCGAGGACAACGTGTCGGTGAGCGACGAGCAGGCGGACGAGGACCTTGACGACGAGAGCGCGCCGGTGGCGAAGCTCATGAACCTCATCGTAACCGAGGGGATCCGGCAGGGCGCCGGCGACATCTACATCGAGCCACACGAGCACGAGCTTAGGGTGCGCTTCCGCGTCGACGGCGTGTGCCAGGAGGTCTTCCGTAGCCCGAAGAAGATGCAGCGCCAGCTGATCAGCCGGCTCAAGATATCCTCCGGCATGGACATCGCCGAGAAGCGCATCCCTCAAGACGGCCGGTTCGGCGTCGTGCTCGATGGCAAGGCCGTCGACTTCCGCGTTGCGGTCCTTCCGCTCGTGCACGGCGAGCTTGCGGTCATGCGACTGCTGCGCAAGGACTCCATCATGATGTCGCTCGAAGACCTCGGATTCCTCGAGCAGCCGTTGCAGCGCCTTCTCGATGCCCTGTCCTTGCCGTACGGTGCGATTCTGGTGACCGGCCCGACGGGCTCCGGCAAGTCGACGACGCTGTACGCAGCCATCAACCGGACGAACGACGTCCGCACGAACCTGATCACGGTGGAGGACCCTGTCGAGTACCGGTTAGGCGGGCTCTCTCAGGTACAGGTGCACGAGAAGGCGGGCCTGTCGTTCGCTGCGGCGCTCCGTTCGATTCTGCGGCAGGACCCCGACACCGTCATGATCGGAGAGATCCGCGATGCGGAGACGGGCACGATCGCCATCGAAGCGGCGCTCACGGGGCACCTGGTCCTCTCGACCCTGCACACCAACGATGCGCCCTCGGCGGTCACGCGGCTGACTGAGATGGGTATCGAGCCGTTCCTGACCGCCTCGGCGATCACCTGCGTGCTCGCCCAGCGTCTTGCGAGGAGGCTCTGTCCCGACTGCAAAGAGGACTACGTGCCCGAAGAAGAGGCGCTCGCGCGGGTCGGCTTCCCCTTCGAGAAGGGCCATCCGCCGACCCTCTATCGGGCCAAGGGGTGCGGCAAGTGCAACGACATCGGCTACCGGGGCCGGATGGGCGTCCACGAGGTGCTGACGATGTCGGAGACGATGGAGCGGATGACAGTCGAGAACGCCTCGACGGACGAGATCAAGGCCCAGGCGGTGGAGGAGGGCATGAAGACGCTGCGGGACGATGGCTTCGAGAAGGTGCGCATGGGGCTCACGTCCATCGAGGAGATCATGCGCGTCGTGGTGTGATTAGTATTTGCCCAGGTAGAGGCCTCATTGCCGTTGTGCAGCAGGCAGCTTCGTGAGAGACTGGCACCGTGCCATCGCGCGTCGATGACGAGGAGCCGATGCTGCGGAGGGCGGCATCGTGACGGAGGGAAGGTGCCATTGGCGATGTCTGATGAGCGTATCGACAAGTACCTGCTCGACGACGTCGACGACGAACTGCTCGAGGAGGCCGGTGATGAGGGTGTGCCTACGATCGTCGTGCCAGAGGTGAGTCCCTATGCTCACGAGCCCGTCCCGGCGGGCGCGTCGACCGCCGGGGCGAACCCGCCCGCACCGGCGCCTGAACCTGCGGGCGCCGCGGTCTCTGAGGAGACCTCGGTTCCCGCACCCGTTCCGTCTCCCGAGGTCGCGCCCGCCCCCGCCACGCGAAGCAGGGAAGCGCGCCTGGCCGAGGCGCTCGACCGCCTGATGGAAGAGTCGGTCGACGTCGAGGCGTCGGCGCTCGTGAGCCTCGATGGCTTCATCATCGCTTCGGCACTGCCCGAGGGCATGCAGGAGGACCGCGTGGGCGCGATGTCGGCGGCCATCCTCGCACTCGGCGAGCGGGCCGCCGCCGAGCTCGGGCGCGGTCAGCTCACGCAGGTCTTCATCGAGGGCGCCGAGGGCTACGTGCTCCTGGTTGCTGCCGGCGGCAGAGCCGTGCTCACTGTACTCGCGCGGCGCGAGGCCAAGCTCGGGCTCGTGCTGTACGACATGCGCTCCGCTGCCGATACCATCGCTGAGATACTTGGGTAACGAACGCGCGGCCGCCACGAGCGGCCGGGAAGGGGACCGACGGGCCCGATGGCGCTGAGAGGCAGCCTCACAGACTTCAGTCTTCCTGACGTCTTCCAGCTGATCACGTTCAGCCGGAAGACCGGTGTTCTGCGCATCAGGAGTGGTGTCGACGCCTCCGGTGCGGTGTGGTTCCGCGACGGGGAGGTCTTCTTCGCGCAGTCGAACTGGCACCACGAGCCGCTCGGCGAACGCCTCGTTGCGGCGCGCAAGATCACTCCGAGCGCGCTCGAGAAGGCGCTCGGCATCCGGGCTGCCGAGCCCGACGGTGGCCGTCGTCTTGGCCAGGTCCTTGTCGACGAGGGCTACATCACCGAGAAGGTGCTCGAGGCGTTCGTCCAGGAGCAGATCCAGGACACCATCTTCGACCTCATGCGGTGGGAGAGCGGGGAGTTCGACTTCGAGCTGCTTCCCGAGGTGGTGGACGAGGACATCGGGCTCACCGTGTCGATTGAGAACGTCATCATGGAGGGAAGCCGCCGGCTCGACGAATGGGCGCGCATCAAGAAGAAGGTCCCCTCGATGGATGTCGTCTTCAAGATGGCGACAGCGCCGGGTGAGGGCACGTTCGAGATATCCCTCAAGCCCGTCGAGTGGAGCCTGTTGCTCCTGGTTGACGGCACGCGTTCGGTGGCCGAGCTCGCCCGGGCGACCGGTCGCACCGACTTCGAGGTCGCGCGCATCCTCTACGGTCTGTTCTCCGCCGGGCTGCTCGAGTTCGCCGTCGAGGAGACCGCGACGCCTCCGGCCGAGCTGCCGGCGGCGCCGGAGCCCGAAACCGGGCCCGAGAGCGCGCTCGCGGAGGAGTTCCCGGTCGAGTCGGAGCCCGGGCCGGAGCACGCACCCGAGCCGGAGAGCGACCTGATCTTCCTGCCGCCCGAGCCCGTGCCCGCGGATGACATGCTGGTCGAGGTCGAGGCGATGACTGAGGAGCCTCCCGCTCCCGTGATCGAGGCCGAGCACGAGCTGCTGGAAGCGGATGTGGTGCCGCAGGCTGCGCCCGCCCCGGAGACACGCCCCGAGCCCGAGGTGCCCGGGTTCCTCGCAGGGCCGGCTCCGGTCGTCGAGCCCACCGATGACGTGACCTCGTTCGCCGAGATGATGGGAGTGACCTTCGGTCCCGTCGAGGAGAAATCGCACGCCGAGCCGGCACCCGCCGAGCCGGCCCCGGAGCCCGGGGTTGAGTCCGCGGCTCGCGAGGGAACGCTGGAACCGTGGGCGCCGGAGGGGACCGAGCCCGAGGCCGTGACGCCCGAACCGGAGCCGCAGTTTGAAGAGCACCAGCTCGAGTCCGGACCGGAGATCGAGCGGGCTGCTGCGGAGCCCGAGACGGTCGCAGAACTCCGGCCCGAGCTCGAAACACGCGCGGAGGAACCCGATTTCAGCGAGCTACTCGAGTCGCTCGAATCGCTCGAAGAGCCGACGGAGGAAGTTGCGGCGGACGAGGCTGCAGGCGGGTTCGTCCCGCGTGCAGCCGATGTCGAGACGGTTGTTCCCGAGAGTCCGCCGGCGCTTCTCAACGAACGAGTCGAGGAGCTGGGGGCAGACCTCTCTGAGATGACCGATGAGATCGGTGCGCTGACGGGTGGGCGCACGTCGCGGCCACAGGTGAACGTGACCAGCATTCCCGAACGGGATCAGGGCACCGCGCTGAAGCGCGATGAGGCTGTCGACAAGACCCTCGTTCTGAAGATCATCGACGGCCTGAGGAAGCTGTGATGGGGGGCGGGGCCGGATGCAGTCAGTGAAGATAGTGGTGACCGGCCCGTTCAACGCCGGCAAGACCACCTTCATCAAGTCCGTGAGCGAGATCACTGTGCTCTCGACCGAGCGGGAGGTCACCGACACCTCCTCGCCCGCAGGCGGAGAGACCACTGTCGCCATGGACTTCGGTCGCATCACGATCTCTGACGAGGTGGTCCTCTACATCTTCGGCACCCCCGGCCAGGAACGCTTCTCCTTCATGTGGGAGACGCTGTCCGAGGGCATGCTCGGGTTCGTGCTGCTCGTGGACGCGACCGATGAGAGCTCGATGGGTGACGCGGCGGCAATCGTCTCGTTCTTCCGCAACATGTCGTCCGTTCCTTTCGTCATCGCGGCGAACCGGGTGGGAGACGGTGACGAAGCCCTGGAGACCATTCACGAGCGACTCGGTCTCGAACCCTCGGTCGAGCTACTGGCGGTCGACGCACGCGACAGGGAGTCGGTGAAGAATGTCCTTCTCGCGCTGCTCTATCGCATCCTGGAGAGCATGGAGTGACCGGTGAACCTCGAGCCTTACGCTCCGGCGCTCTCGCTCGTCGTCCTCGGCGCGCTCGCGCTTCTCTCGTTCATGCGTGCCCGAGGCCTGCTGAAGCGTTTCGGGGCCACCACGGGGCAACCTGAGGCCGCCGCGTCCGTGCCGCCGCAGCGGCTCGCCCCGGCGCCGTGGTGGGAGTCCCACCTGCAAGACTACGTCGCCGATATGACGCCCCCACGAGGAGCAGGCCCCATTCCGCTCCGTGGCCACGTCTGCGAGCCGGAGTCGCCTTTGCTCAAGGCGCCCGCGGCCGGGCCGTCGCCACCGGAAGGCCACCTCGTAGAGCAGCAGTCCGCCGTCCCAACGCAGGCAGCGCCGGTCGAGACGGTGCCGTGCCGGGGTGAGTACGTGATGGAGGCGCCGGTCGAGCTCTGGTTCGGTGACACCCGGGTGGGAGTCAGGTCAGGGTCGGGCACTGAACGGCGGTTCCAGCGCTTCGCCGAGGTCCTCTTCGAGGAACTGGCTGCGGCCCGGTCGCTATGAGCCTCTTCAAAGCGCCTGCGTTCATGCCGATGTCGTACGATGACGCAGAGGTTCACACCGGCGTGGTACGCGCGTCGGACCGACGATGCGCCCGAGGGGTGTCGGAGTGACACAGTCCGGACAGCGGTTGGGGCAGCTTCTGGTGCGAGCGGGTGTCATCACCGAGCGCGAACTTGCCGACGCCCTCGAAGTCCACAAAGCCACCGGGGAGCGGCTGGGCCGCATCATCGTCGACCTCGGCTACGCGACCCAGGGAGCCATCCTCTCGGTCATGGCGTCGCAGATCGGCATCGAGTACTTCGACTTCTCCGAGAGAAAGCCGGACCCGAACGCAGTGGCTGCAGTTCCCCGCGAACTCGCCGAGCGCTACACGCTCATGCCGATGTCGATGACCGACGGGGTGCTCGTCGTCGCGATGGCCGATCCCCAGAACGTGCTCGCGCTCGACGACCTGCGGATCATCACCGGACATGAGATCAGAGCGGGCATCTCCACGAAGGAAGACATCTTTGGCGCGATCGACATCTACTACCAGATAGCGGAGCGCAGCGACCCGGGCGAGTTCTTCGGGACCGAAGAGCTCGAGGCAGCGGACCTGGCGGGCCTCACCGGCGTCGCGTCGGACACTCCCATCGTCAAGCTGGTCAACTACATCATCACCAAGGCCGTGAGCGACCGGGCGAGCGACATCCACATAGAGCCGCAGGAGAGCGATCTGCGCATACGTTTCCGAGTCGACGGCGTGCTGCATGAGGTCATGCGGAGCCCGCGAACGGTGCAGGCCCAGATCATCAGCCGGTTCAAGATCATGGCCGAGATGGACATCGCCGAGACGCGCAAGCCACAGGACGGCCACTGCGCTGTGACGGTGGGCGGCCACAAGATCGACTTCCGCGTCTCATCGCTGCCCACGGTCTACGGCGAGCGGGTAGTACTCCGCATCCTTCGCAAGGACGCCATCATGATGCAACTGAGCGACCTCGGGTTCCTCCCGACCTCGCTCGAGCGCTTCGAGGAGTCCTTCCGCAAGCCATACGGCGCGATTCTCGTCACCGGCCCGACCGGATCGGGCAAGTCGACGACGCTCTACGCGGCAATCAACGTGCTCAACTCGCCCGACAAGCACATCCTCACGGCCGAGGATCCTGTCGAGTATCGCGTACCCGGGGTCAATCAGTGCCAGGTGAACGTGAAGTCGGGACTCACGTTCGCCCGCGCACTCCGGTCCTTCCTGCGCTGCTCACCCGATATCATCCTGGTCGGTGAGATACGCGATCAGGAGACCGCCCGCATCGGGATCGAGTCCGCCCTCACCGGGCACCTGGTGCTCTCTACCCTGCACACCAACGATGCCGCGGGCGCGGTGACGCGCCTGGTAGAGATGGGTGTTGAGCCCTTCCTGGTCGCCTCCGCCGTCGACTGCGTGCTCGCGCAGCGGCTCGCCAGGCGTCTGTGCCCCGACTGCAAGGAGGAGTTCGCGCCCAAACCGCAAGCGCTTATAGACGCCGGATTTCCTGCCGATAACCTGCCTGAGAGGATCTTCAAGGCGGTCGGCTGCAGGAAATGCGGCGACACTGGCTACCGGGGACGACTGGGCGTGCACGAGGTGCTGCTCGTCACCGAGGAGATCGGTCGGCTCACCGTCGCGGGAGCCACTGCCGAGGAGATCAAGAGAACTGCCGTTGCCGAAGGGATGCTCACCCTGAAGGAGGATGGGCTCGAGAAGGTGCGGCAGGGGCTCACATCGGTAGAGGAGATCCTGCGCGTCATCGTGTAGGCGCTCATCTGCCGGGTAACGCCGCTCGGCAGGGCGGGACACGATGACGAAGGAGCGCTCCGATGGCCGTCTTCCACTACGCTGTCCGCGACAAGGCCGGCAAGATCGTCAAAGGCTCGCTCGAGGGCGAGAGTCGCGACGCAGTCAGCGCGAAGCTGCGCGAGATGGGCTACATCATCGTCAATCTCGACCAGCAGTCGCAGCTTGCGGCGATTGGTCAGATCAAGCTCGGGACGGGTGTCAAGGTCAAGGACGTCGCCATCTTCGCCCGCCAGTTCGCGACGATGATCAACGCCGGCCTGTCGCTCACCAAGTGCCTGAGTATCCTTGCCGAGCAGACGGAAAGCGATGGCCTGAAAGACGTCATCCAGCAGGTCGCGAACGATGTGGAGGCCGGTCAGTCGCTATCGGACTCCCTCGTCAAGCACCCCAAGGTGTTCCCGCCGATCTTCGTGAACATGGTGCGAGCAGGTGAAACCGGTGGTGTGCTCGACGAGGTCCTCGTGCGCGTAGCGGACCACTTCGAGCAGGAGCTCGCGCTGAAGGGCAAGATCAAGTCCGCGATGACGTATCCCGTCGCCATGGGTGTGCTCGTGCTGATCATCCTGGCGGCCATGATGGTCTTCGTCGTGCCGGTGTTCGAAGGCATGTTCTCGTCGATGGGTGGCGAGCTGCCCTTCATCACGCAGGTCCTCGTCGACATCTCCGACTTCGTCTCCGGCATCGGCGGGCTGTTCGTTCTGGTCGGCCTCGTTGCCACCACCTTCACCTTCCGCTGGTGGAAGAGCACGGCGACCGGGAAGCTGATGTGGGACCGGACGAAGCTTCGCATGCCGGTCTTCGGTGGGCTCATCCGCAAGATCGCGCTCGCCAAGTTCACCCGCACGTTCGGGACGCTCGTCTCGGCCGGCGTGCCGATCCTTGGCGCGCTCGACATCGTCGCCGACACCTCAGGAAACGAGGTCATCGCCCGGGCGGTGAAGAAGACCCGCTCGGCGATCAAGGAAGGCGAGACGATCGCCAAGCCGCTCGCCGAGTCCAAGGTCTTCCCTTCGATGCTCGTCCAGATGATCGCGGTGGGTGAGGAGACCGGTGCGCTCGACGCCATGCTCAACAAGATCGCCGACTTCTACGAGGAAGAGGTCTCCACGGCCGTGGAAGGGCTTACTTCACTCATCGAGCCGCTCATGATGGCGTCGCTCGGACTCATCGTCGGCGGCATGGTCATCGCGCTGTACATGCCGATGTTCCAGATCATCACGCTTGTTCAGTAGGCGCCGAGAACCCTGGAGATTTTTCCTAAAGCTGTCTCGCGGCACGCCCGATACACCCGGTAAGGAAAGCGAGTGGCCGCCACGAGGGTGGTCACCGGAAGGCCCGAAAGGGAGAAGGAGGTGCGGAACATGTTCAAGATGTTCCGGAAGAGGGATGAGGGCTTCACCCTCGTCGAGCTCATGGTCGTTGTTCTCATTATCGGTATCCTCGTTGCGATCGCCATCCCCGTCTTCAACGCAGCCCGTGCGACCGCTCAGGAGCGTTCGTGCCAGGCCAACCAGCGCACGATCGAAGGCGCCGTCCAGCAGTGGCTCGCCGCCGACCCGGGTAACGAGCTTGGTCCCACGATGGCCAGCGCCAACGACCTTGTGGCTGATGAGCTGCTTGTCGACGCCCCGGTCTGCCCGTTCGATCCCACCGCGGGTACGTACCAAATCGACGACAGCGGTATCACCGCATGCCCGAGTGACGAGCACGAACACTACGCCGACTAGTGCCAACCCGCAAGGATCCGACACCGAAGGGCCGGCGGCACAAGCCGCCGGCCCTTCCGCTGTTCACGAGAGCTGCGCCATAGCGGGGGACATGTATCCGCCAGGTGCCAGCAGAAGCGGTTTCGAGTGATGGGCCGTCAAGCCGTGCGTGCAGCGTGCCGATAGAGTGGGTAGCGACAACGTGCTGGTAGCCTGCGAGGAGTTGGTCTTGATGGAAGATGCGCCACTGCGACCCAGAGGCGATCAGCAGGGGTTCACGCTCGTCGAACTGATGGTCGTCGTCCTTATCGTCGGTATCCTCGTCGCGATTGCGATCCCCGTGTTCAACGCGGCCCGCGCTCTTACGCAGGAGCGGGCCTGTCACGCAAACATGCGAACGATCGAAGGCGCTGCACAGCACTATCTCGCCGCGGACCCCAGCCACCAACTCGCGGACTGTGACGGTGTTGCCTGGGCCACCGTCCTCGTGGGGACTGACAGGTACATGGCTCACGAGCCGGTGTGCCCCGTTGCCGGCGCGCAGTACACATACGATTCAGTGACTGGTTTTGTGAGCTGCACGAACCCCGCCGCTTCCGGCGGTCCTCACGACCACTTCTGAACACATGCATGACCCTCGCCGGCACGCCGGTGGCACGAGCCGCCTGCTTGCCGCTGTTTCGCTGCCAGGACGCGCGTCGTCGAGACACACCCGCGGTGCTCCGCTAGACTCGTCATACGACATCCGGGAGGGGGCACATGACCGTCGACATCACGCTGTTTGCTGCAGCCATGTTCGCTTTCGGGCTGCTCGTGGGGAGTTTCGCAAACGTCGTCATCTGGCGCTTCCCGAGAGGTGAATCGCTTTCCTCACCCGGGTCCCGGTGCCCGTCGTGCGGAACCCCGGTCAGGTGGTTCGACAACATCCCCATCATCTCCTGGATGCTCTTGCGGGGGCGGTGCCGCTCGTGCGACGCCCCGATAGCGAAGCGCTACCCCTCGGTCGAGCTGCTGTCGGGCTTCCTGTGGCTTGCGTCCGCCCTCGGCTGGGGAGTCAGCGCGCAGGCCGTGATCGCCGGGCTCTTCTTCTGGACCCTGCTCGTTCTCACGTTCATCGACCTGGACACCATGCGCCTTCCCAACCCAATCGTCGGCGCGCTAGCCGCGTTCGGCCTGGCGGGTGCGGCGGTCTCGCAGTTCGCGGAGGTCGACTGGGTGCCGCTCACCCCGACGGTATCCCCTCTGTTGATAGCGCTCCTCGGCGCCGCGCTCGGAGCGGGGCTAAGCGGCGGCATCGCTGCGCTCTACGCGGGCGTGCGCGGGCGGTCCGGCTTCGGCATGGGCGACGTGAAGCTGCTCGGCGCGATGGGGTTCTTCCTCGGGCCCTACGTGCTGCTCGCACTGTTCGTCGGTAGCCTCTTCGGAGCGGTCGTAGGCGTGGTCACCGCCTCGCGCTCCGAGCAGGGTCTCGCCGCCAAGATCCCCTTCGGGCCGTTCCTGGCTCTCGGTGGCATCATGACCGCGCTCGTCGGGCCCGAACTCGTGCGTCTATACCTGGCACTCATCACCGGCTGACGAACGTTCAAGCTGCCGCCCACGCATGCCGATAGCGTACTCAGGTAAGAGTGCGTGCCGAGTAGTGCGGCGTGCCCGCACACGATCGGGATGTGGTGAGGGTGAACAGGGGCGTAGCGCACGATATCAGAGACGACCGGGGCATGACGCTCATCGAGGTCGTCGTGGCCATCGTCATCTTCTTCTTCGTGCTGACGGCCATTTTCGGCCTGCTCGGTGCGACCACCAGCATGAGTGTGCTCTCCAACGAACGCGCGCTGCTGGTGAACGCCATGAACTCGTACATCGAAGAGGCGCGGCTCATGCCGTACGTCTCGCTCGGGGTTGACGCGGTCGGGGTGCCGATACCCGGCGGCCTTGCAGCGGAGACGACGCGGACGGTCGGCGCGTACGAACTCCTGATGACTCCCGCCGTCACCTGGGTCGACGATCCCGACATCGGCGGCACGACCAACTACAAGCAGCTCACGGTCAGCGGCGCCCTCCGGCGCGGCGGGGAGGTCGCGTACGAGCTCTCGATTTCGACATTCATTCGCGACGAGGGGGACCCCGGCGGCTACATACCGCCGACGATCGTGTTCGGCCCGCACTCCCCGGCCGAGGCTACACCCCCGACCCTAGTCAGAGGACGCGCGGTGCCTGTCGACGCCATCGCCCAGACCACGATGCCCGGAGCGCGCATCGTCGCGATGTCGTTCCAGGTGAGCCCGGGCGGCATCTACTTGAGGAACCAGACGGGCGGCAGCGCGTTATGGGACATCAACGCGACCTCTGCCGACAAGGTGTTCTACTGGGACACGCTGGCGCTTAGCGAGGACGGTCAGCCGTTCGTAACCGACGGTGAGTACACGATCACCGTCGAGTGTGTCGACAGCAGCCAGAAGCGCGTGCATCAGACGCGCCGGATCTTCATCGACAACGACCCGCCCGCCGCGCCCACGGGACTCGTGGCGAATGCCGCCCTGTCCGGCACGCTGGTGCCGCTCACCTGGACGGCGTCGATGGACGGCTGGAGCCAGGCGGACCGCTACGTCCTGCAGGTCGGCCAGCAGAACACGTCCGGCAGCTGGACGACGACAGAAGCCACCACAGGTTCGGCAAGCACGCATGACCTTGCGACCGTTCCGTTCAGCCGATATGCGGTGCGTGTCGCGGCGGAGAGCCGCGGTGGGCTTCGATCCGACTGGCACCCGTCCGCCGCGGCCGGTCAACCGCCCGTCGTGTTCGTCACGCGGCCCCAGGTGACTGGTAGGTACAACGCCGTGTACGAGAAGACGAAGAAGAAGGAGTGGGCCGTCGACCTCCAGTTCACGACATCCACGCCTACATTCCTTGCGTTCAACACGAGCTACGCGCTGTGGGAGCGTTCCACGACGGGTGTATGGTCGCAGGTTGCGAGCAACTCGACCGGCGTGTTCACGCGCACGATCGCGGTAGCAGCGAACAACGGAAACGCTAGGATCGAGGAGCGCTACTACAAGGTGGCGGCCTCGTACCGGCTCACGCCCCTCGGCACACCAGTGCTCACCGAATCGAACACGCTCGGCCCGATCGCGCTGCCGAGCAGCGGCTGGCGTGACTTCCCCTCGCCGGGAGTGTGGTGAGATGCGGCGCTATCGTGACGACGCGGGATTCACGCTCTCCGAGCTCATCGTGGTGATGGCACTGCTCGGAGTCGTGCTCGCCGTGGTGTATGGGTCATCGTACGCGATGATCCGGGCGAGCGGCGTGAGCGACCGGCAGGCGCGTTTCACCAATGAGGTGGCCTCGCCGCTGCTCGTCATGGACACGATGCTCGTGCAGAACTCGGCGATCGAAGCGGCTGGGCCGTATCGCATCGTGTTCGTCACCGACCGTGACCTCGACAACAGGATGGAACGGGTCACCATCGAGGCGCGCAGCGACGGTAGGCTTCGCTACAACGTCGTCGAGCTTAATCCGCAGCGCACCGCTGTGGTGAGCGTCGTGCAGGACTGGATCATGTCCGAGAACAACGTGAACGTCGCGCAGGGCGTGCCGCTCTTCCGGTACTTCGGCGCCACGGCCGACGCGGAGATCACCTCGATGGGCTCGGTGGCCTCGGACGCGCGTTCGGTCATCGCGCGAGTCGTGACGCAGCACGATGGACGGATCTTCTCCGATTCGCGGCGGATCCAGTTCCGTCTGCGACAGTGGTGAGGTGGTAGTGATGCGAACACGGTGGCAGATATGGTGCGGTGACGACGGAATCGCGATGCCGCTCGTGATGGGTGTCATCGCGGTGTTGACCGTCATCTCCATCACGAGCTTCGCGCTTGCGAGCAACGCGCTCAACGAGACCACCAGGACCCAGGGCGAGACGATCGCCTTCCAGATCGCGAACGCAGGCGTCGACGCCGCGATCGAGCAGGTCTTCCGTGACGGCTTCGATTCCGGGAACTTCCCGTCGAGCGCCAACGTCTCCGACGGATCGTACACGGTCACCATGGAGCGCCTGGTGAACTCGGAGTACCAGCTCACCTCGGTCGGCACCGACGCCGAGGGCTTCACGGAGACCGTCGTGGTCCGCTTCTTCTACATCAACCTGTGGGAGATGATCTTCGCGGCGGGCAACCAGGAGTCGCTTACCGCGGGTGGCGGTGGCATCAACGGTAACAGCAACGTCACCGGCCCGTTCTACGTGCGTGGCGCGGTCGAGATGTCGGGTGCGTCCTACGTCCACAAGGGCCCGCTCTTCGTGGACGGCGCCCTGACGCGACAGGGCAACGCCCAGCTCGGGACAGCCGCCATGCCGATCCAACTGTACGTCTCCGGGGCGTACCCGCCGGCGGGCGCGAGGGCGTACTACAGTTCCGTCTCGCAGTCCGTTCCCCGGATCGACCTTCCGCGCCTGTCCACCGGAGAGCTGGAAGCGGCCGCGCGGAAAGCCCAGGAGGAGTCGATAGACAACATCATGGGCACTCCGGCGTGGTCATCGGGGTCGAACTACGAGGCCTTACCGGCGCATCCCCGGCCGGCCGACTACGCGACCGTCGCACCGCCTAAGACCGCGACGTACACGAGGCGCTACGCGCGCAACGACGACACCGAGCTGCACCGCTTCGGCTACAAGTACATCGGTGCCGCGAGTGAGCCCTCGGCGCCGGGTCAGGGAGCGACCGGGCTCACTATCGGCCCGACGAGCTTCGGTGCATGGTACGGCAGCGGCTACACCAATCCGGCGTACTGCGACGACTTCGCGTACGATTCCGTCAGCCGCATCCTATACGTCTACGGCACGGTCTTCATCGACGGGCCGCTCGTCATCGATCGAGCAATCCGCTATGTGGGCAACGGGACGCTTGTCGTGAACGGGCCGGTCACCCTTGCGGGCGACGTGTACCCGGCCAACACCGGCGCGACCGAGATCGACCGCAGGCGAATGGGTCCCGGCCACGCGCTCGGGATCGCATCCCCGGTGAGCATCTCGGTATCCGGGACGAACTCCAACAAGCGGCCGGGTGACCCTCCCGAGCACGCGCTCGCGCTCTACTCCGGAGGCACCATCCGCTTCCACAACAACGAGCTGTACCTCGGCTCGATCGTGGCCGGACACATCAACATGGGGACCAACAACGTCCACCTGGTTACCGATCCCGGCTTGCCGGACTACCTGCCCGACAGCCTGCCGGGTCGCGACGCGCCGATCCTCACGAAGGGCTCATGGGCGCGGCAGTGATTACCGATGTTGCATGAAGAGGGCAGATGCGGTTTCATTTACGCGGGGAATCATGCGCAGCCGCCGTGCCCGCACGGGGCTGGCTCTCCGCGGAGCCGATGCACCACGACGTAGCAGTTCTGACGTAGCACTGGTCGCAGACAGGTAGGGAGGACTCCGTGGGCCTCATCTCGATGGGTTCGGGTGCACCGCCGGTTGGTCTCGACATCGGGACCGACCATGTGCGTGCTGCCGTGCTCAAGTCATCAGGGTCGTCCCCGACGCTTGCTGCGTACGGCCGGGTCGACGTTCCCATGGGTGCGGTCGTCGACGGCGAGATCGTCGATCCCTCGGCAGTCTCGAGCGCCATTCGCGAGCTGTGGCGACAGCCCGGCATCAAGGGCCGCGACGTGATCACCGGCGTCTCGAACCAGAAGGTCATCGTGCGCCTCATCGATCTGCCGTTCATGGAGCGCGAGGAGCTTCAGGGCGCCATACAGTACCAGGCGCAAGACTACATCCCGATTCCGGTGGAAGAGGCGATCCTCGACTTCCAGATCATCGGCGACTACATGACCGGCAGTGACGAGCACATGATGGAGGTGCTACTCGTCGCGGCGCAGCGTGACACCGTGGATTCGACGGTAGCGGCCGTCCAGGGCGCCGGTCTGCGACTCGCCGGGATCGACGTGACGTCGTTCGCTATCGTGCGAGCCACGCTCGGCGCGGGCCTGAACCTCTTCACCGAGGACGAGGAGGCGCCCGGCGAGGCCGTCGCGGTCATCCACATCGGCTCGGGGCTCACGAACATCGCGGTGGTCGAGAAGGGGATCCCGCGTTTCACGCGCGTCTCGTCGCTGTCGGGCAACCAGTTCACGCAGGCGGTCGTCAACCAACTCAACGTGACCTTTGACGACGCCGAGGTGCTGAAGGTCCGCGCGGGTCTCCCCGACATCTCCGGCCACGAGCACGCTCCATCCTCGGCCGACGAACAGACCACCAAGGCTCAGGAGGCGCTCGAGCGTGAGGTCAACAAGTTCATCGCCGAGGTCCGGCGTTCGCTTGACTACTACCTGACACAGACCACCCAAGCGCGCACCATCCGGCGCATCCACCTCACCGGCAGCAGTGCGCAGCTCGCGAACCTCGACACATACCTCGAGAAGGGTCTCCAGGCCGAGGTCGTGCTGAGCGACCCGCTGCGATTCGTGCAGGTGGGCTCCGGAGCGAGGGCGGCCGCAGAGTCCGACCGCATGGGCGCCGCCCCCGCCATCGGCCTTGCACTCGGGGGGGCGATCTAGATGGTACGCATCAACCTGCTTCCCCACGAGATCATCGAGAAGCGCCGGTTCGAACGCAACCTGCGCTACGTGATGCTGGGCGGCGTCGTCGCCCTGGTAGTGCTGTTCGCCGTCTACGGACTGCTCGCGATGCAGGTGGCGTCGGCAAACGCCGAACTGCAGGACCGACAGCAGACCGAGGCCAATCTCAGGGCCCAGGCCGAGGCGTTCAGCATCTTCGAGGAGAAGGAGTCCGACCTGGAGGCCCGGCTGGCGCTCGCCGACGAGGCGCTCGCAGGCCGGGTCGACTGGGGGCGCCTGGCCAACGAGCTCTCGCTCATCATGCCGTCGGACGTCTGGGTCGTCACACTGACCGGCGACGAAGAACAGGGCGTGACCATGTTCGCCCGTGCGGTGGACAGCGAGACCGACATCCCCGACGTCGGACACAAGGCCGTCGCCAAGACGCTCGTGCGCATGACCGACCTCGAGCAGCTCTCAAGCGTCTGGTTGAGCTCGTCGATAAAGACGGAGTACGAAGAGAAGCCGGCTATCGACTTCACAGTGACCACCGCCGTCGTGCGTCCGGATCTCGACGCGGACACCGACAGCGAGCCTGCCCCGCCGCCAGGGTCCGGCCAGTAGAGAACGGGACGCAACGAGATGAAGCTCTCCTATGGGAACAAGCTGATACTCGCCGGCGCGGCCGCCGTTCTCCTGGCCGTGCTGGTCCTCGTACTCCTCGTACTGCCGGAGTTCCAACAGCTACGCACGTACGACGACCAGATCGCAGCGGCCGATCAGGCGATCTCGCAGGCGCAGACCCTCCTGACGCAGCGCCAGGAGATCAAGGCGCGCTCGGCCGAGACCGAGGCCAAGCGTATCCGGCTCGCGAACCAGATGCCCGAGACGCCGGAACTGCCCTCGCTCATCATCGAGTTACAGGACACGGTGAACGAGGCAGGCCTGGAGTTCGCGTCGCTCACCCCGAGCGAGCCGACGCGGGCCGAAGCAGGGTACTCGGAGATCACCATGACGATGCTGGTCAAGGGCACGTGGCAGGACACGGTCGACGTGCTCCAGCGCCTGCCCAGGCTTACGCGACAGGTTCGCATCGTCGGCTTCAACACTGCGGTGTTCGCTGACGAGCAGGACGAGGACGACCCTACGAACATCGTCGAGACGAGCATGACGATTCGTGTCTACACGATGCCGAGCGAGATGACCCCGGCGGACGTCCCGCCGGCACCCGATACCGAGCAGCAGTGAGGCCAGGGGACCTGTGATGGACTACAGCGAAGCAGACCGCAGCATGAACCCCACTGGTGGATCGGGCTACGATGGTGTGGCCGCGCCGGTGGAGCCGCCCGTGCGCAAGAACAGGCCCGTGGTCGTGATGGTAGCGGCAGCCGTGCTGCTTCTTGTTGTGGCAGCGAGCGCCGCGGCGGTCTACATCTTCGTGCTCTCAGTTCCTGAAGGCGGCGAACTGGCCGTCGCACCCGCTCCTCTCGAGCAGGCGCCGGTGGCCGCGCAGTCGGCCGAAGAGGTCGTTGAGCCTGCGCCGGTACCACTCAAGCGGGTCTTCACGTTCCGGGACATCTTCGATCCGCTCATCGAGCCCGCACCAGAAGCGGCGAGCGGCTCAGGCACCACGAGCGGGACGGACCCAGGAGTCACCGGCTCGACGACGACCACGTCCACCGCCTCGGCGAACGACGGGACGCTCACGCTGCAGAATGTGGTCTCGGTGGACGGGGAGCCGGCCGCGGTGTTGCTGCTCAACGGGCAAACGTACACCCTCAAAGAGGGAGGGGTCATCTCCGGCACGCCGTGGAAGGTGCTCAGCATCGACGGCCAGACCGTCATCATGCTCTACGGCGACGTGCAGGTCACCCTGAGCGTCGGTCATGGATTCGCGCCCTCCACCAAGTGAGCCCGGCTGGTCGCGATGGTAGAATCTCTCTACCGGAAACCGACCCGGAGGCTTGCATGCGCTACATCACGTCCGGCGAATCCCACGGCAGGGCACTCACCGCTATCGTGATGGGCGTGCCCGCGGGTGTACCCCTCGATGTGGCCGACATCGATGCGGACCTCGCCCGGCGCCAATCAGGCTACGGGCGCGGGGGACGCATGGCGATCGAGTCCGACCGTGCGCTGCTCCTCTCGGGTGTGCGGTTCGGCCGCACGATCGGCAGCCCCGTCACCCTCACCGTAGCGAACCGGGACTGGGACAACTGGACCGATCTGATGGCCGTCCAGGGTCCGGCTCCGGTTTCAGAGCGGGTCACCGCGCCCCGGCCCGGACACGCCGACCTTGCCGGAGTCCAGAAGACGGGGTCAGAAGACTGCCGAGACGTTCTCGAGCGTGCGAGCGCCCGCGAGACCGCTGCTCGCGTTGCGGCCGGCGGTGTCGGCCGGGCGTTCCTACGGCAGCTCGGCGTGTCCGTCCGTTCGTTCGTCGTGTCCATCGGCGACGTGGCCATCGATATCCCTGACGACCCTGCAGCGATCGATCCCGCGGCGGTCGAGTCGAGCGAGGTCCGTTGTCCGGACGCACAGGCCTCGCGCCGCATGATGGTGGCGATCGATCAGGCCCGCGCGGACGGCGAGAGCCTCGGCGGGACGTTCTGCGTGACGGCGACCGGGCTCGTCCCGGGTCTCGGCACGTACGCGGAGGCAGCGGACAGGCTCGACGCGAGGATCGCGGCTGCAGTGATGTCCATTCCGGCGATCAAGGGCGTCGAGATAGGGGAGGGCTTCGCGGGCGCTGCGAGACCGGGGTCCCGGGTCCACGACGAGATCGCCTACGAGGAGTCGCGGGGCTATTACCGCCGCACGAACCGGGCCGGCGGACTCGAAGGCGGCATGACGAACGGGGAGACCGTGTGGGTCAGGGCGGCGATGAAGCCCATACCCACGCTCATGCGCCCGCTCGGCAGTGTGGACCTCGACACGCACGAGCCGGTCGACGCCTCTCGCGAGCGCTCCGACGTCTGCGCCGTCCCGGCTGCTGCGGTCGTTGCCGAGGCGGAGCTGGCGCTCGTGCTCTCCGACGCGTATCTGAAGAAGTTCGGGTCGGACTGCCTGGCCGACATACTGACGGCGATCGAGGCGTACAAGGTGAGGATCGCGCCGTGAGCCACATCTTCCTCATCGGCTTCATGGGCGCGGGTAAGTCGACTGCCGGCAGACTGATGGCCGACCGGCTCGGCCTGCCCTTCGTGGACCTGGACGAGGAGATCGTAGCCTCCGCGGGCCGCAGCATTACCGGGATATTCGACGCGGAAGGCGAGGAGGGGTTCCGCACGCGCGAGAGTGCCGCGCTCGCCGCGGTCGCTGCTGCGCCCGCATCGGTGATCGCGTGCGGCGGGGGTATCGTGCTCGTCGACGAGAATCGGCGGTTGCTCAAGGAGATGGGCGTCGTCCTCTACCTCAAGGTGACCGCGGGCGAGGCCCTCGCGCGCATCGGCGACACGACCGGACGGCCGTTGCTCGAACGCGGTGACGCCGCGAGCATGGCGGCCATGCTTCTCGCCGCGCGCGAGACACTCTACTGCGCGCTCGCGGACGCCGTCATCGACACAGCGGGCATGTCACCGTCCGACGTGGCCGCTGCCGCACTCGAGGCCGTGCGGCCCCTGTTCGACGGGCGTGCGACGTGAGTGCCCCCGACCGTCTCGCCGTCGCCACGCCCTCGGCTTCCTACGACGTGCTGGTTGGAGAGGACCTGCTCGCGGCATCTGGCGGACTCGTGCGGGGCGTGTCCGGTGCAGGCAGGTGCGTGCTCGTGACCGACGAGAACGTGCAGGCGCGGTACGGCGAGCTGGTCTCCGGCTCGCTTGCCGAGGCCGGTTTCGGGGTGGTCGAGATCGTCGTGCCCCCCGGTGAGCGCAGCAAGGGCTGGGAGCCCGCGGGCGAAGTGCTCGAGTCGATGGCTGAGGCGCGCCTTGAGCGCACCGACCTCGTCGTGGCACTCGGCGGCGGAGTCGTCGGAGACCTTGCGGGATTCTGTGCCGCGGTCTACCTGCGCGGTGTCGACTACGTGCAACTGCCGACCACGCTGCTCGCACAGGTGGATTCGTCGGTCGGTGGGAAGACCGGGGTCGACCTGCGAGCAGGGAAGAACCTCGCGGGTGCCTTCAAGCAACCACGTCTGGTGCTCGCGGACAGCGGCTCGCTCGGCACACTGCCGGAGGCGGAATGGCGAAGCGGCCTTGCCGAGGTGGCGAAGGTGGCGATGCTGACAGGGCCTGAGCTGGTCGAATGGATGACGCGCAACGGGGGCAGGCTTGCCGAGCGCGAGGCCGGGGCGGTCCGCGAGGCCGTCCTCGCGGCGGTCCGCCACAAGATCGACGTCGTGACCGCGGACGAGCACGAGGCCGGCCTGAGGGAGAGCCTCAACTACGGCCACACGCTCGGGCACGCAATCGAGCGAGTCGCCGGGTACGGGGCGGTGCCTCACGGCGTGGCGGTCGCGGAGGGGATGCGGTTCGCCGCTCGCCTCTCCGAGCGCGTGCTCGGTTCAGGACCCGATCTCGCGAGCTCCCAAGACGCACTGCTCGACGCGCTCGGCATCGAACGTCCGATCTATCCGCGGGACGTCGCGGCGTTGGTCGATGCGATGCACGCGGACAAGAAGGCGCGGGGCGGGACCGTTCGCTTCGCACTCCTGAGCGCGGCCGGCCACTTTCGGGCCGTGCCCGTGAATGACGAGGTGCTCGCCCGGGAACTGCAGCTTTGGATGGACGAGACGCACGAGAGGGGATGAGATCGCCGTGACGAGGATCCACGTCATCAACGGGCCCAACCTGAACCTCCTCGGCTCGCGTGAGCCCGAGGTCTACGGGTCGCTCACGCTCGCCGACATCGACGAGGCGGTGCGCGAGCGTGCCCGCGAGCTCGGCGTCGAGGTCGCGTTCGTTCAGTCGAACCACGAGGGCGCCATCGTCGACGCTCTGCAGGAGGCCGCGGCCGACTGCGACGCAGTGGTGCTTAACGCCGGGGCGCTGACGCACTACTCGTACGCCGTGCGCGACGCCATCGCTTCGATCCCGGTACCCGTCGTCGAGGTACACCTGAGTAACATCGCCGCGCGCGAGGAGTTCCGCTCCACGAGCGTGATCGCAGCGGTGTGCGCCGGCCAGATCTCGGGCTTCGGTGCGGACTCCTACCTGCTCGGGTTGCAGGCCGCGGCGGCGCTCGCGGGAGCGCGCGGGTGAAAGCGGACGCCCGGCTGGCTTCCGCACGCCGCAGGCTCGCAGACTCTGGGCCGGACGCGCTGTGGGTGACCTCGGTCACCAACGTCGTGTACCTCACGGGGTTCGACGGCGTGTTCGATGAGCATGCCAACGCCGGGTGTCTGCTGACGGCTGATGTCGCGTGCGTCTACACCGATGGGCGCTACGCCGAGGCCGCGCGGGCGGCGGCGGTCGGCACTGCGTGGTCCGTCGTGGTGACCTCCGATCCGCTCGACGCCCGTGCCTGCGCGGATCTCGCGGCAGCGGCAGGAGGAACGATGGGCTTTGAGGCATCGCTGACGTACGCCCGTTACCAGGAGCTCGCGAAGGCATGCTCCGCCGAGCCGGTCTCCACCGACCAGTGGGTCGAGGAGCTGCGTGAGGTCAAGGAGGCCGCCGAGCTCGAGCGCATCGTGTCGGCTGCCGCCCTCACCGACCGCGCGTTCGACCATATTCTCGGCGTTCTGGCGCCCGGGATGACCGAGGCGGAGGTGGCCTTCGAGATCGAAGCCTTCATGCGGCGCAACGGCTCGGAGGGCGTCGCGTTCGCGAGCATCGTCGCGAGCGGCCCCAACTCATCCCGGCCGCATGCGACAGTCACCGACCGGAAGATCGTCCCAGGCGACCCGGTGACGATGGACTTCGGCGCGCGGGTGGGCGGCTACTGCGCCGACATGACGCGCACGGTCGTTGTGGGACGAGCGGGCGATGACTTCCGTGAGGTCTACGCTGCGGTGCTGGTCGCGAACGAAGCGGGTCGCGCCGCGGTGAGGCCGGGTGTTTCCGGCATGGACGTGGACCGGGTCGCGCGCGCATCGCTCGAGGAGGCCGGCTTCGGCGAGTACTTCGCCCACGGCCTCGGCCACGGGGTAGGACTCCAGGTCCACGAGCTGCCTTCCGTGGGACCGCGAGGCAAGCGCGCGGTCCCCGCCGGAGCGGTGATCACCATCGAGCCGGGCGTGTATCTGGAAGGCCGGTTCGGTGTTAGAATCGAGGACTTAATCATCGTGGAAGACGACGGGTGTCGCGTGGTGTCCGGCTCGCCGCGGGAACTCGTGGAGGTCTGATCTGCACGCTCGATCGAAGGGGTTCGTGACATGGCTGTTTCCACCAACAACCTGAAGAACGGCATGTGCATCCTGCACGACGGCAAGATGTGGATCGTCGTCGAGTTCCAGCACGTCAAGCCGGGCAAGGGTGGTGCGTTCGTCCGCACCAAGCTCAAGGAGCTCAAGACGGGCCGCGTCGTGGACATCACCTTCAGGGCGGGGGAGAAGCTCGAGGACGTCCGCGTGGAGACCAAGCGCATGCAGTATCTGTACAACGACGGCGCCGCGTTCCATTTCATGGACGCCGACAGCTACGAGCAGTTCGAGCTCGCCGGCGACTTCGTCGGTAACGCGGCCCAGTGGCTGTCCGAGAACGACGAAGTGCAGGTCATGTACGCCGGCGGCGAGATGATGGGTGTCGAGCCGCCGATGTTCGTCGAGCTCGAAGTCGTCCAGACCGAGCCCGGCTTCAAGGGCGACACAGTGCAGGGCGGGACGAAGCCCGCGACGCTGTCTACCGGCGCGGTCGTGCAGGTGCCGATGTTCGTCGAGATCGGAGACCGGCTGAAGGTGGACACGCGCGACGGCCGCTATATCACCCGCGTGTGACGCTCGGATATACTGTCCAGACCCGACGGAGTCTCCGCCGAAACACGCTATCCGCTTCCGGCCGCGGCTTCACCGCCCGCCTCGTCGTTGAGAGGGGACGATGACATGCGACCAGTACGCATAATGGACACCACCCTGCGCGACGCTCACCAGTCGCTGTGGGCGACCCGCATGGAGGTCGCCGACATGCTGCCCATCCTGTCCAAGATGGACTCGGTCGGGTACTGGTCGCTCGAGGTCTGGGGAGGCGCCACATTCGACGCCGCTCTGCGTTTCCTCGACGAGAACCCCTGGGAGCGGCTCCGCGTCATCAAGAAGTACTGCCCGCGTACCCCGCTGCAGATGCTGCTGCGCGGTCAGAACCTCGTGGGGTACCGTCACTACTCCGACGAGATCGTCACGCGGTTCGTGCACGCGTCGAAGCGCAACGGGATAGATGTGTTCCGCGTCTTCGACGCGCTCAACGACATCCGCAACGTCGAGGTCTCCGCGGCGGCGGTCAAGGAGTGTGGCGGCCTGTTCGAGGGCGCGATCAGCTACACCGTGAGCCCGGTCCACACGCTGGACGCCTACATCGAGTACGCGATGCAGCTCAAGGAGCTCGGTGCCGACACGATCGCCATCAAGGACATGGCGGGCATGCTCACCCCGTTCCGCACCGAGAAGATGGTGCGCGCTCTCAAGGACGAGGTCGGCCTGCCGGTCCACGTTCACTGCCACTACATCGGCGGCATGGCCCCGATGAACTACCTCAAGGCTGCGGAGGCCGGGGCAGACATCGTCGATACCGCGGTGGTCGCGTTGGCGTTCGGCAACAGTCAGCCGGCCGTCGAGATGATCGTAGCCGCGCTCAAGGAGAGCCCTTACGACACCGGGCTCGATCTCGACCTGCTCTTTGAGATCGCCGAGTACTGGGAGGATGTCCGCCAGCGCAAGAAGCTCAAGCGGGGTGTGACGTCCCTCATGCATATGGAGGTCTTCAGCCACCAGGTGCCCGGCGGCATGCTGTCCAACCTCATCAGCCAGCTCGAGCTCCAGAAGGGGAGCGAGCGCCTGCCCGATGTGCTCAAGGAGATCCCCAAGGTGCGCGCCGAGGTCGGCTTCCCGCCGCTGGTGACCCCGCTTTCCCAGATCGTCGGCACCCAGGCGGTCATCAATGTACTCACCGGCAAGCGCTGGGCGGTCGTGCCGCAGGAGATGAAGGACTACATCCGCGGGCTGTACGGCAAGGCCCCCGGACCGATGGACTCGGAGATCGTGGCGAAGGTGCTCGGCAAGGAGGAGCCGCTCGCGCCCGACGTGCGCCCCGGTTCGCTCGTGGCCACCACATATGCCGAGGTGGAAGCCGAGATCGGCGACCTCGCCCACAGTGAGGAGGACGTGCTCATGTACGCCCTCTTCCCGAACGAAGCCCGCAACTATCTCACGCTGCATCAGGAGGGTGCCGAGAGCGCCGTATTCATGATGGGCGAGGAGATCGACACCGTCAGGGAGGAGGAATCCGTGGACGTCAATCAGATCCGGGAACTCATCAAGATCGTTGAGATGAGCGATGTGAACGAGGTCGTGGTCGAGGAGGGCGGCGCCAAGGTGGTCGTGCGGCGTGGCGTGACGAGCGCGTACGTCGATGTCGCGGCGCCCCAGGCTGCCACGGCGCCGGCCGAGTCGGCGGATCGGGCTCCCGCCACTCCGCCGACCGACGTAGCCGTCCGCGACGACGCCGAGCGCCCCGCGGCGTGGAAGAGCATCGTTGCCCCAATGGTCGGCACTGCGTATCGCTCCCCGTCGCCCGGCGCCGACGTCTTCGTGAACGTCGGTGACTCGGTCGAGGAGGGCCAGACGCTCTGCATCCTCGAGGCGATGAAGCTCATGAACGAGATCACCGCTGAGGAGCCCGGCGTCATCCGGGAGATCGCCGTCGGCAACGGCGAGCCGGTCGAGTACGGTACCGTGCTCTTCTACTACGAACCGCTCGGATAGCGCATGTTCGAGAAGATCCTCATCGCGAACCGCGCCGAGGTGGCGCTGCGCATCATCCGCGCGTGCAAGGAGATGGGCATCTCCACGGTCGCGGTCTACTCCGAGGCCGACCGGGACTGCCTGCACGCGCGCATGGCCGACGAGGCAGTGTGCATCGGTCCTCCGGCGAGCACCCAGTCCTACCTCAGCATGCCGAACATCATCTCGGCGGCGCTCATGACCGGCGCCCAGGCCGTTCACCCCGGCTACGGTTTCCTCGCGGAGAACGCGAAGTTCGCGCACGCCGTCGCCGACTCGGGCCTCACCTTCATCGGCCCCTCACCCGAGGCCATCGAGCGCATGGGTGACAAGGCCGTTGCGCGCAGCACGATGATGGAGGCGGGTGTGCCGTGCGTTCCCGGCTCCGACGGCCCGGTCGAGACCGCTGAAGAGGCGATGGCCTTCGCCGAGCGCGCGGGCTTCCCGGTCCTCATCAAGGCATCTGCCGGCGGCGGCGGCAAGGGTATGCGGGTTGTCCAGGAACCGGCGCAGCTGGCCACCCAGTTCGCCGCGGCCCGAAACGAGGCCGCCGCGGCCTTCGGCAACGACGCGGTCTACATCGAGCGTTACCTTCAGCGTCCGCGCCACATCGAGTTCCAGGTGCTCGCCGACACCCATGGGAACGCCGTGCACCTGTTCGAGCGCGATTGCTCGATCCAGCGCCGGCACCAGAAACTCGTCGAGGAGGCCCCGAGCCCCGCACTCACTCCTGAGCTGCGCACCGCGATGGGCGAGGCCGCCCTGCTCGCGGTGCGCGCGGTCGGCTACGTCAACGCGGGTACGGTGGAATTCCTGCTCGACACCGACGGGTCGTTCTACTTCATGGAGATGAACACCCGGGTTCAGGTTGAACACCCGGTCACCGAAGAGATCACCGGTGTCGACATCGTCAAGGAGCAGATCCGCATCGCGGCGGGCGAGCCGATGAAGCACGCGAACCAGGAGAGCGTGAAGCTGCGCGGGCATTCGATCGAGTTCCGCATCAACGCCGAGGACCCGGCCCATGACTTCCGGCCGCATCCCGGGGAAGTAGCTGTGTACAACCCCCCGGGCGGGCCAGGCGTGCGGGTGGACAGTCACCTGTACTCAGGCTACAAGGTGCCGCCGTACTACGACTCGCTCCTCGGGAAGCTCATCGTATGGGGCGAAACCCGTGCCGAGGCGGTTGCACGGGCGCGGCGGGCACTGGACGAGTTCATCGTGATGGGCATCCCGACGACGGTCCCGTTCCATCAGGCGGTGGTCGAGACCGAGGCGTTCGCTTCCGGGGACGTCTATACTGACTTCGTCGACACGCACATGAACGGCGCCACCGGAGACGAGGTGTGACATGAGCGACGAGATCACGCTTGACGGTATGAGAATCGCACCTGCAGTCCTCGACACGATCGTGACGATGGCGGTCCAGGGACTCGAGGGTGTCGCCTCCTCCTCGTCCGGCCAGGGCATCGGCGGCATCGTCAACCGTGCGGCCGGCAAGGCGGTCGATTTCGCGCTCACCGATCAGGGCGAGATCTCGGTGTGCGTCCACGTGACGGCCGTCTACGGCACGCCGCTCATGGATCTAGGCAAGCGAATCCAGGCGGTCGTGTCTGACGCGATCAAGAGCCAGGTCGGCACCGGGGTGGCGTCGGTGGATGTCTTCATCGACGGGATCGTGTTCGGCGCGTGAGCTCAGGCGGTGAGAGGGCCTTCTCGGCGGACAGGATGCAGGAGCGCAGCAGAGCGCGACTCCAGGCGCTGCAGATCCTCTACCAGAGCGACATCACCGGTGTCGCTCCCGAGACCATCCTCGAAGAGGGCTCGTACAACACCGAGGACGGCGAGCCGTCGGACTTCTGTCGTTCGCTTGCGGCCGGCGCCCAGGCGCACGCGACAGAGATCGACGAAGCGATCGCTCGCACATCGAAACACTGGACGATCCAGCGGATGCCGCTGGTGGACCGCAACATCTTGCGGCTGGCCACCTATGAGATACTCTACTGCGATTCGATTCCGGTTTCGGTCTCGATCAATGAAGCCGTCGAGATGGCGAAGGTCTACGGCGGTGAAGACTCGTCGCGCTTCGTGAACGGCGTGCTCGGGCGTATCGCTGAGACGGTCGGAGAGGACGTCGAACAGCTCGGTGACATCGATGAGGACAGCATAGATGGCTGACGAACGCTACACCTTCGCTCAGGCCCGCGCGCGGCTCGAAGAGATAGTCACGCAGGTCCGGAAGAAGGACGTGTCGCTCGAGAAATCCCTGGATCTGCTCGAAGAAGGTGTGAGGCTCGCCAACGCATGCACCGAGCTCTCTGACCACACCGAGTGGCGCAGCGTGGTCGAGGAGCAGGGTGAAGCCGAGCAGGGTACCGCGAGCGGCGACGCCGGGACCGAGAGCGCGGGCGCAGCCGACGAGTCAGTCGCGGGCACCGACACCGTCGCCCGAGGGCCTGTCCCGGCCGACCCGGTCGGCGCGGAAGAGGAGTAACGCCCCGGTGACGCCGGCGGGACCTGCTTTGCTCCCTGTCCTGCACCGCAGTATCCTGAAAGGCGGCCGCGAACCGGCCTTCAGACCCCGACGCGGGAGATGACCCTCCTTTGGGTGACGGACGCATCCTCGACTCGATCGAGTCCCCGGCCGATCTACGTGGCCTCGATGACTCGTCCCTTGCGCATCTTGCCCGGGAGATCCGTGAAACGCTTGTGAGCACGGTCGCGGCGACCGGCGGCCACCTCGCGCCGAATCTCGGCGTCGTCGAGCTGACCATAGGTCTGCACCTTGCCTTGGACTGCCCCGAGGACAAGATCGTCTGGGACGTCGGGCATCAGTCCTACGTCCACAAGCTGTTGACCGGGCGCAGGGCGGGTTTCGCGACGCTGCGTCAGTACGGCGGAGTATGCGGTTTCCCGAAGCGCTCTGAGAGTCCGTACGACGTGTTCGACACCGGCCACGCCTCGAACTCGCTCTCGGTCGCGCTCGGACTCGCGGCCGCGCGGGACGCAGCAGCGGGCCCGGAGAACATCTGCGCGGTGATCGGTGACGGGTCGATGACCGGCGGCATGGCGTTCGAGGCCCTCAATCACATCGGTCATCTCGGCACGCGGATGATCATCATCCTCAACGACAACGAGATGTCGATCGCCGAGAACGTCGGGGCGCTCGCGAGCTATCTCGCGCGCGTGCGTTTGGACCCGCGGTACAACCGCCTGCGCGACGACGTCGAGAGCGCGCTCGCGCGCACGAAGCTCGGTGCGGCGATGGTCGCGGCAGGCGAGGCCGCAAAGGACTCGGTCAAGCAGCTTCTCGTGCCGGGCATGCTCTTCGAGGAGCTCGGCCACAAGTACGTCGGTCCCATCGACGGGCACAACGTCCGCGCGGTCGAGTCGGCCGTGGCTCGCGCCTTGAAGGTTGACGGCCCGGTTATCATCCACGCCGTGACCCGCAAGGGCCAGGGGTACGTACACGCCGAGGACAAGCCCGACACCTTCCACGGCATAAGCCCGTTCGAGGTTGTCACCGGACAGGTCAACGGCTCGGACGGCCCCATCTCCTACACCGAGGCGTTCAGCCGTGCGCTCGTGTCAGAGGCGGCCCATGACGAGAGGGTCGTCGCCATCACCGCGGCCATGCCGTCCGGGACCGGTCTTGACGCGTTCGCGGCCACCTATCCTGACCGCTTCTTCGACGTCGGGATCGCCGAGCAGCATGCGGTCGGCCTGGCGGCTGGACTCGCCGCGGGAGGACGCATTCCGGTCGTTGCGATTTACTCGACGTTCCTGCAGCGGGCCTACGACCAGCTCATCATGGACGTTGCACTGCAGAACCTGCACGTCGTGTTCTGTCTCGACCGCGCGGGGCTCGTCGGCGAGGACGGTCCGACGCATCACGGCGTTTTCGACCTGACGTACCTGCGCTCAGTCCCCAACCTCATGGTGCTGGCGCCCGCTGACGAGGCCGAGCTGGCGCATATGCTCCGAACCGCGCTCTCGGCCGACGGTCCTGTGGCGATCCGCTATCCGCGTGGGAAGGGCGTCGGGCTGGCCATGCCCGACGAGCCGATCGTGTTGGAGGCCGGACGTGCAGAGGTGCGGCGAACCGGCAGCGATGTCGCGCTCGTCGCGGCGGGCCGCATGGTAGGTGCGGCGCAGGCAGCCGCCGACCTGTTGGAGGCCGACGGGGCTTCGGCTAGCGTGGTGAACGTGCGCTGGGTCAAGCCGCTCGATATCGAGACCCTTGCGTGGGCGGCCCGCTCGCACCGGCTCGTGGTGACCGTCGAGGAGAACACAGGCGTCGGGGGATTGGGCGCGGCGGTCCTCGAGGTCTACTCCGACCTCGCCATCGAATCGCCCGTGCTCAGGCTCGCGATCCCCGACTGTTTCGTCACGCACGGCGCGATGGACAAGCTCCTGGCCGAGGTGGGACTCAACGCCGAGGGGATCCGCGCAGCGGTGATAGGCAGATTCGCGGACCTGCCCGCGGCGGCCTCCCACGCCGAGAAGAGCGATGGCCCGGCAGCGCGCAGACATCACTCTCGTTGAGAGGGGTCTGTTCCCCTCACGAGAGCAGGCGCGGGCTGCCATCATCGCCGGTGAGGTGCGTATCGCCGGAGGGCCGGTCCGCAAGCCCGGTGAGCTGGTCGATCCGGACGCGACCTTCAAGATCGCGCACCGGCCGCGATATGTGTCCCGGGGAGGCGACAAGCTCGCGGGCGCTCTGGGCACCTTCAGGCTCGAAGTCGAAGGCATGCGCGCGCTTGACGTCGGGGCGTCCACCGGTGGCTTCACGGACTGCCTTCTGCAACGGGGTGTTGTCGCCGTCACCGCGCTCGATGTGGGCTACGGCCAGCTGGCGTGGGGCCTGCGCCAGGACCCGCGGGTGCGCGTGCTGGAGCGAACGAACATCCGCGCGGTGGACCCGGAGGTGTTGGGCGGTCCGTTCGACCTGATCGTTGTCGACGTGTCGTTCATCGGACTGGCCAAGGTGTTGCCGCACGTCGCGGGGGCGCTCGCGGCCGAGGGGCAGGTGCTCACGCTGGTCAAACCTCAGTTCGAGGCTGGTAAGGGCCGTGTGGGAAAGAAAGGTGTGGTGCGCGACCCCTCCGTTCACGAGGACGTCCTGCGCGGGGCGATCCATGCGACACGCGAGAATGGGCTGACGGTCCGTGGCCTGACGTGGTCGCCACTGAGGGGCCCCGAAGGTAACATTGAGTTCTGGTTGTGGGCTGCACGCGGGGGAGATCCCGAGACCGCCGACCCCGCCGACGTGGTCGCCGGGGCCCATGCTGAGCTAGGAGAGTGACGTGCGCGTCCTGCTCGTTCCCAACCCGCTCAATTCCGTCTCGGTGGCGACGACCACCGATATCGCCGCGTGGCTCGCCACAGGCGGGTTTGAGCCGGTCCTCACGACCGACGACGCGGCCGCCTGCGATCTGGCCACGTTCGGCCTCTCCCCTCGGGACATCGGCGAACCGGTGCTGGTTGTCGCGCTCGGAGGCGACGGGACCATCCTGAAGGCTGCGCATCTGCTCGGTCCGATCGAGGTCCCGATCCTCGGCGTGAACCTCGGTCGACTGGGCTTCATGGCGGGGACCGGCGCCGAGAACATCCGTGAGGCGGTCACGGCGGCACTTGCGGGGGAGGGCGGGATCGAGCGCCGTGCGACGCTGGCGGCGACCGTTCAGATGGACGGCCGCGTGGTCGGGCGGTACCGGGCGCTCAACGAGGTCTACGTCGGCCGGGGTGCGTCGATGCGCGTCATCGACGCCGACCTCTTCGTGAACGACGTGCTCGTGTCGCGGATGCGCTGCGACGGGATCGTGATGGCCACCGCAACGGGTTCGACCGCGTACGCGCTCTCGGCGGGCGGCCCGATCATCTCGCCCGACGTCCCGTGCGCCGTGGTCGTCCCGGTCGCGCCTCACACCATCGCATCGCGGGCGATCGTCGTCGGTGCTGCCGATACGGTCGAAATCCGGCTGCCTAACCCCCAGCGCCGCGATGCCTGCGTCGCGGTGGACGGTGAGACCGCGCCGTGCCGCCGGGACATCGAGGCGGTGAAGGTCGTTCGCGGCGAGCACGACGTGTTGCTCGTCAAGCTCGACGGCCGGGACTTCTACGAGGTCGTTCGCACGGAATTCCTCGGAGGGTAGCGGTGCTGGAGGAGATCCACGTCCGCAACATGGCGCTCATCGACGAGGTGTGGATCGAGTTCCGGCCCGGGATGACGGTACTCACGGGAGAGACCGGTGCGGGCAAGACGGCCCTCGTCGGCGCGCTCAAGCTGCTCGTCGGCGAGCGGGCCGATTCGGGGATCGTGCGCTCGGGGACGGCCGAGGCGCTCGTCGAAGGCCGCTTCGTCGCGGAAGATGGCGAGGTGGTCGCCCGCAGGAGGGTCAGTGCCGACGGCCGTTCACGCTGCACGATCGACGGCTCGATGGCGACCGTCGGCGAGCTCGCGGGGGTCCTCGGCCCGCTCGTGGACCTCCACGGCCAGCACGAGCACCAGGCGCTGCTCACGGTCTCGCGCCACGCAGGGTATCTCGACCGCTACATCGGTGCGGGCGCCGCAGACGCGCTGCGAGCCTACCGGGAGGCGCGGGACAGGTTCGGCGAGGCGAGTGCGCAGCTCGAGCGTCTGAGCGCCCGTCTCGCGGACGTGGAACAGCGTGCCGACTACCTCAGGTTCGTGGCGGAGGAGATCGGTGCGGTCGATCCCTCGCCCGGTGAGGACGAGGAGCTCGAGCGTCGGCTTCCCGCGCTCACGCACTCCGAGAAGCTCGCCGCGGCGGCGCACGAGGCCGCGGCGCTCCTGCGAGGCGAGGGCGGGGCGTCCGACGGTGCCGGTCGCTCACTCGAAGCGCTGCGGCGGGTCGAGGGCCTCGATCCGGAGCTCGATGCTCTACGCGATCGGTTGTCGGGGCTTGCGGCGGAGATCGACGACGCCGGAGGCGAGCTGCGCGCGTACGCCGAGACGGTCGAGCACGACCCCGCCGCCCTCGACGAGGTCCAGGCGCGCCTGGCGGCCCTGGCGGGGCTCAAGAAGAAGTACGGGCCCTCACTCGCGATGGTGCTCGAGGCGCGCGACGAAGCGGTTGAACAGCTTGCGGCGGTCGACTCCGGCGAGGAGGAGCTCGCGCGGGCGCGGGAGCGGGTGACCATCGCTCGAAGCGAGCTTGAGGGCGCGGCCGCTGTGCTGGGAAGCGTGCGACGGGCAGGGGTGGCCCGGTTCACGGAGGCGCTCGCGACAGCGATCGAGGGCCTCAACATGGCCGGAGCCCGGTTCGAGGTCGCTTTCGAGCCGCTGGAGTTCGGGCAGTGGGGCCCCGACGGGCCCGACCGCGTCGAGTTCCTGTTCGCGCCGGCGACCGGGGAGGAGGCCCGGCCGCTTGTCAAGATCGCGTCGGGAGGCGAGATCTCGCGTGTGATGCTGGCGCTCAAGTCGGTGCTCGGCGGTGCGGACGACGTTCCGGTCCTCGTCTTCGACGAGGTGGATGCGGGCATCGGTGGGGTCACCGGTCTCGCGGTCGGTGCGCGTCTCGCGGAGCTCGCCACCGATCGTCAGGTCATCGTCGTGACCCATCTACCGCAGGTCGCCGCCCACGCCGACCACCACCTCGTAGTGGACAAGTCGGTCGCGGACGGCAGGACCGTGACCACGGTCACACCGGTGCGAGGGCGGGCCCGTGCGGCCGAGATAGCCCGCATGCTCTCCGGCGGCGATTCGGACGCGAGCCTGGCCCATGCGGACGAGTTGCTGGCGCAGGTTGCCGGGGCGCGGAGCGAGGCCACACGATGAAGTACGTCGGCACAGCGCGCCTCGACAAGCGCACGAAAGACCTCGTCAAGCGCCTCGGCAGAGACGACATCGCGATCATCGATCACGTGGACATGGACCGCGTGAGTGCCGAAGGGCTCCTGGAAACGGGCGTCGAGGTCGTCGTCAACGCGGCACGGTCCATCTCGGGGGCCTACCCCAACGTCGGCCCGCTGCTCCTCGCCCGAGCAGGGGTGCAGATACTCGACGGCGTCGGGCCCGAGGTCTTCGAGCGGCTTCGCGAGGGCGAGGTCGTCGAGGTAGCGGGCGAACAGCTGCTGCGAGCGGGCGAGGTCATCGCCGCCGGCGAGCGCCTGACGGTGAGTTCTGTCGAGGCGGCGATGGAGCAGGCCAAAGCGGGGCTCGGGGAGCAGCTGGACCGGTTTGCCCGGAACACGCTGGATTTCCTCGAGCGAGAGAAGGCCCTGCTCACCGAGGCAGCGGGCGTTCCGCAGACGCGGACGGTCATGAGCGGGCGACATGTGCTCGTGGTGGTTCGCGGATACGACTACCGTGAGGACCTTCGAGCGCTCACACCCTACATACGCGAGGTCCGGCCGGTACTCATCGGCGTGGACGGCGGAGCCAACGCGATCCGGGAGGCAGGGTTCGCGCCCGACATCATCGTTGGTGACATGGATTCAGTCAGCGACGAGGCCCTGGCAAGCGGTGCGGAGCTCATCGCCCACGCCTACGCGGACGGCAGGTGTCCGGCTATGGAGCGCATCGAGCAGCTCGGGCTCACCGCCACCCCGTGGTCTGTCAGCGCGACGAGCGAGGACCTGGCGCTGCTTCTGGCGTACGAGTCGGGGGCCGACCTCATCGTCGCCGTCGGGACGCACGCCAACCTTGTCGAGTACCTCGACAAAGGTCGCAAGGGAATGGCGTCGACGTTCCTCGTCCGGCTGAAGGTCGGGCCGAGGCTCGTCGACGCCAAGGG
Source organism: Actinomycetota bacterium (assembly GCA_037446725.1). Taxonomy (GTDB): domain Bacteria; phylum Actinomycetota; class Coriobacteriia; order Anaerosomatales; family SLCP01; genus JBBIIC01. The sequence continues at coordinate 34,587 of JBBIIC010000011.1, forward strand.
CGTGAACAAGCTCTACCGCACCTCGGTCCGTCCGGCGGATCTGGTGCTGCTCGTCGGAGCCGCACTCGTTGCGGCAACGGTCATCATCACGATATCGCCGATGGCTCGTTCCATGCTGGGGTTGTGGCTCCTGCAGGTGCGCGCTTGGTTCGGCATCTGAGATAACGTCGGTCGAGGAGTCTGCGGATGTACAACTTGAGATACCACCTGGCCTCGCTGATCGCGGTCTTCCTGTCTCTGTCGATCGGCTTGCTGCTGGGCACCATCGTAGTCGAGCGCGGAGTGCTCGACCGCCAGAAGGAGAGCATCGTCCAAAGCCTTCAGGAGGAATTCCAGTCGCTCACAGCGGAGAACCAGGAACTCAGCGGCGCGCTGCGGTCTCGTGAGGATCTCGTCGACGACCTCCTCGAGGTGGCGGTCGACGGCACGCTGGAAGGCAGGACGGTGCTCGTGTTGGTGAGCACCGGCCGCGCCGACGGGCTCGGAAGCGTACGGGACGCCATCGAGGCGGCTGGCGGGAGTGCGGTAACCCTACTGCTGTCCGAACCGTCACTGGGCCTTGACGACCCTGAGGTCTCGGCCGCGACGACCGAGGTCGTGGGCCCCTTCGAGCCCGCTGCACTGCTGCCTGAGGCCGCGACGGCGCTGGCCCGGGAGTGGTCGACGCCGGGAACGCGTCCGCTCACCGACGCGCTCGTCTCCGCCGGCGTGCTGCGTGTCGATGGCGATCCCGGGCCGGAGGCCGGTGCCGACGCGGCGGTGGTGATGGCGGTCTTCGACGACACGCCGGACGCGGGGGCGATCGCGGTCGGGGAGGCCTTCGTCGACGCCGGCTTCGTAGGCTGCGGAGTTGAGTCGAGCGCGCAGCAGACGGGCGTGGCCCTCGCAGCGTTCGCTGCGGGCATGTCCGCAGTCGACCATATGGGCACTCCCGAGGGAGCGTACTCGCTCGCCTGGGTCCTCAGCGGTCGCGCCACCGGCCACTACGGAGTGAAGGAGGGGGCCCGGGCTTCCTGGCCTGAATAATGCTACGTTCTCGGCTCACGCGCGAGGCGTGCGAGCGCCGCCAGCACGTGAGCGAACTGACGCCCGCGGTGCGCGAAACCGGCGAGGTCGCGACCGGTGGCTGCGTGCGTCATCGTCGTCTCGACCTCGACCACGCGCAGACCCGCGCGCAGTGCACGCACCGTGAGAGCGACCTCGACGCCGTAGCCCGACTCGAACGGCCGGCACGCAACGAGCGCCGCACGGTTCAGCACGCGCTGGCCGGACAGCGGAGCCTTCGCGTCGAACGGCCCGCCGAGCATCCGGATACCCCACCTCGCAAGGCCCTTGACCAGACCGAACCCGGCCTTGCCTTCGGGCCGGGGAAAGCCGGCGATGCTCATGTCCGCGCGCCCGGCTACGACAGGCACGAGCAGCCGGTCGGCCTGTGAGGCCGTCTCGCCCAGGTCGGCGTCGAGCAGCAGGACGGTATCGGGATCGCCCGCGGCCACCATGCCCGCCTCAAGGGCACCGCCCTTGCCAACATTGCGCTCGAGCCGGACGACGGTCGCGCCTGCGTCCCGTGCGAGGGCGGCCGTGTCGTCGCTGGATGCGTCGTCGATGACGACCACGGCTGTGACTTCGTCCAGTGCCATCGCGGCACGGACGGTCGAGGCCACGCGCGCGGACTCGTTGTGGGCGGGTATGAGCGCCACGGTTCTCACCGCTCCGGCCTTTCGCCCAAGACCCTGCGCAGACCGCGCTTCAGAAGCGAGACGCCCTTCGCCACCTCACCGACACCGAGCAGCCAGGCCAGTCCGTAGCTGACCGCGAGGCCCAACACGCCGCCGACGATGACCTGTGCGAGCGCGGTCGCGAGTGATGCATCGCCGTCGATGAGTCCCGCCACACCCCATGCGCACGCCGCGCCGACGGCCGACGCCACGACCATCCGTAACGTCATGGAGATGATGCCACGGATGTCGTAGCCGCCGATGCGCGAGCGCAGGATGAGTGCGAGTGCGACGAGGCTCAGCAGGTAGAAGACTCCGTCGGCTATCGGGATGCCGATGAGACCGAGGCCCGTCCAGTTCGCCAGCCCGGACGTCAGCGTTGCGTAGAGGGTGATCTGCACGACCGTCAGGCCGAGATTGGTCAGCATCGGCGTCCGTGTGTCCTGCATCGAGTAGAACGTCTTAAGCACGTACATGAACGAGGCGAAGAAGAACAAGCCGGCGGCCCACCACACGAGGACCTCGGCGACGGCGGGCACATCCTGGGCCGTGAAGCGCCCCGCCCGGTACAGGCTGATGAGCGGCGTGCTGAGCGCGATGAGCATGGCCGCCATCGGCAGGATCAGAAGCGCAGTGGCCCGCAGGCCGCGCGCGAACTGTGCCTTGAACACCGTCCAGTCCTTGTGACCGGCCGCATCGGAGAGCTCGGTGAAGATGGCGGTGGCGAGTGCGACCGCGAAGATGCCGTAGGGCAGCTGGTAGAACATCCACGCGTACAGGAGGGTGGCAGGCCCCTCGAGCGAGGTCTCGAGAGCGTAAGCGTTCCTGAACGAGACCGCTACGACGTTCGTCGTCACGTAGATGACGGTAGGTATCGCCATGCGGCCCATCGCCCGCATCCCCGGATGCTTGAGGTCGATGGTCGGCGTGTAGCGGACTCCCGACTTGATCAGGCTCGGCACCTGCACGAGGAACATCGCGAACACTCCGAGTGTCGTGCCGACCGCGAGCATCACAAAGGCCAGGTCGGGGTCGTGACCGTAGACGGGCACGTAGAAGACGAGCAGGGTAGCGATGACGACCAGATTGTTGAAGACGGGCCCAAGCGCCGGCCAGAGGAACTTGCGCTGGGCGTTGAGCAGGCCGCTGATAACCGCACCAGCGCCGTATGCCACCACCTGGATGGCGAAAAACCGGAAGAAGTCCGTCGCGAGCTGGGCCTCTTCCGGGGTGATCCGGAACGTTTGGGTGCGCACGACCTGCTCGGCGAAGACGGTGCCGAGGATCGCGACGATGCCCAGTGCAAGGACGGTCAGGTTGAACAGGGAGCTCGCGTAGCGCCACGCGCCCTCTTCGCCGTCGAGTTTGCGACGCTCCATGAAGACGGGGATGAACAGCGAACTGATCACGCCGCCGGCCGCCAGCTCATAGATCATGTTGGGGATGTTGTTGGCCACGCTGTACGACGCGGCCATCGCCGTGACGCCGAGAGCATACGCGGTCGCCCACGTGCGCGCGAATCCCGTCACGCGGGAGAGCGCGGTGGACAGTGACATGATCGCGGTCGAGCGCGCTATGGCCGGCTTGCTGATGCGAGCTCCTCCGTCGGACCGGGAGAGGCAGGTCGGTTTCCCCGAGCTATTGTAATGCTTCGCCAGGCCTCCGAGGCGGTTCGCGTCGGGCGGTGACCGTTCCGTTCACGGGCACGGTTCGGCCCGGCACCGCTTGCACTATACTGGCTGCTGGGTGCGGAGCGCCCGTCCGGCAGAGCGCTGGGTCCCGGTCCTGCCTACCCTCCGCGACACGACCACCGTGCGTCGCCGTGACATGAAGGATCACCGGATGAAGCGGATCATCGTTCTCGCGGTCATCGTTGCGGCTCTCGTCACCGGGCTCGCGACGCGGACCTGGGCGACCGCTACGGACGCTCCCGCTTCGCGCGTCGTCCTCGTGCTCGCTCCGTACCTACAGTGGGGCGACGTCGACCCCACGGTGGCTCCCACCATCCACCGGCTCGCCGAGGAGGGCGCTGTCGGCAACATCAACCTGCGCAGCCGCAGCCGTATCGTGACGATGTCCTCGCCGCTTCAGGGTGCGCTCACCTTCTCCGCCGGATCGTGGGCGGCGGCAGACCCGCTCGCGCCTCAGCCGCACAACGTGAACGAGTACTACGAAGGCGGCTCGGCGCTCGACGCGTACACGCGCATGACCGGCGCGGATGCGACCGGCTACGACGCGGTCTTCCTCGGTCTGCCGAGGACCGTGCGCTTCAATGAGACGGCTGCGACGCTCGCGGTCCGCCTCGGTGCGCTCGGGCAGGCGGTGCGCGATGCAGGCGGGGCCACGGGCGCTATCGGCAACTCGGATGCCGGCTACGAGGTCAGGGGGGTCTGGCGCAACCGGCCTGCAGCCGCAGTCGCGATGGATGAGGACGGACGGGTCCCGCTCGGCAACGTCTCCACAGACCTGCTCGTCAACGACCCGGACGCCCCGTTCGGCTTCGCTACCGACCTCACTATGTTCGGCGAGGAGCTCGAGCGTGTCGCGCTGGGTCTCGACGGCACCGCCGGCCCGACGTTCCTCGTGCTGGACGCAGGAGACCCGCATCGCGCGCACGAGGTCGCGATCGACGTCACGCCGGAGGTCGCCGAGGAGCACCGGCTCGCTGCCGTTGCAAAGCTCGACGCGGTAGTGGGGATGGCACTCGACTCGCTTCCCGACGACGGTGTGCTCATCGTCGCGCCGCAGGTGCTTGCCGAGAAGCCGGGAACCGTGACCGGACTCGGTCCCGCGATCATCTACGGGCCGGGGTGGTCGGGCTACCTGAGTTCGTCCTCGACACAGCGCACGGGCCTCGTCACCAATCTCGACATGGCTGCGACAGTGCTTGCCGAACTCGGTGTCGAGACGCCGGTCGAGGTCCTCGGCAACCCCATGATCTCGGATGGTTCGGCCGCTCCCGCAGCCGAGCGGATCGAGGCGCTCGTTGCGGCCAACGCCACCGCCGTTGCCGTGGACACCGCGAAGCCGGCGATTGTGAACGGCTTCATCGCGGCGACGACGATCGTGCTGCTCGTCAGCACCATCGTCTTGCTGCGTGCGAGGCGTTGGCCGGAGCGCACGGTGCGGATCGTCTCGTCCCTCGGCCGTCGCCTCATGGTGCTCGCGCTCGCGGTGCCGCCGGCTTCGCTGCTGATGTTCCTGCTAAACCCCTCCCCGTCGACGACCGCCGAGGCCACGCTCGCCTTCTTCGCGACGCTCGGCATTCTATGGGTGTTCGGCCTCGTCCTGGAGGCGTTCAGCGGCCCCCGTATCCCGGTGGTGGTGCTGAGCATGCTGACCGTCGCTGTCATCTTTGTCGACCAGGTACTGGGCGCTCCTCTGTCGTTCACGAGCTTCCTCGGCTACTCGCCGTTGCTGGCCGCCCGCTACTACGGCCTGGGCAACGAGGGTGCTGCGATCCTGTTCGGATCCGCGGTCATCGGGTACGGGCTGCTGCTCGATGAGCACCGTGACCGGCCGTGGGCGCGAGCCGCGGGACGTTGGGGCGTACCGCTCGTCGGGCTCCTGGTCGTCCTGGTGGGAGCCGCGCCGATGCTCGGGGCGAATGTCGCGGTGGCGATATGGGCGGTCGTCGGGTTCGCGGCCATGTGGGCGATCTACAACCGGATCAGGCTCGACTGGCGGATAGTCGTGGGCGCCGTCGCGGTGATGATCGTGCTCGTGGCGGCGTTCTCCCTGATCGACCTGCGCGCCGATACCGGTTCCCAGTCGCATCTCGCCCGGGCATGGGAGTCCATGGCCGAGGGCGGTCTCTCGGAGCTGTGGCTGATCATCGTTCGCAAGGCGGAGACGAATGTCCGGGTGCTCACCCGGACGAACTGGTCGTGGGTGCTAGTCGCGGTGCTGGCTTTTCTCGCGTTCATGCGGTGGCGTCCTCAGGGCGACTTTGCCGCCACGCTCGAGGAGAACCCGGGGTACTCGGCGGGCATGGCCGCGTGTCTCATCGGGGGGCTCGTCGCGTACGTGACCGAGGACTCTGGCATTGTGATCCCGGCGCTCATCATGGTCTATGTCGGTGTCGGCATCCTCCACCTGATGTTGTGGCGTTTGCCGCGTGCGGTGCTCGGTTACGAGGGTGGGGAAGTCGGCTGATGACCGGAGCCGAACTCGTGCTTCATGCCGCGGGGCTGCTCGCCATGCTGGTTGCGGCAGTGCTCGTCCCGTGGGCGGGGATGCGCATGCTCGGACCGTCGCTTGCGGCGAGCGGGCGCACGGTGCGTAACTACCGCGGCGTCGACGTGCCGCTCGGTCTCGGCACCGTGTGGGTGTTCTGGGCCGCGGGGGTTGCGCTGCACCAGGTGGCTGCGATCGCGCTCGTGCTGCCTCACGAGTACACGGCCTCGCTCTGGTTCGAGATCACCATCGCGGTCCCGCTCGTGCTTGGAGCATTCACGTTCGGCCTTATCGATGATTCGTTCGGGACCGCGGGGCACAAGGGCTTCCGCGGGCACCTGTCTGCGCTGCGGCATGGTCAGCTCACTACCGGCGGACTGAAGCTGTTCGGCATCGGGCTGCTCGCGCTGATCGGCGCGGCGCTGCCGGCATTCGGCCTCGAGGGTCTCACCTACCGCTCGGTGGCGCACTACCTCGTCGCGGTGCTGCTCATCGGTCTTGCGTCCAACACCGTCAACCTCTTCGACCTGCGTCCCGCCCGCGCCCTTAAGGTCTACTCTCTCCTCGTGGTCGTGGCGGTCTGCATCGGTGCGGCCGGAGTGCTTGTCAGAGAGCTGACACCCGCACGCGCGGCGTTTGACGGGTCGCTCGTGTTCGTCCTCGCTATCGGGCCCGTGTGCGCCGTTTGGGGGCGGGACGCCCAAGAGGCGGGGGTGCTCGGAGACGCGGGAGCCAACGCGTTCGGGATGCTTGCCGGGCTGCTCCTTGCGTCGGCTCTGCCCTTCGAGGGAGCGGTCGGCGCTGCGGCAGTGCTGTTGGCGCTTAATCTGGCATCCGAGCGAGTCTCGTTCTCCTCGGTCATCGAACGCACGCCGTGGCTGGCAGCGATCGACGGCTGGGGCAGGCCCGCACGCGACGAGCGCGCTGCGGCCCGCCGCAAGTAGACGGGCGCAAGGAACCGCCCCACGCGTCGGTGCGCGCGGGTAGAATGGCAGGGGACACGGGCGGGCGGCGAGGACGGAGGCGGGATCCGACAGATGGCCAAGCATATCTTCGTGACCGGTGGTGTGGTGAGTTCGCTGGGCAAGGGCATCACGGCCGCCTCGCTCGGACGGCTACTCAAGTCCCGTGGCCTGAAGGTCACCATCCAGAAGCTCGACCCGTACCTCAACGTCGACCCCGGCACGATGAGCCCGTTCCAGCACGGAGAGGTCTTCGTCACCGACGACGGGGGAGAGACCGACCTCGATCTCGGCCACTACGAGCGCTTCATCGACGAGTCGCTCTCGCGCGACTGCTCGGTCACCGCTGGCTCCGTGTACCAGACGATCGTCACGAAGGAACGGCGCGGGGACTTCCTCGGAGGCACCGTCCAGGTCATCCCGCACGTCACGAACGAGATCAAGGACCGCATCACGCGGCTTGCCGAGCAGACCCAGCCCGACGTCATCATCACCGAGGTGGGCGGCACGGTCGGCGACATAGAGTCGCTGCCGTTCATCGAGGCCATCCGCCAGCTGCGCAAGGACGTCGGCTGGCAGAACGTCTGCTATATCCACGTCACGCTCGTGCCCTACATCGCCGCTTCCGCCGAGCTCAAGACCAAACCTACGCAGCATTCCGTCAAAGAGCTCCGCTCCATCGGTATCCAGCCCGACTTCATCGTCTGCCGTTCGGACCGCCCGATCGATGCGGGTATCCGCCGCAAGATCGCGCTGTTCTGCGACGTCGATCCGAAGGCAGTCGTGAGCGCCCAGGACGCGCGGTCGATCTACGACGTGCCCATGCGCCTGCGCGAGCAAGGGCTCGACGAGATGGTCATCGAGCGGCTCGGGCTGGAGTGCGGCGCGCCCGACATGGTCGAGTGGGAGCGATTTGTCGCTCACTCGGCGTCGCTCGCCGACACCGTCGACATCGCGCTCGTGGGCAAGTACGTGCAACTTCCCGACGCGTACCTCTCGGTCACCGAGGCGCTCGACCATGCAGGCATCTACCACGACCACAAGGTCAACGTGCACTGGGTCGACGCTGAGAGCCTTACGCCCGAGGAGGTCGAGCAGATCCTCTCGGAGATGGACGGCATCCTCGTTCCGGGCGGGTTCGGGATCCGCGGCATCGAGGGCAAGGTGCGTGCCGCGTGTCATGCGCGCGAGAAGAAGATCCCGTATCTCGGCATCTGCCTCGGCATGCAGGTCGCGGTCATCGAGTTCGCCCGCCACGTCGCCGATCTGGCGGGCTCGAACTCGCCCGAGTTCGAGCCCGCCACCGAGCACCCGGTAGTCGACCTCATGCGCGACCAGCATGACGTCGCGGACATGGGCGGGACGATGCGCCTCGGGTCGTATCCCTGCAGGGTGGCTCCGGGCACCAAAGGCCATGCGGCCTACGGCGAGGAGGTCATCTACGAGCGTCACCGCCACCGGTTCGAGGTGAACAACGCCTACCGGCAACAGCTCGTCGATGCCGGGCTCGTCATCAGCGGCGTCTCGCCCGACGAGCGGCTCGTCGAGATGATAGAGCTGCCCGACCATCCGTGGTACGTCGGCAACCAGGGCCATCCCGAGTTCAAGAGCAGGCCCACGCGCCCCGCCCCGCTCTTCCGCGACTTCGTCGGAGCCGCCGTCGAGCGAAAGCGCAACCGCAAGGGGTAGCCGATGAGCACGGAGCGCCTCCTTGCCACCTTCTGCGATATCGTGAGGATCGACAGCCCGTCCGGGTTCGAGGCGGAGGTCGCCGGACACTGCGCCGAGCTGCTCACGCAGGCAGGCTTCTCGGTGCGCTTCGATGCCTCGGCGCCGGTGACCCGCTCGAACACGGGAAACCTCATCGCCCACCTGCCGGGTACCGCCCCCTCTGCGCCGACTCTGCTCCTCTCGGCGCATCTCGACTGCGTCGAGCCGTGCCGCGGAGTCGAGCCGGTCGTGTGCGACGGTGTCGTGTCGTCGGCGGGCGATACCGTGCTGGGCGCCGACGACAAGGCAGGTGTTGCCGCGATCGTTGAGGGGGTGCGCAGGGCCATCGAGGACGGTTCAGCCCGCGGTGACGTGAACGTCATCTTCACGGTTGCTGAGGAGTGCGGGCTCAGGGGTGCCAAAGCGGTCGATCCCGATGACACACGTGCCGACCTCTGCCTCGTGCTGGACGCAGACGGAGAGCCGGGAGCCATCGTCGTCGGTGCGCCGACCCACTACACCTTCGTCGCGGAGTTCGCTGGCGTCGCGTCGCACGCTGGCGTCGAGCCTGAGAACGGCCGCTCGGCACTCGTCATGGCTGCGCGCGCCGTCGGTGCGATGCAGCTCGGCCGGCTCGACGACCGCACCACCGCGAACGCGGGCACCATCGTGGGCGGGACGGCGACGAACGTCGTGCCCGCTCGCGTGACGCTCACCGGCGAGTGCCGCTCGCTCGCCCCCGAACGGGTCGAGCAGGTGCGAGCTTCGATGCACGAAGCTATGGAGGACGCCGCAGCCGCAGGGGGCGGCTCGGTGGAAATCCGCTGGACGAAAGAGTACGACGCGTTCAGCGTCGCCGAGGACGCCGCGACCCTCGCAGTGGTCCGCGCGGCGTGCGTCGACGCGGGCCTCACTCCCCGGCTCTTCGCCACGGGCGGCGGGAGTGACGGGAGCGTGTTTGCGGCCCGCGGGGTTCCGACGGTCGTGCTCGCGTGCGGGATGCGGTCGGTCCACTCGACCGACGAGCGCGTCGCTGTGGCTGATCTCGAGTCGCTCGCCGAACTCGTGCGGGCCGCCGTCGTTCGCCTCGGCGGGGAGGGCCGATGAGGCTCGTCTGGGCGATCGTGCAGCGCGTGCTGGGGGCGTCGGAGGGCGCGCAGCGCGTCGACGTCCTGCTCGACACTGGGGGAGAGAGTCGCGCGGTGGTCTTCCCGCCGCTCACCGGCGCGTGCGTCGCCGGGGACCGAGTGCTCGTGAACACCACCGCCGTGGATCTCGGACTCGGGACCGGTGGCCTGCACTTCGTGGTCGTGAGGGCAGACAAGGCCGAGGGCGTGGCCCTCGACGCACCGTCGGGCGGCCACATCATGAAGCTGCGCTACACGCCGCTGCAGATCGACGTTCGATCCGTGGAGGAGCAGTCGAGTCCGCACCACGACGTGATGCGGGGCGCAGAGGACCTCGGCGGCATGCCGGTGGCCTGCTGCGGTCTGCACAGTCAGGTGCCGCTTGTCGCCGCGGCCGTCAAGCAGACGGCTCCGACGCTGCGGATCGCCTATGTCATGACCGACTTCGCCGCGCTGCCGATCGCGCTTTCGGAGGTCGTGAGCGCGTCGCTCGACGCAGGGCTCCTCGACACGACCGTGACGAGCGGGCAGTCTTTCGGCGGGCAGTACGAGGCGGTCAACGTCCACTCGGCGCTCCTCGCTGCGCGTCACGTGGGGCGCGCGGATGTCGCGATCGTCGCGATAGGACCGGGCGTTGTCGGCACCGCGACGCCATTCGGCCACGGCGGGGTGGCGCAGGGAGAGGCGATCAACGCGGTCGCGGCCCTCGGCGGCACGCCGGCTGCCACCCTGCGGTTGTCCTTCGCCGATCCGCGTGCCCGCCATCACGGCGTGAGCCATCACACGCTGACGGCACTCTCGCGAATCGCGCTTTCCGCGGCGCTCGTCGCGGTGCCGGCTCTTCCCGGAGAGCAGGCCGAAGTGGTCGAGCCGGTCCTGGACGGCGCGGGCGTGTGGCGACGGCACCGGCGCGTCGAGGCGGTCGGTGCCATCCCCGATCTCAGGGGGGTTCGCGTCACGACGATGGGTCGCGGCCCCGCCGACGACCCGGCCTTCTTCGCAGCCGCGTTTGCAGCCGGAGAGGTCTGTGCGCGGCTCGCGGCAGGAGAGCTCACACCCGGGCAGAACGCATAGACAGGACGTGATTTCGGTTACCGGGTTTTCGCGTGCTGCGCTACACTGTTCGGGGCCCGAGACCCTGCCCGGCAATCCGCCGCGACCGTCCGGCCTGCTCGCGTCCATCGACAAAGGAGTCGAACGTGATCATCGGGGTACCCAAGGAGATCAAGAACAACGAGTTCCGGGTAGGCATGACGCCTGCCGGCGTGGCCGAGTTCATCGCCCACGGCCACACGGTACTCGTGGAGCACAACGCCGGCGAGGGGTCGTCCTTCCACGACGCGGACTACGTGGCCGCCGGGGCGCGCATGATCGGGACCGCCGCCGAGGTCTTCGCCGAAGCCGAGATGATCGTCAAGGTCAAGGAACCGCAGGCTGGTGAGATAGCGATGCTGCGTCCGGGTCAGATCCTCTACACGTACCTCCACCTCGCTCCCGACCTGCCCCAGACCGAGGGCCTCGTCGCGTCGGGCGCGGTGTGCATCGCGTACGAGACGGTCGAGCTCGCCAACGGGTCGCTCCCGCTGCTGGCTCCGATGTCCGAGGTGGCCGGCCGGATGGCGGCGCAGGTGGGCGCCGCCTACCTCCAGAAGCCAAACGGCGGTCGCGGCGTACTGATGGGCGGCGTTCCGGGCGTCCTCCCCGCGAAGGTCGTCGTGCTCGGCGCGGGCGTGGTCGGCACGAGCGCGGCGTATGTGGCGATGGGCATGGGTGCCGACGTGACGATCATGGACATCAACCTCGACCGTTTGCGCTATCTCGACGAGATCTGGGGCAACCGCGTCCGCACGCTCTACTCGAGCAAGCACAACATCCGGCGCATCGTGACCGAGGCCGATCTCGTCATCGGCGCGGTCCTTCTGCCGGGCGCGAAGACCCCGTACCTCGTCACCCGTGAGATGCTTCCGACGATGAAGAGAGGCGCCGTCCTCGTGGATGTCTCGGTCGACCAGGGCGGCTGCATCGAGACGACGAAGCCGACGACGCACGCCGATCCGACGTACTTCGTCGATGACGTGCTGCACTACGGCGTCGCCAACATGCCGGGAGCGGTCCCGAACACCTCCACGCTCGCGCTGACGAACGCCACGCTCCGCTACGGGCTCGCGATAGCGGGCAAGGGCTGGAAGCAGGCCGTGCTCGACGATCCCGCGCTCGCCAAGGGCGTCAACGTGCTTGACGGCAAGATCGTCTATCGCGAGGTCGCCGAGGCTCACGGCATGGAGTACACGCCACTCGAGGAGATCATCGGGTACCCGGCGGTCTCGTAGCCAGACTCGGACGACGCGTGACCGACGGCCGCCTCCCGGGCGGCCGTCGTAGTCTCGGGGCGGTGTATCATCTACGCATGGACGCCACGCCGCTTCACTCCTCGGCAGAGGAGTTCCTCACCTACCTGACGGTGGAGCGTGGCGCATCACGCAATACGCTGGCGGCGTACCGGCGCGACCTGAGCGCGTACTGCGCGACGCTAACTGCGCGAGGCGTTGACGATCCCGCCCGTGCGACACGTGAGGACGTCAGCGCGTTCGTGGTCGAGCTGCAGCGTCGCGGCCTGGCACCCGCGAGCGTCGAGCGCTCGGTCGCCGCGGTCAAGAGCCTCCACAAGTTCCTGGTCCGCGAGGGGCTTGCCGAGGACCACCCGGCAGGCTCGGTGCCACTGCCCAGGAAGCCCACGCGCCTGCCGGACGTGGTGAGCGTCGAAGATGTCGACCGCCTGCTTTCCCAGCCGTTCTCCGAGGGGCCCGTAGGCATGCGCGACCGCGCCGCGCTCGAGACGCTGTACGGCTGTGGCCTCAGGGTGAGCGAGCTCGTCGGTCTCGATCTCCTAGACATCGACCTCGTCGAAGGGATCGTGCGCGTTCGGGGCAAGGGCGACACGGAGCGCGTCGTGCCAGTGTCAGGGGCCGCATCCGAAGCGCTCCGGACCTATCTGGAGCACGGAAGACCGTATCTGCGCGCCAAGAAGCAGCGCCGCCCGGCGGACCCGTCGGCTGTCTTCGTCAACATGCGGGGAGGGCGTCTGACGCGCCAGGCGGTCTTCGGACTCGTGAAGCGCTACGGAGGACGGGTGGGGCTCGACATCCACCCGCATACCCTGCGCCACTCATTCGCGACGCACCTGCTCGAGGGTGGGGCTGACCTGCGGGCCTTGCAGGAGATGCTCGGCCACGCCGACATCTCCACCACGCAGGTGTACACGCACGTCGGTCTGGCGCACCTCCGGGAGGAGTACCTCTCGACCCATCCGCGGGCGGGGCTGCGCTGAGCGTGCCATCGACGCTCGTCTGGTACTCCGGCGGGAGGGGAAGAAACCAGGATAGTGTGGCTCGGTAGAAGAGTTAGAATGGATAGGGACTACCGGATTCGGTATCGGAGGAAGGGAGATCTGCGTGGACGCGAAGTTCAGGAAGGTGCTAGCGTTGTTGCTCGTCTTCGCGCTCGTGGCGGTGTTTGCGGTCGGCTGCGGCGGAGATGAGGAGCCTGCGGACAACGGCGAGGGCGAAGCCCCCGCGACCGATGTCAAGGCAGCCATGGTCACCGACGTCGGTGGTCTCGGAGACAAGTCGTTCAACGACATGTCTTTCGAGGGTCTCAAGCGCGCGGAGACTGAGCTCGGTGTTGAGATCAGAGCACTGGAGTCAAACGAGATCGCTGACTACGAGCCGAACATCGACCAACTCGCGAACGCCGGGTTCAACGTGATCTTCACGGTCGGCTTCCTCATGACTGACACCACGAACGCCAAGGCGCCGGAGTACCCGGATGTCTACTTCGGAGGAATCGACCAGTTCTTCGAGGAGCCCGCTCCCAACCAGGAGGGCCTGCTCTTCAAGGAGAACGAGGCCGCGTATCTCGCTGGTGTGGTGGCCGGACTCGCCACGCTCGACAAGGACCTGGACGACCGCATCAACGATCAGAACGTCATCGGCTTCGTCGGCGGCATGGACATCCCGCCGGTCGAGAAGTTCGAGGTCGGCTTCATCGCGGGTGCGCGTTCGGTCAATCCCGACGTCGAGGTCATCAGTCTGTACGCGGGCAGCTTCGACGATCAGGCGAAGGGCAAGGAGCTCGCCCTGTCCGCCATCGACCAGGGTGCTGACGTGGTCTTCGCCGCGGCCGGCCTTACCGGTCTCGGCTCGATCACCGCATGCCAGGAGCGCGGTGCGCTCTTCATCGGTGTCGACGCCGACCAGTACGAGACCGTGCCGGGCTCGGGTGACGTCATGCTGACCTCGGCTGTCAAGCGCGTCGACAACGCGGTCTTCGAGACCGTGAAGGCCGTCGTTGAAGGTACGTTCACCGGCGGTACCAACTACGAGTTCGGGCTTGCGGAAGAGGGCGTCGGCCTCGCGCCGTACCACGACTTCGAGGACGCCGTGTCGCAGGAGATCAAGGACGCTGTCGAGGAGGCTCGTCAGGCCGTACTCGACGGGACGGTCACCGTGCCCGCCTTGCGGACCGAACTGTAGCGACGAGTGAAGGCTGTACGATAGCCGAGATACTCACAGGGAGGGCGGCCAGCTCAGCTGGCCGCCCTCTTTGAGAACCTGACACGGTACGCACGGCACGGCCCGAGGGAGGCAGGATGGCACCCCCGCTCATCGAGGTGCGCGAGGTCACGAAGACGTTCCCCGGAGTGCTGGCCAACGACCGCGTGTCGCTCTCGCTCGACGCAGGCGAGATCGTAGCTCTGCTGGGCGAGAACGGCGCTGGCAAGAGTACGCTCATGAACGTCGTGTACGGGTTGCTCACCGCGGACAGCGGTGAGATCCGGGTCGAAGGCGAGCCGGTCCACATCCGCTCGCCGCGCCAGGCGATCGACCTGGGTATCGGGATGGTGCACCAGCACTTCATGCTGGTCGAACCCCTCACTGTGACCGAGAACATCGTGCTCGGCACAGAGCCGACGCGCGGCGGTGTGATCGATTTCCGCAAGGCCCGCGACGACGTGCGGGAGATCTCCCGCCGCTACGGCCTTGCGGTGGATCCCGACGCGGTTGTGCGGGACCTGCCGGTCGGCATGCAACAGCGCGTCGAGATCCTCAAGGCGCTCTATCGCGGGGCGCGGGTGTTGATCCTCGACGAGCCCACCGCCGTGCTCACGCCCCAGGAGGTCCGCGAACTGTTCGCCGTGGTCCGGTCTCTGGTAGGAGAGGGCCTGTCGGTCGTGTTCATCACGCACAAGCTCGAGGAGGTCATGTCCGTTGCCGACCGGGTCGTGGTCATGCGCGACGGCCGCGTCGTAGGTGAGACCCGCCCCGCCGACACCGACATGGCGGGACTCGCGCGGATGATGGTCGGCCGCGAGGTCGTCTTCAGGGTGGAGAAGACCCCGTCGACCTGTGGGGATACCATACTCGAGCTCGACGACGTTCATGTACTCGACGAGCGTCACCTCGAAGCGGTCAAAGGGGTGTCGTTCTCCGTGTGTGCGGGCGAGGTGGTGGCGCTGGCCGGCGTCAGCGGCAACGGCCAGACCGAGCTGATCGAGGCCATCACCGGGCTGCGGAAGGTCTCTTCGGGCACCATGCTGCTCAAGGGCGAGGACATCACCAAGGCGGCTGCGCGGCAGACCATCGAGGCGGGTCTCTCGCACGTTCCTGAGGACCGCCACCGGAGAGGTCTCGTACTCGACTTCGACCTGATGGAGAACACCATCCTCGGCGACCACCGGCTGGCTCCTTTTGCCAAGTACGGGGTCCTGAACTCCTCGGCGATCACCGAGGTGACCCGGCAGCGAATCAAGGACTATGACGTGCGCACCCCTTCGGAGCGCGTGAAGGCGGCGACGCTGTCGGGTGGCAACCAGCAGAAGCTCGTGCTCGCACGGGAGCTCGGTCGCGATCCCGACCTGCTCGTCGCGGCACAGCCGACGCGCGGTCTGGACGTCGGCGCCATCGAGTTCGTGCACTCGCAGATCCTGTCCGAGCGGGACAGGGGCAAGGCGGTGCTGCTCGTGAGCCTTGAACTCGAAGAGGTGCAGTCCCTCGCCGACCGGATCCTCATCATCTTCGAGGGCCGCATCGTCAAGGAGTTCGCTGCGGGCGAGGCGAGCGATGAGGAGCTCGGCTACTACATGACCGGAGGCGGGGGAGACAAACTTGCCGCGGCACCACAGGAGGTGGTCGTCTCCGATGGCGGAAGCCAAGCGTGAGCATCCGAACCGCGTCGTGGCCATCCTGAGGGAGCTGGCCGTCCCCGTCATCTCGGTGGCGATCGCCATGGTGATCGGTTCCATCATCATGATCGTCGCCGGATTCGACCCTATCTCCGCGTACGTCGCGATGTTCAAGGGCGGATTCGGGGGCGGACGGCAGATCGGCGAGACGATGCTGCGGGCGACCCCGCTCATCTTCACGGGCCTTGCGGTCGCGTACGGTTTCAGGGCCGGCCTGTTCAACATCGGCGCCGAGGGACAGTTGTTCATGGGTGGTCTGTCCGCCGCGTTTTTAGGCATCGCGCTTGCCGGCCTGCCGCGGCCCCTCAACATCGTAATCATGATTGTTGCCGGAGCCGCCATCGGTGCGGCGTGGGCGTTCATTCCCGCGTTGCTCAAGGCGAAGGTGGGCGCGCATGAAGTCATCACGACGATGATGTTCAGCTACATCGCGCGGTACCTCGTCTCCTGGCTGGTTACGGGACCCCTGAAAGCGGAGGGGCAGATACCGCAGACCGAGCGGCTTCCCGTCGAGACGACGCTGCCCAAGCTCCACGAGATCTTCCCGTTCCTCGTACCCTCTCGGGCACACCTTGGGTTCGTGCTCGCGGTGCTGCTGGCGATAGCGGTGTGGTGGGTCCTGAAGTACACGGCGCTCGGCTACGAGTCGCGTGCGGTGGGGTTCAACCCCTGGGCGTCGGAGACCGGCGGTATCTCGGTCTCGGCCACGACCGTCAAGGCCCTGTGTATCTCCGGCGCGCTGGCCGGACTCGCGGGGGTGACGGAGGTGATGGGAGTCCATCTGAGACTCTTCGACCAGTTCTCCGCGGGATTCGGATTCACCGGCATCGCGGTCGCGTTGCTCGCGAAGAACAACCCGATCGGTGTCATTGCCGCGGCGATCCTGTTCGGAGCGCTGTCGGCGGGTGGTGGCACGATGCAGCTTGAAGCGGAAGTGCCCCAGAAGGTGATCCTGATCATCCAGGCGCTCATCATCTTCCTCGTGGCAGCCGAGCAGATCTCACGATGGATACTCGGGCGCACCGTGCGACGGGGGGTGGAAGATGCTGGCTGATATCCTGACCCCGGACCTCTTCGCGTCGGCCGTCCGCATGGCGACGCCGATCGCTCTCGCGGCGATCGGCGGCACGATCTCCGAGCGTTCCGGCATCGTCAACATCGCGCTGGAAGGCATGATGCTGTTCGGGGCCTTCATGGCCGTCGTCGGCACGACGTTCACCGGCAGTCCGTGGCTCGGCCTGGTGATCGCTCTTCTCTCGGGCATGGCGCTCGCGCTCGTGCACGCCTTCGCATCCATCACGCTGCGCACCGATCAGGTCGTGTCGGGTACCGCGATCAACATCCTCGCGCTTGGCCTGACCGGCTTTCTCATGGAGGTCATCTTCATGCGGCCGGGCACGACCGACCCGGTGCCACGACTGACTCCCATCTTCGACTTCGCCGGGCCGACGGACGGTGTCATCGGGACGATGTGGACGTGGATCAACGCGATCGTGTTCGGCTACACACCGATTGTCTACATAGCCATCATCATCGCCATCGTCGGTCAATGGGCGCTGTTCAACACCCGATGGGGACTGCGACTCCGGGCGCTCGGTGAGCATCCCCGCGCCGCCGACACCGTCGGCATCAGCGTCATCAGAGGCCGGTACTCGGCGGTGATCGTCAGCGGCGCGCTCGGCGGGCTGGCAGGTGCCAATCTGACGCTCGAGCAGGTCGGCTCGTTCACCGAGGGCATGACGAACGGCCGGGGTTTCATCGCGCTCGCGGCCAACATCTTCGGCCGCTGGACGCCGGCCGGGAGCTACCTCGCGTCACTGCTCTTCGGCTTCGCCGACGCGCTTCAGATCAAGCTGCAGCTTCTCCGCGACGTGGTGCGCATACCGTCACAGTTCTTCCTCATGCTGCCCTACGTCCTGACCGTCATCGTGCTTGCCGGTGTTGTCGGGCGTGCGGTCGCCCCGGCAGCTGTCGGGAAGCCCTATGAGAAAGGTTAGGCGCCGGTGAGCGGGTCGGCGGGGAGCTCCCCCGTGCTCAGGGGTGTCTTCTGGGCTGCAACCTGGGGCCTGGGTGCGGCGATTGGGGTTGCTCTCGGTGGCTGGTTGACGGTCGTCGGGGGTGGAGCCGGCGCCCCCGGAACGGAATCACTCGACCTCGTCCAGGACGTCATCGTGCTGCCCCTCATCGTGGGCGGTGCCGTCTTCTTGGCGCACGTCCTCGGGCAGCTGATCCTCGCCGGCGTGCGCCGTGCGCGCTCGGGCTAGGCCGACCGCGGCGATCACGAGCACCAGCAAGCCGTAGGCGATTGCGTCCCCGGGGAGGTCGGGCGTGAAGTCGCCGCCCCGCGAGACCGAGCGCACCGTGTAGGCGGCGGCGGCGATGGCGACCGCCGCCCACAACGGCAACCTGAAGCTTGGTCTGATCACGCCGGGGGCTCCGGGGGAGCGTCACCTTCACCGTTGGGGCGCCGGCGCCTGATCGACCAGCGCACGATGAGTATCACGGCCGCGACAAGAACGAGGACCGGGAGTGCGCTGAGTACCACCACGATCACGGTGTTGATGGTGTTCACCAGACCGCGCACACCCTGCCTGATCGCGTCGAGGAAGCCCCAGTCGGCACCGCCCGGACTCACCACCGGCGGCTTGCCCGCGAGCTCCACCGTGACCGTGGCCATCGCCGCCTGCCGCTCGAGGTAGGCGATCTGGGCGGTCATCGACTCGATCTCGGCGCGCACGCGGGTGAGCTCCTGCTCGATCGCGAGCATCTCCTCGACGTTGGCTGCCTTGTCGAACAGCTCGCGCAGTCGCGCCTCCTGTGCCTTGAACGTCTCGAGACGCGCGCTCACGTCGATGTGCTCCTGCGTCACGTCCGACTCGTCCTCCGCCTGGCGCTGGACGGTGCCGAGCGTGCCGACGGCATCCACGAAGCCCTCGAGCTTGTCGGCGGGGATGCGCACGACCACAAACCCGCGCAGCGGCGCGCCGTCGGCGAGCGAGCCGGTGGCCTCGTACCGGTAGATCGGGATCTCCTCATCCGTGCTGACCTGCACGGTCGTGACCATGCCGCCGGCTTTACCCGTCTCACGCCGGACCGTGTCGACCGCCTCGTCCACATCATCCACTTGTACCCGGATACCGACGGTCCTGATGACGAGTCGTTCCTCGGGCGGTACGGTCGAGGCGTCCACGCCGGTTCCCCCGGGCGTATCCGGGGGCACGGGCGCGATCGCCATGTCCCGGGCCGCCTCCTCGGACACAACGGAGTCCTGCGTCGCGATATCACCCATGCCGTACGGCTCGGGCACCGCACCTCCGTCCTCGCCGCTCTGGGCCGTCAGCCCGCAGGCTGTCAGGGACAGCAGCGCTCCCAAGGCGAGGGCCAGGAGCACCCACCGGGTCAGGTTTCGCGCGCCGATCTGTCTGCTCATGACTCTCTCCCGTCGTTGGGCGGCTTCCGATACAGGGAACGCCCTCGTCCACCTCTCGGGTGGGGAGGGCGTTCGGTAGTGACGCGGGTTCGGAGGGCTACTTCTGGATCTTCTCCTCCATCTTCTTCATCTGGGTGGCTGCATACGCGCCGAGCGCGACGCCGAGCGCTACCACGACGAAGAAGGCCAGGACGAGGGTGTTGAACACGGCAGCTGGAATGTTCGCCGTCATCGGGGAGTGTCACCTCCGTATCGCCCGAGATACCTGCTGACGATTCTACTCGCACATGTTCACCGGCGGCAACCTGCCCGGTCGGTCCATGCCCTTGTCACTGGATTCCGCTGTCAAGGCCGATTCCCTTTCCGTTCCTTCCCTATAGACGCGCCGGGCGCGGTAGGCGTTCGCGATGCTGCGGAGCCGAACGCATCGAGGCCGTGGGATGACGCCCATGCGCGGTGGGATGAAATGTCACAAAAGTGTTGCGCAGTGGGATGAAGTGTCATACAGTGTGGTGCATCAAGGCGGTGCAGCCGTCCGGGTCACAGACAGGCAGGCGGCTGCCGAAGCGAGCAGGGGAGGGCACGCGGCGATGTTTCTCGGCGACTACCAGCACACGCTGGACGCCAAGGGGCGCGTGTCACTGCCTGCGAAGTTCCGGGGCGCGATGACCGGCAAGCTCGTCATCGCGAAAGGGCTCGACGAGTGTCTCTACGTGTATCCCGCCGAGGAGTACAACGCATTCGTCGAGGCGCTCATATCCCAGGAAGACTTCGATCCCCGTGTCCGCAAGGTCCGCAGGTTCTTCACCACCGGCGCTGTCGAGACGGAGTTCGACTCGGCTGGGCGTGTCGGCCTGCCGGCGAACCTGCGCGAGTACGCCGGACTCACGAAGGATGTCGCTGTGACCGGCAACGGCAACCGGATCGAGATCTGGGACGCCGAGGCGTGGTCCGCGTATCAGACGGGCGAGGACGAGGAATCGATCGAGGACCTCGCCAGGGAGCTTGCTGATTCGGGCCTGCTCTAAGGACGTTGAGAATGGAATACCGGCACACCCCAGTTTTGCCGGCCGAGGTCACGAAGCATCTATCGTTGCACCCCGGTTCGATCATCGTCGACTGTACCTTAGGCGGGGCAGGACACGCGAAGCGGATCGCAGACTCCATCGCGCCCACCGGGACACTGGTGGGCATCGACCAAGACGACGCAGCACTCGACGCAGCAGCAGACACACTCCGCCTCGGCCGGCAAATGCACCTCGTGAAGGGCAACTTCGCAGACATCGACCGCCTGCTCACCGAAGCGGGCATCCCATATGCGAACGGCTTCCTTTTCGACCTCGGGGTCTCTTCACCCCAACTCGACGTAGCGGAACGCGGCTTCTCCTACCATGACGAAGCCCCGCTCGACATGCGGATGAACCCCTCCGGTGGGGGGCTCACGGCGGCTTACGTCGTGAATACCTACCAGGAGACCGAACTCGCGAAGGTGATCCGCGAGTACGGTGAGGAACGGTGGGCCTCGCGCATCGCAGCATTCATCGTGGCCGCGCGAGGCCGCCGTCCCATCCGGACGACGACCGAGCTCGTGGAGATCATCAAGGACGCCGTTCCGGCCTCGGCCAGACGAGGAGGGCCCCATCCCGCGCGCAGGACGTTCCAGGCGCTGCGCATCGAGGTCAATCGCGAACTCGAGGCGCTCGAGATAGGCCTGCGGGCGGCGACGCGCTGGCTTGTCCCCGGAGGACGACTCGTGGTGATCAGTTACCACTCGCTCGAGGACCGCGTCGCGAAGCGGGTCCTCACCGAACTCTCGTCGGGGTGCGAATGCCCACCCGAGATGCCCATCTGTACGTGCGGGAAGGTGCCGGTACTCCGAATCGTGACACGCCGCCCGGTCGTTCCCGGGCCTGAGGAGATAGCGTCCAACCCACGGGCGCGCAGCGCGAAGATGAGGGTCGCCGAGAGGGTCTGAGCGTTGGGCCAGATGCGGAGAGGAGGAGGTGCGGCATGGCGATGCCGGCAGTCAAGCGTGAACACCGTAGCGAACACCCGTCCTCGCCACGCCTGCGTCTCGTCAGAAGCGCGCCTCGCTCAGCGAAAAATGCGCGTCACGCGGTCTCCTCGCGGCAGAAGGCCTGCCAGGCCGCCCGGTGCCGACGCAACTTCCGACTTGCGTGCACCCTACTCGTGGTGCTTGCGGGGATCGGGATGGCGCGGGTCGAGCTCACGGTTCGGGCGACCGAAACGTCACTGATCGCCAACACCCTGCGCCAGGACATCGAGAACGAGCGCATCAGGACCGAGGTCCTCGAGGCCCGCCGTACGGCGCTGTGCGCACCCGGCCGTATCGAGAGTATCGCGTGCGTCTCGATGGGCATGGGCGCGGCCGACAGCGTCGCCTACCTCGATATGCCCGCAGTTGGCGCCGAAGCGGCAGACCAACTCCTGTCCGCCGGGATGTCCGCCGGCAACGGCCCGTCCGGGCGCATCGCCGGCGTGCTTGCAAGCATCATGCGGATGACGGCCGGCGAGGCACAGGTGCTCCTCGTCGGCGATGCGGGGCTCGCGTCCTCGCGATGAGGGATTCGCGACGGCGCGCAGGAGGTGTGCCGGTGGGAGGACGCAGGCCGCATGCGCGACTGGGCAGGGAAAGGCACCGGCTCGCACTGCTGCTGATGCTGCTCGGCCTCGTCTCAGTCGGAGCGCGGCTCGTCTACCTGCAGGCATATGCCGCACCCGCCTACGCCGAGAAGGCCCAGAGCCAGCGAACCCGCGACATCGAGCTTGCCCCGAAGCGCGGGACGATCTACGACAGGGACGGTGACGTGCTCGCCGTCTCCAATGAAGCGCGCACGATCTACGCGTCACCGCGCTTCGTCACCGACGCCACCGCCACTGCGGAAGCGATCGCAGGAGTACTCGGGGGGGATGTGGCGGAGTACACGGAGCGCCTCACGCGCGATAAGGGCTTCGTTTACATCGCGCGCAAGGTGGATCCCGAACGTGCCGCGGCTCTTGAGTCGATGAAGCTCACCGGCATCGGCATGCTCGAGGACTCGCGCAGGACCTACCCCTCGGGGGAGCTTGCGGCCCAGGTCCTCGGTTTCGTGGGGACCGAGGACACAGGGCTCTGGGGCCTGGAGGAGCACTACGACTCCGTGTTGCGGGGAGAGCCCGGCTCGGTGCTGGCTGAGCGCGATCCGTTCGGCCGGCCCATCCTGGGCGGCGTCATGCACTACGAGGACCCCGTGAACGGGTCTGACATCGCGCTGACGATCGACAAGGACATCCAGTATGCGGCCCAGGTGGCGCTGCAGTCCGCGGTCGAACAATGGGACGCCGCGTCCGGTTCGGTGGTCGTGATGGACCCGCGCAACGGCGAGATCCTCGCCATGGCTTCGGTGCCCGGCTTCAACCCGAACCGGTTTGGCGAGGCCGATCCGGCCGCGTACCGCAACCGCCCGATCACCGACGTGTACGAGCCCGGTTCGACGTTCAAGTCCCTGACCGCCGCCGCGGTGCTCGACGCCGGCCTGTTCGAGCCGGACAGCGTGTTCGAGTTGCCGCCGACGCTGCAGATCGGGGGCCGCCGCATCAAGGAAGCACACCCCCGACCCACGGTGAACTGGACGCTGACCGAGATCGTCACCAACTCCTCGAACGTCGGCTCGGTGAAACTCGGCATGGCCCTCGGCGAACAGCCGCTCTACGACTACCTCGCGCGCTTCGGGCTCACCGAGATGACCGGCGTCGACTTCCCCGGCGAGACCGTGGGGTACCTGCCACCGGTCGAGCAGTGGTCGGCGACCTCGATTGCGAACATTCCGTTCGGGCAGGGGGTGTCGATGACCCCGCTCCAGCTCGCACGCGCTCTCTCAGCCATCGCGAACGGAGGCGAGCTGGTGACGCCGCACTTTCTGCTCGACGCTCCGGAGGACGCGGGCATCACGCGGAGCTGGCCGAAGAAGCGCGCCATCTCCGAGGAGGCCGCGGCCGCCACGCGTGAGGTCCTCAAGGCCGTCGTCACCGAGGGGACCGGGGGCTCCGCGGCGGTCGAGGGGTACGAGGTGGCGGGCAAGACCGGAACCGCCCAGAAGCCGAGAACGGACGGTCGGGGGTATGCCGGCGGCGGCTACATCGGCTCGTTTTCCGGGTTCCTGCCCGCTGACGACCCCCAGCTGCTCATCGTCGTCACCATCGATACGCCGAAAGGCGCTATCTACGGGGGCGTGGTGGCAGCTCCGGCCTTCGCCGAGATCGCCCAGTTCAGCGTCTCCCATCTGAGAATACCGCCGACCAGTGTCGTGCCTGCTCAGAGCGGTGATGGCGATTCGTCAACGCCGAGCGACGCTCCGTAGAGACGTGCTGTGCCGCGTGCTAGAATCGACCGTCCGACCCGGGTGAGAGAGTGACGACCATACGACTCAAGCAGATGCTCGAAGGCCTTGCGGCCACCTTCGACGATGACGCAGCCGACGTCGAAGTGACCGGTGTCGCGTACCGGTCGGACCGTGTCCGTCCCGGCGACGCGTTCTTCTGCATTCCCGGATTCGCGCACGACGGACACGACTTCGCGGCTGACGCGGTCGCCCGCGGTGCGGTCGCGATCGTGGGTCTGCGCCGCCCCGGCGGGACGGACGGCGTCCCGCTCGCGATCGTTCCGGACGCCCGCCTGGCCCTCTCGAGCGCCGCTGCGGCGTATCACCGGCACCCGAGTGCGAACATGGCGGTCGTCGGGATCACGGGCACCAACGGCAAGACGACGACGACCTACCTCGTGGACAGCATCGCACGGGCGGCGGGCCGGGCGACAGGGCTCATCGGGACCGTCGAGACGCGCATCCGCGACGAGCGGATCGGCGCGGTGCACACCACGCCTGAGTCCGCGGACCTTCAGGGATTGCTGGCCCGCATGCGCGATGCGGGGGTCGAGACCGTGGCGATGGAAGTCTCGTCGCACGCGATCGACCTCAAGCGTCCGGAGGACGTGAGTTTCGCGGTCGCGGCGTTCACCAACCTGACCCGGGACCACCTCGACTACCACCACACGATCGAGGAGTACTACTCCGTCAAGCGACGACTCTTCACCGATCTGGACGTGGCGGAGCGCGTCGTCAACGTCGACGACGTCTACGGGGCTGGTATGGCCGTTGAACTCGACGCCGTTCTGACCGTCGGACGCGACGAGGACGCGGACGTGAGGGCCGTCGACGAGGAACGTCTGCCCGACCGCACGCGCTTCACGCTTGTCACGCCGCTCGGGAACGCACGCGTCGAGGTGCCGCTGGCCGCTGAGTACAACGTGAGCAACGCGCTCGTCGCCGCGGGCTGCGCGCTCGCGCTCGGCATCGGACTCGAGGCCATTGCCGAGGGGCTACAGACCGCACCTCAGGTGCCGGGCCGGCTCGAACGGGTGGACGTCGGCCAGGAGTTCAGCGTGTTCGTGGACTACGCCCATACTCCTGACAGCCTTGCGAAGGCTGCGCGGGCCGTCGCCGCCGTCACGCCGGGGCGCGTCATCGTCGTGTTCGGATGCGGTGGAGACCGTGACCCGGAGAAGCGCCCGCTCATGGGTGCGGCCGCAGGCCGTGAGGCGGACCACGTCGTCATCACGAGCGACAACCCGAGGTCGGAGGACCCGGTCGGCATCATCCTGCAGATCGAGGACGGCGTGCGTCAGACGGGGGTATCCTACGAGGTAGTCGTGGAGCGTGCAGCGGCGATCCGCATCGCGCTCGCCCAGGCGGTGGCCGGCGATGCCGTGCTGATCGCCGGCAAGGGCCACGAGGACTACCAGATCTTCGCCGACCGGACGATCCACTTCGACGATCGCGAGATCGCCCGCGAGATACTGGAGGAGCTGTGCTGACGATCTCGGTCGAGACGCTCATATCGGTGACCGGTGGCACCCTCGTCTGGGGGTCGACCGACACCATGGTGAACGGCGTCTCGATCGACACCCGCACGCTCGAACCAGGTGCGCTGTTCGTGGCGTTCGCGGGCGAGCGCGTGGACGGGCACGACTACCTTACACAGGCTGTGTCGTCCGGAGCCCGCGCCCTACTGATCACGCGGAGGTCGGAGGAGATCGGCGACGTCTTGGAAGCAGCGACGCGGCGCGATGTGGCGATCGTGCGCGTGCCCGACGCACTGGGAGCGGTACAGGCGCTCGCGCGTCATCATCGGGAGCGTCTGTTCTGTCCCGTCATCGGCATCACGGGCTCGACGGGAAAGACCACGACGAAGGAGTTCCTGACCTCGGTCCTCGCCACCCGCATGAAGGTCGTTTCTACGCACGGGAATCGCAACAACGAGTTGGGCGTTCCCCTCACCGTGATGAGCGCTGGTGCCGACACGGATGCGTTGATTGTGGAGATGGCGATGCGCGGCAGGGGCCAGATTGCCGAGCTCTGCCACATCGCGCGACCCACGATGGGACTCGTGACCAACGTCGGCGTCAGCCACATCGAGCTTCTCGGGACGCAAGACGCGATCGCGGCAGCCAAAGCCGAACTCGTCGAGTCAATCGCTGAGGAAGGTGTCGTCTTTCTCAATGGCGACGATGCGTACAGTGACACCCTCGCGCTGTCGTCCCGGGCCCCTGTCACGACGTACGGGGTGAGCGAGGAGTGCGACGTGCGTGCTGTCGACATCGAACTCGACCCGGAAAGCCGCGCCTCGTTCGAGATCGTATCGGGTGACGTCGCAGTACCGGTGTCACTGGCCGTACCCGGCAGGCACAACGTGTACAACGCTCTGGCGGCGGCTGCCATCGGACTTCGCGTGGGCCTCGGTCCCGACGACATCTCGGCCGGTCTCGGGCGGGCGAGCGCGGGGGAGATGCGCATGCAGGCGTTCACGAGCGCCGCGGGTGTCCACGTCATCAATGACGCGTACAACGCTAACCCGACGTCGATGCGAGCAGCGATTGAGACCCTGGCGGGGATCTCGACCGCCGCGCGGCGCATCGCGGTCCTCGGAGACATGGCCGAACTCGGCTCGCTCGCCGAACTCGCGCACTTCAGGATCGGAGAGGAGCTCGCGGGCCTGCCGATCGACGCGCTCGTGACGGTCGGGGAGCGAGCGGCGCGGATCGCCGACGGAGCCCGGGCGGAAGGGATGCCGCCCGATCGCATACGTCCGTGCGCGACGGCCGACGAGGCGTCCGAGGTGCTCGACGACCTGCTCGAACCCGGGGACGTGGTCTTGGTGAAAGCGTCCCGGGTCATGGGCCTCGAACGCGTTGTCGAAGGGATCGTCGAGCCCCGTGTTTAGACTGGCGCAGTACCCCACATATCAGGTATTCGTGGCGGTCGTCATCTCGATGCTCGCGGCCGGTATCCTGCTCCCGTTCTGGATCCGCCTGCTGCGTTTCCGCAGCATCGGGCAGCAGGTGCGCGCAGACGGGCCTCAGGGCCACCTCGTCAAGCAGGGGACTCCGACGATGGGAGGAGTACTCATCCTGCTGGTCATGGCGGGCACGTATGTCTTCTTCGGCGACTTCGGGCGACTGAGCGTGCTTGCGCTCGCGACGACCGCTGCCTGCGGGCTGCTCGGCTTCATCGACGACTGGGCGAAGGTCGTTCACGAGCGCTCGCTCGGTCTGACGGCGCGCGCCAAGCTCATCTGGCAGGGGATCATCGCACTTGCGTTCGCGCTGCTGGCCGTCAACTGGGGCGGCCTGTCGACCGGTGTCGCGCTCCCGCTCACGGGCATCCAGCTCGACTTCGGTGCGCTGGCAAGCGTCGTGGATGTCGGCGGCGTGGCGTTTGTGATCCCCTGGCTCTACCTCGTGCTCGTGTTCTTCATTATCGCAGGCTACTCGAACGCGGTGAACCTCACCGACGGTTTGGACGGACTCGCCGCTGGCACCGTGACGATCGTCATGCTCGCCTACGCGGGTATCGGGTTCCGGCAGAACCTCCTGGAGGTCGCCCTGCTGGCGGCTGCGACGGCGGGCGCCTGCATCGGATTCCTGTGGTACAACTCGCACCCGGCTGACATCTTCATGGGAGACACGGGCTCGCTCGGCCTGGGCGCGGCCATCGCCACACTCGCCATCATCACCAAGACCGAGCTGCTCCTGTTGCTGATCGGTGGGATCTACGTGGCCGAGACGCTCTCCGTCATTCTCCAGGTCGCTTCCTTCAAGCTGACGGGCAAACGCATCTTCCGGATGGCGCCCTTGCACCACCACTTCGAGATGAAGGGGTGGTCCGAGACGAAGGTCATGGTCCGGTTCTGGATCGTGACCGGCACCCTTGCGGGTGCCGGGTTCGCGCTGTTCTTCGTCGAGTCGGTCAGGGGCTGACGTGCGCGACCTCACGGGAGACATCCTTGTGATCGGCCTCGGGGTCTCGGGCGAGGCCGCTGCGACCTACTGTGCGGCGCGTGCGGCCGAGGGGGGCGGCCTGAGCATAACCGTCGTCGATGCCGGTGATACTCCTGAGCTGCGGGTGCGTGCCGAGAGACTCGGTGCTCTCGGCGTGCACGTGCAGCTCGGAACCTCGGGGGTGCGCGGGACCTACGACCTGGCCATCGCCAGCCCGGGAATACCGCCGCACGCAGAGGTGATGGCGCAGGTCCGTGGTGCAGCGCGTGAGGTCATCTCGGAGATCGAGTTCGCGTATCGCCGTTCTTCAGCACCCTGGGTCGCCATCACGGGCACAAACGGCAAGACCACCGTCACGAGCCTCGTCGGTCACCTGATGACCGGCGCCGGTGTGCCTGCGGCCATCGTCGGCAACATAGGTACCCCTGCGATACTCGCGGTCGATGAGGTCGGGCCCGCCGGCGCCCTTGTGGCCGAGGTCTCGTCGTTCCAGCTTGCGCTCGCCGACCGGTTCCACCCGAGGGTCTCCGTGCTGCTGAACGTGACGCC
>JBBIIC010000012.1:0-61241 GCA_037446725.1 Actinomycetota bacterium
GATTCTGAGTCAACGAATCAGTCCCTCGAGTACCTCTTATTCTGAGGCATCACGGTGGCTTGTGAATTCTTTCCTCTGCGCCTACGTGAATGAGAACAAGCGAAGGACCGGCTCGAGGCCGGCCACCAAAGGAGCGACCCCCACCGCCAGTAGCACGAACGCAAGGAACACCACCGCCGACTCGGCGCCGCGGTCCGAGTCGCTCTCCCCACCCGATGCTGAGGCTGGCGACGGTTCGAAGAAGAGCGCCCTCATCACCGATCCGTAGTAGCCGAACGAGATGACGGATGCAACGATTCCGATGAGCGCGAGCCACCAGTAGCCCGCCGAGACCGCCACACCGAACACGAGGAACTTGCCCCAGAATCCGGCGGTGAGCGGCATTCCGATAAGCGAGAACAGCGCGACCGCCACCGAGACCGCGAGCAGGCGCCGCTCCTTGCCGAGACCCGCGAGACCCCCGATGGTGCCGTCCCAGTCAGGCCTCACGCTGCGAAACGCCCCCGCGGCAAGGAAGACGGCACCTGCCGCGACCGCATACGCAGCGACCAGCAGAGCCGCCGCCGTCATGGCAGCCGCGCCGATCGCAACACCCACCAGCGCGTACCCGACCTGGGCCACACCGGAGTACGCAAGCATCCGCGTGTACGAAGACTGAAGGAGGCCACCCGCGGCCCCGAAGACCACGGAGAGCACTGCGAGGGATCCGAAGACCCATAGTTGGTAGTCGGTCGGCAGTCCCGCAAAGACCGAGCGGGAGAAGAGCACGATCATCGCGACGACGGCGGCGAGTTTCGGAACGCCGGCCAGTAGAGCGGCGAAATGCGGCGGCGCGGTCTCGAACGCGTCCAGGGCCCACGAGTGGAACGGGAAGGCGCCCACCTTGTACGCGAAAGCCACGGCCATCAGTACGAACGCCGTCGTCACCGGGGGTCCGGCTGCCGTGCCCATCACGCCGCGTACCCACACGTACGACGTCGAGCTCCCATACAGGCCGAACAGGATCGCCAGTCCGAGGAGGAACAGTCCTGTTGCCACCGCCCCCTGAACGAAGTACTTGACCGCAGCCTCCGTCGATCGGGCCGTGCGCGCGGACCACACGAGCGCATAGGCGCACAGCGCCATCGCCTCGAGTCCGATCAGCACGACCAGCAGGTCCGCGGCCACGGCCACGGTCCCCGCCGCAGCCACAGAGACTCCCGCAAGCGCAGCCAGGCCACCGCCGAAGGGTGCACGCGACAGCGGTCGCCAGGAACCGAGCATGAGGACGGCAGCGATGGCGAAGATCACCCCCACGGTGCCTGAGAACCCCGTGCCGGACAGGAGGACATCGCCACTGATGGTGGGTGAACGCAGACTCGAAACGAACGCCGTCACCGCACCGGCGACCAGACCCGCGACTGTGGCGAAGACCGCCAGCGCGCGACGGTCGAACGCGTCGAGGGCGACTGCCAGAGCCGCCCCGGCGATCACGAGGACGTGAGGACCGAACGCGACGAGCATCGACACCTCGGTCATCTCACACCCCCGTCCCTATGACCGCCGAAAGGGCGCCGAGTATGTCGCCTGCCATCCCGATGACCAGCCGTGGCCATACACCGAGCGTGACAATAGCCGCTGCCAGTACCAGCACCGGTACGAGGTCGCCAGCGGAGAGGTCCCTGATGCCCGCCCACTCCCCTGCAACCTCGCCGTGAACGACCTCGCGCACCGCACGCAGGTTGTACGCGGCTGCGAGCACGATGCCAGGCGTGGCGAGGGCAACCGGCCACGACCAGGCGCCGAACCCTTCCAGGACCGTCAGGAACTCGCCGGGAAAGCCCGACAGCCCCGGCAGACCGAGGCTCGCAAGCGCTCCGAACGTCAGCGCAATGCCCCAACGCGGCGCGAGGGCGCCGAGACCGCCAAAACGGGCGATCTCCCGGGTGTGGGTTCTGTCATGGAGCTGCCCCACCAGCAGAAACAGAAGCGGCGCAACGACGCCGTGACTCACCATGACGAGCACTGCTGCAGAGAACCCGCGTTCCGTCGCGGTGGACAGAGCCAGCAGTACGAACCCCATGTGGGCGACGCTCGAATAGGCCACGAGACGCTTCAGGTCGGACTGCGCCAGCGCGACTGCCGCACCGTAGACGATGCCGACTCCGCCGAGCAGCGCGAAGATCCAGGCCACCTCGGCGAAGGAAGACGGCGCGATGGGGATGGCGAGGCGAAGCAGGCCGTAGCCACCCATTTTCAGCAGGACGCCGGCGAGCATGATCGACCCCGCTGTCGGCGCCTCGACGTGCGCGTCCGGAAGCCATGTGTGGACCGGGAAGGCAGGCAGCTTCACGAGCATGCCCGCGGCAAGCAGCCAGAAGACGAGCATCGGATCGCCGAGCGCGACACGTCCCGCCGCGAGCGAGTCGATACTCGTCGCGCCGATGGTGAAGATCGCTATCAGGATGCCAGCCAGCATGACCGCGCTGCCCGCGAAGGTGTAGACGAAAAACTTCATGGAGGCGTGGCGACGGTGCTCGTGACCCCACACGCCGATGAGGAAGTACATGGGGATAAGCACGGCCTCCCAGAAGACGTAGAACAGCACGACGTCTGCCGCGAGAAAGACGCCCGCGACCGCGGCCTGCAGCCCGAGGAGAAGCGCGTGATGGACAGGCGCCCGATCAGCGACGCCCCACGAGGCCATGACCGCCACCGGACCCAGGAGCGCGGTGAGAGCCAGGAGCGGGGCGGACAGTCCGTCCACCCGCACGTCCCAGAAGGGCACGGTGTCCTGTGCGATCCGGATACCTTCGACAACCTGACCGCTGAAGGCCCCTTCAGACGCAAGCGAGACGAGTACTCCGCCGAATCCAAGGGTGAACACGAGAGCTACCCAGCGCGCACCATGAGCGCTGAAGCGGCCGGCCAGAAGACAGGCGAGCGCTCCGAGAAGTGGGACGACGACGAGGAGGTCGACGGCGATCATCTACAACCCCCGTCCCACGTACGACACCAGTGCGAGAAGCGCGACGGCCCCGGCCCCGAGCATAGTCGCGTACCACTGCGCATCGCCCGACTGGAGCGAGGTCAAAGCGCGGCCTACTCCGCGGGCGACCGTCGCCGTGCCCTCGGCGACGCGATCGACGACCTGTCGGTCCACACCCTCGTACAGTACGCGGGAGATGCGGGCCATCGGGCGCAGGACCGCCCGGTCAACGAGGGCATCCGCGCCCCATCCGGTGCGCATGAGCGCCGCGAGGCCGGGCGCACGCGATGCGGCTGGGTCATCGACGCCCGCGACCTTCCATCCCGCGAGGAGACCCGCGAGCGCCAGGACCGTCGATCCAGCGGCGACCCTGAGGTCAAGCGCGCCGTGATGTGCGCCGTAGGCTTGCGCGATCCAGGCACCGGCGAAACCCATGCCAACCGCAAGCACCGCCAGCACGAGAAGCGGAAGCCGCATGCTCCAGCCACCCTCGTGCGGATGACCACCGCCCCGGTACGTGTCGAAGAACGCAAGCCGGGTCGTGCGCGCGACGTAGAACGCCGTGAGCAGGCTCGCGCCAAACAGAATCGCGGCCCATGCGTACCCCGCGCCGAGCACCTCGTGAAGGACCTCGTCCTTGCTGAAGAAACCTGCGAGTGGTGGAAGCCCCGCCAGTGCGCCCGCACCGATCAGCCAGGTGACACCGGTGATCGGCATCTTCCTGAACAGGCCGCCCATCTCCTCGAGCTCCTGGGTCCCGCACCCGTGTATGACGCTGCCCGAACCCAGGAACAGCAGGGCCTTGAACGCGGCGTGGGTCACGAGGTGAAACATGGCCGCGCCCCACGCACCGGCGCCCAACGCCGCGAACATGAAGCCGAGCTGGCTGATGGTCGAGTACGCGAGCACCTTCTTGATGTCGGACTGGGCAACGGCCGCGGCTGCCGCCCCCACTGCGGTCACACCGCCGATGACAAGCGTCACGGCGAGGGCATCCGGCGAGAGCGAGAAGAGCGGCCACGACCGCGCTATCAGGAAGACGCCGGCGGCGACCATCGTGGCCGCGTGGATCAGTGCCGAGACCGGCGTGGGGCCCTCCATGGCGTCCGGGAGCCATATCTGCAGCGGGAACTGCGCCGACTTGCCGATCGCCCCCACGAGCAGCAGCAGGCTCGCCGCGGTCACGACCGGCAACGACAGCGCGGGGGCGGCCGCGAACACCGCTGCGTACGAGAGGTCCCCCACCTCGTGCCAGAGCACTGCAAGGCCGAGCAGGAGGCCCACGTCACCGACGCGTGTGGTCAGGAATGCCTTGACCGCCGCCGAGGCGGCGGCGGGACGGGTGAACCAGAAGCCGATGAGCAGGTACGAACACGCACCCACGAGTTCCCAGCCGATGAACAGCCCGATGAACCCGTCCGCGATGACGAGCATGCTCATCGCGGCGGTGAACAGGCACAGTGCCGCGTAGTAGCGCGGCAGACCCCCTTCACCCGACATGTAGCCGACCGAGAACAGTACGACGAGCGAGGCGACGAGTCCCACTACGACGAGCATCACGGCACTCAAGCCGTCGATCGCCCACCCGACCGACAAGCCGTTCGCACCGGTCGCGGCGAGCCATTCGACCGAACCCGCGCTCATCACCGCGTGGCTACCCTCCAGAAGGGCCGTCACGCCGAACGCGAGCACGAAAC
The DNA here is from genome assembly GCA_037446725.1 of Actinomycetota bacterium. GTDB lineage: Bacteria > Actinomycetota > Coriobacteriia > Anaerosomatales > SLCP01 > JBBIIC01. The sequence goes on from JBBIIC010000012.1 coordinate 4,666, forward strand.
CCGGAGCAGCCAGAGCAGGCACCGGTGTGAAGCGACCGAGCGCCCGCCCCGAAACAGCAACCAGTACCGCGAGCACGAGCGGAACAGCTACGACACTCCATCCCTGTGCCAGAAGGGCGCCCATGTCAGCCCTTCACCTCCGTGAGCTCGTCGACACGCGTGGTCCGGAACCTCCGCGCCACCGAGATGACGAGTGCGAGGCCCACTGCCGCCTCGGCTGCGGCCAACACGATCACCATGACGCCGGTGGCCTCGACCGAACCCTCGGTCGCGCCGACAGACGTACCGGCCGCTGCGAGGCCGACGAGCAGAAGGGTCGCCGAGCCGAGCATGACCTCGATACTGGCGAGGATCGCGACGAGATCGCGTCGGGTGAGGACGCCGTACAGGCCGACGCAGAACAGCCCGACGGTGATGATCACCAGGCTCATCCCTCATCACCTCCGAGGATCACGACGACCGCGACGAGCACGGCGAGCAGCAGGACGCCGCCCATCTCGAAGTGCGTCAGCATCGGCCCGAGGAAGACTCCGGCAAGCTCTCCGGTACCTGATGCGATCCCTTGATCGATCGAGTCGGGCACGGCACCGCTGAGAGCGGTCACCACCAGGAAGAACAGACCGCCGGCCACAGCGAGGGCCGCGATATCGTGGCGGGTTTCGAGTACTGGCGAGCCCTCCGGGGTGCGGTGAACGAGCATGATCGCGAAGATCATGAGCACGAGGACCCCCCCGATGTAGACGAAGAGCTGGACGACGCCGAGAAACGCGGCACCCCAGTAGACGAAGAAACCCGTGACCGCCACGAGGAACGCCCCGAGACCGATGGCCATGCGCATCACGTCGCGTGCGAACACCGTGATGACGCCCCCCGCGACCGCTATCACGCCGAGCACCGAAAAGACAACTGACTCGATGCTCACAGGCTCACCTCCGCTGACGAGGGAGTGGCGGGCCGGGACTGGCGGTCGGCGTCGTGACCGGTCGCGCGGGTACCTCCCGCGTCCCTGCCCATCTCCGTACGGTCAAACTGCATGAGATCGCGGTGATAGAAGCTGAGCTCGTACTGGCCGGTGTGCCTGAGTGCGTCGGTCGGACACTGCTCGGCACACAGCCCGCAGAAGCAGCACTTCGTGAGATCGAGCTGGTAGTGCGTAACGCACCGCTCACCCGGGTCGTCGACCCGCTCGACCTCGATGGCGTAGTCGGGACACGTGCGTGCGCAGAAGGTGCATCCGACACACACCTCGGACTGGCATCGCAGACAACGGGCCGCCTCGTCCAGGGCCTCGAGGTGCGTGAGCCCGAGTTCCACCTGGCGGAAGTCGGTCGCACGCTCCTGGGGTTTGGCCATCGGCATATCGACTCGCCGGCGCGTCGACTCCACACCTTCGAGGTGCGCGGACTGGTAGCGGTCGTAGACCGGCACGGGACGCTCGACGCGGTTCTCGCCGAGGTCTTCTCCCGCGAGATAGCGGTGGATCGATGTCGCGGCCTCGTGGCCGGTCGCGATCGAAGCGATCGCGCTGCCCGGACCCGTGACGACCTCGCCGCAGGCGAAAACGCCGGGATGGTGCGTCGTGAACAGCCGGCCGTCGACAGGAAGAAGACCGCGGTCGGTCAGGCGGAGATCGGAACCGGCGACGACGTCGGCAAGCACCGGCGCCTGACCAACGGAGAAGACGACGACATCGACCGGGACCTCGGTGTACTCGTCGCCGAACTGCGGCGCGAACCGCCCGGCCGCGTCGAACACCGAGAGGCACTCGCGCATCCGCATGCCGCGAACCGCGCCTACCTCGTCGACGAGGACCTCTTCGGGCCCGAGGGAACACATCGCGATTACACCCTCGTCGAGTGCCTCTTCGATCTCCCACGGGTGGCACGGCATCTCGCCCTCGCCCTCGAGGCACGCGAGCCGGACCTCGCTCGCCCCGGTGCGTAGCGCACAGCGCGCGACGTCGACGGCCACGTTCCCGCCACCGATGACGAGAACCCGCTTGCCGGACACGCCCGCATCGCCCTTCCAGTTCGCGTCCCGCAGGAAAGGCAGAGCACCCATCACGCCATCAGCCGTGTGACCCGGGACCGGGATGATCCGGCTCTCCTGCAGGCCAACCGCAATCAGAACGGCGTCGTACTCGCCCATGAGGTAATCGATGGGCACGTCCTTGCCGACTTCGACACCCAGCTTCAGCTCAAGACCGAGCGTCACGAGGTTGTCAATCTCGTCGTGGAGCACCTCACGAGGCAGGCGGTACGATGGAACTCCGGAGCAAAGTGCGCCGCCCGGTTTGCCCTCCTTCTCATACACGGAGACCGAATAGCCGAGCTTCATCAGGTCGAACGCGGCGGTGAGCCCAGAGGGGCCCGAGCCGATGATCCCTATCCGTTCGGCACGCGTGCGTTCGAACGGCACGAGTCGGTCCTGCGCGACCTTCGCGTATTCCTCGTAGGCGTGGCGGTGCAACGGACGTATCGCGATCGGTTCGTCGTAGTAGTTGCGGCGACACGCGGTCTCGCACGGGTGGTGGCAGATCCGGCCGAGCACGCCGGGGAGTATGTTGCGCTCCCGCACGAGCTCGTAGGCCTCCGCAGGCTTGCCCTCACCCAGGTAAAAACCTTGTCCGCGAGCATCCACGTTGGCCGGGCAGTTGCCCACACAGGGCGGAAGCCGGTCCTCGCGGTACAGGCGGTCGACGAGTTCGTTATAGGCGGTCGCCTCTTCTCGGATGATCGGGATCTCGTCCACGCCCAGCACGCCGTGCAGCTGCAGCGCACCCCTCCAACGCGAGGAAATCTCGATCTTCTCGTGAGGGTAGCGCAGGGTCTTCGTCGGACCGAGCGCCCGCTTCCCAGTGATTCCCAGACCTGTGAGCAGCGAGCGCCAGCGGGCGAAGAAGCCGGTCACCCCTCCGGGAAAGTCGTCGCTCACGCTGACAGAGACGGGAACGACGTGCGGAGTGTACGCGGGCGCGCCGACCTCGTGATGCCGGTGGTCCGAGGTGTTGTTCACGACAGCCACGGGATCACCAGCCCGACGACGGCGAGCTGCACTAGGGCCATCGGTGTCAGGACCTTCCAGGCAGTCGTCATCAGCTGGTCGGGTCGCATGCGCGGGAACGTCCACTTCACCCAGATCATCGCTACGGCGATCGCCGTCGCGAGTGCGACGAACAGCAGCACACCCCAGACACCCGGCAGGTGCAGATACCCTCCGAAAAAGAAGGCGGCACCGAACAGCGCCGCGGCCACCATCCCGCCGTACTCGGCCATCATGAAGATCGCCCAGCGGATGCCCGAGTAGTCCGCGAAGTACCCGGCGACGAGCTCGGACTCGGCCTCGGGCAGGTCGAAGGGACCGCGGTTGACCTCTGCGATCGATGAGATGAAGTAGACGACGAACGCGATGAACGTGAGCGGGATCCACCACCAGCGCCACTCGTCCATGATGTCGAGCGGCCGCATCGAGCCGGCGAGCAGGACGAAGGGGAGAACCGAGAGCGTCCTCGGCAGCTCGTAGGAGATCATCTGAGCAGCGGCGCGTAGGCCACCGATGGTGGCATAGGTGTTGTGCGAGGCCCAGCCCGCGAGCAGTACGCCGATCACCGAGATCGCGGGCACGGCCATGAAGAACAGGATGCCCACGCTCGTATCGAGCGGTGCGAACCCTGACGCGTACGGGATGACCGCAAACGACATCGCTATGGGTGCGAACACGATGATCGGCGCGATGCGAAAGACGCGCACATCGGCGGCACGCGGCGTGATGTCCTCCTTGAGCAAGAGCTTCACCGTGTCGGCGAGGGTCTGCAGCAGGCCGAACGGGCCGAGCTCCTGCGGACCGATGCGCATCTGCATACGCCCGGCGACCTTACGCTCGCCCCACACGCCGATGAGAGCGGCCACGGCGATCACGAGGCCGGCGGCAAGCCCGTAGAGGGCTCCCCATCCGAGCGCGCTCACCGGTCCACCTCCCCGAAGACCGGATCGAGACTCCCCAGGATGACGACAAGATCAGAGAGCATGTGCCCCTCGGCGAGCATGGGCAGCAGCGCGAGATTGCAGAACGCCGGCGACCGGACCTTCATGCGGTACGGACGCACCGACCCGTCGGAGACGAGGTAGACCCCCAGCGAGCCGCGCGCGGACTCGATGTGGTCGTAGGCGTCCCCGGGGCGCGGCGCGAGCAACCGCGGCAACCCGGGGGCCTTGACCTGCCCGGGATCCATCTGGGCGATCGCCTGCTCGATGATGCGGCACGACTCGTAGCACTCGAACAGGCGCACCCGGGCCCGGTCGTAGCAGTCTCCGTTGCTGCCCACCGGCACATCGAAGTCGAACCGCGGGTAGACGGAGTATGTGTCGTGTTTGCGCAGATCCCAGTTGACGCCCGAGCCACGGGCGACCGGACCTGACGCTCCCCACGCGATCGCGTCGTCGGCCGACAGGACGCCGAGGCCCTTCGTGCGTTGCCGGGTGATGACGTTGCCGAAGTAGAGACGATCCATCATGTCGAGCGCGCTGCGATGGTTGCGGCAGAACTCGAGGACGGTTTCGGTCCAGCCGTCCGGAGCGTCGAAGCTCACACCGCCGGGCCGGACGTAGTTGTAGGTCAGACGCGCGCCACACAGCTCCTCGAACGCCTCGATGATGCGCTCACGCTCGTCGAACGCGTAGATGAACATGGTGGCTGCGCCGGTGTCTGCAGCCGCCGAGCCGAGCGCCATCATATGGCTCGCGATGCGCTGCAGTTCGCAGACGATGACCCGTAGATACTCGGCGCGCTCCGGCACGAGAATGCCGGCCAGGCGCTCGACGGCCCGGCAGTAGGCCCAGTTGGCATACATCGAGCCGACGTAGTCCAGCCGGTCGGTCAACGGCACGATCTGCAGGTAGGTGCGGTTCTCCGCCATCTTCTCGATACCGCGATGCAGGTAGCCGATCACCGGCTCGGCCTTGGTGACGGTCTCACCGTCGAGATGGACGATGACGCGGCAGACGCCGTGCGTGGAGGGGTGAGACGGACCGACGTTGACTACGAGCTCACCTGTTTCGGCTATCCCGTTGTCCTGCGCCAGACCGGTTCTGTCGTTGTAGAACGTCATCGACCCACCCCCTCTCAGATGTAGTCCGGACGACGGATCATCGTGTCGTCGCGGTAGTCCTTGCGCAGCGGGAAACCCTCCCACTCATCCGGGAGCAGGATCCGTCGCAGATCGGGATGACCGGCGAACACGACCCCGAACATGTCGTACGTCTCACGCTCCTGCCACAGCGCCGCCGGCCACAGGTCAGACAGCGTCGGCGCCTCCGATTCCCCTCGACCGACGTTGCACTTCAGAAACAGCGCAGCCGACATGGAGCGCGAGTACAAGCGATAGACGAGCTCGAAGTGGGTAGGCCGGTCGACCGCCGTGACCATGCCGAGGCGGTCGAACCCGAGGTCCTTGAGGTTGGCCGCCGCCTCGCGCAGGCGCTCCGGCTCCACGGACAGGACCCCGTCTCCGAACTCGATGGAGAACAGCGGGCACAGGTCCGGGTAGGTCGCGCAGAGATGCTCGCGCAGCTGGGTGATGTTCACTCGGGCTCACCCCCCGCCCCGGGACGGCCCGTCCCGGCACGTTCTCCCGGCCTGGCGCCAAAGGAGATGTCGCCCGGCATCGGCAGGACCAGCGCGCCCTCCCAGCGCCGATTGGGAGCGATCGACTCCGTCGCGATGAGTTCGCGCAGCCGCAACACCGCGTCCTGCAGCGCTTCCGGTCGCGGCGGGCAGCCGCCGATGTAAACGTCGACCGGGAGGAACTCGTCGACGCCCCGCACGACCGAGTAGGTGTCGTAGTAGAAGATGCCTCCCGACACGGCGCAGTTGCCCATGGCGATGACCCACTTGGGCTCTGCCATCTGCTCGTAGAGGCGCTTGACCGCGGGCGCCATCTTCTTCGTGATCGTGCCCGCCACCACCATCACGTCGGTGTGGCGGGGGTCGGGACGCGGAAACGTGCCGTGTCGGTCGAAGTCGAACTTGCTGAAAGACGCGGCGATGAGCTCCATGGCGCAGCACGCTGTACCCATCGGCATCGCCCACAGCGACTTGCCGCGTGCCCAGTCGACGAGAGAGTCGACGGTCGAGAGGACGATCCCGCCTTCCCCGTCCCCGAGGGCTTCGCCGAGGCGGTCGATCACCGCCACTGCAAGACCCCCTTCCGCCACGCGTAGAGCAGTCCGAGGCCGAGCAGCCCTACGAAGACCCCCACGGCTATCACACCGCTGGGAGATCCGCGCAGGCCACTGGCCACACCGAAGAGCAAGGCGGCCTCTGCATCGAAGATCACGAGCAGCAAAGCGATCGCAGCGAACCTCAAGCGCACCGGCGCCCAGGGCGTTCCCGCCTGAGGCATGCCGCATTCGTACGGTTCGACCTTCTCAGCAGTAGGATTGCGGGGCGACAGAACGACGTTCAGCAGGAAGACTACGAGGATGAAGCCGACCGCGGCGGCTGCGAGTCCCACTACGAACAGTACGCTCTCGGCGTACGCTCCCTGCATGCGTTCCCCCTGGCGAGCACTGGCGCACATGCGGACCGACGCGGGGTCGGACCGCCTTGACTGGGGTGATTCTCCCAGAACAGGAAGGCATTGTAAACATTGTTACAAAGTTGTACCGAGGCGTATAAGTGCTGCTCCGGGGACTAGTTCGCCGCCTCGGCTTCCTCGACTTCGGCCGCACGGTCCACCCATTCGCTCTCAAGCTCGGCCAGGAGCGTTCTCACCTCGCCGTATTCCCGCATCGCGTCGCCGAAAGCCTCCGCGTCCTCGTAGAACGATGGGTCGGCCATCAGGTCGACGAGCTCGTCATGACGCGCCTGCGTGGCGCTGAGCCGCTCCTCGACTTCGTTCAGGCGCGTCCGGGTGTCCCTGCTGGCTCGATACGCACGGTTGCGCGCCTCGGCCTCGGCACGCTTCTGCTCCCTGGTCTTGCGCACACCCGCGGTCTCGCCACGCGCCTCGGCCGCCCTGACGGAGGATGACGGAGCGGCACCCGCGTGCGTGCCCGCCGGGAGGAGCGCGTCAAGCGCGGCACGCTTGTACAGGTAGTAGTCGTAGTCACCCGCGAAGACGGTCGCCCGTCCGTCACGGACCTCCACGATCTTGTTGGCCACCGCCCTGATGAGGTGGCGGTCGTGTGTGATGAGGACGAGCGTGCCGGAGAACTGCACGAGCGCCGCCTCAAGGACGTCCGACGAGGCGATGTCGAGGTGGTTCGTGGGCTCATCAAGGCAGAGCAGCGGGGCCGGCTGGACGAGCATCTTGGCCAGCGCCAGCCTGCATCGCTCACCGCCGGAGAGCACGCTCACCCGCTTGCCGACGTCGTCCCCACTGAACAGGAACGCGCCGAGGAGCCGACGCACCTCCGCCTGGGTCCATCCGGGCGCGACGAGGTCCAGCTCCTGAAAGACCGTGTTGCCGCGGTGCAGCGCCTCCAACTGGTGCTGGGCGAAGTACGCGACATCGACGTGCGCGCCGTATCGTCGTGTGCCCGCATCGGCCTCAAGGACGTTCGCGAGCATCTTGAGCAGCGTCGACTTACCCGCACCGTTAGGTCCGACGAGCGCGACCTTGTCGCCGCGATACAGGGTGAGGTCGAGCGACTCGTAGACGACGTTGTCTCCGTAGGCCTTGCGCACGCCCTCGAGTGCGACAACCTCCTCGCCGGTGCGCTTAGGCTGCGGGAAGGCGAACCGCACGGTCTTGCGCTCCTCGGGCAGCTCGACCAGCTCGGACTTGATCTTCTCGATGCGCCTCACCCGGTCCTGTGCCTGCCGGGCCTTGGTGTTCTTGTAGCGAAAGCGGTCGACGAACGCCTGCATATGGGCGATCTCCTTGAGCTGGCGATCGTGGGTCGCCTTCTGCTGTTCGCGCACGAGCTCCCGCTGGGCAAGGTAGCGCTCGTAGCTCCCCGCGTAGGTCGTCACCCGTCGCTGATCTATCTCGGCCACGTGATCGACGAGACCATCCATGAACGCACGGTCGTGACTCACGAGCACGATCGCTCCCTCGTATGTGCGCAGAAAGGACTCGAGCCAGGTGACTGTCTCGAGGTCGAGATGGTTGGTCGGCTCATCGAGCAACAACACATCGGGCTTGGCCAGAAGCAGCTTGCCGAGCGCGAGTCGCATGAGCCACCCGCCGCTGAACTCCTCGACCGGTCGAGCGAGGTCGGACTCCCTGAACCCGAGGCCGGTGAGCACCGCACGCGCCTCCGCTTCAAGCGTGTAACCACCAGCATGCTCGAAGCGGTCCTGCAGGCGCCCATACTCCGCGAGCAGCCGCTCGGCGGCGTCAGATCCCTCCCCGGCTGAGGACAGTCCGGCGATCTCCGTCTCCAGCAGGCGCATCCGGTGGTCGAGGGTCGTCACATCATCGGCTGCCGTCAAGACCTCAGCGAGCACGGAGCGTCCGTGCATCTCGATCGCTTCCTGCTTCAGGTAGCCGACGACGGCGTCCTTCGCGAGGGTGACGACGCCTTCGTCCGGCCCCTGCTCGCCAGCGATGATCTCGAGAAGCGTGGTCTTCCCCGCCCCGTTCGGGCCGAGCAACGCGAACCGGTCGCGCGCTCCGATGCGCAGCGAGGCGTCCTCGAAGAGCACGCGCTCGCCGAAGGTTTTCGTCACGGAGTCCATGGAGATAATCACCATGTCAGTCTAGCAGGGAGGATGGGTCTCATGGGCACAATCGGCAGCGCCGTCGTGATCGGGTCCGGAGCCGCCGGCACGGGCGCCGCCCGGACCCTGGCTGCAGGCGGCTGGGACGTGACCGTCGTCGAACGGGGCAGGGTCGGCGGCACGTGCCTCTGGCACGGATGTATGCCGAAGAAGGCCCTCTACAATGCGGCGCGGGCGCGCCGGACCGCCGGACGCGCAGAGATGTTCGGCCTGACCCCCTCCTCCGACTTCGACTGGCAGGAGGTCCTTGCGTGGAAATGGCATGCGCAAGAGACCTACGCGGGCGACCAGGAGGCGGGCTTCGCCGATCGCGGGATCCGGCTGGCTCGCGGAGACGCCGTCTTCGTTGGACCCGACGCGGTCGAGGTGAACGGAGAACGGCTCCCGTTCGACCGTGCGGTCATTGCGACCGGATCGCGCTCCCTGCGGCCCCCCGTGGAAGGCATCGAGCTCGCCGACACGAGCGATGAGGCGCTGACCTATCCGAGCCCTCCCGCTTCGCTCCTCGTGGTGGGTGGCGGATTCATCGGTGTGGAGCTCGCCACGGTCTACGCATCCTTCGGGAGCACGGTCACGCTGTTAACCAGCACCTCGCGACTTCTCGAGATGCTCGACGAGGACGTGGCCGGCATCGCGGCGGCACGACTGCAACGCGCGGGCGTGAGCATCGAGACATCGTGCCGGTTGAACGGGATTCACGGTGCCCCCGGGGCTCTGAACGTGACCTACTCGGACGGCTCCGGTTCGACGAGGCGCGGGACCTTCCAGCGCGTCCTGGTTGCCACCGGACGCCGCCCCGCCCTCGAAGGGCTTGACCTTGCCAGCACCGGGATCACCCTCGACGATCGGAACACTCCGGTGCTCGACGAATGTCTCCAGACGAGTGATCCGCGTATCTGGATGGCCGGCGACGCATCCGGCGGAATGATGCAGACACCGGCTGCAAGCTACATGGGTAGAACTGTGGGTACGTCGATCGTGTCCGGCGAGCGGGTGACCGTAGACACCTCACTGATCCCCACCTGTCTGTTCACGTCGCCGCAGATCGCGCAGGTCGGAATGACCGAGCAGGCGGCTGTCGATTCCGGACATGCGGTCGAGGTCACCCGGATGCCGTTCGAGTTCCTCGGCGCAGCCATCGTCGAAGACGAGCGTGACGGACTCGTGAAGCTCGTCTTCGACGCACGAAGCCGCGTGCTGCTGGGAGCGCACGTCGCCGGACCCACGGCAAGCGATCTGATCTACGCCCTGGCGGTGGCGATGCGCTGCCGGGCAACTCGCGACACCCTCAGGGAGACGATCGGAATCCACCCAGCCTACTGTGAGGCCGTGAACTGGGCGGCCGGCTGACCTACGCGGCTAAGTGCGTGCCAGAGGAACGTCTCTTGATCAGGCACCGTGCTTTGCGCTTACTGACCGAGAGCCCAGATCACCGAGTTTCCCCGGTCGGGATCGATGCGCACCACGACCCGATCACCGGCGGCCAACTTCATGTCCTCGGCATAGGCCGCGTAGCTGACCTCGTGAGGATTGACGTCTAACGTGACATTGGCGGCCGCCTGGGCGACGCCCGTCACCGTGGCGAGCGAGAAGTTCAGAATCATCTGTTGCGCCATTAGCATCAAGGCCGCGCCTAACACGAGCAGGCCGACGATCAGCACCACCATCTTGCGCAAACCGAGCGCTCCGTCCGGATCGTCCATCCTCGTTGCCAGCACCCGCGTGCGAAGGATGTTCTGCATCACGCTGTCCCCTTTCGCCCCTTCATGTCGACCGCGCGCCACCGGTCCCGCTTCGAGCAGGAAGGGCGCCGTACCACATTCATCGGCACCCGGCAGCTCCTTCGTGAGCAGGAATGTGGGCACACGCGCCTGACCGGCGCGCCAAGCGTCCCAGGACCAGGACCGCATGACGCCTCCTCCGCCTGCAATCGCCGTCATCTGGTATGCTGCCGAGCCAGCGGGCGTCGCTGCGCCGGGGGCGCGCACCCGTTACAGGCGCCGACGCTCGTCCCCCCTCATTGATAGGTCACGCCGTTGCGGCGGCGTGACCTATCTCTTTGCCCCCAGTGGCGCCGAGACGGAGGAGAAGGCCCCTCCCCTCGCGGGGTCAGGCCCTCTCCTGTCATGATCCATGGTGGGCGATAGAGGATTTGAACCTCTGACTTCTTCCGTGTGAAGGAAGCGCTCTCCCCCTGAGCTAATCGCCCGTATGCGCTGCCGGAGCAGCGAGGGATATTCTAGCACCTCTCCCGCGCAGGTGTACCCCTGAATCTATCGGGTCGGCCGGCTGTGCCAGCGCCACGCGTCCTCGACGATCTGGCGCAGTTCCACTCTCGCCGGTTGCCAGCCCAGTTCACTTCGGGCCTTCTCGGAACTGGCGACAAGAACCGCCGGGTCACCGGGTCTGCGTGGCCCGATCACGACATCCACATCCGACTGCGTTACCTCGGCACATGCCCGCACCACCTCGAGATTCGAGAACCCGGTCCCATTGCCGAGGTTGAAGACACCGCTCTCTCCTCCCTGGACGAGACGCTCGAGGGCGAGCACGTGAGCGTCGGCCAGGTCGCAGACATGGAGGTAGTCCCGGATGCACGTGCCGTCCGGGGTCGGGTAGTCGCCCCCGAACACCTCGAAGGAGCGGGTGCCCTCGGCGATCGACCTGAGCAAGCGCGGGATGATATGGGTCTCCGGGTCGTGGGCCTCGCCCAGCGTGGCGTCGGGCATCGCTCCGGCCACGTTGAAATAGCGGAGCCGGACCGAGCGCAGTCCGTGAGCCTTGCCATACCAGTCGAGCAGCCGCTCGAACATGAGCTTCGTCGAGCCGTAGACGTTCACCGGATGGGTGGGCGCCTCTTCGGTGATCGGCACCGAGGCCGGTTCGCCGTAGACAGCGGCAGTCGAGGAGAAGACGATGGTGTCGACGCCCTGTCCACGCATCACATCGAGCATGCATGCCGGACGGGCAACGTTGGCCGCGAAGTACGCACCCGGATCTTCCCCGGACTCCGCAACCTCGATGAGTCCGGCAAGGTGCATGACAGCCTCGCATCCGATCAGGGCCCGTTCGACAACGACGGCATCACCCACGTCGCCTTCGACGAACGTCGCCCCCGGGTCCACAGCCTCTCTGTGACCCCGTACGAGTGAGTCGAGGACCACGACCTCATGACCGGCGTCGAGAAGACGCCTGCTGGTGATCGAACCGATGTACCCCGCGCCTCCGGTGACGAGCACCCTCATCCGTGACTCCCTCTCACCCGAGCGGCGTGATGCCGCGCTTGAAGGCGCGGACGACCCGCTGCGAGACCGCTTTGTCCCACCGCTTCGGGGTGAGCCACTTGCGTGACCCCTCCATGGCCTCGGTGGCCGCCGCAGTGATCGCCTCCGGTGTTGCCTCAACCAGGCGGTTGGCCCCAGCCTCGAGCGTCGCCTGTCGCTCGGTACATCGCCTCACCGTCAGGCACGGGGTGGCAAGCATGCACGCTTCTTCCTGAACTCCGCCCGAGTCGGTCACGACGACAGCCGCGTCCCGGATGAGTGCGAGCATCTGCTGGTACGGAGCGGCGTCGACGAGACGGACCGGATCGGCCACACGGATGCCGTAGGTCTCGAGCGAGGCGGTTGCACCATGCGCATCGGGCATCACCACCGGCATGCCGAGCAGCGCAAGCCCGTCGAAGATCGCCTGACACCGGTCCGGGTCGCCCATGTTCTCGCCGCAATGGAAACTGGCTGCCACGTACCCGCCCCTTTCGAGCCCATATGCCGAGGCCGCGTCGAGATCGCGGACGGCCTCGCCATTCCTGATGACCGACTCGGCGAGCACGCTGCCCACGAGCACGATCCGTTCAGCATCGACGCCCTCGGCAACGAGGCTCGCCATGCTGATCTCGTCAGATGCCAGGTGGAGCGCGGTGACGCGCGAGATCAGTGCGCGATTGACCTCCTCCGGTACCCCTAGGTCTCCGCAGCGCAGTCCCGCCTCGAGATGTGCGATGGGTATTCTCTGTTTGGCGGCCGCGATGGCAAGCGCGAGCGTCGCGTTGTGGTCGCCGACGGCAAGCACTGCGTCGGGCTGTTCCTCCGCGAGCAGTCTCTCCAGCGCGACAAGCGCCCTGCCGGTCTCCACTGCCGAGGTGAGCTCATCGATATCGAGGAACCACCGGGGCGCGGGCAGCGTCACCCCCCAGAAGGAAAGCCGCTGAGGGTCCTCGGTCGGGGCACCCAGGTCCCTCGAACCAGTGAACACGACGTCCGCGACGATGCCGGCACGCTGGAAGGCGGGAAGAAGCGGCGCCACCTTGATGAGGTTCGGTCGCGCGCCGGCGACAAGGATGATTCTCACTGAGTCTGCTACCGTCCTCGGCTGTACGGTCCGTACCTCTTTATCCTTCCCAAACCCCGCAGTCCGCCGCTGGACGACGCTAATCAGCGACGTACTCCAGGATGCCCGCTGTCATCCCCTCCGCCAGCTTGTCCTGATAGTGGGGACTCGACAGCAGCCGGTCCTCAACCGGATTGGTCATGAAGCCGCACTCCACCAGGACGGTCGGCACGGTCGCCCAGTTGAATCCCGTGAGATCCGTGCGGGCGACCACTCCTCGGGACGCCGCACCGGTCGACGAAATCACCGCATCGTGGATCGCACGAGCAGCCACCTGGCTCGGAGCGACGATCGGACCGGTCCACTGGTTCTCACCCGGGTGGAGCGTACTGATGCCGGCGTGGGCGCTGTCGACGTTCCCGTCGGCGTGAATCCTGATGAAGAGCGCCGCCCGGGCCTCATTGGCGATCTGTGCGCGCTCGGCGTTGGAGAGGTTCACGTCGTTGGTCGTGCGTGTCATGACGACCCGTATCCCCGCCCTCTCGAGACGCTGCTTGAGGTTGGTGGCGATCTGAAGCACGACTTCGTACTCGGGTACGCGGGTCTCGACCCCCGTGGTCCCGCCCGTCACCCTGGGTTTCGTCTCTCTCGAACCCGGGCCGACCGGCTCCGGCGAGGAGTCGCCCCGAGCCTGATGCCCGGGATCGATCACGACGACAAGACCCTCGGGAACGACCGGGGTCGACGCGCCGGCATCTGATGCAACGGTCAGACGCACCGCGCTACCGGTAGCGAGAAGCGCACCCGCCGACGGCTCCTGACTCCGGACAATACGCGCCTCACCCACAGCGTCCGAAGCCAGCGCGGCGTTCTCGACGATCTCGGCCACCACACCCATCGCCTCGAGTAGCACCGTGGCCTCCGCCAGAGTCCGGCCCGCGAGTTCCGGTACCTCGACGGCGGCGGTCGCAGACGCGTCCGCGCTGAGTGTGAGAGTGGTGCCGTTCGACTCCTCCTGCGAGCTCATGCCGGCGTCTTCCGCGGAGGCCGGTCTGTCCGTCGACCCCAGGAGCGTGGTGACCGCAAGTCCGCCCCCCAGCAGCGCCAGGAGCGCGAGCGTACCAACGGCCCACGCGCGCCGTCTCACCTGGGCGGCGCGTTCGGAGCGGTCTCGTCTCGAGCGTGTCATAGGCATATGGTGGGCCCGGCAGGATTCGAACCTGCAACCAAGGGATTATGAGTCCCCTGCTCCACCATTGAGCTACGGGCCCGCAGGTGTCCTGAGTGCATCGGACGACTATAGCGCATTGTTGCGCGGCCCTCACCTCATGTGTATCATCTCCGAGGGTGTCGCGAGGACCGTGCGGCACCGTTCGTTCCTCGGTAGCTCAATGGTAGAGCATCCGGCTGTTAACCGGAGGGTTGTAGGTTCGAGTCCTACCCGAGGAGCCAGCAACGGATCAGGCCGCCCCTCGGGGCGGCCTGTTGTGCTCTGCGGCCATCAGGGCGCTGCGGGCGCCGCGCGCGCCGAAGCCCTCAGCCCCTTACTCGAGGTAGTCCTTCAACTTGCTGCTGCGCGAGGGGTGGCGCAGCTTGCACAGCGTCTTGCTCTCGATCTGACGGATGCGCTCGCGTGTCACGCCGAACTCCCTGCCGACCTCCTCCAGTGTGCGCGGGTGGCCGTCTGTCAGCCCGAACCGAAGCTCAATGACCTTGCGCTCACGCTCGGAGAGCCCGTCGAGCACCTTGGAGAGCTGCTCCTGAAGCATCGAGAAGCTCGCGGCCTCGGGCGGAACGACCGCCTCGCCGTCCTCGATGAAGTCGCCGAGCTGGCTGTCTTCCTCCTCGCCGATGGGGGTCTCGAGGCTCACCGGCTCCTGGCTGATCTTGAGGATCTCGCGCACGCGGTCGGCGGTCATCTCCATCTTCTCGCCGATCTCCTCGGGAGTCGGCTCGCGCCCGAGTTCCTGCAGGAGACTCCGCTGGACCCGGATGAGCTTGTTGATCGTCTCGACCATGTGCACCGGGATGCGGATGGTGCGGGCCTGGTCCGCGATCGCACGGGTGATGGCCTGCCGGATCCACCAGGTCGCGTACGTCGAGAACTTGAAACCCTTCGTGTAGTCGAACTTCTCGACCGCGCGAATCAGGCCGAGGTTGCCCTCCTGGATCAGGTCGAGGAAGAGCATTCCGCGGCCCACGTAGCGCTTGGCGATGGACACCACGAGACGCAGGTTCGCCTCAACGAGCTGCTGCTTGGCCTCGATTCCGACGGCCTCAATACGCGAGAGACGCCGCCGCTCGGCGCGATCGAGCTCGATGCCAGCCACCTCGGCGGCCTCAAGCCGCTCGGTGGCTTCGAGACCGGCCTCGATCTTCATGGCCAGATCGATCTCCTGGGCCGCGGTGAGGAGCGGCACCTTGCCGATCTCCTTCAGGTACATGCGGACGGGATCGCCGGTCAGCGGCGCGAGGGTCGAGCTGTCGGTGCGCCGCTTCTTCTTCTTCGTGGTCTTGGCGGGCTTGGGAAGCGGGATGTCGATGTGGTCCTTCTCCGCGCCCGCCACCTCGTCATCTACCTCTATGTCGGAGTCGTCGACAACCACCGTCTCGTCCACGGGAGCATCGACCGGTTCGTCGAGGATCTCGATGCCCTCGTCACGGAAGTGGGCATAGATCCGCTCGAACTGGTCATCAGTCAGCTCGATGTCGCTGATGGCGCTTTGGATCTCCTCTTCGGTGAGGTTGCCCTTCTTCGCGCCCATCTTCGCCAGGGTTCTGACCTCAGCGAGTTCGAGCTCGGGCGGCCGCTTGACATCCGCGCCCGACTCGCGAGCCGGTGGCCTTGCGGCCTTGGGTGCCGCCCTCTTCGACGTCGCCAGCTCGGCGGTAGCCTGCTTGGAGGGCCGCTCCTTCGCGGTAGAGCCCTTCTCCGATGCCGTCGCGCGCTTCGTGGTCTTCTTCTTGGAGTTCTCTGCCACTACTGATCCCACACTTCCGCTTCTACGGGGACGGCCCCCTGGCGCAGCCTCGAGTGCTCCGCCGTCAAGGCCGCAATCTCCTTGAACAGTGTATCGGCCGCATCCTTGTCGCCTGCAGCCTCCAGCGCCCGCTGGCGCGCCCTTCCCTGCTTGATTTGACGTTCGAGCGCCAGTTCCTTGACCTTGGCAAGGGTGTGACGCGCAACCGAGCGTGTCTCCGCGGGAGGCGGGGCGTCCAGGAGCAGCCCTGTCAGCACCGCCGCGGCGTGCTCGTCGACGGCCGCCACCTTCCGATAGAGCGCGTCATCGACCGCGGTACCCGCATCCACCACCGCCTCGAGCAGCCGCCTGGCGACCTGGTCGTGGAACAGGTCGCTCAGGAGCAAAGACCGTGCCCCCGCGCGCAGTGACGGGTCCGCCGCCACCAATCCGACAAGCGCCCGCTCGGCGCGGGCGGAGGCATCGAGGACCTCGGGCTGCGATGCTCCACTCGCGCGCTCCGCCGACACATCCTCCTCGTCCTCCTGCGGCGCGACAGGCTTCGCCTTCTCGATCGCGGCGCGCACGGTCTCGAAGTCCACCAGTAGCCGGTCGGCGAGGTAGTTCGCATAGTCGTGTGCGAGGATCGACCCCTTAAGGGGGGCAACGACACCCGCCGCCTCCGCCAGGGCCTTCGCACGACCACCGGGCGTGCTCAGATCGTTCGCTGCAAGCCGGCGCTCAATGGCGAACTCGATCAGCGGCCGCGCACCGTCGATCAGCCCGTTCAGCGCCTCCGGCCCGTGCTGCGCCACGTAGTCCGCGGGGTCGGAGCCGGCGGGGATCACGGCGACGAACAGCTCGACCCGGGACGCACCTGCCTCGGGGGTGGCGCTCGCATCCAGGAACTCCGCGGCCCGGTCGGCGGCCTTGAGACCTGCCGCGTCGCCGTCGAACAAGTACACCACCCTGCGTGCGAATCTGCCGAGCAACCTGATGTGACGTCTCGTCAGAGCGGTACCCAGCGTCGCGACCGCGTTCTGAACGCCGTTCTCGTGCAGGGCGATCACATCGGTGTAGCCCTCGACCACGACAGCGGTGCCGGTCGCGACGATCGCGCCTTTGGCCTTCTCGATCGCGTAGAGGTTGGCCGCCTTCTGGAAGATCGGGGTCTCAGTCGAGTTGAGATACTTGGGCTCGCCCTGACCGACGACCCTGCCCCCGAAGGCGATGACCCTCCCGTTGAGGTCGCGGATGGGGAACATCACACGCCCAAAGAAGCGGTCTTTCAGCGCCGACTCGTCGCGGCCCGCCCCCTCGAACGGTGGCAGGGCGAGGTTTGCCTCCACGAGTTCGTCCGCGGAGAACCCCTCCACCTTCAGATGCCGGACAAGTGACCCGCGACCGGGTGAGTACCCGAGAGTGAAGCGGCGCGCGACATCGATCGAGAACCCCCGTTCCGCAAGGTAGGCTCGAGCTGCGATCGCTTCCGGCTCGCGTGAGCGGGTCAGACGGTTGTGATAGTACTCCGCGGCCTTCTCACATGCCTCAATGAGCCGCTCACGCCGGCCACGGGGCAGCCCCCCGCCCTCTTCATGGATCTCGATCCGGGCACGATCGGCGAGCAGCCGGACCGCCTCGGGGAACTCCAGGTGCTCGCGGCGCATGGTGAACCCGAAGACGTCGCCGCCCTCACCGCAACCGAAGCAGTGCCACAGCTGCGTCGCGGGATCCACCTTGAACGAGGGTGTCTTCTCACCGTGGAACGGACACAGCCCCCAGAACAGCCGCCCCTTCTTCTTCAGGACGACGCTTTCCGAGATGAGAGCGGTGACATCGGTCGCATCGCGGACACGCGCGACGTCCTCTTCAGGGATGCGACCCAACACGGCCTCCTCTCGGCTCTACACGAAGGTACCCACGAGCGGGCGTTCCGACACCCGCGGGCACAGATGACGAGGCTCCCGGGCGCATGCGCACCCGGGAGCACTCGGCGTCAGCTGTCGGTGCTGCTGTGCTACCTGCCGAGGAACCCGCCGCCGAACGCGACGAACAGCGGCACGAACACGAGGCTCACGACGGTCATGAGCTTGATGAGGATGTTCATCGACGGGCCAGAGGTGTCCTTGAACGGGTCGCCCACGGTATCTCCGACGACAGCGGCCTTGTGGGCCTCGGAGCCCTTGCCGCCGTGCTTGCCACCCTCGATGTACTTCTTGGCGTTGTCCCACGCGCCGCCGGCGTTGGCCATGAAGATGGCGAGGAGGAAACCGGTCACGAGCGAACCGGCCAACAGGCCCGCGAGCATGTCCACCGAGACCGAGCCCACGACCAGCGGGGCGGCAACGGCGATGACGCCCGGAACCACCATCTCCTTGAGGGAGGCGCGCGTCGAGATGTCGACGCAGGCGGCGTAGTCAGGCTTGCCGGTGCCCTCCATGATGCCGGGGATCTCGCGGAACTGGCGTCGAACCTCACCGATCATCGAGAAGGCGGCGCGGCCGACGGCGCCCATCGTAAGGGCGCCGAACAGGAACGGCAGCATGCCGCCGATGAACAGCCCGACGATGACGTACGGGTTGTCCAGACCCATGTTCAGCAGCGGCGCGCCTTCGGCTTCGAGGCCGGCGTTGACCTGCGTGCGGAACGCGACGAACAGTGCGAGGGCGGTGAGCCCCGCCGAGCCGATCGCGAAGCCCTTGGCGATCGCTGCCGTAGTGTTGCCGACACTGTCGAGCGAGTCCGTGATCTTGCGGATCGGCGCACCCATCTCGGCCATCTCGGCGATGCCGCCGGCGTTGTCCGCCACCGGGCCGTAGGCGTCGACACCGACGGTGATCGCGATGATGGAGAGCATGCCGAGTGCGGCGAGGCCGATGCCGTAGATGCCGCCACCATCGTAGGCGGCGTCACCGGCAGCGAAGGCGATGATGATACCGGCGGCCACCACGAAGATCGGCGCGGCGGTCGACATCATGCCGGTACCGAGGCCCGCGATGATGTTGGTGGCGGTCCCGGTCTCGGACGCCTCGGCGATCTTCTGGGTCGGCCGGTAGTGGTCCGAGCAGAAGTACTCCGTGATCTTGCCGATGGCGATGCCGGCGGCAAGACCCGCGATGACCGCGGCGAAGAACCAGAAGCGCGCCGGATCCGAGCCTTCACGGGTCGACCAGTGCCAGAAGAGGGAGCCCATGGCGCCGACCTGCAGGACGGCCGCGACGTAGGTTCCCATGTTGAGGGCGTTGTGAAGGTTGCCGCCCTCCTTGGCGCGTACTGCGAACAGGCCGACGATCGACGTCACGATGCCGATAGCCGCGATGAGGAGTGGCGCAGTTGCGCCGTAGACGAAGTCGATCGAGTCGAAGCCCACGGTCATGCCCCACAGGGACACGGCGAGTACGACGGGCGCGAGGATCGACCCTACGAACGACTCGAAGAGGTCCGCGCCCATGCCGGCAACGTCGCCGACGTTATCTCCGACGTTGTCGGCGATAACGGCCGGATTCCGGGGGTCGTCCTCGGGAATGCCTGCCTCGACTTTGCCCACGAGGTCGGCGCCGACGTCAGCGGCCTTGGTGTAGATGCCCCCGCCGACACGCGCGAAGAGCGCGATCGAGCTCGCGCCCATGGCGAAGCCGTTGACGACCTCGGGCCGCGGGTTCTCGCCCGAAAGAATCAGGAAGATGATCCACAGGCTCACGCCACCGAGGCCGAACGAAGCCACGGTGAGTCCCATGGTCAGGCCGGAGCGGAAGGCAACGTTCAGGGCCTTGTGCACGCCCTCGGTCGCCGCCTGCGCGGTGCGCGCGTTCGCCCTCGTCGCGACGTACATGCCGAAGTACCCGGCGGCAGCCGAGAGGATCGCGCCGCTCAGGAAGGCCACGGCAGTCATCGGCGGCATCGCAGGCACGATGACGATCACGGCGGCCACGACCACCGCGAAGATGGCAAGAACACGGTACTCACGCAGAAGGAAGGCCAGCGCCCCCTCTTGTGTGGCCTTCGAGATCTCCTGCATCTTCTCGCTGCCCGGATCCTGCTTGATTACCCAGGACGCGAGATAGATGGCGACCACGATTCCTAGCAGCGATGCTGCCGGTGCGGCCCATGCTATCCAATCAGCCATGTACGTGCCTCTCCTTCCGCGTTCAAAGCAGTCTGCGGAAACGCTCCGGTGATTCTAAGTGAACCCGGCGGGGCGGGCAACAGAACGGTAACGGCCCGGAACCGCACCGCTCACACGCGCCAGGACACCGGGACGAACAACCGCTCGAACGAGCGGATGGCAAACCGGTCGGTCATCCCGGCGATGTAGTCGGTGACCGTCTGCGGCAAGTCGGCATGCGCCGCGCTCCGGTACTCCTCGGGCAGGTCGTCGGAGTTGTCGAGGTAGTGCATGAAGAGCGACCGAACCACCCGAAACGCCTTCGGTTCCTCCGCCTTGGCCACCTCGCCGAGGTAGACCTGGTCGTACAGGAAGGCGCGCAACTCCATCATCGCGTCCCAGACCGCCCCGGACATCCTGATCTCGTCCCGATCCACCGAGGTGTGCACCATGTCGTTGACCATCGTCGTGATGCGGGCACCGTGGTTGTGTCCGAGTACCTCGGTCGGTCCGTGCGGCAGGTCGGACTCGGTGAGCACGCCGCCCCTGATCGCATCATCGACATCGTGATTGATGTAGGCGATGCGGTCCGCGGTCGCGACGATCTGACCTTCGAGTGTGGCTGCCCGATCGGTCCCAGTGTGACGGGCGATGCCGTCCCTCACCTCCCACGTCAGGTTGAGGCCCTTCCCCTCGTATTCGAGATGCTCGACGATCCTGAGCGACTGGAGGTTGTGGCGGAAGCGATCGGGGACCCCCGGATATCTGCCGGAGATCTCCCCGAAGCACCGGGTCAGTGCATCCTCCCCGATGTGGCCGAAGGGGGTGTGGCCGAGGTCGTGTGCAAGCGCGATGGCCTCGGTCAGGTCCTCGTTGAGGCGAAGGGCGCGCGCGATCGAGCGGGCGATCTGCGCAACCTCGAGCGTGTGAGTGAGACGTGTCCGGTAGTGATCTCCCTCCGGCGCGAGGAAGACCTGCGTCTTGTGGGACAGGCGCCGAAACGCCTTGCAGTGGATGATGCGGTCTCGGTCGCGCTGGAAGTCGGTGCGGTACGGGTCTTCCGGAAGCGGTCGCTCACGCCCGCGGGACTCGGCCGATAGCGCTGCGCGCGGCGAGAGGCGCACGCGTTCCTGTGCCTCATAGTCGGTGCGCGCGATGATGGTCAAGCTCGCTCCCCTATCCGATCAGAGCGACCACGAGCAGCGCGAGGTACCAGCCCGCGATCGCACACGCCGCGGCGGGCACCCACCGATGCCGTATCCCCCATACACCCGATACCACGATACCCAGTGCGGAACCGGCAAGCACCGCAGGCACGAGGACGGGCAGTGCACCGATCCAGGCATCCAGGACGTCACCGGCGATCGTCGCGACCTCGGGTGAGGCCTCGTATGCTTCGAGCACCGACGGCAGGAGCGCCACAAGCGGCCAGCCGAGCCCGATGGCGGCGGCGACCAGGTACGGCTGCCACCAGGGACGCTGCGTGCGGGAGCGACCCTGGATGAGCGGCGATCCCGGTGCCTGGAACAGCTTCGTGCCTCTCGCCACGCCCACTCCTCCGACGGCGAACGCGCACCGGGCCGCGACGTCGCGGCCCGGTGAAGGTTCGGACTACCTGTTCTCAGAGGCCGTCGCTTTCTCCGCAAGAGCCGCTTGGGCCGCCGCCAGCCGGGCGAGCGGCACCCGATACGGCGAGCAGGACACGTAGTCCAGCCCGATGGCGTAGAAGACCTTGACCGACTCCGGATCGCCTCCGTGTTCTCCGCACACACCGAGCTTGATGCCCGGGTTGCCCTCACGACCGAGACGACAGCCCATCTCGACCAGCTTGGCTACTCCGTCGTCGATGGTCTCGAACGGGTTGCGGGGCAGGATCTTGCGCTCCAGATAGCGCGGCAGGAACTTCGACTCGATGTCGTCGCGCGAGAACCCGAAGGTCGTCTGCGTCAGGTCGTTGGTGCCGAACGAGAAGAAGTCGGCGACCTTGGCCACGCGATCGGCCATGACCGCGGCGCGCGGCAGTTCGATCATCGTCCCGACGGGGATGTCGATCTCGGTGCCACACTCGGCCATGACGTCCGCGAGCACCTTCTCGCTCTCGTCGCGCAGCGTCATGAGCTCGTCCTTAAGCGCCACGAGCGGGATCATGATCTCGGGCTTCGGGTCCTTGCCCTCACGCTTCAGCTGGCATGCGGCCCGCGTGATCGCGCGCACCTGCATCGCGTAGATCTCCGGGTGCATGATGCCGAGGCGGCATCCACGCAGGCCGAGCATCGGGTTGGCCTCGGCCATGTGGTCGATCTGCTCGAGGAGCTTGCGCTTGGCCTTGAGCTCATCGTCAGTCGCGCCCGCACACTCCTCGCGGGCGATCGCGACGGCAAGCTCGCGGGGATCGTCGAGGAACTCGTGCAAGGGCGGGTCGAGGAGCCGGACCGTGACGGGCAGACCATCCATGGCCGCGAAGATGCCGAGGTAGTCCTCGGTCTGTACCTCTAGGAGTTTCGCGAGCGCACTCTCGCGCGCAACCTCGTTCTCGGCCAGAATCATGTCCTGAACGATGGACTTCCTGTCGCCGAGGAACATGTGCTCGGTGCGGCACAGGCCGATACCGGCCGCGCCGAACTTCCTGCCGAGCGCCGCGTCGTCGGGCGTGTCGGCGTTCGCGCGAACACCCATAGTACGGAACTCGTCGGCCCACCCGAGGATGGTGTCGAAGTCCCCCGAGACCTCCGGTTCCACGAGATCGACCGCGCCGAGCACGACCGTGCCGGTGGTGCCGTCGATGGAGATGATGTCCCCCTCGGTGAGCGTCACGCCGGCACCGGTCACGACCGCCTGCTTCTTGCCGGCGTCGATCTTGAGGGCCTCGGCGCCGCACACGCAGGGTTTGCCCATTCCGCGCGCAACGACCGCAGCATGTGACGTCTTGCCGCCGTGTGAGGTGAGAATGCCCTCGGCGGCGATCATGCCGTGCAGGTCGTCCGGTGTCGTCTCCCAGCGCACGAGAATGACCTTGCGGCCCTCGGCCACGGCCGACTCGGCGTCGTCCGCCGTGAAAACGACCTCGCCCACGGCTGCGCCTGGCGAGGCGTTCAGGCCCTTGGCGAGCGTGTCGTAGGACGCATTCGCGTCGAACTGAGGGTGGAGGAGCTGGTCCAGCTGGTCGGGATCCACGCGCAGCACTGCCTCTTCACGGGTGATGAGGCCCTCGGACACCATGTCGACCGCGATCTTGAGCGCAGCCTTCGCGGTGCGCTTCCCCACGCGGGTCTGCAGCATCCACAAGCGGCCCTGCTCGATGGTGAACTCGATATCGCACATGTCGCGATAGTGGTTCTCCAGCTTGGTGAACACGCCCTCGAGCTCGGAGGCGACCCCGGGCATCACGTCGTGGAGCTCGGCGATCGGAGTGGTGTTGCGGATTCCTGCGACAACGTCCTCGCCCTGGGCGTTCACCAGGAAGTCGCCGTAGAACTCGTTGGTGCCGTCGGCGGGGTTTCGGGTGAAGGCGACGCCGGTGGCGCTCGTCTCTCCCTTGTTGCCGAAGACCATCGTCTGGACGTTCACCGCAGTGCCCAGGTCGTCCGGAATCCTGTACAGACGACGGTAGTCGATGGCGCGGCGGTTCATCCACGACTTGAAGACCGCCTCGATAGCCAGGCGCAGCTGCATCTGCACGTCTTGCGGGAAGGCGACCCGGCCGTCCTCGGCAAGTGCCGGAAACTCGTCCGCCGACACGTGTACGGCGACGATCTCCTTGAACTGGCCGACCAAGCGCTCGAGGTCCGCGGCGGAGAGCTCGTTGTCCGATGCGACGCCGCGCGCCTGGCGCATCGTGGTGAGCGCGTTCTCGAACAGGTCGCCCTCAACGTCGAGCACCACCTTTGAGAACATCTGGACGAAGCGGCGATACGAGTCCCAGGCGAAGCGGTCGTTGCCGGTCTGAGCGATGAGCCCCTGCACCGACGTGTCGTTCAGGCCGAGGTTGAGAATGGTGTCCATCATTCCTGGCATCGAGAAAGGGGCCCCGGAGCGTACCGAGACGAGCAGCGGGTCCCCGGCGTCACCGAGCCGCTTACCCATCTGGCCCTCGAGATCGGCCACGTGCGCGGCGATCTCGGCCGCCAGGCCCTCGGGAAAGGCGTTGCCGCCTTCGTAGTACTCGACGCACGTCTGGCAGGTGATCGTCAAGCCCGGAGGTACCGGAAGGCCGAGCTTCGTCATCTCGGCGAGATTGGCTCCCTTGCCGCCCAGGACGTACTTCATCGAAGCATCGCCCTCGCGGAACGCATACACACGCTTGACGTCGGACAATTCCCACTCCCCTGTTCGATGGACCAGGCAATGCCCGCTGTCAAGCGGGCGACGCGACAACGTCCGCCGGCACAGCCTGCAGACCTCACTGCTCAAGATAGCGGATTATCTCCTGCGCTGTCTCCTCGACAGCGCGGTTGTCGGTGCGTACGACGATACAGCCGAGCTGTCTCATCAGCGCGCGCGCCGACTCGATCTCGGTGAGGACCGCCTCCCGCTCGGCATACTGGCGCGCGTACACGCCGAGCTCCGAAAGGCGCTGACTGCGGATCGAGGAGAGCAGGTCCGGATCGCTCGTGAGGCCGAAGATGCGGCGGGGATCAACGTCGAAGAGCTCGGCGGGCGGCTCGACCTCGGGCATCAGCGGGATGTTGGCGGTCTTGTATCCCTTGAAGGCGAGGTACATCGAGAGCGGCGTCTTGCTGGTACGCGAGACGCCGATGAGCACGACCTCGGCATCGGTCAGCCCTTCCGGGTTGCGCCCGTCGTCGTGCTTGACCGTGAACTCCATGGCCTCGATGCGCTGGTAGTATCCTCGGTCGGTCTTCCGGATCGCTCCGACCTCCCCCGTGGGGTGCACATCGGCGCTCTGTGCAAGCGCGGCGACCGCCGGGCCGAGGATGTCGACAGCGGCGAGTCCGAGGACGTCAGTGAGCAAGCGCATGCGCTCTCTGAGGTCCGGATCGGCGAGGGTGTAGAAGAAGACGCACGCCTGCTGCGCTGCGGAACGAACCGCTTCCTCGAGGGAGCCGGCGCACGACACCTTCCCAAGCCGCACGAGTTCGAACGTACCGGGCGAGAACTGGCTCGCTGCAGCCCTGCCCACCAGGTCCGCCGTCTCGCCGAGCGAGTCGGACAGCACGTAGACCCGGCGCGGCAGTGCGCACCCCGGTGCGAACTCGTCATCGCGTGGTCGGGTCATCGGCTACCCGCTCAAGCGGCTGAAGTCGGCAAACCGCTCGAAGAGGGCGACTAAACGGTTCAGGAGGCGCAGCCGGTTCTCGCGCAGCTGCTGGTCGGAGTCCATGACGAGCACGCCGTCGAAGAAGGCATCGATCGGGCCACGCAATCCGGCGAGCACGCCAAGCGCGGCATCGTAGTCGGTCACTTCCAGTGACGCACCCGCCCGCTCCTCTGCCTCGGCGAGCGCATCGGCAAGTGCGGCCTCCTCGGTGCCCATCAACCCCGGATCGGCCGCCGTACCGAGATCGGGTGCGGCGAGGTTCTTCGCGCGGGTGAAGGCGACCGAGAGGTCGTCCATGACATCACTCGTCGCCCTGAGCGCCGTGAGCGCATCACAGCGGGCTACAGCGTCGGCGGGGTCGTCGGCGGCCGATGCGAGGACGGCTGCGACCGTGTCGTACGCGTGACCCCGGTCGCGCAGCACCACCTCGAAACGCCCGGTGAAGAAGTCCTTCACCGCGACGCCTACGGTCTGGCGGTCGAACTCGAGCGCGTCGGCGTAGCCGTCGAGCGCCGCACCGATGGCCTCGTCGAGCGTCAGATGCAGGCCACCGAGCGTGATAGCGAGCACCCCGAGTGCGCCACGGCGCAGCGCGTAGGGGTCGGCCGAGCCGGTGGGAGCCATGCCGATTGCGAAGATGCCGCAGATCGTGTCGAGCTTGTCGGCCGCCGAGACGAGCCGGCCGGCCTCGGACACGGGAATCGCATCCCCCGCGAACCGCGGCTGGTAGTGCTCGGGAATCGCCGCTGCCACCGCGTCCGGCTCGCCTGCTGCCCGTGCGTAGTAGCCGCCCATGACTCCCTGCAGCGCAGGAAACTCGATGACGACGTGGGTCGTGAGATCGGCCTTGCAGAGGTGTGACGCGCGTACAGCCGCCGCCGTCGCGCCCGGGTCCGCCCCGGCGAGCGCGGCGAGTCTCGCAGCCAGCCGCTCGACGCGGCCGGCCTTCTCGGCGAGCGTGCCCAGACGTTCCTGGAACACGATGTCGGCAAGCTCCGCGGCGTACTCTTCGAGCGAACGCGCGAGGTCCTCACGGTAGAAGAACGCGGCGTCCGCCAGACGGGCACGGATCACGCGCTCGTGGCCCGCCACGATGGCTTCGGTACGGTCCGGGCTGCCGTTGTGCACCACCACGAACGCCGGGCTGAGCGAACCGTCACTCCCCTCGAGCGGGAAGTAGCGCTGGTGCGACTCCATCGCGGTCTCGAGCACCTCGCGCGGGACCTCGAGGAACTCCTCGTCGAAGCGCCCGACGCCCACGCTCGGCCACTCGACGAGGTTGACGACCTCGGCGAAGACCGTCTCCGGCACGACGGGAGTCGCACCCGCCTCCGCCGCGGCCGCGTCGATCCCCTCGCGTATGAGCGCCGCGCGCCGGACGTGGTCATACACCACGAGCCCGCGCTTGCAGGCCAGCTCATACTCGGCCGCCGATGGCACCTCGATCGCGCCGGGTCCGAGGAACCGGTGTCCGTGGGTGACGCGCCCCGCTTCGACACCGGCGAACGACACCGGTATCACGTCCGCGCCGAACAGCGCGAGCATCCAGCGAATCGGCCGGGAGAACCTCGTCTCGCCCGAGCCCCATCGCATCGACTTCGGCCACTCGATGCCGGCGACGAGCCCGCCGAGCAACTCGGGCAGCACCTCAGTCGCCGCGCGTCCCGGGCGATCGATGACCGCATAGACGTAGGCACCGGATTCGTCCTCGACACGCTCGAGCGACCCGACGTCGATGCCCTTGCTGCGGGCGAAGCCCTCGGCTGCCTTGGTCGGAGTGCCGTCCGCGCCGAACGCGGCGTTCACAGCCGGGCCCTTGAAGCGAAGCGTGACATCGTCCTGCACCTCGGCGAGATCGCTCACCCGGACGACGAGCCGCCTCGGTGAGCCGAACACGTCGACGAGCGCGTACGCCAGGCTCGCCTCGGCGAGGGCGGCCTCGGTGTCCGCCTTGAGCTGGCCGATCGCTTCGTAGAGGGGTGCGGACGGGATCTCCTCGGTGCCGATCTCGAAGATCAGTTCCCGGTTCATGACGCACCCCTTTGCACCGTGGGCCCGTCGTCGGCGGCCGCGTCGGCCTCGCCGGGCTGCGGGGAGAGCGACTCCATGTATGCCTCGCAACATGCCTTCGCGAGCGCCCGGACGCGGCCGATGAAGCTCACCCGCTCGGCGACGGCGATCGCGCCGCGTGCGTCGAGCAGATTGAACGCGTGCGAGCACTTCAGGACATAGTCGTACGCGGGAAGCGGCGTGCCGGCATCCAGGATGCGGCGGCACTCGGCCTCGTATGTGTCGAAGAGCCGGTAGAGCATGTCGGTGTCGGCGATCTCGAAGTTGTGCTTCGAGTACTCGTACTCATTGCGCCTGAAGACGTCCCCGTACGTGTAGGTCTCGCCCTCGGAGCCGACAACCCACACCAGATCGAAGACGCTGTCCACGCCCTGGATGTACATCGCGAGGCGCTCGATGCCGTAGGTGATCTCGGCCGGGACCGGCCTGCAGTCGAACCCTCCGACCTGCTGGAAGTACGTGAACTGAGTGACCTCCATACCGTTCAGCCAGACCTCCCAGCCCAGGCCCCACGCACCGAGGGTGGGCGACTCCCAGTCGTCCTCCACGAGCCGGACGTCGTGCTCGGCGGGCTCGATCCCGATGGCGCGCAGCGAGTCCCAGTACAGGTCGAGCACGTCATCCGGGCTCGGCTTGAGGATGACCTGGTACTGATAGTAGTGCTGGAGACGGTTGGGGTTCTCGCCGTAGCGGCCGTCGGCCGGACGGCGGCTCGGCTGCACGTACGCCGTTCGCCACGGCTCGGGGCCGAGCGACTTCAGCGTCGTCGCAGGATGGAACGTTCCCGCACCGACCTCGGTGTCGTACGGCTGGAGCAGGACGCATCCCTGATCCGCCCAGTACCGGGAAAGCGCGAGGATGATGTCTTGGAAGGTCATTCCATGCATCGGTGACGTGTCTCCTCTCGGTGCCCGTCCGCGACCCTGGCGGACGTGCAGGTATCTTACCGCATGCGCCGGGTGCTCCGGACCTCAGGACCGACCTTCTCGCGAAGCACCGCTCGCACCCGCTCCGCAAGGACATCGTCGAGTTGGCTCACCGGGATCAGCAGGTACGTCGTTCCGGTGACGTAGACCAGGATGTGTTCTGCCGCCTCGCGCCAGCGACGAACCTCAGCCCACCGGATCTCCCCGTCACCCTCCGCCGACCGGTACGTAAGCGCCTCATCGCTGAGTCCGTATGCCACGGAGGCGTAGAGCGCTCGAGCGCTCGGCGAGGCCGAGACCCACGCGAGATAGCCCCACAGCACCACGGGGATCGCGAGCGCGGCGGCGAACAGCCCGGCGGCCTCGGTGCGCATTGCTGAACCGTACGCGAGCAACGCAGCGAACCCGAGGACGAACGGCACGAACCTCAGACGGAGCGCCGCAAGGTGGAGCAGGACGCCACGGTAGCCGCGCTCGGTGAGGGTGACCTCGAACTCGACGTGTGGCACCGGCAGTTCTTCGCCGGTCACTCCCCCGGCGGTCATCGGGCCATTCACCGGCCGCCTCCGTTCGCGTAGAACTCGAGCGCCTTCAGTCGTGCCGGAAGGTGGAACGTCACGAACTGGCGCATCAACACGAAGGCGAAGCTCACATCGCGCTGGGGCAGCTCCGCGTGCGCGATCTCGTCCATCGTGGCTGCCAGCAGCCAGTTGAGCAGCTCGCGCGCACCGATGCTGAGCGGTGGCGCCGTTCCGCCACACGCAGGACACAGCACTCCGCCTGCCTCGAGGGAGAACGACGTGCGACCCGATGCGGCACATGCACACGAGACGCACGAATCGAGGTGCGGACGGTACCCGTGCATCGCCATGGCCTTGAGCAGGAAAGCGGTCACGAGGGCGTCGAGGTGGACCATGTCGGCCTTCTCGAGGCCCGACAGCGTCGCGCACGCCAGACCGAACAGCCGCTCCTCTGGCTGGCCCTCGACGGCCATCTTGTCGAGCACGTCGAGCACGACCGAGGCCGCCGTCGAGCGCTCGTAGTCCTCGCGCAGACCCACGTGAAGGTCGACCGAGCGCGCATCCGATACGATCTCGAGGGCCCGGCCGGAAGCGAGCAGCAGATCGGCCACTGATCCGGGCTCCAGCCGACCGGCGAACCTCGAGCTAGGCTTGCGCATGCCTTTGGCGACCGCACGCACGATGCGGCCGTCCGCAGCCAGCAGAGTGACGATGATGTCCGCCTCGCCGAGCTTGGTCTTGCGCAGCACGAGCGCGCGCAGCGTGTACGAGCTCACGCGTGGTCGCTACCCGCGCTCGAGCGCCTCGAGGATCTCGAGCCCCGAGGACGAGCCGAGGCGGCTGGCCCCGGCGCCGAGCATCTGAAGTGCCGTGTCGAGGTCCCGAATGCCGCCCGCGGCCTTCACGCCGACATCGGGACCCACCGCGGCTCGCATAATCTCGACGTCCCGCAGGCTCGCTCCCCGCGGGCCAAAACCGGTCGAGGTCTTCACGTACTGGGCTCCTGCGACGACCGCACGGCGGCATGCAGCATCGATCTCGTTCTCACTGAGATAGCCGGTCTCGAGGATCACCTTGACGATCGCGCTCCCCGAGGAAACGGCGTCGACGGCCTCAACGACGGCGCGGATGTCGTCCTCGACGAAGGTCAGCTCGCCCTCGAGCATTGCAGGGATGTTGAGGACCATGTCGACCTCGGTGCATCCGAGCTCCACGAGCAGCCCGGCCTCCGCGACCTTGGTCCCGGTGTTGGAGTAGCCAAGTGGGAACCCGCAGACCGAGCAGACGAGGGTGTCGGTGCCGGCGAGCTTCTGCGATGCGAGCGGTACGAGGAAGGGTGAGACACACAGCGAAGCGAAGCCCGCGTCGCGCGACGCGTCCATCCACGTGCCGGCCTCGGCGAAGCCCGCAGTAGGCTTGAGCAGCGTCTGGTCGATGGCCGCCGCCAGCGTCTTGGTGTCCATGCGACTACAACCCCTCTCCGTAGCCGAACCTGCGAATCTGCGATGCGTCGCGGCGCCAGTTGCGCTTCACCTTGACCGTCAGGTCGAGGTAGACGCGTGTTCCGAGCAGCCGTTCGAGATCCTCGCGGGCCTGACTGCCGATGCGCTTGATCGTCTCTCCGCCCTTGCCGACGATTATGCCCTTCTGCGAGTCGCGCTCCACGAACACGGTCGCCGCAATGCGGGCCAACTCGCCGGCGCGGGCGAACTCGAGGTCGTCGACCGCGACACCAACGGCGTGCGGCACCTCGTCGAACGTCGTGCGCAACACCTTCTCGCGGATGAACTCGGCGATCATCACCTCGAGCGGCTGGTCTGTCGACATGTCCCTCGGGAAGTAGCGCGGACCCTCGGGCAGCAGACGAGTGACCGTGGCCACGAAGCCGGCCACGTTGAAGTCCTCGAGCGCGGAGAGCGCGACGACGTCGTCGAAGGTCACGATCTCGTCCATCGCGCGCGCCTGACGTTCGATGACGTCCGGGCCGACCAGGTCTGCCTTCGTGAGCACGAGGACCTTCGGGGCCTTCGCGGCTGCCACGTGCTGTGCCACCCAGCGGTCGCCTGCTCCGGCCGGTGCAGAGGCGTCGAGAACGAGACACGCAACGTCGACGTCGGCAAGGGCCATCAGCCCGGATTTGTTCAACTCCTCGCCCAGGGCATCGTGCGGCTTGTGCAGTCCTGGGGTGTCGACGAGGACCACCTGCGCGTCATCGGTGTCGATGATGGCTCGCAACCGGTGTCGCGTGGTCTGGGGAGTGTCCGAGGTGATCGCCACCTTCGCGCCGACAACCGCGTTCACGAGCGTAGACTTGCCTGCATTCGGCCTGCCGACCAATGCGACAAACCCGCTGCGGACCCGCCCGGCGTCCTTGGCGCCTGTCGCGTCCACACTCACTCGACGTCCGCCGTCTCCTCGTCCTGATCGAGGTAACCGCGGACGAACGCCTCGGGCAACAGCTCGTCGAGGTCCATCACGAGCACCTCGTCGGCACGGCCGCCCATGATCACCCGCATGTTCGGATTGAACTCCGCGAGCGCCTGCCGGCACTCTCCGCACGGGACCGTGGGCGACTTCGAGTCGCCGACCACCGCGACCGCATCGATGTCGGTGCAGCCCGCCGTGATCGCGGCGACAAGGGCGCTTCGCTCCGCACAGACCGTGGCACCGTACGCCGCGTTCTCGACGTTGACGCCCTGGAATATCTGTCCCGACGCGTAGACAGCCGCGCCTACGCGGAAGTTCGAGTAGGGCGAGTAGGAGTTGCGCTTGACCTCGCGCGCGAAGGCCAGCAGTGCGAGGTCGGGCTGGGTCAAGTTACGCATCGACGCTCTCCTTGCGTCCGGTGGCGGCGGCAGCCGGCCGTACGGTCATCTTCATGATACGCGTACCCTGGAGTTCATCCACCGTCAGACGCAGACCTTCGATCTCCACGCTCTCGCCGACAACCGGGATATGGCCTGCGACCTCGGTGAACAATCCACCCACGGTGTCAGCTTCCAGCTCGATGGCGGTGTCGAAGCGCTCGTTGAGATCGTCCACCGGCAGACGGGCGTCCACCTGCAGCGTACCGTCCTCGAACTCGACTACGAGCGCGACCGCCGAGTCGTACTCGTCGAAGATCTCGCCGACGATCTCCTCAAGCAGGTCCTCGATCGTGACGAGACCGGCGGTGCCTCCGTACTCATCGGCGACGATTGCGATGTGCATCTGGGTGCGCATCTCCACCAGGAGCTCTTCGACCGCTTTGGTCTCCGGAACGAAGTACGCGGGACGCGCGATACGGGCCGGACGGACCACGGGGTCCTTGACGATCGCCGCCAGCAGGTCCTTCGCGTACAGGACCCCGGTGATGTCGTCGACCGTGTCGTGATAGACCGGCAGGCGCGAGTAGCCGAGTGATTCGATCAGCTCGATCGCGTCGGCCGCACTCGCATTGTCCGGCAGGCATGTCATGTCTGTCCGGGGAACCATCACTTCCCGGACGACCTTCTCGGAGAAATCCGAAACGGCCTCGAGCAGCGCCTCCTCGTTCTCCTCGCGTGCCGCCTCCTCTTCGTCGGCAGCCCCGTTCCCGCGCAACTCGGCGTCTCCGGCCCATGCCGAGTGCGTCGCCCGGTCCCCGACCACGAGCCTCATGATCCACTTCCACGGAGCATTGAGCGCACGGGCGAGCGGGTGCAGGACGGGGACTATCGGCGCGGCCAACGGCGCGAACGCCAGTGCGACTCCCTCGGGGTTCTGAGCCGCGAGCGTACGCGGAAGTGCCTCCCCGAGCGCGAAGAAGACGACGAGCCCGAAGCCGGCCCCGACCATCGCGGCGACCCAATCGGGCCACTGTGGGTAGGCCAGCAGCACGGTGATGGCCGAGAGGGCCGCACCGATGCTGTATGACAGTGCCGATGACATCGCCGCGGCAGCGTGCAACCGGCCGGGTCGGTCGAACAGACGCTCCAGAGACGAAGCGCCCTTACGCTCGGCCTCGACGAGCCTGAGCACGCGTCCACGCGTGATGTGGGAAGCGGCCGCCTCCTCGGCGGAGATGATCGCCTTGACCGCTAGCAATATCACGATTGCGGCGATGACTATCGGGACGGCCAACGAGTCCTCCCGTACGACTCAGTGGTCAGAGAAAGAATACCTGAAAGACAGCGGTGGTGATGAGAAAGCCCACAAGCGCCCCCGTGAGCACCTGGGAGATGGTGTGGGTCCCGCTCTCGACACGGCTCTGGACCACTAGTGCCGCGATGAACAGCGCGAGTACCGCCGCCGAGGAGTTGCGCGTCGCGTATCCGACGGCTGTCGCGGCGCCCGTTGCCAGCGCGGCGTGGCCCGAAGGCCAGCCTCCGCGCAGGAAGGTCCCTTCCCGCCGATAGGCCTTCAGGGCGAGCACCGCGAGCGCCGTCAGCGAGAGCGCGATCACCGTCAGGTGCACCGGCGAGCGCAGGACGACCTCGAAGCCGCTCGCGGCGAGATCCCGCGCCCGGTCGAAGAAGACGACGTAACCAACGGCGACCGCCGTCAGTGAGGATATCAGCACACCGCCCGCCGCAACGTCCTTGGCTACCTTGGCGCGGGGGTCGAACCGATCCACTGTCAGGTCGACCGTCGACTCGACGGCAGTGTTGACGAGCTCCGTGAAGAGCACGAACCCGATGGCGAAGAGCAGCGCCACCATCTCGAGCCGGGAGACGTCGAGCAGCACGGCCGCCGACAAGACGACCGCCGCTGCGATGGCGTGCAGGCGCATGTTGCGCTGGGTCCTTAGGGCGTAGATGATCCCCGCGATCGCGTAGTTGAAGCTCCACAGCAGCGACCGGCTTCTCACCGGCTCCCCCTCACAGGCCTTCCGCGTACGCCTCAAGGAGCGCTCGCTCGCGCTCTTGCATCACAGCTGCATCCTCGTCGCTCTCATGCTCGTACCCGAGCAGATGCAAGATCCCGTGCACCAGCAGGAGGTTGAGCTCCTCTTCAACCGTGTGTCCGAGCTCAGCCGCCTGTGCCTCTGCGATCTCGGGTGCGATGACCACGTCGCCCAACGTGACGGGCTCGTCACTCTCGACCGGACACGGGTCGTCGCACTCGAAGGACAGCACGTCGGTGGGGCCCTCGATGCCGCGATACCGCTTGTTGAGCTCGGCCATCTCCTCGGCGCCCACCAGGGCAAGCGAGAGCTCGGTGATGGCAGGGACATCCTCCCGGTCGAGCACGAACTCCGCGAGGCGCTCGAATGCCGCGAGGTCGAGCGGCTCGGGGTCCCGGTGACTCGTGATGCTAATTGGCATACTCGGACCTCCTCGGCAGGGCTTCCGGATACTCGATCCTCGGATGATAGATGCTCATCAACATGGTGGAGTAGACCTGCACGATGCGGTCGAGGTCGGCCAGGGTGAGGTGAGAGTCGTGGAGCTGCCCGTCGGCCACCTTACCGTCCACGACACGGCGCACGGCACTCTCCACGCGCGGCAGAGACGGCTGCTTGACCGCCCGCACCGCTGCCTCAGCACTGTCCGCGAGCATGACGAGCGCTGCCTCCCGGGAGTGTGGGCGTGAGGACGCGTAGCGAAAGTCCGCCTCGGCCACCGGCCCATCCGCCTGGGACGCCTTGTTGTAGAAGTAACTCACGAGCGAGTCCCCGTGATGTTGCTCGATAATGTCGATGATCTCGGGTGGCAGACGATACTCCCGTGCAAGTTCGACACCCTCGCGCACGTGCGCCGTGATGATGATCGCTGACAGGCTTGGTGTGGTCTCGTCGTGGGGGTTGTCCGCGCCGGCCTGATTCTCGACGAAGAACCCCGGCCGACGGATCTTGCCGATGTCGTGGTAGTACGCACCAACGCGTGTGAGCAGCGCGTTCGCACCGATGGCCTCTGCGGCGGCCTCGGCCAGGTTTCCGGTGATGACCGAGTGACTGTAAGTGCCGGGGGCCTCCACCATCAGTCGGCGCATGAGGGGGTGGGCCGGGCTCGCGAGTTCGATGAGGCGGACGTCGGTCGTCACGCGGAAGACGTACTCGAAGAAGGGAAGCAGCCCGTAGCCCAGCACGGCCGCGAACAGTCCGCCCAGCGCACCGTTGGCGGCAGCCGCGAGCGCCTCGACGGGCTGCGCGCCACCAGCGAGTGTCGCGAGCCCAGCGAGAACGGCGCCGGAACCCACGAGGAACATGCCGACGTAGAACAGCCGCGCCCGCTCTGTCATGAAGGACATCGCCACGACCGAGAGCAGACTCCAGACGAGCATCGCGATCATGCTCGCGCCCCCGGAGAACCCGAGGAGCACACCGCCCACCGCCGTGATGACGGCGGTCAGGAGTCCTATGCGAGCATTGACAAGCACCGTAGCGAGCATCGTCGTCAACGGCACGGGGAGCAGATAGATGGAGACCTCGGGGAAGAACCACAGAATCGTCCGCGTTACCCAGAGCGCCCCGACCACGAGAACGGTGATCAGGGCGAGATCGCGCGTGTTGTCGTACACTTCGCGGTCGAAACGCCACATGTAGGCCACCGCGGCGGTCGCCGCCACTGCGGCGAGCAGCGCAAGAGCGGTGAGCGACAGGACCGAACCGCCCTGCTCGAGCAGGCCGAGTCTGCGGATGATCTCGAGGTGCTCGGCGGTGACGATTTCACCGCGCTGTACGATGTTCTCACCGGACTGCTTGATGACAACCACCGCATCGACACCGTCCGCCGCGGCGGTACGTGCCGCCTCGGTCGCCGCCTCGTCCACTGTGAGCGTGGGGCGCAAGCCGAGCTCGACGATCCCCGCAACGGCGTCGCGCACGGGACGGGAGAGCGGGAGGCTGTCCGCGCTCTCCTGCAGTTGCTGCAATACGGCGTCCTGCTCCTCTGCGGTGAATCGCCGGGCGAGCACCGTTGTCGCGAGTTGTTCCGCCGCGCGTTCGGCGCGACCGAACTCCGCCTCGTCGACACGGAACAGCGCCTCGATCCAGGTCTCTTCGGCATCCGGGAACCGCGTCGTCAGCGTTCCGACAGTCACGGTCGGTTCCCCGGAGTACAGCGGCCGGGCGGCGCGCACCTCCTCGAAGAGCGCGGAGATTGCGCCGCGGGCCTCGGAGACCACACCGGGATCGAACACGGTGACGGGCTCGACCGAGTCGGCGGCTTGCATGCGCGCAAGCTCAGTGGCGACCTCGTCGACGAACTGCACGGTACGGTTGGCCCTGAAGGTGCGCGGTGCAGGCTCTCCCTCAGTCAGACCAACGGGAGGAGTCTGCAGCACGAGAGAGAGCGCCACGAGCAACCCGGCGCCGACGGCGAGCGTGACACGCTGGGCCCGACGGCTGCTCAAACCGACAGAGTCAGCCAGACGCTTCGGAAGGTCGGATAGCCTACCCATGGCGGGCCTCCGCCTTCGCCTCCTCGTACTCGTGGTACGCGGTAACAATCCGCTGCACCAGCTTGTGCCGGACGACATCGCGCGAACCGAGCTCGATGAACGCGACGTCGGGAACGGAGATGAGGATGTCGCGCACCTGCTTGAGGCCGGAGGCGCCCTTGGGCAGGTCGATCTGCGTGATATCGCCGGTCACGACGACCTTGGAGCCGAACCCCAGGCGCGTGAGGAACATCTTCATCTGCTCGGGCGAGGTGTTCTGGGCCTCATCGAGGATGATGAAGCTGTCGTTGAGGGTCCGGCCGCGCATGAATGCGAGTGGTGCGACCTCGATCACGCCACGGTCCATCAGCTGATTGGACTTCTCGATGTCCATCATGTCGAACAGCGCATCGTAGAGCGGCCTGAGATACGGGTCGACCTTCTCGTAGAGCGTGCCGGGCAGGTAGCCCAGGCTCTCCCCCGCCTCGACCGCCGGACGTGTGAGGATGATGCGTCCGACCTCGCGCTTCTTGAGCGCATCGACGGCCATCGCCATCGCGAGGTAGGTCTTGCCCGTCCCGGCAGGCCCGATCCCGAAGGTGACCGTGTTCGTGCGGATGGCGTCGACGTAGCGCTTCTGTCCCGCGGTCTTGGCACGAAGCGCCTTGCCTTTGTGCGTGAGCAGGACGTCCGCGTAGAGCGCGCTCGGGCTGCACTCACCCTCCCGCAGCATCTCGATCGATCGCTCCACGTTCTCCGGGGTCAGGCGCTCGCCCTTCTCCACGAGCGCGATCATCTCGGTGAACAGCGAGGAGACTGCCTGACCTTCGGCAGCCTGACCCGAGATGGTGATCTGGTTCCCCCTGACCGCGATGTCGGACTCGAACTGGTCCTCGATGAGACGCAGCAGCCCGTCGGCCTGGCCGAGGAGGGCGGTCATGTCCAGCTCGGGCGGGACGACGAGCCGAATCTGGGTGGGTTCCACCTGGTGCGCACCTTCTGTCGTGTTCATGCCGGCGGACCAGCGTCATCCGCGAATGTACCGCGCAGTCCGTTCACTTCGTCTACCTTGAGATTCTACCACGCGAAGGCTGCCCGAACGCGCTCAGAGCCGCGTCGCGCTCACCACTCCCGCGCTCGCGGGGCCGATGCACACCCTGACGACGTCTCCCACGTTGAGGCCGTCACCGTTCAGGCGTGCCGCGAGGTAGTCCTCCGTCGTCCCGCTGGCGACGAGACCCGCGGCTTCGGCGCTCAGCTGTTCAACCAGCACCTCGGACACGCTACCCTGCCGGGAAGCGGCGTGGGCGTCCCTCAGTTCCGCGTCGTCTCCCCTCAGAAGCGCCGCTCGGCGGGCACTCACGTCGGGCGGCACCTGGGCGGGCATCGAGGCGGCCGGCGTTCGCCCGCGCTTCGAGTACCTGAAGACATGCAGCCGGGTGAACCCGGCAGCGTCTACGACTCGTCTGGTCTCGGCGAAGTCCTCGTCGGTCTCACCGGGGAACCCGACCATCACGTCTGTGGTGATCGCGACGCCGGGGACGAAGTCGCGGACCGATGCGAGCCGGTCGAGGTAGTCGGCCGAGGTGTACCCACGGCCCATCGCGCGCAGCACGCGATCCGATCCCGACTGGAGAGGTACGTGCACGTGCGGGCAGAAACCCGGCGTGCGCGCCATGGCCTCGAGGAGTGCCGGCGTCAGGTCGAGCGGTTCGATGCTAGAGAGACGGATACGGCGCACGCCCGTCTCTGCCGTCAGTGCGATCAGGTCGGACAGGCGGAGCCCGTCAGAATGGTACCTGCCGATGTTGATGCCGGTAAGCACGACCTCCGCGGTGCCCGCTTCGGCAAGAGCCCGGACTTCGCTCAGGACCGTCTCCACCGGCACGGAGCGGGGCGCTCCGCGCGCGTGGGGCACGATGCAGTACGTGCAGAACGCGTCGCAGCCGTCCTCCACCTTGACCGCGACGCGCGCCCTGAAGCCCTCGCCCGCGCGCACGGGCGCGGCCGCTGTAGGCTCACCCGCCCCGGTCAGCGCGGCAACGCGGCGGGCGACCTGCTCGCGGTCGGCCTCGACGATCACCCGGTCGCCGAGCCCTTCGATGCCCTCGGCGTCGAGCGCCGCAAGGCAACCGGTCACCAGCACCGCGGGGCGCGATGCCG
This sequence comes from Actinomycetota bacterium, assembly GCA_037446725.1. Classification (GTDB taxonomy): domain Bacteria; phylum Actinomycetota; class Coriobacteriia; order Anaerosomatales; family SLCP01; genus JBBIIC01. Next base: position 43,083 of record JBBIIC010000012.1, read on the forward strand.
CTGCGAGCGCGTGCCTGACCGCCTTGCGCGCCTTGCGGTCGGCCTCGCCGGTCACCGTGCAGGTGTTTATGACCACCACCGTGGCGTCAGACTCATCGACCATGCGTGCGCCGCACGCGAGCAGACCGGTAGCGATCGCCTCGCTCTCGGCACGATTGACCTTGCAACCGAGCGTCTTGACGTGGACCGCGACGCGCGCGGGCACCGTCGATGCGCCATCCTCAGCCACGGGGCCGTCCTCCAAGTCCACCGAGCTCGTAGACGCAGAGCGCCGTGGCGACCACACCTGCGGTCTCGCTGCGCAGCACCGTCTGCCCCAGTGTGACGGCCCGCGCTCCGGATTCCTCGAGCGCGTAGACCTCCCCGGCGGTCAGTCCTCCCTCCGGACCCACGACGAGTGCGACGCTGCTTGACGCCTGCGCTCCGGCCTCATCGAGCGCCTGCCCGATACCGAGGCCGGTCGCGGCCGCTCCTTCCCACACCACCAGGATGACATCGAACCGGACGAGCTCCGTGAGCGCGTCGGCTAGCGGGACGGGGTCGGACACCCGGGGCACCGTCGAGCGCTGCGACTGCTTCGCCGCAGCATGGGCAACGCGCCGCCAGCGCTCACCACGAGCGCGGCGCTTCTCGTCGTCCAGGCGCACGACGGAGCGCTCGGTGAACACGGGCACCACGGCCTCGACGTTGAGCTCCGTCACCTTCTCGATGACGAGGTCGACCTTCGATCCCTTCGCGATGCCCTGTACGAGTGTCACACGGTACGGGGGGACTCTCTCGGCCGGCGCGCGCGGCTCGACCAACAGCCCGTCCGGACCCGCCTCGACCACCAGGGCGTACCACACGCGTCCGTCCGGCTCGACGAGGACGATCTGGTCGCCCTCGCCCAGCCGGAGCACGTCTCTCGCGTGGTGGAGGTCCGCGGCGGACAGCGGCGCTCGAACCGGGCGAGACCCGTCGGGAATCGCGGTGTCGATGAAGAACCGATGACTGGACACGGTGCTCACACTCCCGGACCGAAGACTCAGCCCTGCAGCCATTCCTTCAGACGCGAAAGCGGCGTCGCCCTCGGGGACTCGCCGAACGACTCCGCGAGCTGTTCGAGGAGCGCTCGCTGCTCCCTGGTCAGCTTACGCGGGATCTCTATCGCTGCGTGCACGATGAGGTCCCCTCGTCCCGATCTTTGCAGTCGCGGCATGCCGGCGCCCCGCACGCGGATCTGCTCGCCGTGTTGCGTCCCTGCCGCCACGGCCACTTCGACGTCACCGTCGATGCCCGGCACCCGCATGTCGGCCCCGAGTGCGGCCTCGGTCACGGTGAGTGACATCTGGGCATGCAGATCCGCACCCTGCCTGTGGAGGTACTCATGGGGGGCGACACGCACCGTCACGAGCAGATCGCCGGCCGCGTCCCCCCGGAACCCCGCCTCTCCCATGCCGCGCATCCGTATCTGCGTCCCGTCCTCGATGCCCGCGGGCATCTCCACAGTCACGTGATCGCGGTCGGGCACGCGGCCCTGACCGCTGCACTCGGGACACGCCGACTCGATGACCTGGCCTGTCGCCGAGCACCGCTCGCAGGGGGTGACCGTCTGCATGGTGCCGAGGAAGGTCTGCCGCTGCGTGCGGCGCTGTCCCGTCCCTCCGCAGTCCTGACAACGCGACGGTGCCGACCCGTCCGCGGAGCCGCTCGCGCCGCATTCCTCGCACGGGACGAGACGATTGACGGCGATCTCCCGCTCGGCGCCGTGGGCAGCGTCTTCGAGGCTCACAACCACCTGGACCGCCATGTCGCGACCCCGGGTACGGGCACGGCGTGCTCCGGTGCCCGCCATCCCGCCGAAGAAAACGCTGAACAGATCGTCCATCCCGAAACCGCCGCCGAAGATGTCGCCGATGTCCGGTCCGACGCCGCCACCCGTACGCGGGTCCACCGTTCCGTAGCGGTCGTACATCTCGCGTTTGGCCGGATCGGAGAGTACATCGTAGGCCTCGTTGACCGACTTGAAGCGTTCCTCAGCGTCGTGGTCGTCACACACGTCCGGATGGCACTCACGGGCCTTGCGCCGGAACGCCTTCTTGATCTCGGCCTCGCTCGCTGTGCGCTCGACTCCGAGCATGTTGTAGTAGTCCGTGGTACCTGCAGACACGTCGTCTCCTCCGTGTGGTGTCTTCGTCCGGCGTGAATCCTCTGCGCGAGCCGGGCTAACCGGTCTCGACCGTCCCTCCGAGCGCCTCGGACAGACCGTCGGCGGCACAGTGTACCGCAGCGATCGAGCGCGAGTAGTCCATCCTCGTCGGCCCGATGACCCCCACGATGCCGTCGGCCGTCTCCGAACCGTACCGCGTGGCAACGAGGCTCAGCCGGCCGAGTTCCCGTGCACGGTTCTCGCTGCCGATGCGCACGGTCAACCCTCCCGACCGCATGACCTCCGAGAGCGTCTCGAGCATCACGAGCCCGTCCTCGAGCACCGTCAGCAACGGACGCACCATCGACGAGTCGGCGAACTCGGGCAGCTCCAGGAGCTCCGGCACACCCACGTGGTAGAGGCGGTCGCGGTCTGCTTCGTCGAGGCACTCGAGCACCTGCTCCATGATCTCGGCGAGCAGAGCATGGCCTGGACGCCCGGTCTCCACTGCACGGTGCAGTGGCCTGACCTCGGCGGCCCTCTTGCCATCAAGCGAGGCGTCGAGCGCCCGCTCGACCTCGGCGAGGCGCTCGGGCGAGGCGTCCGCGGAGAGCGCCACGTGACGGTTGACCACCTCTCCACCCTCCGTGATCACCACCACGAGGGCACGGCGAGAACCCATCGACACGAGGTTGACCCGGCGGATCCGAGAGAGATTCAGCGTGGGCGCCATGACCACCGCCACGTAGTGCGTGAGGTGGGACAACAGTGCGGACGTCTGCCGCATCAGATCATCGACCTCGCCGGCCAGAGCCAGATAGCGGCCACGCACTTCGATCGCGTCCGTGCCCGCGGCGGTCCCTCCGGACTCCAGAAGTTCGTTGACGAACTCGCGGTAGCCCGAATCGGTGGGCACCCGCCCCGAGGACACGTGAGGCTGGTAGACGTACCCGGTCTCCTCCAGCGCGGCGAGCTCGCTGCGCACCGTCGCGGGGCTACATCCGAGGTGGTGCCGCTCGACCAGATGCTTAGAACCGACCGGCTGACCGGTCGCTATGTACTCCTCGACGAGCGCCTTGAGCACTCGACGCCGGCGATCGTTGAGCATGGTTCCCACTCCGGGTCTCGGTGATGCGTGCGACTGCGGACGCCCTCCCACGCTGGCACTCGATTATAGCGAGTGCTAGGCCAGCCCGCGACGAGCGCCTGCCAACCAGACGGCCTCGAAGACCTCGTTGCCGAGCAGCCAGCCGGCGCGCGTCACACGCCAGCGGTCGTCGGACTGCTCAACGAGACCTCTGCGCGCAAGATCGGCGAGCGCTCCCAACGCTCCGGCAGACTCGGCGAGTGACTGCGGGATGCCCTCGGCGAGCCTCAGTCCGAGCATCGCGTCCTCGGCGGCCGCCTGCGCCACGCTCAGATACTCGACCTCGTCGGGCGGCCCGACCGGACGCCGGAGGAAACCCGACGTGTCGGCGGCCCGCACGAAACGCACCCGGGTGGTCCCTTCCGGCACCCGGCCGACAGTGTTTCCAACCCCCGCGACGCCCGGATCGTTCCATGCCTCACAGCTGATGGCCGAGTCGAAGAGATCGGCGGGCAGCATGCTCGCCGCCGAGGGGCCGACACCCACGTACGGACGTCCGGTCCAGTACCCACGGTTGTGGACGCTCTCATCTCCGGGACGTGCGTAGCTCGCCACTTCGTAGCGCTCCAGCCCTCCACGGGACAGCACCTCGCTGGCACGCTCCATCATCTCCGCTGCGAGGTCGTCGTCGAGTCCGCCCATCGCGCCCGTCCTCACCGAATCGGCGAGCAGCGTTCCCTCTTCGAGGGTGAGCGGGTAGACGCTGACATGACCGACTCCGGCGTCCAGGACGTGCTCGAGCGTGAGGTTCCACGACTCACCCGTCTGCCCGGGAACGCCACACATGATATCGAGGGCGACGCGTACGCCGCTCGCCGTCAGGTCGCCGATGGCACGAACAGCCGATGTCGCCGTGTGACAGCGGCCGAGGGTACGGAGGACCTCGTCATCGAAGGACTGGACGCCCACCGAGAAACGGTTGACCCCCACATTGACGAGCCGTTCTGTCAGCGCAGGATCGGTCGTGTCCGGGTTCGTCTCGACCGTGACTTCCGCGCCGGGCGCGAGGCGGGCAGCGTTCACGATGCGCTCCACCAGCCTCACGAGAGGCTCGCCGATCGTGGTGGGGGTGCCTCCGCCGATGTAGACGCTGACGACATCGTCGAGGACCCCGAGCTCCGCCCAGTGCGCAACCGACTCCGCGACCGCCCAGGAGAAGTGCTCGCCTACTCCGGGCTCAAGGGACACGGGACCCGAGTGGAACGAGCAGTACGCACACTTCAGGACGCAAAACGGGACGTGAATGTAGAGGGAGGTCCTGAGTGCGCCCCCCGCGCCACGGGTGTCGTGCCCGTCACTCATCCACCTTGAGGATCGCCATGAACGCGTCCTGCGGCACCTCGACGTTGCCGACGTTCTTCATGCGCTTCTTGCCCTTCTTCTGCTTCTCCAGCAGCTTACGCTTGCGGGTGATGTCGCCACCGTAGCACTTGGCGAGCACGTCTTTTCGCTTCGCACGCACGGTCTCGCGCGCGAGCACCTTCCCTCCGATGGCCGCCTGGATGGGCACCTCGAACATCTGGCGCGGGATGATCTCACGCAACTTCTCTGTGAGCACACGGCCGCGCTGATAGGCCTTGTCGCGGTGCACGATGAACGAGAGCGCGTCGACCACCTTGCCTGCAAGGAGGATGTCGAGTTTGACAAGCTTGCTCACGCGGTAACCGATGTACTCGTAGTCGAGGCTTGCGTACCCGCGCGTGCGGCTCTTGAGCTGGTCGAAGAAGTCCATGATGAGCTCGGAGAGCGGGATGTCGTAGTGCATCTCGACTGTGGTCGCCGAGAGATACTGCATGTCCTTGAAGGTGGCTCGCCGGCTCTCGGCCAGCTCCATCACCGCGCCGACGTAGTCCGGCGGTACAAGGACGGTCGCGCGCAGGTAGGGCTCCTCCACACGCTCGATCACGCCTGTCTCGGGCATGTCCTGCGGCGAATGCACGATGACCTCGTCGCCGGCGGTCGTGTAGACGTGGTACTCAACGCTGGGCGCGGTGGCCAGCAGGTCGAGATCGAACTCGCGCTCGAGACGCTCCTTGACGACCTCCATGTGGAGCAAGCCGAGAAACCCGACGCGGAAGCCGAAGCCCAGCGCGTGGCTACTCTCCGGCTCGTAGATGAGCGCGGGGTCGTTGAGCTGCAGTTTGTCAAGCGCATCGCGCAGATCGGGATACTGGTCGCCATCAATCGGGAAGAGCCCCGTGAAGACCATCGGCTTGACCTCGCGATAGCCGGGGAGCGGCTCGATCGCCCCGTGCTTGGCGAGCGTGACGGTGTCGCCGACCTTGACGAGCGCGGGGTCCTTGAGGCCCGTGATGAGGTAGCCGACCTCACCGAAGCTCAGCGTTTCCACGGGCATGTTCGCGGGGCGCCTGACGCCGACCTCCTCGACGTCGGTGACGGTGTTCGTGGCCATCATGCGGACCTTCATGCCCCGTGAGACGCTGCCGTCCACGATGCGCACAAGCGCGACGACGCCGCGGTAGGTATCGAAGTACGAGTCGAAGATGAGGGCCTTGAGCGGTGCCTCGGGGTCACCCTCTGGAGCCGGGATGCGGGCGATGACCGCCTCGAGGGCCTCACGCACGCCCTCGCCCGTCTTGCCGCTGGTCAGCACCGCCTCGTCGGCCGGAATCGCCAGACCCTCCTCGATCTCGTGGCGAACGCGCTCGGGCTCGGCCGCCGGCAGATCGATCTTGTTGATGAGCGGGATGATCTCGAGGCCCGCGTTCATCGCCATCATGGCGTTTGCGACGGTCTGGGCCTCGACGCCCTGTGCGGCGTCGACCACGAGCAGCACTCCTTCGCACGCCTGCAGCGACCGCGAGACCTCGTAGGTGAAGTCGACGTGACCCGGCGTGTCGATGAGGTTGAGCTGGTAGGTCTCGCCGTCCGCGGCCGTATAGAGGACCCTGACCGCCTGCGCCTTGATGGTGATGCCGCGCTCGCGCTCGATGTCCATCGAGTCGAGGACTTGCTCGACCATGTCGCGGTCGGCCACGGTGTGCGTGAGCTCAAGGACGCGGTCCGCGAGCGTGGACTTGCCGTGGTCGATGTGAGCGATGATCGAGAAGTTGCGGATGTGGGAGGCCTGGCTCATGTCTGCGAAAGTGTAGCAGGGTGCACCGTGCGCGGGAATGAGCACGTCTGCGCGCACGCTTACTGATGCGTCGCCGGTCCCTTCTTCCGCGCTCGATAGCGGTGTGCTAGACTTTGCGGGTTCGTCCGCACCCCACTGCGTCGACGGGCACCACAGCTGAGTTGAGAGGAACTGCATCAGTGGCCAACATCAAGAGCCAGAAGAAGCGCGTGCTGACCAGCGCCAAGGCACACGAGCGCAACAAGGCGGTCAAGTCCGAGATCAAGACCGCGATCAAGAAGGTCGATGCGGCCGTAGCCGCCGGCGATGCCGACTCCGCCGCCTCTGCGGCGCAGCATGCGTCGCGCCTGCTCGACCGCGCCGCCACCAAGGGCGTCATCCACAAGAACCAGGCGGCCAATCGCAAGTCGGGCATCGTGAAGCGCGCATCCGAGGTCGAGGGCTAAACCCCGCACACCTCGAGCAACCAGAGTTCGAAAACGAGCCGGGGATCCCGGCTCGTTTTCATGCGGGCCTCTCCTGCGGCTGCAGCGCGCAGAGCGTCCACGAGCTCGGCCGTGGTGAAGCGTCGCGCCTGCGTGACCAGACTGCGCGCCTGCCAGTCGCGCACGCCAAGTTCGCGGCAGACGAGCGCCGCGACCGGTCCTTCCCCTTCACGCTCAAGGAGGGCGCGCGTCGAAAGCATGTTCCTGACGTGCCTGACGCTCATCGCGTGAAGACCGTGGATTGACTCACCCTCGTCGACGAGACGTGCGAGCAGACGCAGCGCCGTCCGGCAGTCGCGTGATCCAAGTGCATCGAGCAGGTCGAAGACCGACGTCGGAGCGCTGGTCGACATGACCTCCTGGATCTCGTCACGCGACAGCGTCTCCTCGTCGCCGGTGTACGAGATGACCTTCTCGATCTCGACCGACAGGCGGCGCAGGTCGTAGCCGACGGCGCGCACAAGCACCTCGGCGGCATCGAGACCCACGCGCTTGCCCCGGTCGGCGAACATGCCCACGACGTGGCCGGGGTACTCGCGCCTTGTGGGCGCACGGTACTCCGCTACCCCGCCGAGTGCGTCGACAGCCTTGTAGATGCGGGTATTGCGGGCGATCTTGGATGCCACCAGCACCAGCGTCGTCTCCGGATTGGGGTCCGCCGCATACTGCGCGAGGACGCTGAGAGCGTCGGCCGGCATGCGATCGATGCGCCTCACGATGACGAGGCGGCGATCGGACATGAACGGCAAGGTGTTCGCGGCGGCGACGATTTGCTCGGCCGTCGCCGACTCTCCGTCGAATACGTCGAGGTTGAAGTCGAGGTCGGCAACTGCGGACAGCCGCTTCTTGAGTCGCTCTACGGCCTGTTCGAGCAGGAGCTCCTCGGCTCCGTGGATAAGATATACGGCCTTCAGGTCGGCCAGATGTTGCGTTCCCATCGTCTCCCATCCGTCCGAGACGCCCACTCGCTGTACGGGCGGCGTGCATGGCGACACCGATTGTCGCATAGGGGACGACCGGTTGTGCGACGGTCTCAGTAGCGAGAACGAACCCCCGCTCGGTCATACGGACTGTGAGAGTGCCATGGAGGTCGGTCCGTCCCACCGCCGCCCCGGATCCTTCGAGCAACTCCATGATCTCAGGCGAGGGATGCGCGAAGTCGTTCGGCTGACCCACACTGACGAGCGCGAGCGCGGGCGACCAGTCGGCCAGCGCCTCGGCCGTCAGTCCGTTCACGCTTCCGTGATGGGGCACCTTGAGCACGTCGGTGCGTCGTAGCTCTCCCGTGGCCTTCAGTCCCTGCCAGACCGGCGCCTCCGCATCGCCGGTTAGCACCGCAGAGAACCCGCCGCGCACGACTTCGATAACGAGACTCGTATCGTTCGTCGAGAGTTCAGGGTCGGCCTCCCGGGGCCAGAGCACGCGCAGCGTCGTCGCCCCGAGCGTGAGGCGGTCCCCGGCGTCAAGTGTCTCGAGCGCTCCCCCTCGACCTGCGGGGCCCCCGAGGCGTTCGAGCTCCTTGCGAACAGCGGAGAAAGCCTCCTCATCGGCCACCTCCGGCACGAAGACACGCCCGACCGTGGCCAGCCCGACGAGTCCGGACACGCCCCCCGTATGGTCCGCGTGGTCGTGTGTGAGCACGAGTGCGTCGAGTCGGCGTACACCTTCACGCGTGAGCGCCGAGCGCAGCGTGGTCGCGTCGGGGCCCGTGTCGATCAGCACCGCGTGCCCTCCATCTCGTATGAGGATCGCATCACCCTGGCCGACGTCGAGCACGACCAAGTTCGGCCCGGTACGCACCGGCACCCCGATCGCCGCCACGACCATGACCGACAGCAGGCCGCACAGGACGACGCGCGCGGCACGTCGCGAGCCGGGCAGCGGCCACCAGACCCAGATGCATCCGGCGCAGGCGAGGGCAGCGGCACCGAGCCAAACCGCCTGTGCCTCCACGCCAAGGGCCGCACCCGGAAGCCCCGCCAGCAACCGGGCGACCCGGGCCAGCACGCTCAGGGGGAGCGCGGCCAGCGTCGCGATCAGTGCGCCGGGACCCGCGGAGATTCCGCCCACGACAGCAGCCAGCAGTCCAAGTCCCAGTGCGACCGTGACCAGCGGAACCGCCACAACGTTCGCCACGGGCGAGACCACCGACACCATGCCGAACAGCGGAATCGCGACGGGGAGCGTGGCGGCCTGCGCGACGAGCGTAAGCGCGACGGGCGCCGCGACGCGACGCGCGCCTGCACCGAGCCCCTCCTCGGCCCACGCGGTCGCAAGTCGCGCGAACAACAGTAGTCCGGCGACCGCGCAGACCGACAGGCGAAAGCCCGCGTCGAAAGCGACAGTGGGCTGCGAGATCAGCATGGCGCCCGCTACGAGAGCGAGCGCCGAGAGGCTGTCGTTACGTCTCCCGGACAGGTGCGCGGCGCCTGCCACGGATCCCATCACCAGAGCCCTGACGGACGAGGGCTGCACCCCTGTCATCACCACGTAGCCCAGAGCCACTCCGGCTATGACTCCCACGCGCCACCGCACGCCTCCCCGACTTCGCAACGCGAGCCATGACACGATCGCCGTCAGTATTCCGAGATGCGTTCCCGAGACCGCGAGGAGGTGAGACAGCCCGCACACCCTCAGATCCTGCTCGGACCCGCTGCCGGACAGGCGGGTGCGGTCGCCGAGAAGGATGCCCTGGAGCAGATCGCCCCCGACACCGTCGACGCGCGACACCATCTCGCGCAACCGGGCACGAAGTGGACCGGCCAGTCCCTGAGGTCCTCCCGACCATCCGAGCACCTCTGTCTGGTACGCCCTGACCGATGCGACCTCCCCGCGACGGTGGGCCCGGCGCGCCCATTCGTCCGCCGGGTCGATCGGAGCCGCCTGCCCCCTGAGTGATATCCGCTGAGCCGCGTCTGGAGGTGCCTCGCCCTCGGGCAGCATGACCCGTACTAGGCAACCGCGTCGTTCGTCGGGGCGCAGCGAGATGCTCGCTCCGTAACGCCCGTACTGCGCATCCCGTACCACGGTACCCGTGATCAGTCCGGACGATGCCTGAGACGACTCATGCGCCGCATGCCAGCGCACCCAACTCGCCGAACCCGCCGCGCAGCCGAGCATCACGCCCAAAGCGATCACCAGTGCCGCGGGGACCCGAGATTCCGGACGCGTGCTTCGACGGGCAAGCCCCGCTCCCACCAGTATCGCAAGGAGCAACGCCGCCACAACCGGCGCCAGCAGAGGGAATGCGGCGCCGGCAAGTCGCCGCCAATAGACCTCCTCGGCGAGGAGCACTCCGACGAAGACGCCCACGGATGCCCAGGCGAGAGGGGGTATCGCGGGACGGGCGAGCTGCTGGTTCACCGGACAACCACCATCTCGCGCATCGCCTCGAACTTCTTCTCGCCGATCCCCGGAACGCGCATCAGGTCTTCGGGAGCGGCGAACGGCCCGTTCTCCTCCCGGTCTGCGACGATCTTCTCGGCAGTCGCCGGACCTACCCCGGGCAGCGCCTCGAGCTCGGCGGCGCTCGCGCGGTTGATGTCGACCCCGCCGGTCCCTGCCCCACTCTGCGCGACGGCGCCTGCAGTCGTGCCTGCGGCGCCAGCCGCTGCATCGGCCGAAGCATCCGGCACGAGGACCTGCTCACCGTCGGCAAGCGGCCGGGCGAGATTCACCGCATCGAGACGCGCATCGCTGACGGCTCCACCTGCGGCAGCGATGGCGTCGCCGACTCTGGAGCCGGGTGGCAGCTCGTAGAGGCCCGGACTGCGCACCGCTCCGGCCACATGAATCCACAACACGGAGGGAGGCGTCTCCCCCTCAGCTGAGGCCCCGGGTTCCGTACCTTCTGTGATCGAGGCGTCGCCGCCGTCGTCCTCGAACGAGAACTCGCCACCTGCAGCGGCGCCTCCCAGACGCCAGCCGACGACGATGACCACGAGGATGACCACCGCCACGACCCCCACGATGGCAGCACGCGGCACTCCCGAGAGCCCCGCCCGCGCAAGAAGCTCCGTCGCAGAGGCCCGGTGCGACTCACGATCGTCTCCTGACCCGAACACAGGCGCCCCCTCCATCTTCGTGGCGGAGGGGGCGCCTGATAGGACCGTCGGATTGCTCTATCTGAACACAGCGACCGAACTCATCTCTGAACCGGGACTTAACGCACGACCACGCTCACGAGCTTGCCGGCCACAACGACCGTCTTTAGGATCTCCTTGCCTTCGAGATGCCCGGCAACCGCCTCGAGCGCGGCCGCGATGACCTGCTCCTCGGCAGCGTCCGCCGCCACGGTCACCCGGCCACGCACCTTGCCGTTGACCTGAACGGCCATCTCGACCTCGTCGGCGGCGGCCGCCGCCGCGTCGAACGCCGGCCATCCCTGCCGGTGGACCGATCCTTCCGCTGCGAGAACGCCGGACCACAGCTCCTCGGCCATGTGTGGCACGTACGGCGCGAGAAGCAGCGTGAGGCTTTCTGCCACGGATCGCTCGAGCGCCCGGTCACGCGCACCGGGCGCGACGTTGTTGCGATACTCGTACGCCGCGTTCGTCAGCTCCATCATCGCAGCGATCGATGTGTTGAGCTGGAAGCGCGAGATGTCGTCGGAGACCTTGCCGATTACGCGGTGCATCTCACGGTGAAGCGCCTTGGACTCAAGGTCGGCGGCCGTGGCGACTCCGCACCCGACTGCGGTCACCTCCGCGACCTCGGACACGAGACGCCACACGCGGCCGAGCCACCGGTACATGCCTTCAAGCCCCTCGCGAGACCACTCCAGGTCCTTGTCCGGCGGCGCCATGAACAGGATGTAGGCGCGCAGCGCGTCGGCCCCGAACTCGGCGATCATGTCCTCCGGCGCCACCACATTGCCCTTGGACTTGCTCATGACGTCGCCGTCCTTGCGCACCATACCCTGAGTCAGCAGTCTGGTGAACGGCTCCCCGAAGCTGACGAGCCCCATGTCGCGGAAGACCTTGGTGAAGAACCGCGAGTACAGCAGGTGAAGGATCGCGTGCTCGATGCCACCGATGTACTGGTCGACAGGCATCCAGTACCCGGCTTTCGCGCTGTCCCAAATCGCCTGTTCGTTGCGCGCGTCACAGTAACGGAGGTAATACCAGGAGGAGCAGGTGAACGTGTCCATCGTGTCGGTCTCTCGACGAGCGGGCCCACCGCACGAGGGGCACGTCGTCTCGTAGAATTCGGGATGGTCCGCCAGTGTCTCGCCCTTCGTGATGTCGACTTCGGGCGGGAGCCGCACGGGTAGATCGCGCTCGGGAACCGGCACGAGCCCGCACGCGGAGCAGTGGACAGCGGGTATCGGGTTGCCCCAGTAGCGCTGACGGCTGATGAGCCAGTCGCGCAGCCGGTAGTTGATGGCGAAGCGGCCCTTGCCCCGATCCTCGAGCCAGCGCGTGACAGCGGCCACACCGGTACCGCCCTTGCCGGTCGGCATGCCGGTGAACGTCCCCGACTGCACCATGATGCCCGGACCGTCGTACGCGCACTCCCACGTGACGTCGTCGACGACCCGCTCGCGCACCTCGCGCAGCGACTCCAGCGCTGGGTCGTCCTCTGGGAGAACGACCGGCGGGATCGGCAGCCCGTAGGCGCGCGCGAACTCGAAGTCGCGCTGGTCGCCACAGGGAACGGCCATGACTGCGCCCGTGCCGTACTCCATCAGCACGTAGTCGGCGACCCACACCGGCACCTTCTCGCCGTTGACGGGGTTGACGACGTAGCGGCCGGTGAACGCGCCCCGCTTCTCGCGCTCCCCCATCGCGCGCTCCACTGCGGTCTCCTTGGCCGCCGCGGCGACGACCTCGAGGACCGAAGCGGCGTACTCGGTGCCGTGCACCAGCTCGTGGACGAGCGGGTGTTCCGGTGCGAGCAGGAAGAACGTACAGCCGAACAGCGTGTCCGGGCGGGTGGTGAACACGGTGATGGTCTTCTCGGTAGGCTCGCCCTCGGCGTCGCAGAGCGTGAAGTCGACCTCGGCGCCCTCAGAGCGGCCGATCCAGTTCGCCTGCATGGCCTTGACGCGCTCCGGCCAGCCGGTGAGCGTGTCGAGGTCGTCGAGCAGCTCGTCGGCGTACTCGGTGATCTTGAAGTACCACTGCTCGAGCTCGCGCTTCTCGACGGTGCTCTTGCAGCGCCAGCACTCGCCGCCGCCGAGCACCTGCTCGTTGGCGAGCACCGTCTTGCAGCTCGGACACCAGTTGACCGGGCTACTCTTGCGCTCGACGAGCCCGCGCTCCCAGAACTCAAGGAAGATCCACTGGCCCCAGCGGTAGTAGTCCTCGTCGCACGTGACAACGGTGCGGTCCCAGTCGTAGCTGAAACCCATGCGCTTGAACGATGACGCCTGCTTGTCGATGTTGGCGTACGTCCACTCGGCGGGGTGCGTGTTGCTCTTGATTGCGGCGTTCTCCGCGGGCAGGCCGAAGGCGTCCCAGCCGATGGGATGCAAGACCTGATGGCCGGCCATGGTGAGTTGGCGGGCGACGACGTCACCGATGGTGTAGTTGCGCACGTGGCCCATGTGGATGTCGCCGCTCGGATACGGGAACATCTCGAGCACGTAGTACTTGGGTTTCGCAGGATCCTCGTCCACCGAGTAGGCTCGGTCGCGCTCCCACCTCTCCTGCCATTTGGTCTCGATAACGCGCGGGTCATAAGCTCGTACCACACAGACCTCCACACTGCGGCGACGGTGCTTCTCGCATGATAGCCGGTCGCGTCATGCACCGGAACAGAGGCCACCCGCAGCGCGCGCTACGAACCGTTCTCGTGAGCCATGAACACAAGGTGTGCAGGGTCGAAGTGAAGCGTGACACGCGTGCCGGCGGAGATCGGACGCACCGAGGGCATGAGGGCATGGAGACGCTCGCCGTCCGGCAACTCGAGGGCGTACAGGATGCTCCCTCCGAGGAACTCGGCACCGCAGATCACGCCTGTGCCATTCGCGTCCGGGGCGACGGACACATCATCGGGTCTGATCATCAACTCACCCCGCGCACTGTGGCCTTCCGGCCGGTCGTTCGTCGGGAACTCCCCTAGACTGGTGTAGATACGCCCGTTCCTGATCTCGGCCGGAAGGAAGTCGGCCTTGCCCGTGAGCTCGGCCACGTACCGGTTCACGGGATAGTGGTAGACATCGTAGGCGGCCCCTACCTGGTCAAGACGTCCGTTGTTGAGTAGCCCGACGCGGTCGGAGAGCGAGAACGCCTCCTCCCGATCGTGAGTCACGAGGACGGTGGTCGTCCCGCTGGCCTTCAGGATCGCACGCGTCTCCTCACGAAGCGAGGCGCGCAGCTCGGCATCGAGGTTGGAGAACGGCTCGTCGAGAAGCATGATCCGAGGGGACGGGGCCAGGGACCGAGCCAGGGCGACCCGCTGGCGTTGACCGCCGGAAAGCTCGTGAGGGTACTTCCCGTCGAGCCCCGCCAGTCCCACCAGGTCGAGAAGGTCCGCGACACGGATCCCTCTCGGCTGGCGCGGCATCGCGTGGATGCCGAAACCGATGTTCTCCGCAACCGTCATGTGCGGGAAGAGGGCGTAGTCCTGGAAAACAACGCCGACCCGTCGCTCCTCAGGCGGCACCGCGTGCGTCCTTCCGGAGACCTCGACTCCGCTGATGGCGATCGAACCGGCGGTTAGCGAGTCCAGGCCGGCGATAAGACGCAGCGTCGTCGTCTTACCGCAACCCGAAGGCCCCATCAGCGAGAAGAACTCGCCCTGCTCGATCGAGAGGGTCAGGCCGTCGACCGCGCGCACTCCACCAGGGTACTCCTTGTACACGTCGCGAAGCTCGAGCGCAGGGCCGGGAGTCGCGTGGCCGGACGGATCCCGTATCTCCGGCGCCTGCCTGATCGACACGTTCATCTGCGTTCCTCTCTCTGCATACCCGCACCGCTGGCGTCGAGGAGCAGCTTCACGGGAAGCAGGCCGACAAGGACGATCGCCAACGCTGGGATGGCGGTGCTCGTCCATAGCGACTCGGCTGCCATCTGCCAGACCCAGATAGCAAGGGTGTCGTACCCGAACGGTCGCAGCACGACCGTGATAGGGAGTTCTCGCATCACGTCGACGAAGACGAGCACCATCCCTGCGATGATCCCGGGCAGGATGAGCGGCAGCTGCACGCGCGTCCCCACGCGCAACCAGCCCGCCCCGAGAGAGCGTGCCGCGAGGACGGTGTTGGGTGCGATGCGCTCCATGCTCGCGTCCACGCTGCTGTAAGCCACCGCCATGAACCGGGCGGTGTACGCGTAGGCCAGGCCCACGAGCGAACCGGTGAGGATGAGTCCCACACCACCGCCGGCCACCGACTCGATCGCCATGTTGGCGACTCGGTCGAACAGGGCCAGAGGACCAAGGACCCCGACGGCGATCACCGCGCCCGGCATGGCGTAACCCATGGTGACGACACTCGTCGCTGCCCTGGTCACCCGTGTCGGACTGAGTCGTGAAACGGCGGCCATCACGAACGCGACGACCGCGGCACATGCCGCGGCGAGGGCCGCGAGCGACACGCTGTTCCACGCGAGCCGGACATACACCGCGGACACGCCCGGCTGCATCGATGCTAGCTCCGTCACGGACCACGCGAGCAGCTGGGTTGCGGGCAGTCCGAATGCCGCGAGCATGACCGCCGAGCACGTCATGCTCGCCATCGCGCCTCGCCACCCGGCAAGCGGGGTGACGGGCATGCCGGGGAGCTTCCCCTTCGACTGATGGTACGCTCTGCGCCGCCTCGTCCGCCGCTCCAGGAGCAACAGAAGAAGCGCGAACATCGCGAGCAGTCCGGCTAGTTCTGAGGCAGCGCCGAGCTCCATCATGCCGTACCAGACCCTCAGCACGCCGTCTGAGACCGTCGGGAAGTTGAAGTACCGCACAGTCGCGAAGTCGGCGAGCGCCTCCATCGACGCGAGCGAGACGCCGGCCACTAGCGAGGGGCGGGCGAGCGGCAAGGCCACTCGGAAGAAGAGTCGCTTCCTGTCCGCTCCGAGCGTTTGCGCGGCCTCGAACATCGAACCCGACAGCTCCTCGAATCCCGCGCGCGCCAAGAGGAACACGTACGGGTAGAGCACGAGTGTCATCACGATGATGGCGCTTGTTCCCGACCTCACCTCGGCCAAGCCCGCCGTCGACCAGCCGCTCGCCCGCACGAACGACTGCACCGGACCCGACGCGTCCAGCAGTGCGATGTAGACGATACCCATGATGTAGGTGGGAACCGCCATGGGCAGCACCAACATCCATCGGAAATGGCGCCTCCCGGGAAAGTCGAACGCGCTCACCAGCCACGCGAGACCGCCTCCCACCACCAGGGTGCCCAGTCCGACGCCTCCCACGAGCAGCAACGTGTTGCCGACCATACGAGGCAGGACGGTGTCGAGCAGATGGCGCCAGACCTCAGTGGTCGGGGTGAGCAGCGAGAACGCGACGACGGCGACTGGCAGCAGTGTGAGGCCCGCGATGAGCAGCGTCACGAGGGGCAGGAGACCGTGACCACCCCTGCCCCTCGTCAGCCGTCGCATGTCTTCAGCGCGAAGCACGCGCCGTCGAGTCAACTCGTCCTCCATCTGGCTACTCGTAGCCGGCCCTGTTCATCAGCTTGATCGCGTCAGCCTGCAGGCGACCATACTCGCTCTTCGCGAGCGGGTCCACGCTGAACTCACCCAACTCCACGATGATGGGATGCGCGGCCGCGGCGGGGTTCGCAGGGAACTCGTGGTTGCTGCCAGCAAAGAGCTCCTGACCCGGTCCGCTCAGCCACTCGAGGAGCGCAAGCGCGTTCTCTCGGTTCGGGGCGTGCGCGGTGATGCCCGCTCCGCTGATGTTGGCGTGCGCACCCCGGTCCTCCTGATTGGCCCAGAACACTCGCACCGGGAAGTCTGGGTCCTCCTCAAGGAGTCGACCGAGGTAGTAGTGATTCGTGATGGCGACGTCCGCCTCCCCGGCCGCGAGCGCCTTCAGGATGTCCGTGTCGCTGTCGATGAACGACGGCGCGTTTCCGACCCACCCCGAGACGATCTCCTCGGCGCGGCTCTCGCCATGTGCCGCGATGAGGCTGGAGACGAGCGACTGGGTGTAGGCGTGCGTCGACGGCCGCATCGCCAGACGCCCCTGCCACGCTGGGTCTGCCAGGGCCTCGTACGTCGACAGCTCCTCGGGTGAGACGCGGTCAGGATGATACATGATGGTTCGCACCCGCTGCGTCAGGCCGAACCAACGACCGTCCGTATCACGCATTTCCTGCGGGATGTTCTCGGTAAGCGTCTGGCTCTCTACCGAGGCGAGAAGACCCTCCTCGGCGGCGAGCCAGAGGTTGCCCGCATCCACAGCGATGAACATGTCCGCGAGTGTGTTCTCGCCTTCGGCCTTCAGCCGTTCCCGCAACAGCGCGTCCGCGCCCGTGGTGAACCTGACCTCGATGCCCGTATCCTCAGTGAACTGTTCGAACACCGGCTCGATGCCATAGTGGCGTGACGTGTAGACGTTGACGTACCCCGACCCTGTTTCCGCCTCAGCCGCATCCGGCTCGGCCTCAGGCACGCGATCGAGGAACCTCCCGGCCACGAATGCGATGACGACCACCGCAGCCGCGAGCGCTATGTACATCGCTCTTCTGCTCATCTGTGTCCTGCCGCCTTCCTCTCGATTTGTCCGACCGCTCGTGTGGGCGCTGCATCGTCGCCGGTGTCTTCCCCGCCGACCGTCAGTGCTCCGGCGATGCCTTCGTACATGCTAAGTGTCACCGATAGATGTGTCAAACCCTGCGGTTCGCGCCGGTAAGCCCGCTCGCGCTCCTCGAGCGGCGCAGTCGACTACGCACTCCGCCCACGCTTCTGGTGCGCTTTACACACCGCCGACATGGCTATAGTGTCCGTGGACTCTTAGTCTGCCTGCCCATGTACTCGACGAATGCAGACTGAATTCGATGAATGCGCCGACTTCGGCAAACGACTACGGGCACTCCGCCTGGAGCGTGGGCTATCCCAGGAAGATCTGGCCCACCGGGCGGGACTCGATCGAACTGACATCAGTAGTTGCGAGGCCGGGCGCAGGAACGTGACGCTCAAGACCATATCCCGCCTGGCACGAGCGCTTGCCGTCGACGCAACGGTGCTCGTCAGTTCGAAGCCTCACGAGGAACGTCGAGACGTCTGAGACGCATTCCCTCGGCTTGCGGGGTGAGCGTCTAGTCACTATGAGGTGGCCGGCCCGATCCGCATGTAACGTGGATCACGGCGGGAATGACCCCGCGGCGCCGACATACGGAGGGACCGGC
>JBBIIC010000013.1:0-56114 GCA_037446725.1 Actinomycetota bacterium
ATCTCGACCTGCTTGATGAGCTCGATCTCGAAGACGATGTCGTCGTTGATCGACTCCTTGTCTGCCTCGGCCCGGCCACGGAACTCGGCGTACAGGTCGAGGTACATGCTGCGGTAGTCCTGCCCCTGTCGCTCGGTGAGCAGCTCGCCACCCGCGAAGTCGTCGAAGGCGGTGAGGATGTTCTGCAGACGCAGGATGGCACCGAAGATCGCGATGAACTCCTTCTGGGCGCTCTCACCCACGATAGGCACCCCGAGCGGGTACTTCTCGAGCAGCTCATCGACCTTCTCCGCGTACTCGGCGTAGTACTCGGCATACGGCTTGAGCAAGACGATGCCGCACGCCTCCTTGTTGCCGAAAAGCGCGATGGCATCGTTCGTCTGCTGCTCCAGATTGCGGAACGAGACGATGTTGCCGTAGGTCTTCACCGAGTTGAGGATGCGGTTGGTGCGCGAATACGCTTGGATGAGGCCGTGCATCCGCAGGTTCTTGTCGACGAAGAGCGTGTTGAGTGTCGTGGCATCAAAGCCGGTGAGGAACATGTTCACGACGATGACCAGATCGATCTCGCGGCCCTTCATGCGAAGCGACAGGTCCTTGTAGTAGTTCTGGAACTTGTCTGCCGAGGTGTCGAAGCTCGTGCCGAAGCAGCCGTTGTAGTCACGAATGGCGTCGTCCAGGAAGTCGCGTGAAGACTGGTCGAGCGCGCCGGTCTCGAACCCCTCCTCGTCGAGATAGCCGTCGACCTCCTCGTTGGCGGCGTACGAGTAGATGAGACCCACCTTGAGGCGACGGTCGGGCGTGAGCGCCTCCTGCTGCCTCTTGAACTCGAGGTAGTAGCGCTTGGCCGCCTCGATTGATGCCGTGGCGAAAAGCGCATTGAAACCACGCATTCGCTTGCCGGCAAGCGCGTAGTGCTCGGCGCGCTTGGTCTTCTGGTCGAAGTGCTCGAGCGTGTAGGCGACGACCTGCTCGATCCTCTCAGGCGCCAGAAGCGCCCGCTCGGTGTCGATTGCGGATACCTGGACATCGGTGATGTGCGTCGGCAGCTTGATGGTGTTCACGTAGTCGATGCGGAAGGGCAGCACGTTCCTGTCTGTGATGGCATCGACGATCGTGTAGGTATGGAGCTTCTCGCCGAAGGCCTGCTCCGTGGTCTGCAGGCCTGGCCTGCCCGCCCCAGCGTTCTCAGCGAAGATCGGAGTACCCGTGAAGCCGAAGAGGTTGTAGCGCTTGAACGCCTTCGTGATCGCGGTGTGCATCTCGCCGAACTGCGAGCGGTGGCACTCGTCGAAGATGATCACGATGTGCCCCGAGTAGATCACATGCCCCTTGTTGGCTGAGATGAAGTTCGAGAGCTTCTGGATCGTCGTGATGATGATCCGCGCGCTGGGGTCCTCAAGCTGGCGCTTGAGCACCGCGGTCGATGTGTTGGAGTTGGCAGCACCTTTCTCGAAGCGGTCGTACTCGCGCATGGTCTGGTAGTCGAGGTCCTTGCGGTCGACGACGAAGAGCACTTTGTCCACGCTCGGGATGTCGGTGGCAAGCTGCGCCGTCTTGAAGCTGGTGAGCGTCTTGCCCGAGCCGGTGGTGTGCCACACGTAGCCGCCGGCCGCCAGCGTGCCGAGCTTCCGGTAGTTGGCCGATATCTCGATCTTCTGCAGGATGCGCTCGGTCGCCACGATCTGGTACGGGCGCATCACCAGAAGCATGCGGTCTGCCGTGAGCACGCAGTACTTCGTGAGGATGTTCAGCAGCGCATGCTTGGCGAAGAACGTCTTGGCAAAGGCGGTGAGCTCCTGGATGGGCCGGTTCGTGGCATCCGCCCACCATGAGGTGAACTCGAATGTGTTCGACGTCTTGCGGGTGCGTTTCGAGCCTGCCATTTCGCTCAGGTGCTGGCGACGGGTGGTGTTCGAGTAGTACTTCGTGAGCGTGCCGTTGCTGATCACGAAGAGCTGCACGTACTCGAAAAGCCCGCAGCCGGCCCAGAAGCTGTCGCGCTGGTAGCGGTCGATCTGGTTGAACGCTTCGCGGATGTCCACACCTCGGCGCTTGAGCTCGATGTGGACCATCGGCAGGCCGTTCACGAGCACGGTCACGTCGTAGCGATTGGAGCGGGCAGCGCCGCCCTCGCCTTCGGCGATCTCGTACTGATTGATGACCTGCAGCCGGTTGTTGTGGATGTTGGTCTTGTCGATGAGCGAGACGTTCTTCGTGGAGCCGTCGTCGCGCCGCAAGATCTGGACATGGTCTTCCTGGATGCGCACGGTCTTCTCGATGATGCCTTCGTTGGCGCCGGCGATCCGCTCGGTGAAGAAGCGCTCCCACTCGGCATCGCTGAATGTGAGGTCGTTTAGTTCCTCAAGCTGAGTGCGCAGGTTCGCAATGAGCTGAGCCTCGCTCGTGAGCGGCAGGTACTCGTAGGCCTGCGACTCAAGCAGCCGGATGAACTCGCGCTCGAGCGCTGCCTCCGACTGGTAGGCGGCCTCCTCGGTCGCCTCCGGGAAGTACTCGGCGACGACCGTGCTCTCAGCGCTTACGGCGACGGCGTCGTAGTGGATCCCTCCCCCTATGTCGGTCATTCGCTCACTCAACCCCGCGGTTCTCCCACTCGCCGTACGAGGTCCCATCATCGCACTTCCACTCGAGACGACCGTTACTGGACCGCCCGAGGGCGACCGCTGCAGCAGTCGACGGTGAGCTGAACGGGATGTCCCGAGTGAGGATGCCTACATCGCCTCGCAACTCAATCGATCCGTCAGCGACGAGCTTGCGATGCTGCGCCCGATAGGCAGCGTAGGCGCGCTTGGTGCTCTCCGCTTTGCCGGTGCCCGCCCACACAGCGACTACCTGCGAACCTTCAAGCATGGTGAACTCATCACCGATCTGTTGCGCCTGAGCGTCGACCCTGTAGTTCGCATTCATGAGCGTGAAGACGGGCGAAGGTGCGGTCGCACTCTCATTCGGCGTGGTCGCAGGCCGGATGCGGATGGCGTTCACGCCGAGCACGGGCAGCACGATCTGCAGCTGCTCAAGGAACGCCTCCATGTCCGACATCTGCGCCTCTGAGAGCTTCCTGCCCTGCGGATTGTTGCCGTTAGCCAGCGTCACGCGCGCCGCCTGCTTTGCGAGTTCCACGAGCCGCCACTCCAGATAGCCCCAGTGGCCCTCGGTGAACGAATCGTCTTTAGAGGTGATCAGCACCACGCGGTCCCAGAAGTCCTTCTTGGCCGAGTGGTCGCGGAATCGGTTGATGAAGTCCTCGGTACGGCCGATGTAGCAGCGCGTGCCGCCGAGGGCCTCCTCGTCATCCCCGAGGAGCAGGTAGGCGCCGTTGCGCCTGGCCTCCGGACGCTTGAGCACGTCACCGAGGTCCGAACGCGGTCCGGCGAGCACATGACCGGTCCAGCCGGCGATCTCGGCGGTGGTGATCCCGCCCGGGACGCCTTCCACGAGGAAGAGCTCGATGTGCTTGCCGGTCATGCCGCCGCCTCCTTGAAGGTGAGCAACTGGTCGCGGTAGTACTCGTACTGCTTGCGACGCGCGGCGAGCTCCGCCGGGAGACCGACGGAGAGGTCGTTCACGAGCGCGTCAAGCTTGTCGAGAACGCCGGCAATCCGTCTCTGCTCTCCAACTTCAGGTACGGGGATCCTGACCTTGGCAAGTCGCTGCTTGGACACATTGAAGCGAGTCACGCCACTGGCCGTCCGGATAAGTTGCCCTCGCATCCCCGCTGAGCGAAACAAGTGCTTCGCAAAATCGGGGTCGAGAAGGCCTGTCTCATTGAGACGGTAGCCGATGCAGAAGCTATTCAGGTACACGGGTTCAGGCACGTCGGCCGTGATGACCGAGGACATGCCGACTTCCTCCACAGTCTCTGATGATCCCGTGAAGAGAACGTCACCGCGCTGAAGCGCACGCTGTCGTTCGGAGGGACCCACGCGAACGCGGTCATCAGCCAACATGTCGGCGGCGATGTTGTTGAACACATTGACGTAGGAGATGAAGCGGGCGTTGCCGTCGGAGAAGTCCGCCTTCGACTTGCCCGTAAGCCCACCGAATATGGTACCGACCTTACCCATCTGAACCCACCGGACCCCCCCCTCAGGGAAGGTCAGGAGCGAGTCGCGGTAGTGGGCATACTGACGCCGCCGGGCTTCCAGCTCCGCTTCCAGCTCCGCTTTCAGCTCCGTGAACAAGTCCAGGATGCGCACAATCTCCTGCTGCACCTCGAGTGGCGGAACTGGGAATCTGAATCTCTTGAATCCAGTCATGTCAACGGAGGCGAAGCTCGAGGTTGTCGTGTTGTTCCGACACCAATCATCCAGAACGAAGCAGTAGTAGAAGACGAACTTCATGTCGAAGCGTGCGGCGAATGCGGCCTTAGGCCAGAGTGCTGTGAATCTCTGGTTCGACATCGAGGGCACGGTGATCAGCGCGTGCTCACCAATCGTCGCTGAGGTTGCCACAATTATCGAATCCGCTGGGAACAGCCGCCCGCCCTTAACTGCCGACTCAGGGATGCGCTGGATGGCATCTGCGAGCACTCGGCCGTTCTCCCGGATGTCCTCCATTCGGAACCAGGGCACGGTGCCGTTCGTCCAGTTCGAGACGTCGGCCTTCGACGGCGTGTATCCGTTTCTAGTCTCGAAGATGTCGCCCAAGGCATGGTACTCCACCCCGCCCGGGCACAGCTCTGCGATCAGCTCGTCGATCCGGCTCACTGCGTCCCCTCCAGGTCCGCCACGATCGCGTCGATCTGCGTCCGCAACTCCGCTTGTCGCACAACGATTTCCGCGATCTCGGCGTTGAGCGCCGTGATGTCGACCTCTTCGCGCGTGTCCTCCTGCACCACGTAGCTGGAGACCGCGATGTTGTACTCGTTCGCAGCAATCTCGGCGTTGGGCACCAGCCGCGCGAAGTACTCGGCATCCCCACGCGTCGTGAACGCATCGAGGATGCGCGCCCGGTGCTCCTCGGTGAGCTTGTTCTTGTTGCCGCTTCGGGCGAACTCGGCGGATGCATCGATGAAGAGCACTGCGTTGTCGCGCTTGGACTTCCTGAGCACGATCACGCAGGTCGCGATGCCGGTGCCAAAGAACAGGTCCGGCGGAAGCTGAATCACCGTGTCAACGTAGTTGTTGTCGATGAGGTACTTGCGGATCTTGCGCTCAGCGCCGCCGCGGTAGAGCACGCCTGGGAACTCGACGATGGCCGCCGTGCCGTCCACGGCAAGCCAGCTCAGAATGTGC
This sequence comes from Actinomycetota bacterium, assembly GCA_037446725.1. Lineage (GTDB taxonomy): Bacteria > Actinomycetota > Coriobacteriia > Anaerosomatales > SLCP01 > JBBIIC01. Next base: position 5,256 of record JBBIIC010000013.1, read on the forward strand.
ATCGTGAAGGCGAGGTCCGCCTTGCTCTTGGGGGCGAGCACACCTGCGGGCGCGAAGCGCGGGTCGTTGATGAGCAGCGGGTTGGCGTCGCCGTCCCACTTGATGGAGTACGGCGGGTTCGAGACGATCGCCTCGAACGGCTCGTCGTCCCAGTGCGCCGGGTCGATGAGCGTGTCTCCGTGGGCGAGGTCGAACTGCTCGTAGTTCACGTCATGCAGGAACATGTTGATACGCGCGAGGTTGTATGTGGTGAGGTTGATCTCCTGCCCGAAGAACCCCTGTCGGACGTTCTCCTTGCCCAGCACCTTGGCGAACTTGAGCAGCAGCGAGCCGGACCCGCACGCCGGGTCGTACACCTTGTTCACGGAGGTCTTGCCCACAACGGTGATCCGAGCCAGCAGCTCGCTCACCTCTTGTGGAGTGAAGAACTCGCCTCCAGACTTGCCGGCACTCGACGCGTACATCGTCATCAGGTACTCGTACGCGTCTCCGAACGCGTCGATGGTGTGGTCCTCGAAGCTCCCCAGATCGAGGTCCCCGATGGCGTCGAGGAGCTTCACGAGCTTGGCGTTGCGCTTGGCCACAGTCGGGCCGAGCTTGCCGCTGTTCACGTCAAGATCATCGAAAAGGCCCTTCAGGTCGTCTTCGCTGTCTGCGCCCACCGCTGAGCCCTCGATGTTGCGAAAGACCCGCTCGAGCGTCTCATTGAGGTTCTCATCACGCGCCGCGCGCGCTCGCACGTTCGTGAACAACTCGCTCGGCAGGATGTAGAAGCCCTTCTCGGCCACCGTCTCCCCGCGTCCGAACTCGGCTTCTGAATCCGCAAGCGACGCGAAGTCGAAGTCGCTACGTCCCGCTGCACGCTCCTGCATGTTGAGGTAGGCTGCGAGGTTCTCGGAGATGAAACGGTAGAACAGCATTCCGAGCACGTAGCTCTTGAAATCCCAGCCGTCTACGGAGCCACGTAGGTCGTTTGCAATTCGCCAAATCGTCTTGTGCAGCTCTGCGCGCTGGGCTTCCTTTGTGGTTGGTGCCATGTCGAGAGAGCTCCCCCCGGTAACCGATGCAACTACTCATCCCATGGTACTGAAGCGAGCCGCAGATTGCGCCCCACAACCACAGCTTCGCGCTGCTCGGTCGAAACCAGAAGAACAACCGCCTGTGAGAAGGATGCTAAGAGACGCCTCTGACAAAGCAGAAGAAGCGAGCCTCGTGCCCATGTCCGGCCTGTGTATTCACTGGTCGCGGGAGCCGGACTTGAACGGACGCCCTCCGGGGTATGATCGACGGCGTGCCCAGTCCGCCACAGCGACGGGGATCAGTCAGCAATCAACTCCGCATGGACAAGCATCTTGCCGTCCTCGGCGTGATAGGCGCATGTCGAGAGCGTGAGCGTACGTCCGTCGGGATCCGGTCGGAAGCCTGGATCCAGGAACGAGTGGTCCGCCCAGAGGGAGATCTGATCGGAGTACGGCCGCTGCACCGGGAATGCGAATGCATCGTCGGAGCCATTGGCCCGCCGGGCTGAATAGACGAGCCACGTCCCACCGTTACCCGCGGCGTCGACGTACTGGATGAATGGATGCGCCGCCCAGAAGTCCGCGTCTCCGTAGGAAGCGAGAATGCCGAACATCGAGCCATCCCGCATGTTGTGGCCGTGGAGCAGCGTCACTCGCGAGTCATCGCCAACATAGCGCGGCGAGCGGTAGTCGGCGAAGATGGCGCCGCGCGCGTCGGCATCGCCATCCGCCGCGTGTGTGAGGTAGGTGACGTTGTCGGTGGTCTGTACCACCGGCTCATGGAGGTCGGTGCCGGGAATCGAGAGGTAGCCGATCACGTTCGGGTTCGCGGCCTTCGCCTCGAGGAGCCGGGCGTAGAGTTCAGCGCTCGCGAGCAGGCCGTAGGTCTCGCGATCCTTAGCCGTGAGCCGCGCCCGGCCGTCATCGCCGGTGCGGACCTTGAGCCAGTCGCCGGAGACGGTCTGCCGGTACCAGTACGTGACCAGCAGCTTGCCGTCGATTAGTTCGGTATAGGGCGCGTAGTCGGCTGTCACATACGAGAAGCCGTCGATTTGCATCTTGTCGAGGCCTTCGGCCCGGACGCGCGGCATGTACTTGGTGCCAATCTCGGCGTTGTAGCCCCACGCCTTGGCGATCTCCGTGCCATCCCAGATGTTCCGGTACCGGAGCATCACCCCGCCGTGGTTCACCGGCAGGACCTCATCGGTGAGCTCAAGGGAGATGACGGCCTCGTCCTCGCGAATCTCGAAGTAGTGACGCGCGGGATTGAGCGCGTGACCCACGGGCGCGGTCGTCTCGACCGCGTAGTAGCACCCGTACTCGAGCGGCTCGGATCGTGCGACGCCCTGGGCGTCAGTCGTCAGCGTCGCGGCCGACTCCGCCGGATCCTCCGCCGGATCGAACGGTGCGGCAAGCGGCGATGTATCGCGCACGCGCCAGATCTCGTAGACCGCGCCCGGCAGAAGCCGTGCGTCTTGTCCGTCCGAGCGCTTCTCTATCCGGACCGTGCCACGGACGCGGGTGTCCGTGCGCAGGATCTCGAGCGTGACCGGCGTCATCCGGTCGATGGTGAACGCGTACGGGGCGGGATCGAGCACGTGTCCCAGCGGGGGGACGATCTCGACGAGTTCGTAGTCTCCGAACTGCAGGGGCTCGCTTTCAGCTGTGCCGTCGGCATCGGTCGTGAGTGTGGCCACGACGCTGCCCCCTGCTTCGCGGATCTCGTAGATCGCTCCCGCGAGAGGCTCGCTGTCCTCCCCTGCCTTGAGCACACGCACCGGCCGCAAGGCACGTTCGTTCGTGAGTTCGATCGTACTGGTGCCACCATCGGGTACCGTGACTGAGTGCGGCGTCACGTCGAGCAGGTAGCCCTGCGGAGCGGTCTGCTCCCTGACCGTCCAGGTGCCAGGGGCAAGCCCGGTGAATGTGAGATTCCCTGCGGCGTCCGTCGTGCCCGCAGCGACGACGGTGCTGTTCCAGAGAAGCTCGAAGACCGCGCCGTCCAGCGGTGCCCCATCGACCACATCGGTCTTGGTGATCCGCAAAGCGCCGGAGCCGGACCCAACGGGAACTGCGGCCGAGGCCGAGACCTGGAAGCTTGAGGCCTGGGCAGACACCACCCGCTGATATGACGTGTCACCAGGGGCGTAGTAGAAGATGTTCGCCGGGACGCGACTGTCGTAGGCGTAGAGCGTGAGCGCCACAGACTGGCCGATCCAGGCGGGCGTGCATGGCACGGACACCGTCAACACGTCGCCGGCATGACTCGTGTAGCCGGTAACGGTGACCCCGGTGGGCGCGGCGACCGTGTAGTAGCCGTTGAGGTCGTTGAACGCCACCGTCGTCTGGCCGACAAGCCGCGTGTAGTCCGCGTTCGGCCGGAGCGCAACGGCCGCGGCGCTTACGCTCCGGGCCGGCAGTACGCGGTTGCGCGCGCCGGTCACGAGGTCGATCGTCCAGCGGAACATCTGCTCGGATCCCGCGAGACCCGGCACCGGCCGCAAACGCGACCACGTCGCGGCGTCCTGCGTGTAGGTGCTCATGTCCATGAACACATATCCGACGCCGACTGCCTCGCGCATCCATGCGCGGATGGCGTTCGCGGTCGCATAGCGCGCCTGGGTCGCAGTGAGACCTGCCGGGGTCACGTACGGGTACCCCCGGTGAAGAATGGACTGCAAACCAACGTACGTGTTGAAGTTGTAGAGCGCGGCAGGGTCGAACAGGCCGTACGTCGAGTTGTTGACGGGGAAGTCCTTCGCCTGCTCGAGGCAGTAGGCGATCTCCCCGTCGACCGTGTGTGGCGGCGTCTGAAGATCGTGCCATGAGCCCGAGTAGTAGGCGTCGTAGTACGAAGTCCCCGCGCCGCCCGTCGACACGGTAGCCGCCGAAGCCGCGCTGGGCAGCCCGACCGCCGACCCGCAGAGCAGCACGAGCACCAGGAGTGCGCGTGAGGTGAACTGGCGTGTGGTCATGTGCTACTCGCCGCCCTGCGCAACAGCCCAGAGCGTGCCGTTGTAGAGAACGAGCCCCACACCGAGGCGTGAGCACGAACCGAGTTGCGGACAGTGACCGTAGAGAGCACCGGCCACGCCGCCCCCACCCCCGCCGACCGCTGTCATCCCATCACCGAAACTAGCGCAGCTCTCGGGCGCGTAGCTCGAGTGGGATAGCGCCCCGGCGAGCGCCATGCGCTTCGCCTGGGCGATGCACTGACTTTGGAGCGTGCTGTCATAGGTCGCCGACGGGTTGATGTAGCTCGCGATTGACGCGCCGTAACCGCCGATCACCTCGGGTGCTGCAGGAGCGGGAGGTGCGGGTGGGGGCGTAGGCGCTGGGGCCGGAGCAGGTGCTGGGACCGGCCCGGGCTTGCTCGCACTCGGCACGGTGGTCTTACCGGTGCTCGGAGCAGCGGATGCGGCGCCTGCAGCGGCTCTCCCCTGCTCCGCGACGGCTAGATCGGCGGGGGCCACGGCGGTCGCGGTGGCTTCGGTCGTGACGGCCGGTGCCGCCGTCACGCCATCGGGCCACTCGTTCCAGTAGACCACGGGACTCCACGGCCCGGTCGTCTCGACCGACCCGTCTGCCGAAGACGCCTCGGGTGCGGTGCTGGAAGCGGTCAAGGCGGCACCCACGACGGCTGCGGAGCAGACCGCCGCGGTGAGAAGAAGACTGATCAGAACCGGGTGCTTACGCATCTTCGCCCTCCATCTCGGCATCACCGGGCAAGCTGGTGTCGTCATCGTCCAGCACCCGACGGCGTCTCCGCCGCCAGTAGACGATCGCTCCGAGGGCCGTCGTCGCGGCAACGCCGCCAGCCACAATCCACGGCACGAGTGACGTGGGGTCATCTACAACCGTCTCAACCACTTCGGCGGTTGCCGTCTTCACGACTTCCGTCGGTGTCGGAGCGCGGTAGGTGGCGATCCCGTCGTGGACGAGCACGTCCGGCAGGGCCACGTCCCCGCCGTAGACCGCCCGCTGTACCTCCGCAAGCCGCTCCACGGTGTAGTTCGCCTCGCGGATGGTCTTGTCCCCATCGCTGTGCGCTGGCTCCGTCCATGAGGCCTCTACCAGCCGGTAGACCGCAGGGTCGTAGTGCAGCGCCTTGAGGAGCGCCTGCGAGACCTCAGCGCCCGAGATCTGTGGAGTTGGTGCGTCGAAACGGGCCAGCGCCCCCGGCGCGAGCTCGTAGGCCGCCGTGTCGTAGCTCGTGTGAACGAAGACCTCGATCTCCCGACCGCGTGTCGACGCGCCTGCGCTCACTAACCTCTCGAAGCGGAGCGACGCGTCGACCGTGGCCCCCGTCACCCTGTCGTGGTAGAGCGCGGCGAGCGTGGCCGGCGGCTCCACCTGACCCACCTGCGCGCCGAAGTCGTACTCGACCTCGTGCCAGACGCTCCGGTCGCGTTCGACACGCTCGGTCCACTCGATCGTGTCGAGCACATAGACCGTGCCGCTCTCCTCGACCGACGGAGCGAACAGCGCATCGTCGGGCTCTGCTACACCGATGACCTCGCGGGTCACCAGCCCACCCGCGCCGAACGCAGGCGCGCAGAAAATCAGCGCCGCGACCATTGTGGCGACTCCTGCGCGAATGAACCGCAATGAGATCCCTCCCTGAGCTCGCCCGCCGTTCGGAACGGAATCGTACGTCAACGCTCTGACCGTCTCTGACTTTGTGCTCAGCAGCCGCTTTCAAGCCCGTCCGGTGCCCTACTTGAGGGGCAGGATCGACCGCACCGCGTCTATCAGCGAGTCGAGCTCCTGGGGGTGACGAAGAAGCCAGGTAAGCGCGAGCGAGACTGCGAGCGCACCAAGGATCGACAGGACCCAGCCGCCAGCCGTCTCAAGGGCCCGCGCGAGAGGCGTGGCGGCTCTGCGCTTGCGCGCGCGATCGCGCTCGATCGCCTCGGCAACCTTGCGCGCCTTGAGTCTCTCGGCTCGCTCCGCTTCGGCGGCGCGTGCCGCGCTGGCATCTCCCTCACGGCGCTGCGCGAGCAGACGCGGGCGACGGGTGGGAAGCATCATTAGGCCTCCCCCACGATCGCGGAGACGATCCCGGCTAGGTCGGATCGCGCCGTCCCGTCCTTCCAGTCACTCGGGAAGGCGATGCGTACGCATGACAAGCCCGCCAGATCCTCGACGCACATCGCGAAATCGTCCTCGGTCGCGAGCGTCACGCAGTAGGTGAAGCCGGCGATCACATCCTCAGGCTCGCTACTGACGATCGCGCTTATCGGGCCGAGCTCCCACTCGCATCCGCCGAACACCAGGCAACGCACGGCGCCGAGCTTGAACACGCCTGCGGAGTCCTCGTAGACGCCGGTATCCCACACCACGACTTCGGCGTCGGCCAGATCGCCCGGCGTAACGTCGGTCGCCAGCGTCAGGCCATCGAAGTCGGTACGCTGCCCTCGGCCAAGTCCGGTGAAGTCGAGTTCGTAGGTGTCGCCGAGCGCCGCCAGCGTGACCGTTGGAACGATCACCGCAGCTCGCAGTCCTTGGGCTTGGAGTACGCGACCCAGAGACAGCGCAAGGTGCGTCGCACCTACGCGGTGCTGCGCTCCGGCCACCGTCACGATCGGAGTCCCAACCCACTTCACGCGCTCGACCTCCACGACGCGCTCGACCACGTGCGCCTTGGTCGAAGCCGCGGGCCACGCAAAGCCACTCCTGGATGGAGTCGGCGCGTCCTCGCCCCGCCAACGCATCGCGTCGGCGTAGCTGCTCTCGGTCGAGAGCACCATCGCCAGCGTTCTCGCGAGCTCGTCGGGTGATGCAGCGACGATGTCTCTCACGCCATCGTTGAGCGCTGACACCACGAGCGACTCGCCGGGGCGCGTGAACTCATCGACCACGAGAAGGATCCGCACGGCGTCGCCGCGCACTAGCCGGATGGCCGCGATCGTTGATCGCACTGCGGCTTCTGACGGGCTGCTTGCCGCATCCAGCACTACAACGCTTACCCCGGCGTTTGCCGCGGTTCCGCCCGCGTCCTTCAGCGTGCCCACATCGGCGATGGTTGTCCCGGCGAGCACTACGCCAGCTTCGAGTGCGCCGGTCGTGAGCGCCCCGACCCGGCGCTCGTCGCAGGTGATTATCCATGCTTCGGCCATGGTGCTAGACCCCTCTCTTGGCGGTGATGGCATCCAGGCGTTCAACAACCGCGGCGACGCGACCGATGAACGAATCGAGCTCATCCGGCGTGGCGGCATCGAAACGCAGCAGCTTGCTGGTGGCACGCTCGAGCGCGCTGACCAGAATCCCCGCATCGGGAACCTTGGGCGCCGGCGGCTCCTTGGCCGTTGCGGACTCCGTCAACGCGGCGACCTGCGCGCCGCTCAGCGCGCCGTCCTCACCCGCCTCGATCTGTGCCAACACGCGTTCTTGGACATCGATGGGCTGCTGCGCGAGCTCGCGTGCCGTCGTGAACGTGATACGGCGCTCGTCGAGCAATGCGCGAAGACCGTCGATGAGCTTGCTCAGCGAACGGTAATAGGCGACGGTGCGTGGCGCGAGGTTCACGAGCTCGGCGATCTTGCCGTCGGTGGTCGTCCCCGCCTCAAGGCGCCCCGCCTCGCGAAGCTCAGCGACAAGACTCTGAGCAAAGGTAATCGTGTGAATGCGCTCCAGTGTGGAGAGATCACGCTGCCGAACGTTGGTTGTGAGCATGAGGACGCCGGAGTCCAAGTCATCGGATGGCACGAGGTGACAGGCCACTTGCCCGAAGCGCGCGCCATGTCCCTGCTCGACGAGCAGCGAGAGCGCCGCATGGCGGCGATGACCGGCAACGATCATGTACTCGTCCTCGAACTCGGGATGAGGACGCACGACGGGGTAGTGGGCCAGTCCGTTGGCTTCGATGTCGCGCGCTAGATCCTCGATGCCTCCGAGCTCGAACACTTCGTTGTTGCGCGGGTCCGGGTGCAGCTGGTCCAACGGCACGGTCACCGACCTGTCCGTCTTCTGGCCGAGCAGAGTGGTTGGCCGGGCAGCGCGTGCGGCCACGGCCGCCACGCGATCCCTGATCACGTCGTTCTGCTTCGCGCCGCGCTCGATCCTCGGTCGCCCCATGCCTAACCCTCCTGCCTGATCAGGTGCTCGACGAGTTCGGCGTAGTCGGCGGCACCGTGGCTCTTCGGCGCGTAGGACAGCACGCTTCGACCCTCGGCATGGGCCTCACCCACAGCCACGTTCTTGCGGATTGCGAGCGGGTAGAGCAGTCCGGGGAACTGCTCCTCAACGGCAGACGCAATGCTGCGGTGCAGACCGGTACCGCTTTCGTACTGGGTGAGCAGGATTCCGGAGATCGCCAGATCCTCATTGACGCCCGCGTCGATGGTCTCGGCGATGACGGAACCAAGCATCCCGAGGCCACTTACGGCGAAGAGCCCGGGGGTGACCGGCACGATGACCTCGCTGGCATAGGCCAGCGCGTTGGCCGTCATGATGCCGAGAGAGGGTGGGCAGTCCAGGATGATGTAGTCGTAGTCGTCCTGCACCCCCGGGGCGCGAGTGTTTGTCGCGGGATCGCGGCGGCCCTTCAGAGCTCGAGAGAGGAGGAAGTCGCGCCCGGGCCGACCACCGAGATCGTAGTCCGCGCGCGACAGCATCTCGGAAGCCGGCAGCAGGTCGAACTCCGCTCCCAGCACAACGGCCTCGTGGGCAGGCATAGTGCCCGCCAGCACGTCCCACAGACTGCGCGCGGGTGGCGTGCCAAGCACACCCGTGGTCAGGTGACACTGTCCGTCGAGATCCACGACGAGCACGTCTCGTCCCTTGGCGGTGAGCCCTGCCGCGACGTTCCATGCGGTCGTCGTCTTTCCGACGCCGCCCTTCTGCGAGGCGATGGCGATCCGCCTGGTCGTTCTCTGCATTCGTTTCCCCCTCATCAATCAGCTGGCAGCGCCCAACCGAGCGTACCGAGCAGCCATTGGCAGTACCTTTCCGGGAATGTTCTTAGGCTGTGCGGCTGGACAAGATCGCGTTCAACCCGGCCGACACCGAGCGCGGTACGCGATCAACGAAGGGCGGTCTGATGATCTCATCGGTGCAGAGCTGCTCGTGAAGCCGTACGACTCGCTCGTCGAGCCTGGTAAGCCGGTGCCCAAGTACATGGTCTGGACTCGCACGGCGTCCGCGCAACGCGACCTGGGACTGGCTGCGTCGCAGACGTCCAACGCCGAGTTCGAGCCGGCCGTGCCACTCATGAGGGCCAGCGACTCGACTGCATCTACCCGTGTTGCTCGCTGTCACGACCGGGATGCGCCGCGGCGAGATCCTGGCGCTTTCGTGGGATGACATCGACCTCGTGCGTGGCACAATTTCGGTCGTTCGGGCGTGGGATGAGGGGTCCAAAGGCTACGAACTCAAGGGTCCTAAGAGCGAGCGATCGCGCCGAACCATAGAAATGCCCGCGCTACTGGTGAGTGCGTTGGCGCTCGCGAAAGATGAACACGAGGATCGCCGGGCGCGTCGAGAACTCGCCGGCGAGGGCTACCATCTGGAGTACGGCCCGCTGGTGTTCTCTGAAGAGGATGGCGAGCCGTGGTGGCCGTCGCGTTTTGAGTGGGCCTGGCAGGAGTTCAGGAAGTCCTCGCGAGTGGCTCCGCGATTCCATGACCTGCGGCACACCGCGCTGTCGCTCATGCTCAGGCAGGGCAACGGCCCGAAGGTCGTCCAAGAGATCGCCGGCCACCATTCGTCGGCATACACGATGGACACCTACTGCTGGTCCGATCGCGCCACGATGAGAGCCGCAGCAGACAGTATCGGCGACCTCTTCAGCGGCGCTTTGGGCGCAGTGGAGAAGAAATCGGGCGACAAATCGGGCGACAAATCAGAGGCCGCACCCCCTCTGACCTGCGAAAAGTTGGTGCCCCCAAGGGAATTCGAATCCCTGTTGCCGCCTTGAAAGGGCGGAGTCCTTGGCCGCTAGACGATGGGGGCATGTTCACTTGTGGTGGGCCGTGCAGGTCTCGAACCTGCGACCTTGGGATTAAAAGTCCCCTGCTCTACCAACTGAGCTAACGGCCCGCGCACACGCGCAGGCTCCCGCCCGCGCACAAGGCAAAGGGAAGTGTAGCGTGCGTTCCGGTCGAGGTCAAAGCAGCCGCCTGCGGCGAAGCCGGCATGCGCTCCACATTCCCTACCCTCTATACTGACCCGAAGTACCGAGGAGAGGAGTGACCGTGGACGAGAGCCTGGCCGCCTACGTGGTCCCCGCACTCATCATCATCGCTGGCGGGGTCATCGGGCTCGTCGTCGACCGCGTCGTCGTCTCGCGGGTGCGCTCCGCCTCGGCGCGACAGGGCTGGCGGGGCGGCGAGGCAACCGCGCGTGCACTGGCGGGAATGCCGGCGTTGCTCGGTCTCATCATCGGCGCGTGGATCGCCGCTGACGGTCTGGCCCTTACCGAGCGCATGGCAGGTTATCTCGCCACGACGCTGCAGCTCGCGGCCATCTTCGTCATCACGATCGTCGCGACCCGGCTCGCCGGGGCACTCACGCGCCTGTACACCTCACGCGAGGACGCCGTCGTCCCCGCAAGCTCCATCTTCGTCAACATCGTGCGTATCTTCATTGTGGCCCTCGGCGTACTCATCGCGCTGACCGCACTCGGCGTCCAGATCGGTCCGTTGTTGGCCGCACTCGGCGTCGGCGGCCTCGCCGTCGCGCTCGCGCTGCAGGACACGCTCTCCAACCTGTTCAGCGGCCTGCAGCTCATCGGCTCCAAGCAGCTGACGCCCGGCGAGTTCATCGCGCTGGAGACGGGCGAGGAGGGCTACGTCGAGGACATGACGTGGCGGTTCACGACCATCCGTCAGATCTCGAACAACCTCGTGGTCGTACCCAACTCCAAGCTCGCGACCTCGCGCATCATCAACTACCACCGGCCGGTCCACGAGATGTCGGTGCTCGTGCCTGTGGGCGTCGCGTACGGAAGCGACCTCGAACACGTCGAGCAAGTGACGCTCGAGGTGGCCACCGAAGTCGTCGACCGCGTCGAGGGCCACATCGAGGGGTTCGAGCCGCTCGTCCGTTACCACACCCTCGGTGATTCGGCGATCCAGTTCAACGTGGTGCTGCGCACGAACGAGATCACGAACCAGCACGTGCTGCGACACGAGTTCATCAAGGCGCTCGCCGCGCGCTACGCCGATGAGCAGATCGAGATCCCCTACCCGCAGCGCACCCTCACGTTCATGGGTCAGGACCACATGCACGCGCCGCCGCGCGCCTAGAACCCGAACTCGCGCGCGAGCGCCTCACGCAGCGCGACGACCGCGCTCCCGCCGCGTCCTCGCGCCGCGACGACACCCGCGAACGCGTTCGTGAAGAAGAGCTCCTCGGTTTTGTCGAGATCAGCGAGCGTGAGGTGCGCTTCTGAGGCGGCCAGACCGCAGCTCGCTGCGAGGTCGAAGACCGCCTCACGCGCGACCCCGGCGAGCGCCGGCGGCGCCGGCGGCGTCGTGAGCGTGTCCCCCTTGCGAATCCACACCGTCGCGGTCGCGCCATCGACGACCGTCCCGTCCGGGAGCGCGAGAACCGCCTGCGCACCAGGGTCGGCCTGACGTGCGAGGCGCTGCGCCTCGTCCCACGCCGAGCGGTCGGCGGGCTTGGCGGCCCCCGGAGGCAGCACCGGCGCCGCGGACACGGTCACAGGCACCGGCACGGGACCGCCGGGGACGTCGAGGGTCGAGGGCGCTTCCGTCAGTGAGGCGCGCACTCCGCCGTCAGTCTGCACCGTGACCGCGAGGCGTCGGACTGCGGCATCCCCAACCCGGCCGGCGAGCTCGCCCGCGACCGTCGCGCGCACCCGCGCGAGCACGCCCGGCCCGCAACCGCCCGCCGCAAGGCGCGCGAGATGGTACGCGAACAGCGGGACCCGCGCTCCCGAAACACGGCACGTCTCACGCAGGGCCACCGGCGGCAGGCCGTCGCCGAGCACCGGCGAGGCTTTGAGCAGGGTCTCGAGCCACTCCTCGGCCGGATCGGATTCGCACGTGATCCCGCACCCGGTTCCCCAGCCGAGCATCGGGCCCTCCAGCACAGCGGTGCGGATGAGGACCGAGGAGTCGAGCTCGCCGGGCCTGGCCACGAGGAGCGAGCCGGTGTACGCACCACGGCGGGCACCCTCTAGCTCGCCAGCGATGCGCATCGCGGCTATCTTGGGAGCGCCGGTCACCGAGCCGCACGGGAAGGTGGCTTCGAGCAGCTCGGCGAAGGTTGCCTCCTGACGGAGCGTGCCGGACACGCGGGAGACCATCTGGTGGCAGTAGGACGCGGGCACGACCTCGAGCAGCGGGTCGGCACGCACGCTGCCGGCCTCGCACACGCGCCCCAGGTCGTTGCGCTCCAGGTCGACGACCATGACGTGCTCGGCGCGCTCCTTCGGGTCGGCAGCAAGCTCGGCGGCGAGAGCGGCATCGGCATCCGGACCCGCTCCCCGCGGACGCGTGCCCTTGATCGGCCAGATCTCGGCGAAGCGCCGGGAGCCGTCGCGCACCACCCGCACGAACCGTTCGGGCGACACCGATGCGATGGTGCGGTCCGGCAGCTCGAGGAAGGCCGACATCTCGGCGCCGGCGCGTTCGAGGAGCGCGGCGAAGGTCGCCCACGAGCCCGCGGCGGCAGCTCCGGTAAGCGTGTAGGTGAGGTTGAGCACGTAGACGTCGCCGGCCGCGACCCGTTCGCGCACCTCGCGCACGGCCGCGCGATACTCCCGGCCCGAGAGCGTGCGTCCCGGGTCGAGGACGAGCGGTTCGCCGGCCGAGGCGTTCCTGCCACCGGCGTCGTTGGCCGCGCTCCGCGCCCCGGTCGCGCCCCACCCGGGGTACGTCAGCACGCACGCCTCGCCCTCGTAGGTGATGAGCGCAGCGACCAACACCGGCTCGTCGGAGTCGAACGCCGCCTCCAGCGCCCGGCCGGCCTCGGCGACGGAGGCGCTCTCGACCACCGACACCGGATCGGATGCGCGAAGCCCCTCGCCGCCGAACCACCCCCGCGGGCCGGACGGCGCGAGTAGCAGCGGATGCCGGCCCGCCGGCCTGTCGGGCGGCAGGGGCGTCACGCGCGGCGACACCACGGGTCCGCCCGCCGCTTCGCGCTAGTGGCGGAAGTGCCGGTGGCCGGTGAAGAGCATCGCGACGCCGAGCTCGTCGGCCTTCGCGATGACCTCCTCGTCGCGCACCGAGCCGCCGGGCTGGATGACCGCGACGACGCCGGCCGCGGCGCAGACCTCGAGCGAGTCCGGGAACGGCATGAACGCGTCGCTCGCCGCGACCGCCCCGTTTGCCCTAGGCCCCGCCTGCTCGACAGCGATGCGCGCGGAGTTCACCCGGTTCATCTGCCCGGCGCCCACGCCGACCGTGATGTAGTCCTTCGCGAGTAGGATGGCGTTGGACTTCACGGACTTGGCGGCCTTCCACGCGAAGAGTAGTTGTTCGGTCTCCTCGGCGGTGGGCTGGCGCTTCGTGACGATGCGAAAGGTCGCGGGGTCCTCGGCCACCGAGTCCCCGTTCTGGATGAGCATGCCGCCCTCGACCGCGCGCGACTCGTACTGCCCGGCAAGCGGCCTGAGCCCGCCGGTCGCGAGCACGCGCACGTTGGGCTTGGTGGCGAGCATCTCGAGCGCGTCGGGCTCGAACTCGGGCGCGATCATCACCTCGACGAACTGGGCGTTGTCGAAGATGCCCTGCACGAGCGTCGCCGGCACCGGGCGGTTGAACGCCATCACGCCACCGAACGCGCTCACCGGATCGGCGTCGTGCGCGTTGAGGTAGGCGGTGGTGATGTCGTCGGCGATGGAGATGCCACAGGGATTGGTGTGCTTGACGATGACGCACGCCGGACGGTCGAACTCGCGCACACCGGTCCAGGCCGCGTCGGTGTCGAGGATATTGTTGTAGGAGAGCTCCTTGCCCTGCAGCTGCGTCGCACGGGCGAGCGTGAGCGGCTTGCCGTCGACAAACCGATAGAACGCGGCCTCCTGGTGCGGGTTCTCGCCGTAGCGCAGGTCCTGGGCCTTCTCGAGGCGGAATCGCACCTCGTCGGGAAAGCGCGTCCGGTGGTAGCCGGAAAGGTACATCCAGATCGCACTGTCATACGCGCTCGTGGTGCGGAAGACCTCGGTCGCGAGTGCGCGCCGCGTCTCGAGCGTGGTGCCTCCCCCGCTCGCGCGCATCTCGGCGAGGATCTCCTCGTAGCGGCCGGGGTCGGTCACGACCGCCACACTCGCGAAGTTCTTCGCCGCCGAGCGCAGCATGCCCGGCCCGCCGATGTCGATGTTCTCGATGGCGTCTTCCTCGGTCACGCCCTCGCGCGCGATGGTCGCCTCGAAGGCGTAGAGGTTCACGACGACCATGTCGATCATCCCGATGCCGTGCGCCTCGGCAGCGGCCATGTGCTCGGGCACGTCGCGCCGGGCGAGCAGGCCGCCGTGGACACGCGGATGCAGCGTCTTGACCCGGCCGTCCATCATCTCAGGGAAGCCCGTGAGGTCGTCGATGGGACGCACGGTGATGCCGGCCTCGGCAAGCACCTTCGCGGTCCCCCCGGTCGAGACGATCTCGACGCCGAACTCGTCCGCCACTGCCCGGCAGAACTCCACCACCCCGGTCTTGTCGGTGACCGAGACGAGCGCGCGCCTGACCTGTACCTGATCCATCGACAACCCTCTCCTGACTGATCCGTCGCCCTTCGAGACACACCGGCCGAGGGAGCGCGCCGCGTCTGCGGGCGGGCCACCCCGGCCGGTACTGCGTCACTGTTCGATTCTAGCGGGTCGTACCGAGCGCGCCACCGGAGGCGCTACTCCATGATCTGCTCCCACGCGCCGTTCGTGACGCGATAGGCGGAGATGGCCTGGTTGAGCGTGTCGCCGTTCTCGTCGAACTGCGTGGTTCCGGTCACCCCGTCATACTCGATACCGCGCACGGCCTCGATCACGCCGGCACGCTCCGGTCCGGCCTCGAGCACCGCCTCGACGAAGATGGCCGCTGCGTCGTACGCGTAGGAGTCGTAGGCCTCGGGGCTCGCACCGTACTCGGCCTCGTAGGCGGCCTTGAAGTCCTGGCCTCGTGCCTGCTGGTCGAGCGGAAGCCCGAGCATGGTTGCGACGTCACCTTCGGCGTTGGCCGCGCCGGCGATCGTGATGAACTCCTCGGAGAAGATGATGTCGCCACCGATGAGCGGCACGTCGAGGTCGGCCTCGCTCATCTGCTTGGAGATCAGTCCGCCCTCGGTGTGCGCGCCTGCGTAGTAGACGGCCTGAGGGTTCAGGCTCTTGAGCCGCGTGACGAGCGCGCTGAAGTCCACCTCACGGGTCTGGATGGCCTCGCGGGCGAGCACCGTGCCGTTGAGCGCCTCGAACGTCTTGACGAACTCGTCGGCAAGCCCCTGGCCGTACGGCGTGGAGTCGTCGACGATCGCCACGCTGTCGTAGCCGAAGTCCTCGAAGACGAGCTGAGCGGCGAACGCACCCTGGGCATCGTCGCGCGCCACGATGCGGTTGACTACCGCGAAGCCCTGGGCGGTGATCTGCGGGTTGGACGAGACCGTGATCATCGCCATGCCGGCGTCCTCGTAGACGGGCGAGGCGGGGATGGTGCAGCCGGAGTTGAAGTGTCCGATGACGCCGATCACATCGGTGTCGCCGGCGAGCAGGTTCGCCACGTTGACGGCCTGCTTCGGGTCGCCCTGGTCGTCCTCGGCCCGCAGCACGAACTCGTAGCCGGCCGCTCGGACCTCCTCGGAGTTGTTCGCCTCCTTGAAGGCCAGTTCGACGGCGCGCTTCATGCCCTGGCCGTAGACGGCGTTGTCGCCGGTGAGCGGAGCGGCGAACCCGATCTTGACCTGCATGCGTTCAGGCTCGCCGTTTCCGGAGGGCTCCTCGGCGCCGTTGCCCCCGCAGCCCACCAGCGCCGTTCCGGCCAGCATCAGGGTCGCGAGCGCGAGCGCACCTGACTTCCTCGTGCGGTGTCTCATGCCTTGGTCCTCTCGTCAGCCCGTACCGTGCGTTGCGTACGGATGGCCCCCTAATCAGGTCTGACGAATATACCAGTTAGGCGCGTTATGCGAGAAGAAGTGCGGGGGCGCGTCGCGATACGTCGCGCACTCGACGATGGCGACGTAGGAGGAGGAGGACGCGACGCTGTTTCGCACGATGCGATCGGTCTCCTCGTCCAGTGTGTCGCCGAGCGGCATGAGCCGGCGGAGCGTGCGCGCCCGCTCGAAGATCGGGCCGACGAACTTCTCACCGTAGAAGTTGAGCGCGAACTCCTCGGCGAGCTCGAAGTCGACGTCTTCGTAGGTGTCGAGGTAGTGGTAGCAGACGAGCGCCTGGCTGGCCGTGGCGAACGCTTCGCGCAGCTTGCGGTCTGCCGTCTCCCAGTCCGCGGCCTTGTATGCGAGCCGCGCGTCCCCCACGCGCGCCCAAGCCCGCCTGATGGTGGGCTCCACGCGCAGGCGTCCTGCCGGCGCCGGTCCGAGGATGCCCGCGTCGACCCACTTCTGCCAGTCCATGTCGTGACCCCCCGTTCGAGGTATCGGTTCGGGCCGCGGCGCCCCCTCTCCACCGCGACCCACTCCATCATGAACGGAGGGTCTTAACAGAATCTTACCCAACTAGAAGACCGGCTCTATCCTGGCCTTTCTTCCGAGTATCGAGACGCGGCCCTCGGCGATGAGCTGCAGAACCGCGGGATAGAGCCGGTGCTCGACCCCGTGGATCTTCGCCTCGAGTGACTCGAGCGTGTCGTCTTCGGCGATCTCGACGACACCCTGCGCGATGATCGGACCCTCGTCGAAGTTCTCGTTCGCGAAGTGCACGGTCACGCCGGTCACCTTGACGCCGTACTCGAACGCCTCGCGAATCCCCGAGGGCCCCGGGAACGCCGGGAGCAGCGAGGGGTGGATGTTGATCACGCGATCGGGGAAGGTGTCGAGCACTTCCCTGCTGAGCAGGCGCATGTAGCCAGCCATGGCCACCACGCCTACCTCGTACCCGAGCAGCACGTCGCGAATCGCCTCGTTGTACGCCCGGAAAGTGGTGTAGTCGGTGCGGTCGATCCAGACCGCCGGCACGCCCGCCTTGCGCGCCCGCTCCAGTCCGTACGCGTCTTCCTCGTTCGAGATCACGACGGCGACCTCCGCGTCGAGCCGTCCCCCGGCGACGGCGTCGATGATCGCCTGGAGGTTCGTACCCGAACCCGAGATGAGCACCCCGATCCTGAGTCGCTCCGAAGACGTCATTCGATACGCCCCTCTCGTCGTACGCTCCTGCACGGTTGCGTCCTACAGGGTATCAGGCGTGCCTTCGCCGAGCAGGGCCTCGATCGTGGTTCGCGCCGCGTCGAGCGCATCGCACGCCGCCTCGACGACCCCGGCATCCGAAGAGAGGCGCTCCAGTTCGACGACCGCCTGCTCGAGGAGCCACAGGCAGTCGCGCAGCCGCGCGGTGCACTGGTGAACGTTCGCGCGACCCGGGACGGCGGCGGTATCGCTGCTGTCCGCCGGATAGATTTCCGGGTTCGCAAGCCGGTAGCCGACCCCGCGGACCGTGTCGATGACGCCTTCGAGCCCCGCGATCTCCAGTTTGTGGCGCAGGTGGGCGACGTGCACGCGCACCGAGTCGAGGCTGAAGTCGTGGGACTGCTCGTCACCGTCGGCGAGCTGATCGACCGAGTAGACCCACCCCGGGTGCTCGGCGAGGTGTGCGAGGATGTCGAACTCGCGCGCGGTCAATTCGAGCCGCTGGCCACCCGCGACCACCAGTCGCTCGTGCGGGAGTATCTTAATCCCCCACGCCGAGAGTGCGCCTGCGGCTGACACCTTCGCCTCCCCGCAATCCGGCCCTGTCACAGATGTACCCAACCGCTCGCCGGCGTCCCCGCGGGGCGCCGGCCATGTTAGCGCGACGTTCGCACGGCATTAACCGCAGGTTCCCCCCGCATGAACATAGTCCTGTGAGGACGTTCATATTCGCGCACGTGTGGCCGACGAAGGGAGGTGTCGAAGATGGCGACCTTCAGAGTGACGAGAATGGCTCTCCTCCTCGGGTTCGCGGCGCTGCTCGTGCTCGCCATGCCGCTCGCCGCCTCGGCGGGTGATGGCTATCGCGGCGATTCGGTTGCGTACCTGGAAGAGGGACATGGTTCGGTCACGACATCCGCCCCGTACACGGAGTATCGCGCCGACACGGCTGCGTACAACGAAGAGGGGTTCGGGCTCATCGTGTCCGCACCCTACACCGAGTATCGGGCCGACACGGGTGCGTACAACGAAGAGGGATTCGGTCTTCAACCCGGGTTCGCTCCGTACACCGAGTATCGGGCCAGTACGGGACCTTACAGCGAGGAAGGTTTCAGCTACCTGAAGTAGCCGCCCGACCCGTCACCGGTAGCGCACCACGCCGGTGCCCTCGACGATCTCACCGATCTCGGTGACGCGTTCGCCGGCCTCGCGGAGGGTTGCGGCCACCGCGGGGGCGGCGTTCGGCGTGCAGACAAGGGCGTAGCCGACGCCCATGTTGAACGTCCGGTACATCTCCTCATCGCCCAGTGAGGCGGCGTCGGCGACGAGATCGAAGATGCGGGGCACCCGCCAGGCGCCGCGGATGACCTCGGCGTCACAGTCTTCGGGCAGCACCCGGTCGAGGTTCTCGGTGATCCCGCCCCCGGTGATGTGCGCCATCGCGTTGACCTTCGCGGCGCGCAGGGCCGCCAGCACGGGACGGACGTAGATGCGCGTCGGCTCGAGCAGCACGTCGCCGAGCGTCGCCCCGCCGAGATCCACGCGTGGCAGGCCGAGTTCGTCCTCGCGCCCCTGCACCAGCACCTTGCGCACGAGCGAGTAGCCGTTCGAATGCACGCCGCTCGACTCCAGGCCGAGGATGACGTCGCCCGGCCGAACCGCCGAACCGTCGACCATCTTCGCCCGATCGACCGCGCCCACGCAGAACCCCGAGAGATCGTAGTCGTCGGGCTCCATCGTTCCGGGGTGCTCTGCCATCTCGCCCCCGACGAGCGCGCAGCCCGCCTGGCGGCAGCCCTCGGCGATGCCCTCCACGATCTGCGTGACCCGCTCGGTCCGCAGCGCGCCGATCCCGACATAGTCGAGGAAGAACAGCGGCTCGGCGCCGCAGGTGAGGATGTCGTTGGCACACATCGCCACCAGATCGATGCCGACGGTGTCGTGACGGTCGAGCAGCTGCGCGAGCCGGAGCTTCGTGCCTACGCCGTCGGTCCCGCTCACGAGGACCGGGTCGTCCATCTCCTTGAGCGCCTTCGCACTGAACAGGCCGCCGAAACCGCCGATGTCGCCGAGAACCTCGGGGCGGTAGGTCGAGCGCACCGCCGAGCGGATGGCGTTGACCGCACGCGCGCCTTCGGCGGTGTCGACGCCGGCGTCGCGGTAGGTGGTGGGATGGGTGTCGTCGCGCTCGGTCATCCGGATGCCTCCTCGGCGGTGCGCGCAGCGGGTCCGGGGGTCATTCTAGCGCAGCCGGGCACCGGCGCCGCGTACGCCATCGCTTGCACCGGCCCCGCGCGCCCTGTCAGCCGAGCGCCCCCGACAGCATCGAGAGCGCGCCGCTCGCGGTCGCGGCCACCGCCCCGGCAGCAAGCCAGCCCGTGCCGTGGGTCACGCGCCGGCCCACGAACGTGCCCGCCCACGTGGGGAGCGCGTAGCCGAGTGCAAAGCCGCCGAGCGCCCAGAGCGCCAGCACGGCCCACTGGGCCTCAATCCCTCCCTCGACCAGCCCGGGCCCCGCGATCGCATCGGTCGCGCGCGCAAGCAACCGCGCTCCATCGCCGAGAAGCCATGCGCCGAGCAACACTACGATCGCCGGGACCGCGCGCCCCGCCGCGAACAGCCCGGCTGCGACAGCGGCGCCCACGACTGAGGCAACGGGATTGAACTGGATGCCGAGCAGCAGGCCCGCGCCTGCCGCCGAGGCGAGCTCCGTGACCACGCGGCCGCCCTACCCGCAGGACTCGAGCGCGAGCTTGCCTTTGCGGACCGCTTCGGGGATGTCGACCGGATACTCTCCGTCGAAACACGCCATGCAGAACTCGCCGGCACTCCGGCCGGTCGAGGCGACGAGGTCATCGAGCGAGAGGTAGGCGAGCGAGTCGGCCCCGATGAACTCGCCGACCTCCTCGACCGACTTGGCCGAAGCGATGAGCTGCTCCTGCGTGTCGGTGTCGATGCCGTAGAAGCACGGCCAGCGCACGGGCGGGGAGGTGATGCGCATGTGCACTTCGGTGGCGCCGGCGTCGCGCAGCAGCTGCACGAGCTTGCGCGAGGTGTTGCCGCGGACGATCGAGTCGTCGACCACGACGATGCGTTTGCCCTCGATGACGTGGCGAAGCGGGTTCAGCTTCAGGCGGATGCCCTGCTGTCGGATAGTCTGCGTGGGCGAGATGAACGTCCTGCCGATGTAACGGTTCTTCACGAGCCCCTCGCCGAACGGGATACCGCTCGCCTGCGCGAAACCCACCGCCGCCGGCACGCCGGAGTCGGGCACGCCGATGATGACGTCAGCCTCGGCCGGAGCGCTCGCTGCAAGCGAGGCCCCCATGCGGCGGCGCGCCTCGTAGAGCGTACAGTCGTAGATCACGCTGTCGGGGCGCGCGAAGTATATGAACTCGAAGATGCACATACTCGGCTTCTCGGCAGGGACGGCCTCCTCGGCCTCAAGCCCGTCGGCTGAGATCTTCACCATCTCGCCGGGCTGCAGGTCGCGCAGGTACTCGGCGCCGATGATGTCGAGCCCGCACGTCTCGCTCGAGACCACCCAGCCGCCCTGCGGCAGGCGGCCGAGCACGAGCGGGCGGATGCCGTACGGGTCGCGAAACGCGTAGAGCGCGTCTTCGGTGATGAGTACGACCGAATACGCGCCGCGGATGAGCTTCATCGCCTCACGGATGCCCGAGCGGATGTGGTTGTGGACCTGCGTGTAGTGGCCGACGAGCGTCGCGATGACCTCGGAATCGGTGGTGGAGCGGAAGCGCACGCCATTGCCCTTGAGCGAGTCGCGCAGCTCGCCGGTGTTCACAAGGTTGCCGTTGTGCGCCACGGCGATGACCTGGTGCCCGATGGCCGAAAGATGCGGCTGGGCGTTCTCCCAGGAGGTAGATGAACCCGTGGTCGAGTAGCGCGTGTGGCCAAGCGCGACCGAGCCGGTCAGCGAGTCGAGGTCGGACTCGGTGAAGACCTTGCTCACGAGTCCGAGGTTCTTGGTGACGGTGACGGTCTCGCCATCTCCCACCGCGATTCCGGCCGACTCCTGCCCGCGGTGCTGGAGCGCATGCAGCCCGAAGTAGGTGAGCCGGGCGACGTCTTCGCCCGGAGCGTAGACGCCGAAGACCCCGCAGGCCTCTTCGGGGCGGTCGGGGCGCTCGGGTCGATCATCGACGGGACAGTCGACGGGGGTGCTGGGGTCGGTCATGCGAGCAGCGTCCTGACTCCGGCGGTGTCCAACGAACGCGCGTAGGATAACACGACGGCGGTCTGCGCCGCGTCACGATCCCCTCCCTCATGCCACACGGAACGTGCTCAAGCGCACAGCCTTTCGTGCCGATACAGACAGACACACTTCGTAAGGCAGCGAGAGGATGATGGTCCAATGTCCCACCGCATCGTGCGTCTGCCGCTTCGAGTCGCGTTCACCTCCGCGCTCACGCTCTCACTGCTTCTCGGGCTGCTCGGACCGGCAACCGCGCACCATCCGGCAGCAGTCGATGAAGGCCCCGTCGTCCCGGGTCAGCTCCTCGTACAGTTCAAGCCGGGCACGCCTGCCTGGGACCGGGCGGGTGCCCACGCTTCGCTCGGCGCTAAGGCGAAGGGACGCATTCCTCAGATCAACATAGATATCGTCTCCACGCCTGGAGGCCGAAGCGTGAACGACCTCGTCAAGCTCTACCAGAAGAACCCGAACGTGGTCTTCGCCGAGCCGGATGGAATCTGGGCTACCGACATGACTCCCAATGACCCAAGATTCTGGGAGCAGAGCCAGTCCACTCTCATCGGTTTCCCGCAGGCCTGGGCAGCTACATCCGGTTCGGCGGGTGCGGTGATCGCCGTGCTCGACACGGGTGTCGACCTCTCGCACTCGGAGTTCGCCGGACGCTTCGTGCCCGGATGGGACTTCTTCAGCGGCGATGCCGACCCGTCCGACACGCACGGCCATGGCACGATGGTCACCGGCATCGCGGCCCAGACGGGCAACAACGGTGTCATGTACGCAGGCGCGACGTGGAACTCGCCAGTCATGCCCCTGCGGGTCGGCAACTCCTCGATGAGCTGGAGCGCCGTAGCGTCGGCACTTACGTTCGCGGCGGACAATGGTGCCCGCGTCGCGACGATGAGCTTTAGTGGGACGAGCTACAGCAGCTCCGTCAAGAGCGCTGTCGACTACGCGCTCGGCAAGGGCATGTTCCTAAGCGCATCGGCGGGCAACACGGGGACTGAGGGAGTGCGGTATCCGGCGGGATTCGACGGCGTGGTCGGCGTCGGATCCGTACAGATCACCACCATCTCCTCGTTCTCAAGTTTCGGACCGCACGTCAGCGTGGTCGCGCCGGGTGAGGCGATCCCGACAACCTGTCTTCCGGTCAACAGTCCCGACGGGAGCCAGTGGACCTACTTCGGTGGCACCTCGGCATCCACTCCCTTCGTTGCCGGGCTCGCGTCACTGTTGTTCTCCGCCAATCCCGAACTCACCGGCGCGCAGGTGGCGGACATCATCCGGCGGACGGCAACGGACCTCGGCGAGTCAGGTTGGGACAAGCATTACGGGTGGGGCCGCATCGATGCCGGTGCGGCGATGTCCGCAGCCATTGCGACATCGCCACCGGCGACACAGACGCAGTCCGTCGAACCCGCCCCGGCGCCCGAACCCGAGCCCGCCCCGCTTGCGGACACCACACCGCCTACCGTGGCCATCACCTCCCCGGCAGAAGGCGTCACGGTTTCCGGCGTGGTGACGATTCGTGCGCAGGCGGCGGATAACATGAGCATTGCGCGTGTCGAGTTCCTCGTCAACGGCGCGCGAATCGGGACTTCGCTGTCAGCGCCGTACTCTGTCAACTGGAACACGAGGAAGCTCAGCGGTGCGCACACACTCACCGCTGTGGCGTTCGACACCGCGGGCAACTCTTCGACGTCGGCTTCGGTAGCGGTGACGGTGAGCGGGCGGACGAGGACGCGGTAGCCTTCGTCGCGGGCGTCAGAACGCCCAGAGTGCGAACGGAGGCGGGCCCGAGGATTCGGGCCCGCCTCCTTGTGGCCACTCTTGGAGCGTTCGTCAGCTGCCGCACGTCCATTCCGGGACAGGGCACGGATCGTACGGGATAAGCATCCTGCGGTTGTTGTTCAAGTCGTCGAACAGGTTCTTGTACGCTTCGGCCTGTGCTCGGTTGACGCTACCGTCACGAGTCACCGGGTTCAGCGCCAGGAATGTGTTCGCTTCGCCGATCAACGTCCCGATCGACTTCCACTCACCGTTCCAGACGACGCCGTGCCCTGTGTAGCTGGCTCCCTTGACCTCCATATTGAGGAGCGTCGCCGCCATCTGTACCGAAAGCATGTAGGACATGTTGGTCGAGTTCGCATCAAGCAGCCAGGTGCGGAAGCCCGCATACGTGTTCGCGTCGAACGCCGACCCGTTTCGGTTCACGAGATTGTACGAATCGAGGTGGTCCTGCCATGCCTGGGAATGACGCGTCCTGTTGTAGGCAGTCAGATCGGCCGAGCCGTTGCGGTTGCTCCAGTAGCCGAGCGTGAACCCGCCGGTCGCGGTGACCTCGCACACGTTGCCGAACCTGAACCCGGATCTCGCCTCATCCGGCTCGAGTTCAATCTCATAGATGTTGCCCGCCGGCCAGGTCTGCACCCATCCCGAGCCAACGGGCGGGCTCGCCTCGCTTAGCCAATACGTCGCGGGTGCCAGGCCGGAGAAAGTGAACGCCCCCGCCTCATTGGTGAGCAGGCACCACGTCTCCACCCCGTCGGTGAGGTTGATCCTCCAGCCCGTGAGCAGCGGCTCGCCATCGTCCCGCTCACCGTTCTTGTTGCGGTCGTACCACTTGAAGCCGCTGATACTCCCATCCGGAGGCGGAGGCGGCGGTTCGTGCATGAAGCAGAACACGAGGTTGCTGAGATCTGCCTGATTGCCGGCATCGTTGTTCGGGGCACGGAGGCCGGTGTCTGACGCGACACCGCCAAGAGCGGTGTAGTCGTAGATCCACTGACCATCGATAGCGGCGTTCGGCTCGCCCCACGGCATCGGCGGGTACGGATAGGTGGCGTTTCCGCCCTTCACCGCAACCTTCTTGACCATGACGGTTTCCGATTCGAAGTCGAACACTGTCTTCCCGTCGGGGTTCGCATAGACCGAGACGGTGATGCCATCCTCGGTCCACTCGCCGGGCTCGACATACCCCTCGTCGACCTTGAACTGTAAGTCGCACTCGACGAAGGTCCACGTGTCACCGCCGTCGCCGGGCATGTTGGTCTCACCCTCATACGGCGCGCGCGGGACCACCAGAGCTGCGAACGCACCCGCGTTCATGCTGAAGAGCAGCACGAGCGCGAGCGCCAAGAACCAGAGCCTCCTCATACCTATCACGACCCCTCTCCGTCGGCCCGTTCCCAGCGGGCCCCTCGCCGACCATATATTCGACCCCGGAGACAACGAAGACCGGCCTCATGTGGATGGGCCGGTCTCACCATTCGCTCCCCGCCGGTCTCGGGTGACCGTACACAACCGGCGAATCGTCGCTTCCCCCCATACTGCAGTTGTGCGTCCGGAGACGCATAGCCATTATGCCCGAAGCCGGCTGAAAACACACGCGTTCTGCACGGAAACCCAGGCTGAACGAGGGTGCGATTCCGACGAACGGCCGAATTACTGCGACGAACGGCGCTACCCCTCGCGCAGCTCCTCGGTCGCTATCGTTTCCTCAGAGTGCACGAACCCTGCGAGCGCGCTCTCGAAGACCTCGCGCATCTCGACGACACCCGCCTCGGCGAGCCCCTCGATGCTCAGCGTGTCGCCGCCGACCGTCCCGATGACCGCGAACGGTACGCCTGCGGCGAACGCGAGCCCGAACAGTCGCTCGATAGCAGCCTCAGCCACCGTCACGACGACCCGGCCCTGCGTCTCGGAGAAGAGCTCGGCCACGGGTGGCAGCTCGTCGGCGAGGTGGATGTCCGCACCGATTCCCCCGGCGATGCAGCTCTCGGCGAGCGCGACCGCAAGCCCGCCCTCGGAGCAATCGTGGGCCGAGAGCACGATGCCCTCCCCTATGGCCCCGAGCAGCACCTCGCGCAGCGCCGCCTCGGCGTCAAGATCGACCCGCGGCGGCAGGCCTGCCACGGTCTCGTGCACGACCTTCAGATACTCGCTGCCCCCGAGCTCGGCCTCGGTCTCGCCCAGCAGCACCACGACGTCACCCGCCTCCTTGAAGCCAAGCGTGGTGTGATGCGCAACGTTCTCGAGGATGCCGACGAGGCCGACGGTGGGCGTGGGGTAGATCGGCTGGCCGAAGGACTCGTTGTAGAACGAGACGTTGCCCGATATGACCGGCACCTCCCAGGCGCGGCACGCATCGGCCATCCCGCGGATGGACTCCACGAACGTCCAGAACACCTCGGGCTTCTCGGGCGATCCGAAGTTCAGGCAGTCGGTGATGGCCGCCGGGCGCCCGCCGGCGCACGCGACGTTGCGCGCGGCCTCGGCTACCGCGATCTGTGCGCCGGTGTACGGGTCGAGGTAGCAGTAGCGGGCGTTGCAGTCGCTCGACGCGGCGATGGCGCGCTCGGTGACCTCGCCGCGCC
Source organism: Actinomycetota bacterium (assembly GCA_037446725.1). Classification (GTDB taxonomy): domain Bacteria; phylum Actinomycetota; class Coriobacteriia; order Anaerosomatales; family SLCP01; genus JBBIIC01. The sequence continues at coordinate 31,121 of JBBIIC010000013.1, forward strand.
CCGGCATCCCGATGCGCAGCACCGCCGCGTCCGAGCCCGGCAGTACGACGGTGTTGAGCATGACCTGGTGGTCGTACTGCTCCCAGATCCACCGGCGCGAGCAGATGTTGGGGCTCGCAAGCAGATCGAACAGCGTGGCGGTAAGCATCTCGGCGCCCTCGGGGTGGTCCAGCTCGGCGAGCGGGTCGAACCGCTGCAGCTCGTCGAGGTAGGCGGGCCGGACGGCGGGCGGGTCGTAGATGGGCGCGTCGTGCGCGAGCGTGGCGGCCGGCATATCACCGACCACCTCGTCACCATCGCGTATGACCAACCGGCCCGTATCGGTGACCTGGCCGATGACGGTGGCGGGCAGCCCCCACCGCTCGCAGACGTCTTGGACCTCACCGAGCTTCTCGGGAGTGACGACCGCGAGCATGCGCTCCTGGGACTCGGAGACCATGATCTCGAAGGGCTTCATCGCATCCTCGCGCTGCGGCACGAGTGTGACGTCGATCTCGAGCCCGACCCCGCCACGCGAGGCCATCTCGCTCGCGCTCGAGGTGAGCCCGGCCGCCCCGAGATCGCCGAGCGCCACGAGCAGGTCGCGTTCCAGCAGCTCGAGACACGCCTCGATGAGCAGCTTCTCGGTGAACGGGTCGCCCACCTGAACGCTCGGGCGCTTCTCCTCGGCCTTCTCGTCGAACTCCTGGCTCGCGAGCACGCTCGCCCCGCCGATGCCGTCGCGCCCGGTGGTCGAACCGATGAGCACGAGCAGGTTGCCCGGCCCGGCCGCCACGGCGAGCATGAGGTCCTCCTCGCGCATGAGCCCGATGGCCATGGCGTTGATGAGGCAGTTGCCCTCGTAGGCCTCCTCGAAGTAGACCTCGCCGCCCACGGTGGGCACGCCGAGGCAGTTGCCGTAGCCGCCGATGCCGGCAACCGCGCCCTCGAAGAGGTAGCGCTGCCTCGGCTTGTCGAGCGTGCCGAAACGCAGGCTATCGAGCGAGGCGATGGGGCGCGCGCCCATCGTGAAGATGTCGCGGATGATGCCGCCCACGCCGGTCGCCGCACCCTGGTAGGGCTCGATGGCGCTCGGGTGGTTGTGCGACTCCATCTTGAAGGCGATCGCCCACCCGTCGCCTACGCCGATCACGCCTGCGTTCTCACCGGGACCCTGCAGTACCGCCGGCCCCTCGGTGGGGAACATCCGCAGCGCCTTGCGCGAGTGCTTGTAGGAGCAGTGCTCCGACCACATGAGCGAGTACATGTAGAGCTCGGTCACCGTGGGCGTGCGGCCGAGGATCTCGACGACGTGCTCGTACTCGGCGGGCTTCAGGCCGAGCTCCTCGGCCAGGCGCGGAGCGAGATCGGCAGGAAGGTCGTCACGCATCAGGAGCGGCTCCTCGGACGAGGCGGCAGACGGTCACGTGCATTGTAGCGGAGGCGGGGCGGGGCCGTGCGGCGGGATAGGCGCGCGGAAGCTGGCTCACGGCTCCGCGACCAGGTGCACGCCCGGGTAGGCGCCGTGCGCGCGCTCGTCCGCGCTCGCAAGCGTGGCGCCGAGCAGCGAGGCGCAGGCCGGGGCAAGGGCATCGTAGAACGAGCAGTCGAGCGCCTCGCACTGGCGCGCCGCCTCCTCGACGACCTCGTCGGTGAGCGGGAGCACCGCGATGCCGGAGGCGGTGATGTGGCGCCACGCAGGCACGACGTCACGCGGCGTGTAATGCCGCCGCACCACCGAGAGCACCTCGTGGACGAAGTACGCCGGCACCGCGAAGGCTATCTCACCGCATGTGGCGCGCCCGAGCAGCGCCAGCGCTTCGGCCCGGCCTGCCTCGGGTTTGAACCACTTCACGCCGACCGATGCGTCGAGCACGTACGTGGGGCGCCCGGCTGTCATCTCGTGCCCTTGCGGATGTCACGCAGCGGAGCACTGTCGTCCGTCTCGCGGATCTCGCGCAGGATCTCGAGGCTGGGGCGATCGTCCCGTATCTCGCGGCCGACGTGAAACGTCCGCATCCCTTCGAGCGCCTCGAGCATCCGAGCGCGCCGCACCTCGTCGGCCCGCTGCTCCAGCGTCTTGCCGAGGTAGGCGGCGAGCGACTCCTGGACGAGCTCGCTGCGCGATACGCCTGCCTCGGCGGCTTCGCCGTCGAGGCGGACAAGCAGCTCGTCGGGGAGCGAGATGGTGACCTTCGCGGTCATGGGCGTCGCCTCCTCAGTCATACCAGCGTTCACACCGATGGTATGACTCCCAGGAGATGCGGTCAAGGGCGGGAGGCGCGGTTCATGCGCCTCGGTAGACGTCGCGGCGGTGCCCGATCTTCACGACCCACACGGTGACGACGCGGTCTTCGATCTCGTAGACGATCCGGTAGTCACCTTGCCTGACGCGGTAGCGCTCGCGGGTGCTGAGCTTCTCGGCACCGGGAGGACGCGGATCGTCGGCGAGCGCTGCGACGCGCTCCATGATGCGCCCGACCTGCTCGGCAGGTATCCGCCTCAGGTCCTTGAGGACTCCGGCGCGGAACCTGACCTCATAGCTTCCCATCGGCCTTCAGCCACTTGACCATGTCTTCATACGCGACGAACGGCTCGCCTGCACGCTCTTCGAACGCGGCGAGGTCCTCGGCATCCTCGCGCAGCATCTCGCGCACGGCGTCGTTGACGAGGTCGGACACGGAGCGGTCCTGGACAGCGGACTTCATCTTCAGCACCCGGTGCAGCTCGGCGTCGAGGTAGATCGTGGCGCGCTTCGAATCGGCTCCCATGGCGCTCACCTCCGAGTCGAGCCTAGCACTCAAACGTCATAACGTCAAAGCGTCAAGACGTCTCGCCCGTCGCGTTGCTGCTGTCCGCAGACGGCCTCGGATAGACGACCGTGAGCAGGTAGGCCGGGATCATCACGAGCGCCAGCGGAATCGACGCGACGGCGATGAGCTGGAAGACGGCGACGCCGGGCGCGATGAAGCCGCCCGCGAGCCCGAGCAGTAACACGACCGGCAGGGCAACCCAGACGACGCGCCGCCGACGGGGAATCGATCCGGCGGGGCGCCGAGCGGCGTCGATCGCGATGGCGGCGCACGCGAGCGGCACCGCGAACCGCACGAAGTACCCGAGCACGACCGCCCACGGCGTCAGCGACGCATCGGCGTGCACTATCCGCCCACTCCCGCCAGTCGCTCGACGATGGCGGTGAAGAACGGGCGGCCATCGGTGGTGCCGACAAGCGGGTCGACCGCGCGCTCGGGATGGGGCATCAGCCCGAAGACGTTGCCGCGCTCGTTGCAGATGCCGGCGATGCCGTCGACAGCGCCGTTCGGAGCCGAGCCCCCGGGCCGGAGCGAGCCGTCCGGCTCGCAGTAGCGCAGGACAACCTGACCATTGGCGTTCAGGCGGTGCAGGGTCGCCTCGTCACAGTAGTAGTTGCCTTCGTTGTGGTTCACCGGGATGACGACGACCGTGCCCTCGGGCAGGTCGAGCCAGTCACACACCGAGCGCTCGACGCGAAGCGGCTGGGCGTGGCAGATGAACTTCAGGCCGGCGTTGCGCAGCAGAGCGCCGGGCAGCAGGTGCGCCTCGGCGAGAATCTGGAAGCCGTTGCAGATGCCCATGACCGGCCCGCCGCGCTCGGCGAAGCGCACGACCTCGTTCATCACCGGACTGAAGCGAGCCACCGCACCGCAGCGGATGTAGTCGCCGTAGGAGAAGCCGCCGGGCAGCACGACCGCGTCGTAGCCGGCAAGGTCGGTGTCGCCGTGCCAGACGTAGCCCACATCGATGCCGAGCGCGCGTGCCGCATGGCCGACATCCTGTTCGCAGTTCGAGCCGGGAAAGATCACCACGCCGAGGCGCATCGGTCAGGCCTCCCCCTCGACGACGATCCGGTAGTCCTCGATGACCGGGTTGGCAAGCAGGCGGTCGCACATCTCGCGAACGGTCGCGAGGTCGGCATCGGCCTCAATCCGAATGTACTTGCCGATCTTGACGCTGCGCACGCCCTCGTAGCCGAGGTTGGCAAGCGCTCGTTCGGCTGTTGCCCCGGGCGGGTCGAAGATGCCCTGCTTGTAAGTGACATAGACCTCGTAGCGTGCCATCGCGCCTACCTTCTTACGAGTCGGTCTCAGACGTCTTCCTCCCGGACGACTTCTCGCCCTTCTTGCCGGCGAGCCGCGCCTTCTCGGCCTCGATGGCGGCCTTACGGATGCGCCGCAGCTTCGTGAAGTCGATGTAGAACGCCGTGAAGATACATCCGTACGCCAGGGCGAGCGCGTAGTTGCCGATAGTCGTCGCTTGCTGCCACCACGCGAACGCCGAGAGGCCCAGGGCCGCGATGAGAAGCCCTCCCCATATCCTGCGCCAGCGCTTGTAGCCGGGGTCGTCGGGGACCGGCGCGAGCAGCTTGGGGCGCTCCTTCTTCTTCGATGAGGAGGCGGAGGCGGCCGTGTCGCCTGCCGCGCGCTTGGGCTTGGCCGACGCCGAGGAACGCCGGGTCTTCCCGACCTCGGCGCCCTTCTGGTAGCGGGGGTTAGCTGGGTTCCTGCGCGCCATGTGGTTACGCGCTCCCTTCGGGCTCGAATCGGCGGCCCGTGATCATCTCATAGGCCTGAATGTACTTCGCGCTCGTCGCCTCTGCGATCTCGCGCGGGAGGCGCGGCGGGGGCGAGGCCTTGTCCCACCCGCTGTCCTCGAGCCAGTCGCGCACGAACTGCTTGTCGAAGGACGGTTGCCCGTGTCCGGGCTCGTAGGCGTCCGCTGGCCAGAAGCGACTCGAGTCGGGGGTAAGCGCCTCGTCGATGAGCGTGATGCGTCCCCGCACCCGGCCGAACTCGAATTTCGTGTCGGCGATGATGATGCCGCGTTGCGCGGCGTGATCGCGGGCGGTCGAGTAGACGTCGAGCGAGAGTCGCCTGAGCGTCTCGGCAGCCTCGATACCGACGATCTCGGTCACGTGCTCGAAGCTGATGTTCTTGTCGTGCTCGCCAATCTCGGCCTTGGTCGACGGCGTGAAGAGCGGCTCCTTCAGGCGCTCGGACTCGCGCAGGCCGCCCGGAAGGGGGATTCCGCAGACCGTGGCGCTCTTCAGGTACTCCTTCCAGCCGCTGCCGGCAAGATACCCGCGCACGATGCACTCGACCGGCAAGACGTCGGCCTTGTGCACGATCATGAAGCGCCCGCGCAGTTCGTCGGCGTGAGCGGCGAACTCGGTCGGCAGGTCGGCCGCGTCGGCCGAGATGAAGTGGTTCTCGACAACTCCGGAGAGCAGCTCGAACCAGTAAAGCGAGAGCTTGGTGAGTACCTCGCCTTTGTACGGGATCGGGTCGGGCAGGACCACGTCGAACGCGCTGATGCGGTCGGACGCGACGAGCAGGAGGCGGTCACCCAGGTCGTAGAGGTCGCGGACCTTACCCTGGGCGTCGGGTCGAAGGCCCTGCGGCCGCATGGCAGTCGCTCCTCTCGGGTCTTTGGGGGACGGATGCCGCGGCCTTTCGGGCAGGCTCCCGGAGGGCGCGGGGTTTCCGGTCATTGTAGGGGAAAGCCGGGTGGGGGTGTAGGGCCGCGAAGCAGGCGCAAGACGCTCGGGACCGGGGCCGGTCAGCCGATGTTCCAGAGGTTCGCGCGCACGAGCGCGAGCAGCCCGTGGATGCCGGCGATGGCTGTCACGAAGTAGGCGACCCAGCGGTGGACCTTCAGGTGCGTGCGGCCCTCGAACTTGATGACGCGCTTGCCGAGGAGAAGCTGGAAGACGAGGCCGGAGAAGGCGAGGACGCCCAGGACCGTGAGCAGCGTCACCGACGGGGTGTATCCGAAGATCATGGGGCCCTCCTTGCGTATCCACTCATGATATCTCCGACGATACCAGACGCCTCAGGGCGCCGGGCGGGCCGCTCGGCGACCCGCCCGGCGCAGGCGACGCGACCCTCCCTGCATCACGACCCGAGGTAGAGGAGCGCCACGTACGCGACGTACGAGCCCAACAACAGACCACCCGCCGCCCGCCCGATCCTGCCGCGCCACAACAGCAGCGGAACGAGCAGTACCGATACGACGAGCATCACCCACACATCGAACGTGGCTATGGCCTCGCTGATGGGCAGCGGCGTGACGAGGGCCGTGACGCCGACGATGGCCAGAACGTTGGCCAGGTTGCTGCCCACGACGTTGCCGACCGCGACGTCCGAGTGTCCGCGCGCCGCGGCCGTGACCGAGGTCGCGAGCTCGGGCAGGGAGGTCCCGACGGCGACCAGCGTGAGTCCGATGACCGCCTCCGGGACCCCGAAGCTCCGCGCGATCTCGGTCGCCCCGTTGACTAACAGGCGAGAACCGACGATGAGTGCGGCCAGGCCAACTCCGAGCTCCACGAGCCCCAGCCAGACCTTCTTCGTGACCCGGGTGAACTCCTCGGCCTCGCGCGCGTGCAGCTCGGCCGCGGGCGCGTCCCGATAGAGCTCCGTGTAGTAGGAGTACCAGACGTAGCCGATGAGCGAACCGAGCATCAGCGCGCCCTGCCAGCGTTCGACGATCCCGGTCGCGGCAAGCCCGGTGAGCAGCGCCGCCGCCGCCAGCATCACCAGCGTGTCACGTCGGAGCGATGTGGCTTTGACGACGATCGGCGAGATGAGCGCAGAGAGGCCGAGGATGAGCAGGATGTTGGCGATGTTGCTGCCCACGACGTTGCCGACCGAGATGTCGACCTGGCCCCGCAGTGCGGCTTCGAGACTCACGAGGAGCTCGGGCGCCGAAGTGCACAGTGCAACGACGGTCATGCCGATGAGCAGGGGCGAGATACCCGCACGGCGCGAGATGGTGATCGCACCGCGGACGAGCCACTCGCCACCGGCGAACAGCAGCACGAACCCGCCGAGCGCGTACAGATACATCATGAAGCGCGTTGGCCCTTCCACAGACGACCGACCGGCGCACCAGTGTAGCGCATCGGTGTGGCTTTCTCAGCCCGCACGCGGTATGCGCAGCGAGAACACCGAACCGCCCTCGGGCCGGGGCTTGGCCGCCACGGTCCCGCCATGCCGCTCGACGATCTCCTTGACGATGGCAAGCCCGATGCCCAGTCCGCCGCTCGAGGTGTCACGAGCATAGTCCGCACGCCAGAACCGTGAGAAGACGCGTTCGGCGTCCTCCTCGGGAATACCGACGCCGGTGTCGGACACCGAGATGACGGCACGGTCGTCCTCAGCCCGCAGACTGACCTCGATCCGCCCGCCCTCAGGCGTGTAGCGCGCCGCATTGGAGAGCAGATTGCCCACCGCCTGAGTGAGCCGGTCCGCGTCGCCGTCGATGAGGACGCCGTCGGCGAGGTCCTCCACAAGTTCGAGCTCGCACGACTCGATGAGGATGCGGTGCGCGTCGAGTGCCGCGCGAACCGGCTTGTCGGCCGCGAGCGGCTCCAGGCGCATCGGAGTCGTTCCGCGCTCGAGCCGCGTGAGCTCGAGGATGCCGTCCGCGAGCCGGGCCAGACGCACGGTCTCGTCGCGCACGACCGCCAGCCGCTCGTCGTCGGCCGGCAGGACGCCGTCCTGCATCGCCTCGACGGTCGCCTGGATCGCCTGCAGCGGCGTGCGGAGCTCGTGCGCGACGTCCGCCGTCAGACGCCGTTCGAGCTCGCGGTCGGCCTCGATGGCGTCGGCCATCTCGTCGAAGGTCGTGCCGAGCAGCCCGATCGCGTCGTCACCACGCACGCCGGTTCGGGCGTCCCGGTCACCTCCACGCAGCGCCTCGGCGGTCTCCGTGATGCGATCGATGGGGCGCACGAGACCCGAGGCGAAGATGAGCCCTGCGAGAGACGCGAAAGCGACCGCGACCGCGGCCGCGATGGCAAGGCCGATGAAGCTCGAGCGACGGAACGCGATATCGTTCTCGGTCAGAAGTCCCTGGGGTGAGAGCGGCCAGACCCTGACGATGCCGACAACTTCGCCCTCGACGACAACAGGAGAACTCACTACCGGGTCCGTGGGTTCGCTGACCCCGCTCGGGAGGCGTCCGACCATGCCCTGGAGGAAGCCGCCCATGATCGAGTCGTCGTAGATGACGTCGCCTTGTTCGTCGATAACCTGGAGCCCCAGGCCGCTCATGATGCCGAACCGTGGCATCTGCGAGAACGCCTCAAGCGTCCAGCCGCCGGCATCCGCATACGTGCGAGCGAGCAGCCGCGCCGCACCCGTGGCCGTGTTCTGGAGGTTCTCGGTGACGTAAGCGTCGAACTGGGCAGCCCACACGATCGACAGGATGAGGGCGGCAAGCGCGGCCGTAAGCAGCGCGACCCCTGCGAAGGCAAAGGCGACCCGCCGGGTGAGACGACCTCGCGCGAGCCCGAACCTCGTCATGAGGCGGCTCGTGCTGGCGGCGGGTCCGACCACTAGCCCTCCTCGGCAGGCGGCGCCTCGAATCGATAGCCGACCCCGTGGACCGTCCAGATATACGTCGGATCGCGCGGGTCGTCCTGGATCTTGGCGCGCAGGTTCTTCACGTGGCTGTCGATCGTACGCTCGTAGCCCTCGAAGTCGTATCCGAGGACCTTCTCGACGAGCTCCATGCGCGTGTACACGCGCCCGGGATAGCGTGCGAGGGTGACGAGCAGCTTGAACTCGCTCGCCGTCAGATCGATCTCGTCCCCTGCAAGGAACGCCTTATGCCCGGTGACGTCGATGACGAGATTGCCGAAGTCCAGGCGGTCGCGCTGGGGCTCCTCGTCGGCTCGCGAGCGGCGCAGCAGGGCGCGCACCCGGGCGACGAGCTCGCGGGGAGAGAACGGCTTGACGAGATAGTCATCCGCACCGAGTTCGAGCCCGGCGATGCGGTCCTCGGTCTCACCTTTCGCGGTAAGCATGATGATGGGGACGTCCGACGTGTCACGGATCGAGCGGCAGACCTCCTCGCCGCTGATCCTCGGCAACATGAGGTCGAGCACCACGACATCGAACCGGTGCTTGTCGAACTCGGTAAGCGCGATCTCGCCATCGGCCGCGGGGGTGACCCAGTAGCCCTCACGCTCGAGATACGCGCCCACCGCGTCGCGAATCGCCTTTTCGTCCTCGACAAGCAGGATGCGGCGCGCGGGAGCAGCCATCGTGTCCTCCTGTACTGCGTGAACAGGTCCGACAATGCAAAGTCTAGACCCTGGGCGCACGCCTCGCAGCCCTACACGGGAACTCCACATCCGTGCGGCAGTGCGGGGGGCTTGGCGCGGTTGAGGCGTCGCGGCGGCCGCTAGCCGGTGCGGAGCGCGTCGGCGAGCGTCGGCGGCAGACCCGCGGCGATGACGGCGGCAGCGACCGACTCGACGTCGTAGGGGACACGGCGGACAGCGAGGCCCACCCACGCGTCGGCGGTACCCGCCGGCGCGGCATGCGCGTCATCGGGCACCGCGGCTCTCACCTCGTCCCCAGGCCCGATGAGGAGCTCCACCCAGCACGCGCGGGAATCGCCGTCCTTCGGCTTGCCGACCGAACCCGAGTTCACGTAGTGCACGACACAGCTGGCGTCGTCGCCGGGTCGGACCCCAAACGAGCGGTGGTACGGGATGTGAACGTGTCCGCAGCACACGACGTCCGCCCCGGCATCGGTGGCGAGGCGGGCAAGCTGCGCTTCCCCGCGGTCGGGCATGAGGTACTCGTTGATCCGCCGGGGACTGCCGTGGGTGAGAAGCACGCGCACGCCGGCTTCTTCCAGCCGGATCTCGGTGGGAAGTGCGGCGAGCCAGGAGGCGTCCGCATCGCCGACCGCCCTCTCGGTGAACGAGTAGCTGGCCGCGCCGTCGGACTTCGCCTGATCGGTCGCGTAGTGGCAGCCGCAGGCGCCGGAACGGTCCCCGACTCCCTGGTCGTAGTTGCCACGGATGACCGGATGACCGGCTCGGCGGACGCGCTCGATGACCCCGACAGGATCCGGGCCGTAGCCTACGAGATCGCCAAGGCAGTAGCGTTCGGCGGGCCCGAACTCCTCGATGTGCCGGAGCACGGCGTCGAGCGCCACCGTGTTGGCGTGGATGTCCGAGTACAGTGCGATCCGCCTCATGGTGAACCTCCGTGCAGAACGTGAATCACCCGCCCATCATGCCTGATGACTGGCGGGTGATGCGTGAAACGTTCGTTGCATCGGCGCCCACAGGGCGCAGCGACCCTACTGCAGGTACCCCGCCGCCCTGAGAGCCGTGGCGATCGCGGCTTCGTCGGTGAGCGCCGGGTCGTACTGCACGCGGAGCAGGAGCGACGACTCCTCGAGCTCGGCGTGCGCAACGCCCGGCACCGTCCGCAGTGCGTCGAACATCTTCGGCGCTTCGGACTCCGGCGGACAGTCGCAGGCGATGATGGCGTTGAGCTCCACAGTGCTGGCTGGCTCTGCCGTGCTGATGCGCTGACTGATCAGGCCATCCGAGATCTGGGTGACCCCGACCTGGCCCTCCTGCCCACCGAGCATGACGGCGACGATGATCCCGACCACCAGTATGCCGGCGATGACCAGCAGACGCTGCGGGGTAAGCCAGCTCGTGGACTCAGCGATGGTAGGGGGGGCTTCGGGCTGGTCCGCATCCGGCCCGCTGTGGGCAGCAGCCTCGGCGGCGTCAGCGGCGCTGGCATGCACCGGGTGCTCCATAGCGGCGTCGCCGAGGTCCTCGGCGACCTCATCGTCAGCGGCACCCTCGCCCGCGGCACCCCTCGAGCGCGACCGCGCGGCGAGCACCACGAGCACAGCGCCCGCGAGCGCGGCGGCGATCAGCACGATCAGCAGCGTCGGCACCTCGCCGGACGCCGGCTGCCCGGTGCCGCCGTCGGTGGGAACCGGCGCTGCCGACTGCGTGAACTGCATGGAGAACGTGATCGGGTCCCCGGGATTCACGTCCGGTGCTTCCAGATAGAAGTACGTGTAGTTCTGCGGTCCGGGGGCGGACAGGACCCCTTCGGGCAGCGATGTGGGCTGACCGCCCGGAGGTAGCGCGATGGCGTACCGCGCCGATTCGACAGCAACCGGAGCCGCCATGTCGTAGGCAGCCGTGAACGCCTGGTCTCCAGCTGTCACGGCACCGGGGAACGACACCTCGGCCTGCCCGATGCGTGACTGCGTCAGCGTGAAGACCACGACGTTCGTGCCATCGCGCTGCTCGAGACGGCCCTCGACAGAGGGATCCTCCTGAGCGTCGCCCCCGAGGATCTCGCCCGACCACTCGATGGTGGCCCCCTCTGGTACCGGGAGAACGATCTCTGCGGGCAAGGTCACGTCCTCGGCGATCTCGCCGGCGATGAGCATCAGCGGCTCGCCGGCCCCTTGGGACTGTGTGAGAAGCGTGACGTCGAGCTTGGACAGGGGGGTGGCCACGGCGGCCGCGGGCAGCGCGAGCGAGACGGCGCAGGCCAACGCCACCAGGGCGAACAGGCCCGGCCTGCGCTTCAGCGCGTCAGCAGGTCGTCGGACGGACATCGGTCACCTCCGGGTGAGGATGCGGGCAGATACGCACGTATCTGCGACGGATTCCGGACATTCGAAGCACGATGCTAGCGAGCGACGTGCCGCTGCGGTCGGCCAGGGGAGACAAGACCGCTGCGCGCAGAATACCATGCTGATGGCGGACGTCTCCCGGCGACCGCCGCCGGCCCCGGAGGTGCAAGCCCGTATGCAACTGTTGCCGCTCTACGCGACCGTCTTCCTGTGTGGTGGCGCGCTCATGGGCCTCGAGCTCGCGGGCGCCCGCATCCTCGCGCCCGTCATGGGCAACTCGATATTCGTGTGGGGCAGTGTGATCTCGAGCTTCATGCTCGCGTTGTCGATCGGCTACTGGCTCGGTGGCATCGTGGCCGACCGGTTCGGGTCGCGCCGCTCGCTCGGTGTGGTGGTCGCGTGCGCCGGACTGCTCACGACCGTCTCACCACTCATAGCTGAGGCCGTTCTGCCCGCGACGGCGGAGCTCGGCCCGCGACTCGGACCACTCGCCGCCACCACGATCGCGTTCTTCGGACCCGCCCTGCTACTCGCGATGGTCTCGCCCATCGGGGTGCGCGCCGCCGCGGCGGGCGGCGTCGGCCACATTGGGCGCTCGGCGGGGAGTCTCTACGCCGTCTCGACTGCCGGCAGCATCCTCGGCACACTCGCCACGTCGTTCTGGCTCGTCCCGGCACTGCAGACTGGCCCGCTCATCGTCGGCATCGGGTTGCTGCTGGCGACAACCGCCCTGGTGACGCTCGCGCTGCCGGCAAGCCCGGCGCCCGCACCCTTCGAGCTCGAGGGCCGGCGCTGGCTGACGGGCATCGCGAGTCTCGTGGGCGCAGGACTCCTTGTCGGTGCCGTCGTCATGACGAGTGTCGCCACCCCTGAGGACGTGGCCGACGACGGCTCGACCGTGCTGTTTCGTCGCGACACTCAGTACCACCGCATCCTCGTCACCGAGGCCGACGGCGAGCGCACGCTGCGCTTCGACCGCTCCCGCCAGACCTCCGTCGATGTGGATGACCCGACGGTGAGCCGCATCCGCTACCCCGACTACCTGCACCTCGCTCTGGCCGCGAGACCCGATGCGGAGCGCGTCCTCGTGCTCGGTCTCGGCGGAGGCGCCCTGCCCGCACGGATGCTGCGCGACTATCCCGGGATGACCGTCGACGCGGTCGAGATCGACCCCGTCGTGGTCGACGTCGCCGAACGCTACTTCGCTCTTCCCGAGGACGAGCGGCTGCGCGTCTACGTCGAGGACGCGCGTCGCTACGTCCAGCGGACCGGCGAGCGCTACGACATCGTGGTGGTGGACTGCTACCACGCGGACGCCCTGCCCTTCCACCTCACGACGCGGGAGTTCTTCGAGGAGATCGACGGCGTTCTTGAGCCGGGCGGCGTGGTGGCCTACAACATCATCTCGGCCGTCGAGGGCGAGCGCAGCGACCTGTTCCGCAGTCTGTACCGGACGGCGGGAACGGTCTGGGACCGGTCGTGGGTCTTCCCGGTAGAGCGCACGGACGGCGGGGACTCGCTCGACCTCAACCGCAACATCATCCTCCTCGCCACGGACGCCGAGCTTCAGACCACGGAGCTCCTCGGGCGCGTCGAGGACAGGGTAGGAGGGCGCGTGACGGTCGCGGGCTTCGAGACCTTCGGCGCGGATCTCTACTCCGCGCTCGTGAAGCTCGCCGACGTGCCGGTGCTCACCGATTCCTACGCCCCGACCGACTCACTCATCCGTGTGAACTGAGCCAAGCGGGACGATCACCTCGTCGCCGGTGAGGTCGAGGAACTCCCGGTAGAACGAGGCCACGGCGAACGGCAGGGCCTCCTGCTCGATAAGGCAGTACGCGGCGTCGAGCAAGGGCGTGACGAGACGGGGCGAGCCGGGAGCGGCTACGGGCACCGCCATCGTGAGGCTCGCAGGCGCCTGCGCCCTGACGGCCCCGTCGAGCGTGACCGCGCCGAAGCCCATCTCGGGGGAGTGCGGGATGGGAAGCTTGCGCACGGGCATCGGCACGAGGCGCGCACCGAGTGCTCTTGCGAGCGGGTGCCCGACCGATACGCCGCCGCGCGGAAGCGCGAGCACGACCGCGTCGGGGTCGGGGGCGGGGTCGATGAGGCGCACGGGTGCTCTGCCGGCATCGGACCGTTGCGCAGACGCCGGGTAGCTCTGCGAGACCCTCTCGACGCACGCCGACTTCGCCACCCGCATCGCCTCCACGGGATTGACTACCCCTGTGGAGCGGCTACGAACTCGCGGGCCCTGCCTCCTATTCGGCTCCGGCGAGCGTCGTCTCGGGCGGGCAGACGCGCGAACGCACGAGCTCCATGCCGCGCGGGCAGCGGTTGCCCCACCCGTCGAGGTAGCCGCCCTCGCGCAGCACGATCACGACCTCGCAGTCGTTCGGGCACCCGCCGCACTCCTCGCCGAGCGTCTCGAAGATGACGTCGCGCACGGCGAAGCTGAACGGCGCCTCCAGCCCGCTGTCGCGCGCGACGAGCGCCACGCCGAGTGCTCCCATGAGGTGACCGTCGTCGTCGACGTGGATCTCGTGGCCGGTCGCCTTCTCAAACGACCGCACCACGCCGACATTCTTGCTGACCCCGCCCTGGAAGACGATCGGCCCGAGGACCTCTTTGCCCTTGCCGACGTTGTTGAGGTAGTTGCCGACGATCGCGTCGCACAGCCCCGCGATGATGTCTTCGAGCTTGTGGCCGATCTGCGCCTTGTGCACGAGATCGGACTCGGCGAAGACGGTGCAGCGCCCGGCGATCTTGGTGGGCCGCTTGGAGCGCAGCGCATACTCGCCGAACTCCTCGACCGGAACGTCGAGCCGGCGCGCCTGCGAGGAGAGGAACGAGCCGGTGCCCGCGGCGCACAGCGTGTTCATCGCGTAGTCCACCGGGACCCCGTCGCGCACGATGATGATCTTGGAGTCCTGGCCGCCGATCTCGAAGATGGTGCGGACGTCGGGGTGGCGCGAGAGCGTGCCCACCGCGTGCGCGGTGATCTCGTTCTTGACGACCTGCGCGCCGAGCACCGCGCCGGTGAGCTCGCGGGCCGAGCCGGTCGTGCCCACCGAGACCACGTCGGCGTCCGCGCCGTCGAGCTGCGGTTCGAGCTCGGCGAGCACGCGCTTGACCGCGCGCACCGGGTTCCCCTCGGTCCAGAGATAGGAGCGCGCAAGCACCTCACCGCGCTCGTCGATGACGACGCCCTTCGTCGAGATCGACCCGACGTCGACTCCCAGGTACGCCTTGCTCACGCCGTGCTCCTCTCCGCCTCGGGGGCGAGTGCGTCGTCCAGATCGGCCGGGCCGACCGTCCCGGGACGCTGCTTGCGCATCCGCAACATGTCGCAAAACGCGTCGAGCCGGGTCTTCAGACCGGTCTCGGAGGTCTGTGCGTCGTAGGAGATGAACAGGATCGGGAAGGTGTGTTCGCGGGAGAGGCGCTGCAGCGAGGCCATCGCGTTGACCTCGGGCATGCAGCCGAACGGCTTGAGGTGCAGCACGCCGTCGAAGCCCTGCTGCATGAGCTGGTAGGTCATCGACACGCTTTCGGTCCCGTCGGCGCCGAGGTGGTAGCGCACGTAGTCGCCGGACTTGGCGATGAGATCGTCGAGGTGCGCCGGCCCCTTGCGACCGCCGTGCTTGACCATGTTGCTCACCGTGACATAGCGGTGCACCTCCACCCCGCGCTTGGCGAGCTCCTTCTCCACGAACAGGTTCGAGAACGGCTCCATGAGCACGTAGAGCTCGCCGACGATGCCGATACGCAACAGGTCGTCGGGGCGCTCGGTCGGGATGGCGGCAAGCTCCTGGAGGTAGCGCTTCTCGATCGAGGCGATCGTGCGCTTGTCGCGGGCGGTGTCGAGCTCCGCGAGAAACGCCTCGTGGACCTCCTCGAACGCGCCGTCGTCCACCTCGAAGCCCGTGTTGCGGCGCACGAAGTCCTCTATCGCGTCGAGCGCCCGGGTCTGCCGGAGCGCGAGTTTGTAGGCCGAGAGCGCGTTCAGCGACGTGAGCTTCGGGTTGACTCGCTTGAAGTCGTTGATGTGGTCGCGCAGCTTCCAGCCGCCGAGAAGCCGCACCATGCCGAAGTCGTGCCCAAGGTCACGCAGGATCGCCTCCTGCACCTCACCGTAGTAGCCGAAGCGACACCCTCCCCCGGCCTGGATGAGCAGGTTCGCACCCTTGTCGAGTGCCTCGATGTAGTTGCCGAGGTTGTACTTGAACGGGATGCAGACGAACTCCGGGCTGTGGCGCGCGCCGAGCTCGAGTGTGCGGCGCGTCATCTTGGGTGGCATAACGATCTCGCAGTCGAGCCGCTCGGCGAGCGTCTTCACCGGGATGGAGTAGTTTCCCATGTGCGGGAAGCTCACCTTGAACGGGCGGGATTCGGGCAGCCTGACGCTCACCGGTCACCACCGCTGCCAGCCGCGCGCTTCTTGCCCGCAGCGATCAGGTCGATGAAGCTCTCGAGCCGCGTCTGCAGCCCCGCCTCGCTCTGCAGCTCGTCGAGCACGAGCATGATCGAGGGCGTGCCCTTCACGCTCCGCATGCAGAGCTCCGTCATGAGCGAGTCCGGCCCGCACGGGAACGTGACAAGGAAGATGATCCCGTCCACCCGGTCGCGATAGGACTCGAGCGCGCCGAGGAGCTCCTTGTTGTACGTCCAGGGGATGTCCTTCGACACGCGCAGCGCAAGCTTGCGCGCCTTCGCCGTGTCGTGGAACTCCGAGCTCACCACCTCTACTCCGCTCGTGGCGAGGAAATCGACGATCGGCTTGCCGAGCATCTCGTCGTACAGGTTGTACGCGTGGCCCACCACGAGCACTTTCATCCCCGGGCGTGCGAGCACTTCCTCCTGGCGCTCGTCGAGTTCAGCTGTGTAGCGCAGATGCGCGAGGGCCGCGCGGTCGTACGCCCGCCTGACCTTGCGCGCATCTGGCTCGAACGTCCGGCCCACCCGACAGAGCTCGGGCCGCTCGTAGATCTTGTTCTTCACGTCGACGTTGTACTCCAACAACCGGATGCCCGGCACGGAGTTGCGGGCCACGTCGTAGGCGCCGAGGAACTTGACGCACGCGGTCTCGTCCTTCGCCAGCGTCACGATGCGGGGCACAAGGATGTAGTCGGCCTTGTCGCGCAGCGCGTCCACGTGGCCGAGGAAAAGCTTGACCGGCACGCAGGTCTCGTCGACGGCAAGCTCGATGCCGCGTGCGAGAATCGCACGGTTACTTGGCGGGCTGACCACGGTCTTGACGTCAAGAGCGTCAAAGAACGACTCCCACAGCACGTGATACTTGTGGAAGAGCAGCGATCTGGGCAGTCCTACCGTCGCCGTCATGTTCGACCGAACCCTCTCCGGTGCGCGCCCCGGCCATGCGGTTATAACCGTAGTGTACCCGCATTCGCAGCCACACCGGTCGCTGCCGGGCCGGCGAAGTCTCGGCGAACCCCTGCAGCACGGTCGGCTCCCGGCCATCCGCTGCATTGACAGCGGAATCGCGAGCGGATTCACTGAGAGCGGTCCCGGGACTCCCGATGGCACCGAACAAGACCGCCTCGCCACAACTCGACGCCGGTTCACCACACGGACGAGAGGACACGTGATTCTGCCATGTCCGCGGAGCAGAAGATGCCAAAGCCCCTGGTAGGGGTGATAATGGGTTCCACGTCCGACTGGGACACCCTGCGTCATACGGCCGAGACCCTCGACAGTCTCGGCATCGCGTACGAGACGAGGGTAGTGTCGGCCCACCGGACGCCGGACCTCCTGTTCCAGTACGCCGAGGGGGCGGCCTCCCGCGGCATCGAGGTCATAATCGCGGGCGCCGGGGGCTCGGCGCACCTGCCGGGCATGACCGCCGCGAAGACCACGCTGCCGGTGCTGGGGGTGCCGGTTCAGTCCTCCGCCTTCAACGGACTTGACTCGCTTCTGTCGATCGTCCAGATGCCCGCGGGCATCCCGGTGGGCACACTCGCCGTCGGCCGGGCCGGAGCCGTGAACGCCGCGCTGCTGAGCGCAAGCATCCTTGGCGGCAGACACCCCGAGATCGCGGCCGCGCTCGACGGATTCCGCAAGAGGCAGACCGAGTCGGTGCTCGAGCGGCCCGATCCCTCCGCTCCGCACTCGTGAGAGTCGGCCTCCTCGGAGCCGGGCAACTCGCGGGGATGTTGGCGGACGCCGGCATCGCGCTCGGCATGAAGCACACCTTCCTCTCCCCGGATCCCGATTCGTGCGCTGCTCCACGCGGTGACTTCGTATGCGGCGACTTCGATGATGTCCGGGCCCTGACGCGATTCACCGATGGCGTCGACGTCGTCACCTATGAGTTCGAAAACGTGCCCGTGGCGGCAGCGGAATGGTGTGCGGACCGGATCCCCGTTCGGCCCCCTGTGGCAGCGCTGAGGGTCGCGCAGGACCGGCTCGCCGAGAAGCAGTCCTTCCAGCGCCTCGACATCCCCGTCCCCGCGTACGCGGCGGTGAACTCGCTGGACGAGCTGCACCGGGCCGTCGGCCGGCACGGCGTTCCAGCCGTGCTCAAGACCCGGACGCTCGGCTATGACGGCAAGGGCCAGGTCGTCCTGCGCGACACTACGGCTGATTCTCTTTCGCACGCGTGGGACGCGATCGGGCGGGTGCCGGCCATCCTCGAGGAGTTCGTCCCCTTCGAACGCGAGCTTTCCGTCGTCGCCGTACGCGCCCTCGACGGCGCGGAGGTCTTCTACCCTCTCAACCAGAACTGGCACCGTGAGGGCATCCTGCGCCTTACCGTGGGAAGGGCCGGGGATCCCAGGCAGGACCTCGCCGAGGAGTACGCCCGGCGCCTACTCGCCGATCTCGACTACGTCGGGACGCTGACCCTCGAGCTGTTCGAGGTGAGCGGACGGCTCCTGGCCAACGAGTTGGCTCCGCGGGTGCACAACAGCGGTCACTGGACCATCGAGGGGGCGACGACGTCGCAGTTCGAGAACCACATGCGCGCGATCTGCGGGCTGCCGCTCGGTCCCACCGGGCAACCGCGACCGGCGGCCATGGTCAACCTCGTCGGATCCGTGCCCGACCGCGAGCTCGTGCGCCGGATTCCCGGCGCGGTGCTTCACGCATACGGCAAGTCCGAATCCCCGGGTCGCAAAGTCGGCCACATCACTCTCACCGGGGAAGAAGACGAGCAGGACCGGTTCATGTCGCGGGTCGCACGCGCCCTGCGTCACGCCGGAGAGGCCGGTATCGCCGACGCCATCGACCCCGGGGGCGCAGATGCTCTTGGCCGCGTGGCGCAGTTCGCACCCGAGGCCTAGCCCGGGTCTGTCGGATACGGAGACGGAGACCGAACGCTTGGCACCCGAAGGAGGCGCATACGCCGGGGAACGCATCTCGCTTCTCACCCAGCACGGTAAGGAGCGCGTCATCGCTCCTGCGCTCGAGCGGCCGCTCGGATGCACCGTGGAGCTCGTCTCCGGTTACGACACAGACCTGCTCGGGACCTTCACGCGCGAGACGCCGCGCCATGGCACTCAGTTGGATGCTGCTACCCGAAAGGCCCGAATCGGCATGGCCCTCGCCGGCGCATCGGCCGGCGTCGCGAGCGAAGGCTCGTTCGACCGTGACCCCTTCACCGGCTTGCTTCCCTGGAACTTCGAGATCGTCGTACTCGTCGACGACGTCCGCGGACTCACGCTGGTCGGCTCCGCCCAGGGGGCCGCGAAGTCGAGTCACCTCTGCACGGGTACGTGGGAGGCGGCCGAGCGATTCGCCCGGGAGTCGGGCTTCCCCGAGCATGGACTCGTCGTACGACCCGACAACGCTGATGACGTGCGCATCATCAAGGGTCTCCACTCGTGGGAATCGTACGCCGAGGCATTCTGGCGGTCCAAGGCGCTCGCCGCGAACGGGACGGCCTTCGTCGAGGTCGACCTCCGCGCACACGCCAACCCGACCAGGATGCGACTGATCCGTCTCGCAGCTGAAGACCTGGCGTCCAAGATGCGCTCCCGCTGTCCGTCGTGCGAAGCCCCCGGCTTCTGGGTGATCGAGCGACGGGGCGGCCTTCCCTGCGCCTCGTGCGGGCTCCCTACCCGCGAGACGCTGTCCGAGGTCTGGGGCTGCGCACGCTGTGATATGCGCGAGGTCCGTGGGGTGAGCCGCGGCGGGCGCGCAGACCCAGGCCGGTGCGACAACTGCAACCCGTGATCCCGGCGTCCCCCTCCACCCGTCAGTGATCGTGCTCCGTCGAGGCGACATCATCTCCATGACTGCGACGAATTGAGAAGCCGCCCACAAAGCTGTATCTTCTACCTTCAAGCGCCCGCGGGCATCCCGCGTAGGCCCACCACCCACCCCGCCCCGGAGGGAACTGCGGACCATGGACCTATCGGAGATCGTCACTCAACTCACCACGCCGCAGATCCTGTTCTTCGCCGTGGGGATGCTGGCGGCGCTGGTCAAGTCCGATCTCAAGATCCCCGACGCGATGAGCACCGCGATGATGCTCTTCCTTCTGGCTGCCATCGGCCTTAGGGGCGGGATCGGGCTGAGCAAGGTGAGTCTCACCGATACCCTGCTGCCGGCGCTCGCGGCGGTCTTCCTCGGCATCTCCATCGTGCTGGTCGGCTACTTGATTCTGCGGCGCCTTAGGTTCGGCGTCGCCGATGCCGGCTCCATCGCTGGCCACTACGGCGCAGTCAGCGCCGTCACCATGGTCATGGGTTTCGCCTACCTGGATCGAATCGGAGCGGAGTACGAGTCCTTCATGCCTGCGCTCTACCCGTTCATGGACAGCTTCGCGATCATCACCGCCATCGTGCTGACGCGCTCGTTGCTCGCCCGCGCCCAGACGGATTCCCCCGGAATGAACGTCAACGTGCTGCACATGCTCAGCGACAGCGTCCGCAGCAAGTCCGTCCTCGTTCTCATCGCCGCGCTCATCATCGGGTACGTGAGCGGTGAGGAGGGCACGGCCAAGATCATGCCGTTCTTCGGCGACATGTTCCAAGGTATCCTGTGCCTCTTCATGCTCGACATGGGCCTCGTAGCGGCGGGACGGCTCCATGAGTGGAAGACCGCGGGGGCGCGACTCTTCGCTTACGCATGGCTCATGCCTCTCGTTCACGGCGTGGCAGGCGTGGTGCTTGGACTCGGTGCGGGCCTGAGCGTGGGTGGTGCTACCATGCTCGGCGTTTTCGCAGCGAGCGCCTCGTACGTCTCGGCCCCGGCGGCCATGCGGTCCGCGGTGCCGGAAGCGAACCCGTCGCTGTCCCTCACCGCGGCAGTGGCGCTCACCTTCCCGATGAACATCGTCTTCGGGATCCCCATCTACCATGCGGTCGCCGAGCGCCTCGGGGGCTAATCGACCAGTTTACGGTGCGCAGTCCGTATCGGCTGGATCGTCTTCGGTGCGCACCGCCGACGCCCTGCGCAGCCTATCGTGCACCGCCATCCAGGGCCCTCCCTCGGGTGGCACCTCGACGAGGATGAGGCGATACTCCCCGCTGTCCAGCTCGCGGAGGCGCGCATAGAGCGCGCGGGCGTAGCCGGGCGGGTCGGACGGCATCTTCAGCCATCGGCTGCCCGACGTGGGCGTCACGGCCGGTCCGTGTGTGGACATGATCGCCACTCGCGGTTCGGCCGCGATCTCGCCCGCCGCCACACGCTCGAGCCGTGATGCCGTCACGAGTCGCAGGGGTGTCCTCGGCGCGTAGTGGCTCGCAAGCCCGCCCGGCGCACGGGGCGCTCCCGAGCCCGGCGACTCACATTGCTGCCCGAGCGTCTTGGCCAGCTCCTGCGGCGTGATGCTACCGGGGCGCAGCAGCCGCGGTCGATCGCCTGAGAGGTCGAGGATGGTCGACTCCACTCCAAGGGGGCACGCGCCTCCGTCGAGCACGAGATCCACCGCCGCGCCAAGGTCCTCCCTTACGTGAGCCGCGGTCGTCGGGCTGATTCGCCCGAACCGGTTCGCCGACGGTGCCGCGACACCCCCTCCGAACTCGGTCAGCAGCGCGTGCGCGACCGGATGGCCGGGGACCCGCAGCCCGATGGTGTCCTGGCCCCCGGTGACGAGGCTGGGCACGCCACGCGCGCGCTTGAGGATCAGTGTGAGCGGGCCCGGCCAGCACCGCTCCGCGACATGCCACGCAGCGTCAGGAATCTCCCGGGCCCACCGGTCGAGGTGCTCAGCGGACGCGACGTGAACGATGAGAGGGTGCCCGGTCGGGCGACCCTTGACCTCGAAGATCCGTGCTACGGCGTCCCTGTTCGAGGCATCGGCCCCGAGGCCGTATACGGTTTCCGTGGGAAATGCGACGAGCCCTCCGCTGCGGAGGGTCTCCGCTGCCCGGCGGATGTCCTTCGCCGATACCGTGCCGCAGGTGAGGGCCGCGTCAGCGCCCTCGCGCCACTGGTCCCGCATCGCGTCCTCCTCTCCGGTTGTCCGCCCTGCACACAGGTACGAAGTGTACACTGATGTGAACAGCCTACCAGCGCTCCACCCACGACGGGGCACTCGTGCGAGATTGGAGAAGCGTCACCGCCGCGATACGGCGACCGCAAGCATCATTCGAGAGGAGCACGACCGATGGAGGTCTTCAGCAAGACGCGCATCAGCATCATCGTCGAGGAGAGCTTCCACAGCGATGTTCTCGACCTGGTTCAGCGCTCAGGGGCGAGCGGCTTCACCATATACAACGGCATCGTGGGAACTGGAGCGCACGGAACGCGCGGCGGTTTCAGCGACGTGGACGGCATCTCGAAGAACGTGGAGATCGTGACGATTGTGGGTCCCGAGGTGGCCGAGCGCATCCTGCTGGGGATCAAGGCGATGTCCGAGCGCGGCGTCATCCTCGTCACGCACTTCATGGATGTACAGGTACTGCGGGACGCGCACTTCAGGTAGCCCCCGGCAGCCGGCGGCACGCCGCTGCGCCATCGGGCTGGGGAACGACCGTCGCGCTGACGCGCCGGCTCGTTGACCGGCACGTCAGCGCGACGATGACCCGCTTCTGCTCGCAGGTCACTCCATGCAGGTGACCTCGCAGGCGTTGGACTCCTCTTGGGTGATCTGACGAATCTCAATCGCCTGCTTCGGACACATCGCCGCACACACCCCGCAACCCTTACAGCGTGCGGCTACGATAAAGGACTTCTTGCGATCGGTGAAGAATCTCACCGCGTTGGGCTCCGGACACACCTGGGTGCACAGCTTGCAGCCTACACAGATCGATTCGTTGACGAATCCCGCGGAATACATCGAGGCTCTCCTCCGTCTCAGACTTCGATGCCGGCACCGGCCGAAGCCACCGCCTGATCGTACGATGCCTTCAGTACCGCCGAGTTGGCCGCGATGAGCTTCTCGGCCTTCCCGTACTGTTTCTTGACGGCATCGTCGAGCACGGCGGTCGTGCCCGAGGCCACGAACTTCGCCTTGCCGCCGAAGCGCTCCCGCAGCGCCTCTTCCAGTGACTCGTACGTCACCACTCCGGTCAGTCCCACCAGGGCCCCGAGCATGGCCACGTTGGTGGACAGTTCGGTGCCGGTCTCCTGACGCGAGATCTCGGTCGCCGGGACGAAGTGCACGGTTACCCCGAGCTCGTGAAGGCACTCGACGTCTTCTGGGGTGAACTCGATGGGGAAGGTGGAGTTGACGATGATCGTGCCGCCATGCTGGATGCCGGAGAAGAACGGCATCGTGTAGGACTTGCCCATCAGGATGACGTCGTGGTGGTAGACCATGATGATGCTGGGGTAGACGATCTCGCCGGCGTCATAGATCGCTTCGTCGGAGATGCGAACGTAGCTCTCGGCCGGTGCGAGCCGCTTCTCGGCGCCGAAAAACGGGTTTCCGACGGCGTTCTTCCCGTCCTTGACCGCTGCATTGCCGAGAATCTGCGCTGCGGTGACCGCACCCTGTCCGCCGAGAGCGGACATCCGGACGTAGTGCTTGGTCATCGGGCCACCTCCCCGCACGAGGGCTCCGCCGGCTGCGCCTCGAGCGAGGCGAGGTACTCCTGCGCGGCGGGGGACACGTGCTCCTGGAACGCGTAGTCGGTCTTCAGCCGCTCCTTGGCTGCGAGAATACCCTCATGCGGCTTGAGCTTCATGTTGGTCGGACACGGAGTATGGATCTGCACGAAGGTGGGGCCCACCTCGCGGGCGACGAGCACGGCCTTCTCGAAGCTCTTCCCGATCTGGCGGGGACGCGCGGTCGAGACGACCGCGACGTAGTCGCATCCCGCGGTCAGCGCGAGCTCGGAGATTCGGACCTTCTCGAACTTCTTGCCGGTCGGCGCCATATTGAGCACGGCGCCCCTGGTGCTCATGCCGCTTTCCTGCCCGCCGGTGTTCGCGTAGAGCTCGTTGTCGAACATGACGGTCGTAAGCTTCTCGCGGCGGAACCACGAGTGGAGAGTCATGTCGAGACCGATGTCGACCGTCCCGCCGTCTCCGGCCATGACGACGACGTCCTTGACCTTGTCGGGGAAGCGCAGCTCCAGCGCGCGCTTGAGCCCTGAGGCGACGGCGTTCTGGTTGCCGAAGAGCGAGTGGACGTTGTGGAGAGCCAGCTGCGTGAAGGCAAGGCTGTTGCACCCTGTAGTTCCCACGATCACCGTGTCCTCCGGTTTGGGCAGCGACGCCACCAGCAGCCGGAACGCGAGCGCGAGGTTGCATCCGGCACACAGTGGATGTTCCTCAAGCAGTTCCTTGAACGTGCCGAGGTCGCCGATGGACTTACCGCCACCAAACGGACCGTTCGAAACCAATTCCTTGTACTCTTCCGGCATGAAGTCTTCGAAATGCGGGTTGATGCGCATGATGTCGAGTGACACGCTCGGACCTCCTTTCGAGTGGCGGGTCCGTCAGACCCCGACGAAGGTGCGGTTCTTGACGACCTCGACGATCACGTCGGGGGGCATCGTCATGCCGCCGTAGACGCGAGGGCCGGGCACGATCCGGTCGTTGTTCGGAATGACAGAGGCCACCTCGCGGGCCAGCCAACCCGGCCGGTTGAACTCGGGGATGACGATGGTCTCGGCCGAGGAAAGCGCGATCCGCACCTCGTCAGCGGGGAACGGTCGGATGGTGTTGATCTTGACGAGCCCAACGTCGACACCGTCCTCACGAAGCCGGGTGATAGCCTCGCGAGACTGGGCCGCGGCCGTGCCGGACGCCACGATCTGGATCGGAGCCTCAGGCCGGTCTTGTTCGATGAAGCTGCCAAGGTACTTCAGCAGGTGTTCCCGGGAACGGATGGCCGCTGCCGCGACCTCTTCCTGCCAGCTTGCGTGCGCTGCGTAGCTGATGAAGTTGCTCTTCAGTACGAACGGGTCGCGCATGAGTCGGAACGGGGGAGTCTCCATGTCGATGTGGGCAACCGGCGACATCCCCGGATCGTACGGCTTGAGGGTCACGTCCTCGACAACGACCCGCATCTTCTGGTTCGTGTGAGTGACGAAGAAGCCGTCGACGAACACGCCGATGGGGATGTGGACGGAGGTCTTCTCGGCCACGTCGAAACTCATGAGCAGCATGTCGTAGAGCTCCTGGGCGTTCTCGGCATGCAGCATGATCA
>JBBIIC010000014.1:0-52079 GCA_037446725.1 Actinomycetota bacterium
GGTCGTTGAGGAACTCAGATGGGCCCAACCGCAAGGTGAAGGTTCGTTCGAGGGAAGCAGCGGCCTCGCACTTTTGTGTGCCGAGGCGCTTCTCCGCCCCGGCCACATCCAGGTGCAGATCGATGTCTAACACTTCACGGGGAAATCCCGCACGAGCACCTCGACGCCCGAGGCGACGGCCGCCGCAGCGATGCGCTCGACCTCTGCCAGGACTTCCGCTTCGAGATGGTCCTCCCCGCAGGTGTCGCACACGAGAGCCGGGACGGCCTTCAAGACAAGCGTGGTGTGACCATCGCATGCTCGACGGCATCCTCTGCCACAACCACATGCAGCGCTCCCTCCGCAGTCTCGTGAAGCATTAGCCTGCATGGGAGAGACTGCGCTGCGGGATACGCCTCGACTGACTGACCCAACCTCCGCCCCTGCAGGTTGCTGCCTGAATTGTACTATTCGTACAAATCGTATACTCTGGTGTCGGAGGTGTTTGCCATGACCGCCATAACCGCTTCCGAGGCGCGCACGCGCTTCGCCGAGATGCTCAGCATCGTGGGCTACGGCAAGGAGCGCGTCCTGATCGAGAAGCACAACCGCCCGGTCGCGGCATTGGTTTCGATCGAAGAGCTGCTGCTCCTCGATGACTTGCTGCAGGCCGCCGAGGAGGACGACCGGTTCCGGGAGAGAGTCGAGGCTCTGCGAGCTACACAGGATCATCGCGAAGCCATGACCGCTATCGCGAACCGCCACGATGACACGGTCGTCACCCCCGCGTCCCTCGCATCGATAATCGAGCGAGTGCGCTACCCCCGTCCGGCCACTCAGACCGTCAAGGACCTGATGGCCGCCGACGGTGATTAGGGCACTCACGGAGACAGACGACCCTTCCGGCTTCTCCTGTGGATCGCCCGAGCTCGATCGTTGCCTCACCAAGCACGCTCTTGCCAACGTCAACGCCGGGGTCAGCGTCACGTACGTGCACGTAAGCACGCAAGGGCGCCCTTCAGCTTCCGTGGGCTCGTGGGCATCACATGACGAGCAGGAAGAGGCTCAGCAGTAGAGACAGTCCCGAGAGGCCGAGTGCGACATAGAGCATCGTCCTGAGAGTAGCGGTCTGCCTGTTCGCCTCTTGTGCTGCTGCCTCGATGCCTTGTATCGCTTGCTGAAGGTTCTCGGCCAGAGCGCGAACCGACTCCGCGTTCTGGGTGGCTGCTGTCTGCAGTTCCTCGATCTGCTTGGCGATGACGGGATTGTCTTTCGCGACCTCTGCCGGTTTCGAGGTGAAGGCAGGAATCGCGGTACCCGCGATCTGCGCCACATATGGTGCGACTGCCTTGATGATCGGAAAAAGCTGTCCTGCCATGAGGCCCCCTTGGTTGCGTTTCGACTAGTGTTTGCGCATGAGCAGACGCCCACGCGCTCTCAGGTGAGTCTACCTTCTGGCATTCTGCTCGATGCGCTTGTTGGGAATGTCGCCCTACTCGGAGGCGACGACCGCGGCCAGAAGCTCGCCGGGGTCGAAGACCGGCAGAATCGCCTTCATGAAGTCCTGGCCATTCCTGGTCACGATCGCCGATGCGCCATCTGCGGCTGCCGCTTCGTGAAGTACGGCATCCTCGAAGTCGGCGAAGCCGAGATCGAGCGCTGACGCGAGCACGCCCTCATCAACCGGCGCGACGGCGAATATCGCCAGCAGCTCGCGGACCTGCCGGGCGGCCTCTCCGGGAGTCGTCGCCCTGGACGCCAGATAGTGAATAGTGGTGATCGTGGTCGCGCAGACTACGCCGTCCAGCCGTCCCGAGTCGACGAGCGAGAGCAGCTGTGCGGCGATCTCGGCGTGCGGCTCGCGGTCGAGAAGTACGTCCAAGACGACGTTGGTGTCGAACAGCACCCTCACCGGTGTTTGTCCTCGAGGTGTCGCCGATAGTCGCGCTCGTCGAGCCCGGAGCCGGCGAGAGCGCCGCGAAGCGATCTCACACGAGGAGTGATCTCGGTGGGAGCCGTGTCGACATCGATGAGAGAGAAGTAGTCTGAGACCAACTTGGAGACGGACTTGCCCGATTTCGCCGAGTGGCGCTTGGCTCGATCGATGAGCTCCTCGTCGAGCCTAAGAGTGAGTTTCGTGTTCACGGCAGGCCTCCTGACGTACAACTTGCCTACATTTTATACGTCAGTCAACCACACCGCAAGCATCGCCACGGGCGACCATTCCCAACGTGTTTGCGCTTGACCTGCAAGATGAGGCCGAACGGCCTCGTCTTGTCGAGCGTAGCTCGCGGGCCGAATCTTGTCAGGTCGAAGCGCGGGTTCGACAACCATCGCTCACCGCTGCTGGATGTCCCACTGGGGGCCAGCATCCGACCAGAGAACCACTGGTTCAGAAGGACTCCCGTTGACAACAGTAGTACGGACAACGACGCAGAACTGCTTCGCCTTCGCCAGATGCCGGTGGAGTCCAAACTCCTTGGGTCGAGCGAGCACGCGAGCAGCAGCGTATGTTCCCCAAGCTCCGTAGCCCATGACAACGAATGCGCGAGTTGAGGACGCGAATGGGTTTGTGCCGACCTGAATGACGCCAACATCCTCAGAAAGAGTGTTCTCAGAGATGGTCACTTCGAAGACCTGGTCGCTGATGGCGTCTCTCCACCCAGTGCCGCGAATGAGGGTGAAGCGGCTACCTGAATCGCCCCGGGTATCCCGGAGACCCCGTCGTTTGAGAGGATGGGGTCATGAGCAGACAAACCAGGTATTCACCAGAGGTTCGTGAACGAGCCGTCCGCATGGTCTTCGACCACGTGGGCGAGTACGACTCCGAGTGGGCGGCGATCAAGTCGATCGCGTCCAAGTTCGGGATGACACCGGAGACGCTCCGGCAATGGGTCCGCCGCGCCGAGACCGACGCCGGCATGCGTCCCGGTCTCACGACGAGCGAGCGCGAGCGCATGAGAGATCTCGAGCGCGACAACCGCGAGTTGCGTCGCGCCAACGAGATCTTGAAGAGCGCCGCGGCTTTCTTCGGGGCGGAACTCGACCGCCGACACAGGAAGTAGTCGAATTCGTCGACGCTCACCGTGAGCGCTTCGGGGTCGAGTCGATCTGCGAGATGTTGCCGATCGCCCCTTCGACGTACTACGCAGCCAAGAAGGCTCCCCCGTCAGCCAGGGCGCTGCGCGACGCCGAGCTCAAGCCGGAGATCGAGCGAGTGCATCAGGCGAGCTACCACGGCTGCTACGGCGCCCGCAAGGTGTGGAAACAGCTCAAGCGCGAAGGCTTCGACGTCGCACGCTGCACCGTGGAGCGCCTGATGCGTGAGCTGGGGCTTGTCGGTGTTAAGCGGGGCGGCTACAAGGTCACGACGATCGCGGATCCCACAGTAGACAGGCCCGCCGATCTGGTCGACCGCAAGTTCGTAGCGACGCGTCCCGACGAGCTCTGGGTCGCAGACATCACCTACGTGGCGACCCGGGCGGGGTTCGCCTACGTCTCGTTCGTCACCGACGTGTTCAGCCGCATGATCGTGGGCTGGCGGGTCTCCGGTTCGCTCAGAAGCGATCTGGCCCTCGACGCGCTGGAGATGGCGGTGTGCGCCAGGGACGGTGCGCAGGGCGTGATCCATCACTCCGACCGTGGGGTGCAGTATCTCTCCATCCGCTACAGCGAACGCTTGGCAGAAGAAGGCGCCGTGGCGTCCGTCGGCAGCAAGGGGGACTCCTACGACAACGCGCTCGCCGAGACGATCAACGGCCTGTACAAGACCGAGGTGATCCGGAGGAAGGGGCCGTGGCGCAGCCTCGAGGACGTCGAATTCGCCACTCTTCAGTGGGTGCACTGGTTCAACAACCACCGGCTGCTCGAGCCGATCGGCGACATCCCGCCGGCGGAGTTCGAAGGGCTCTACTGGCTTGAGCAGGCCGCGAACGATACAGTCGGACTCAAGGAATCAGGTCTCCAGTGAATCCGGGGCGATTCAAGGCCGAGTGTACCGGAGACGCAAACTCCACCTGTTCCCGCTCCGACACGAGTCGGGGACGGCTTCAGACTCGATGGACGGGAATCCCCCTGAAGCGCAGATCATGGTCGCTTGCAGACGCTATACCATCTGCCCAGTAGAGTGCCGCCGGAAGGTGATGAGGGTGCAGGCCAAGACCCGGTGCGGCCGCGCTACTAGTGACGAGCTCGGCGATACTCGCGGCATCAAGTTGCAGGCCGTTCAGATTATCGTCCCACGCGAGCTTCAGCACGTTCGGCAACTGGTCATCCAAGCGCGGCGGCGCCGATACGAGGAACATCGTGCGTGCGCCCGGCACCTTCCCGGCGAAGGGCACCCGGTCGCCCGCCGGTGCTCCGCCCAAGAGCATCTGAGGGTTTCCCCGTTTCCGGCACTCAAGAACGCTCGTACTTGAGCCCAGCATCTCGAGGTAAAGCGCAGTGCGCTCGTTCGCAAAGTGACGTCCATCGCGCATGACCACGAGTCCCTCGTTATTGCTCGCCTCCTTGTAGAGCGCCGAGCTGCCTTCCAGCAGACGCACGAGTGAGTCCGCCTTGACCGTCTCATCCCTTCGCTGAGATGCGGCCCATGCGCCGACGAGTCTTCCCTTGGAGTCGACCAGCGTCAGTGCCACTCTCGAAGACTCAGCGCGCAAGGGGTGCCCGAGATCGATTCCAAGGGTCCAAACTGGGGTCTCATCGACCATCGTTGGCGAGCTGTGGGGTAGCCCGCCACACGCCTGGAGGATGGAGGGGAACTGGTCGGGCACCGAGAAGTTGAAGGGGTCATCCGCATAGCATCGGCGGTACGGGACCCGGATTGAGTCGAGCTGGTCCATTACTTCTTTGGCGCTGCTTGAAGGGGGCTGGTCTTTGCCCGGAAGCACGAAGAGTACGCACCGTCCTGCGGCAGGCCCCACTCCCGTCTCACGCAGCACCTGCGCACGTTCGAGGAGCGCTCCGATGCTCGCCCGACTAACGCGAGCTGCGAGGCCCCTCGCACGGCCGGCCTGCTCGATGCGCCCCACGATTTCTTGAGCAACGCGCTCAGGCGTACCGTCAAGCGGACAGATGGCGATTACGAACTTCTGCGGTGCCAGTTCGAACCCGTGGCTCTTGTAGAGGTCATTTAGCTTGTCTGGTGGCACGACCGCTACGGCGTCGCCGACAATGGCGCGGCGAGCGGTGTCGAGCGGAGCGCGTACAGCCTCAAGGCCTACGGGTCTTGTGAAGCGCCCCGGGTTGTGTTCGATAGCCTAAATGTTGACCACTTGAGGGTGTCGCGATAGCCGAAAAGTTGACCACCCCACCGACGCCTGTACCGTCGAGGCGAGCCCGTGTTTCAGGGACGTCGCCGACGGCAGGAGGAAGCGAGTGCTCGGGATGGTCGACGTCGAAGTGATCAAGAAGCTGCGCGAGCGCGGCCGTTCGATCCGTGAGATCTCGCGGGTGACGGGGTGGTCGCGTCAGACGGTGCGGAAGGCTCTCGAGGCGCCCGC
The DNA here is from genome assembly GCA_037446725.1 of Actinomycetota bacterium. GTDB lineage: Bacteria > Actinomycetota > Coriobacteriia > Anaerosomatales > SLCP01 > JBBIIC01. The sequence goes on from JBBIIC010000014.1 coordinate 5,481, forward strand.
CGTGCCACCTGTCTACATGCAGACCCGCCCTCGGCCCTCACCGGTGATGGACCCCTACATCCAGGTCGTGAAGTCGTGGCTTGCCGCCGACGAGTCGGCGCCTCGCAAGCAGCGCCACACCGCCAAGCGCATCTACGACCGCCTGGTCGACGAGTACGGGTTCACCGGCGCCGAGGTGACCGTGCGCCAGGCCGTCGCCAGACTGCGGGGCAGGCATGTCGAGGCGTTCGTCCCGCTCGAGGCCCCTTGGGGGCGGATCATGCAGGCCGATTTCGGCGGGGCGGTCGTCATGATCGACGATCAGCGAGCGGAAGTGGCGCTGTTTTGCGTGCGCGCCAAGGCGTCCAAAGCCCCGTTCGTCGTCGCGCTGCCCTCCGAAAGGCTCGAGTGTTTCCTCGCCGGGCACGTCGAGGCCTTCGAGTTCTTCGGCGGCGTGCCGCAAGAGGTCTGGTACGACAATCCCAAGACGGCGGTGACCAAGATCTTGTCCGGTCCTTTTCGCGTCGAGCACGAGCGTCTCTCGGCACTTCGGGCCCACTACCTGTTCGATTCACACTTCTGCACGCCTTCGCGCGGCAACGAGAAGGGAAGCGTGGAGAACCTCGTCGGCTACGTGCGAAGGAACGCGCTCGTGCCGCACACGCGTTCCTTCGCGTCGATGGACGAGCTGAACGCCCACCTGCGAGCGTGGTGCGAGCGGGAGCGTGTCCGTCACGGCGAAGCGTGGGGCATCGAGTCGGTCGCGCTTCAGGCGCTGCCTTCGCATCCGTTCTCCGCCTCGGTCAGCCGACCGGTCGCGGTCTCGAAGACCTCGATGGTGAGCGTGGACCGCGTGCGCTACTCGGTGCCGGTGACGCACGTGGGGCGCACACTGCGAAGCGAGTGCTTCACGGACCGCGTGGAGATCTACGACGGTGCCGCCCGCGTCGCTGCCCACACCCGCAGCTACGAGCGGGGCGCATCGGTGCTCGAACTGGCTCACTACCTCGATGCGTTCGAGCGCAAACCCCGGGCGGCGCTGTCGTGTGCGGCACTGCGCAGCGCCGACCCGGTGTTCACGACTGCCCGCGACGCGGCGCTTCGCACACCTGACGGACACCGCACGTTCGCCGCCGTCCTGCTCCTGGCACGCGAGTTCGGGATCGATCGGCTGGCAGAGGCGTTGCGCGTGGCGCTTCGAAGCGGCGGCGTCACCCCCGAGCGGGTGCGCCAGCTCGCACTCAACGCCCGCCACAGCCCCCCGGCGCCGATACCCGTGCCCGACTCGCTTGTGATCGCGCTGCCGGCGGCCAACATCGCGTGCTACGACGAGTTGGCGGTGTGCGCCTCGTGAACGCAGACATGCTCACCGCGCAGATCAGGCTCTACGCTCGTGAACTCAAGATGCCCGGGCTGGCTGGCGCTTTCGAGGAGGTCTCACGCGATGCCGCCAAGGCCGGTCGCGGGCCTCTCGAGGCGCTCGCCGCCTGTCTTGCCGCCGAGATCGAGTCACGAGCAGAGCATCGGCTCGCTTCCAGGATCAAGACCGCGAGGTTCCCGGCGATGAAGACATTCGAGACCTTCGACTTCTCACTCGTGCCCTCGCTTTCGAAGGGCGCCGTGCTCGACTTGGGCAGCGGCGCGTTCACGCGTGAGCGCGAGAACGTCGTGTGCCTGGGTGCATCCGGCACCGGCAAGACGCACATCGCCACGGCGATCGGCCTCTCAGCCATCTACGCGGGAGCCCGGGTGCGCTTCACCACGGCGGTCACGTTGTCCCAGGATCTGCTGGCCGCAGCCGACGAGCACCGTCTGCCTCGCTACCTCAAAGCCTGGAGGAGCGCCGACCTCGTGATCGTCGACGAGCTCGGCTACCTGCCGCTCGGCCCGGGCGCCCCGCTGATGTTCCAGTTCTTCGCGGAGCGCTACGAGTCCGGGTCGGTGCTGGTGACCACGAACCTGGAGTTCAGCCGCTGGACCGAGGTGTTCGGGGACGCGACGCTCACCGCCGCGCTGCTGGATCGCCTCACGCATCACAGCCATGTGCTCGTGTTCGAAGGGGAGTCCTACCGGTTCCGCGAGAGCGCTGGCCGGCTCACGAAGCCGCGCAAGAAGACAAACTGAGGGTGGTCAACTTTTCGAGCATCAAGGTGGTCAACTTTTCGATTGACGAACACACGGGTTCCACGTCGGCTCGATTACGTGGAAGCCACAAGCATCGTGGCGACTTCCTGATTGTAGCGGTCGAGCACCTGCTGCGGTGAGAGCCGCCTGACGCGGCCGTTTTCGACGACCTTGAGCGAACGATGCTTGCGGCGGGCGTTGTACCAGCCGATGTAGGTCACGAGCGCGAGTTCGAGGTCCAGTCGCGTCCTCCACGTGTAGCGCTTGGTCAGCTCGCGCTTGAGCGTCGACATGATGCTCTCCGCCATCGCGTTGTCCAAAGCGGTGCCGGTGCGGCCACGGCTCGGAGCGATGCCGGCCCTGATCAAGCGCTCGGTGTACTCGTAGGACGTGTATTGGCTCCCGTTGTCGGAATGCGCGATCGTCGCGCCCTCTTCCCTCCGGCTCGCTATCGCCATCTCGAGCGCGTCTGAGACGAGCGACTGGCGCATGTGGCTCGCCATCTGCCAGCCCACGATGCGCCTGGTGAAGACGTCGAGCACGACGGCCACGTAGCTCCAGCCCTCCCAGGTCCGTATGTAGGTGAAGTCCATCAGCCAGATCTGGTCGGGTCGAGTGGCCGAGAAGTCACGGTGCACGAGGTCTTCGGCGGCAACCGCCTCTCGGCCGGCTACGGTCGTACGGTGTGTCTTTGCGTTGTGGCAGCCCTCGATGCCCGCCTTGCGCATCAGCCGCTCGACGGTGCAGCGTGCGACCGGGATGTCCTCCTCGTTGTTGAGTTCGTCCCAGATCTTGAGCTGGCCGTAGACGCCGTTGGACTCCGTATGGACGCGGCGTATCTCACTGAGCAGGTACTCATCACGCACGGCACGCGCCGAGGGCGAAGCCGTCTTGCGTGCACGATACGCGCTCGCGGAAACCTCTATCTCCCGGCATATCGGCTCGACCCCGAAACGTGCGCGATTCTCATCGATGAACGCGCTCACCGCGGGCGGGGCTGGTCGAGCTCCTTGGCGAAAAACACACTCGCCGCCTTCAAGATCTCGTTGCTTCGTCTCAGGTCGCGGATCTCACGGCGCAGGGCGGCAAGTTCTTCGCGCTCCGCGGTGGTGAGACGGTCTGAGCGGGTGCCGTCATCGGCCTCCGCCTGGCGGACCCACACGCGCAGCGTCTCGTGATGCATCCCTAGGTCACGAGCGACCGCGGCGATCGGGCGATCTGACTCTCTGGCGACTCGAACCGCGCGTTCTCTGAACTCGGGCGGGTACTTCGAAGGTCTGGGCATTGGGTCACGGACTCCTTCCTCCAGGATTCATGCAATCCTAGAAACGGAGCCTCCGTCAAACCCGGGGCGCTTCACTCACGTTCGAGGGCCTCATCCAGTGCCGCTGGTTCGAAAAGGTGTTCCACGGCACGCTGATCCGGAACTTCCTCCTCGGAAACGCCAACTACGAAGACCGACTTGAACTCGAGCCCCTTTGCGCGATGGAAGGACCCCACTCTCACCGCTCCGTCGGGAGACACGTCACGACTCAGCGAGTGGGTCTCGATGCCCAGTTGCACGAGCGCCTCGGTCACAGGTTTGCAGCGATCGGCATGACGGCCGAACACTGCAATCTCATGCGCCTGCAGGGCGCCAGACTCCAGGAGTGACTTCACAGAATCGGCGACAAACCGGCTCTCAGCTGCGGTGTCCTTGAATGAGCGCACAATCGGACTCGGCCCGTGATAGACACTGACCGCTGTGTCGACTTCGCCATTACCCGAGGCGCCTCTGACAACAGCGTCAGCCAGGGACTTGATCTGCAGGGTAGTGCGGTAGTTGATTCTCAGACAGAACGAGCGACCCACCACATCGATTCCGGCGGACTTCATGGAGAACCGAGGAACGAATATCCGCTGTGTCATGTCGCCAACAATCAGGAGGGCGTTCTCGCCCTTGCCAGCAAGAGAAGACAGGAACCTCAGCTCTTGCGGTCGAAGGTCCTGCATCTCGTCTACCACGACTGCGTCGTATGGACGGGTGATGTCCCCGGCTTCAATGGCCTCGCGTGCCGTCATGCAGATGGTCGCCCAGTCGGTTATCCCTGCTTCTCGCAGCTTGTCGATCAGTTGCTGGAAGATGCTCCACACCAGGCGCCGTTCTTGTTCCCTGAGCGCACTTCCGCGACCTGAGCGGCTAATCTCAAGGTATTGGTCGAGGGTCTTGATGCCATGGGCATGGACTACGTGCTCCCATTCCATCACGTACCACTCGGGTGATCGCGTGTAGTCCCCGTAGTCCGCGAGTTCCTTGAGCCAGCGGAGTGTGAGTCCCTGACGGTCAGGCTTAAGGGCGCGCCCGGCGGTCTTCAGTAGGTCTAGTGCCACCTCGTGCACTGTCGAAATGGTGATGTTCTTGATCTCCTCATCCGTACACAGCAGTGCCAGCTGTTCGCGCAGGTTCGCGCATAGTGTGTCGGAGTAGCTGGTGAGCAGCACCCTCTTGCCTTGTCGGGAGAGGTGCCTTGCTCGATGCAGCGCCACCACGGTCTTGCCAGTTCCAGCACCCCCGGAGACCTTCGCTGGACCCGAGAAACTACCGTAGGCGATACGGTGCTGAGACGGGTGGAGGAAGGCGATCCACATGGCCATCGGTGACTGGACAACGCGCATCAGATCCTCGTTGCCATCTACGATGTAGTAGGTGCGGCGGATATCCAGATTCGACCGTGCGTAGTCTCGCTCGTCATCTCGCGAGGTGCCACCTGGCTTCGTTGCAGCCTCAGCGGGCTCGCCACACGCCGTGCCAAGGATTCTGTCGGCGACGTTCTCCGGGAGGTTCGTTGCATATTCGAGCAGCGTGTCGACGCTGGTGATTGCACGCAGCACGACAATCGCCTGTTCGGTCAGGCCCCATTCGGCCAGTTGCCGATCGGAGACAAGGTCCTTGCTGACGAGCGGCCTGACGTCGGGCTGCTGAGGGGATCGCGCCTCGGCCTGAATCTCTGAGATGCCAGCCGAGGTGAACTCCATAACGACCTCATCGTCGTCGACCGAGACCTTGCGCCCCTCGGCCCAGCGATACGCGTCATCGTGATGGCCAACGTACAGTACCCACCAGTCCGGTCCGTCTTGGAACGTAACAGCACGATAGTCGTCACTGATTCTGGCGGTCCAAAGCCCGGGAGCCCGATTCACCCGATGTAGCTGATTGCCGCTGCCGCTCTGGTTCTGCGAGAAGTCGGACAACCAGGTGAAGATGCGCCCTCTGTCCGCCGACGGCAAGGAGCCAATTCGGTTGTTGGCTGAAGCGTGGAGTTTGACCGTCATCGAACACTGACTCCCCTCCCCGAAGACAATGCGGTGCGACCCCATTCTATCTGACGTCCGTCCCCGAAGTCGCCCAGCCGCGATTAGAAGGTGCGGGGTGACCGCCGAGCGGGTTCGCAGCGCAAACCTACGAGACCTGCAGATTCGAAGCCGGTGCTAGGACAAGCCAGCGTCGGCTACGCATCCCCGGCACACTTCGACGAGTTGCATCTGTAACACAGTGGCTGGATGTTGGAAATGTCGTCTGTGCCTCCGTGCAAGACCGGTACTACATGGTCCTTGGTCCAAACACTGCGGTATCTACGATCGGGCCGAGTTGGGATGCCCTCCCACAGGAATCCGCACCGAGGACAACGATCGTGTTCAGAGAGCTTCCGCAGCCACTCCGCGTGCGTGTGCGATCCGCCATTCTTTGCCTTGCGCTGCGAGTACTCGCGTGCTCGTCCTCTTCTGCACGCACGGCAGTACCTGTGGGTGGCTCCGCTCGTGCTGGAAGTCCAGTAACCGAAGTCGGTGCTCCCACACCTGCCGCAAGCCGCGCCTCGCCCGGGTGGGCGATCGGATGGGGCTTGTGTGTAAGTCTCCATGGCTGACACCATCCCTTAAGTTCGCCGCTGAACTTCTAGTCGACGTATTCGAATGACAGCCCCATCCGTCGTGTCAGCTTCTCAAGGTGGGCCACCGCGTTCTTGTAGTCCTTGTGGGCCTCCATGTAGAAGCCCCCGTACTCGACCGGCATGACGAAGGAACGGCCATTCGGATGAGTATCGGACTGCGCAACCAAGTACCGTTCCCGACTCGTGCTGTAGGGGGTCGCCTTCGTCAGCCCATCAAGGTGTCGGTCAACCAAGTAGCGCAGCGACTGCTCGTATAGATCCCTCACCGATACCGCGTCGATCTGCTTGCCGTCGAGCATAACCGTCGCACCGCGCTGACGAGGCAGCCGCGCATCTGCCTTTCGAGTGTGAATGATCGTAGCCACGCGGGGAAACGAAGAGGCGGGCGCCGAGAGGTTATCGAACGCGGCACTCGAGGCGCTTACCGATGACTCATACGCACCAAGCAAGCGGACAATCACGTCTTCGGGCTCACGATCCACAAACGGCTCTGCATAGGCTTTGAGTCGCTCCAGTGTGTTCTCAGAAATCGTGATTGATGGGCTCATGGGTGGCTCCAATCTCCGTTGTCGGTTCCCGTGGCTCCACTATATACAGTGGCTCCGCAGGAGTCAAGTGCCTGCAATTGGTTTCGGTGGAATTGAGCAGAGTCGCACGCCGATCCGCAGCTTGGCAGTGGGCAGCCGACGAGCATGGCCTGGTCCACCGATAGGCCTGACGCCCTTAGCGCCCCAGTAATCACTTCAAGGCCGGGCATCCCGCAGAGAGACGCGGTGAAGGCGTACCTCTATCCCCCAAGTGCAGGGGCTCTCCCCCTATAGGGTGCGTCTATCGGTCTTCAGGATGTAGGAGTACCCAGTACTCCAGAATCGAGCGAGTGACCAGCTCCATGTCATGCCAATTCCGGGTGCTTTGGAAGTCCGGGACATCCTCCTCGCCAGCGACAGAGAGCACGGCTAGTGGGCCGGCAGGATGACCGGGGCCGTCACTGAGTACGAACCAGCGACCTGGTCCAAGGACGTTGCGGTCATTCATCTTCCGAACGGCCTGGTTTGCTGAGTGCTTCGCTCGATCCTCATCCTGCTTATCACCGTAGACCATGCTGTGTCTCCTCACAGACTGAGTGTTAAGGCAACGGATAGAAGAGGACTCACACAACGCATGGGACAGGGCGTCTATCCCTGACCTGGGTCTCCTCTGTACCCGGTTTCCTCCCTGCTAGAAGGGTGTTAGAAGTCCGCCATTTGGGACAAGTCTCTCCGAGGCTCGGGAGCTGATCTCTGGCCAGTATTCTCCCTGCTAGATATCTCTCACAGGGAGAGTTCCCGGTTTCGGGGGCGCCCACCCCTTCGGGTCAGCGACCCGAACCGAAGTTGGCCTCTATGTCAGCTGCCCACTCCGCTGAGACTCAGGGAACCGAACGGTGCTTGCCATTTCTTACTTTGTGCAATAATATTGCTCAAAGATGGAACTGAGCACAGAGGGGCCGGCCATGGCCAAGAATCTACAGATGGGCGAGCCGGAGCTCCGGCAGCGGCTGATGGAGTTCGACAGGGCTGTGGGCCTACTTCACCCGGGTCGGACGTTCCACCTGGTGCTGGCCGGCGGAAGCGCACTCATGCTGCTCGGCCACCTCTCGCGCGCGACGGATGATATGGACGCACTGAAGTGCTCTCCTGAATTGGTGGCACTGATGGAGAAGTACGACATCAACAACCGGGTCGCAGGTGCGTACGGAGATCACTTTCCGTACAACTGGGAGGACAGGCTTGTCCCCTTGGATGTACAGACGAAGGTGGTCAAGTGTTATGCGGTGTCTCTGGAAGACATCGTCGCATCGAAGCTGTGCTCGAGTAGGTCGGATGATGAGTTCGATGTCCGGAGGCCGGAGGTTGTGGCGGCCATCGACTGGGGCCTGCTCGCGACAGCGGCTCGGGAAATGGAAGCGAGCCAGCTCAACCCGAGGAGATACCAGGAGTTCGTGCACAGCTACGAATCGTTTCGTCAGGAGTTCGGACCGTGCGACAGCTGACACTCAAAGGGTATCTGGACTCATACGTGCCTTACCTTGCGGGCGAGGAAACGCATGCCCTCCCTCGCCTCGCGCGCCGTCTGCAGTTGGAGCCGAGGCTCGTGGCGCCCCTTCTCCTGTGGGCCGCGGTGAGCGGCCGAGGGGACCGCCTGTCGAGGCTGCTTGAAAGCAAAGAGCAGCGGAGTGAACTCGAGACGCTCATGTCACTTCACTCCTGCTCGCTATTGGAGTCAGCTCTAGAAGAGGAGGATCCGCGCCTCCGGCCCGAGTACGCCAAGGTCTGGCGTAGCTTCGTCGCCAGAAGAGACGCGAATCGTCGCGATGCCAAGCTGAAGCTCGAGGCCAGAGAGCGGGTTCTTGCACTTGCTCGGGAAAAGGGCGTGTCGCGCTATCGAATGGCTCAAGACCTGAATCTCAATCACGGGAACCTGCACGCGTTCCTGGCACAAGGCAAGGCCAGCGCACTCTCGCTGGAGCGAGCATTCGAGCTCGTCGAGTATCTCGAGGCGGCGTAGTCACGTCGCCCGCTCTCGGAGCACATGCCGCCGACGCGAGCGCGCTCTGGGGGAGGTGCCTTCTGCTTGTCCTATCCCCCCTGTTTACTCTGACGCCTTGCGTGCGTACATAACGCCGCTCACACCATCGAAGTCGACGTCCTGAGTCCAGAGCGTCGCATCGTAGGCACGGGCCGTCGCCAGGATCACGCTGTCCGCCAGAGGCAGCTTGAGATCCAGGCTCGTTCTGGCCGCATCGAGCGCGAGCGAGCCACTCAGTTCAACGACGTTTCCCTGCTGCATCTGCGCCACGGCCGCGAGTGCATCGCTCTCACCGCGCTGGAGGGCGACTCGCTTGAAGACCTCGTAGAGGGTGATCGAGGGGACGACAAGATCGTCAGTCGCCTCGATTGCGGCGGCGAAGAACTCGGCGTTCGGTCCGGCGGCGAAGTACTCGAGCCATGCCGAGGAATCCACGACGTTCATACACGATCGTCCTCACGGGGCACCGTCGTGTCGATGCCGGACAGAAAGCCCCTCATTTCCCGAACGGGACGCACAGGAACAAGCTCAATCCGTCCGTTGTACTCGATCGCCTGGATCTTCTGACCGGGCTTGAGCCCGAGGCTCTCCCGGATGCTCTTTGGGATGACCACCTGGTACTTGGGCGAAATCGTCACAGTCGTCATGACATCCTCCTTGTCGATAGCGCTATCGTACAACGCTAAGCGTATCGAACGCAATTCTAGGGTACCTTGCAGTGGCGTTCGGGCCAACCCGGATTCTGCAGTCTGGATGACAGTGCCCACTCCGGATGCCCCACTGCATCGCGACCACTTGGCCACACTTCGCGGTGATCCGGCTCGGCACCCCAACGCCCGTGGTCCGCATCCGGTCAGACCTCGGCAAGATCCCCACGCTAGCCTGAGCCGACGCTAATCGGCACGAGGGGATCGCAGATGCCCTGGCTCCAAGACCATCAGTCTGATAATCTGATTCTCAGACTGAGAGGACGTCCAATGCGGACACAGCTCACCGTCACAGAGGTCGTGCGGAACTTCGCCGAGTACGTGAATCGTGTCGTGTACCGGCGCGAGTCGTTCGTCCTCCTGCGCGGGAACAGGCCGGTAGCCGAGTTGAGGCCCCTTCCTGCCGGTACCCGGCTCGGCGACCTACCTGGCCTGATGGCATCGCTCCCGAGACTGTCCGCGGACGAAGTGGCCGATCTTGCAGCCAGCATCGAATCGGCGCGCGCGGACCTCGAGCACAGGGAGGTCGTCGACCCGTGGCGGTCCTGATCGACGCGAGCATCCTGATCGAGGCCGAGCGGGGCAGTCTCGACCTTGCCGCCCACGTCTCCCGGCGCACCGACGAGGAGGCGTTCCTGTCCGTCGTCACCGCGAGCGAGCTGCTGCACGGTGTCCATCGGGCGACCCGCCCCGACCAGCGGGCACGGCGCTCGGCCTTCGTCGAGGGGATCATCGAGCGCTTTCCGGTGCTCGAGATAGACCTCGCCGCCGCGCGCGCCCACGCACAGGTGTGGGCGGACCTGTCCGCCCGGGGTTCGATCATCGGACCGCACGACCTGTGGCTGGCGGCCACGTGCATCGCACACGGCCTGACGATGGTCACTGCGAACGCGCGGGAGTTCGAACGCGTGCCCGGACTCGAAGTCGAGGTCTGGAGCGACGAGGGCTAGAGAAGCGCGGCTTCGGTCAGGTTTCGGCAAGACCCTGTTCGGCACGCACGGTCATCATTGCGTCGGAACCGTCGCTGCCGACATCCCTGGACGTGCTATGCTTGACCCATATGGTTGGTCGTATGACAAACTCTGTTGGTCGCTCTTCGGTTGCGAGCCTCTTCGCTTCCGATACGCTGGTCGCGTTGCTCGCACACTTCGCCCTGCATCCCGAGGGGCGCTTCTATCAGCGAGAACTCGCCCGGCTGACCGGCTCCAACCTGTATCTCGTGCAGCGGGAGCTGGCTCGGCTGGAGGACACGGGGCTCCTGCGTCGCGAGCCACGCGGCAGGCAAGTGGAGTACTCGTTGGTTCCGCAGCATCCTGCCTGGCCCGGCATGCGCGACCTGCTTCTGAGGACAGAGGCGCTCGCGGGACGGCTCGCCTCGGCGCTGGAGCTGCTCGGCGACCACATCGTCCTCGCATGGATCTTCGGGTCGACCGCCCGGGGCGATGCACGGTCCGACAGCGACATCGACCTGATGGTCGTCGGAGACGCGGGGCTGCGGGAACTCGCGGGAATGGAACTGCCGGGTGCCCCGGAGCTCGGCCGCGAACTGAACATCCTCTGCTACGGGCCGGCCGATCTACGCGCCCGCGCAGATGCGGACAACCACTTCGTCTCCGACGTGCTCCGCTCCCCCCGGATCTGGGTCAAGGGGAGCGACGATGAGCTTGCAGCAGTGGTCGGCCGAGGGCCGCTTGCGTCCGCACAAGGCGACCCGTAGCGAGATCCTCGCACTCCTCGCGGCCTCGGACCGCGATCTCGATGATGCACTCACACCGGGACTCTCGCCCGACCGCAGATTCTCGATCGCATACGGTTCTGCCCTCAGGCTTGCGTCCGTTGCGCTGCACGCCACCGGGTACCGGTCGGTCGGTGCGGGTCACCACGAGGTGACCATCCGCGCACTCGTCCACACGCTCGGACCTGACAGCAGTCACCTTGTCAGATACCTCGACGCGTGCAGGACGAAGCGCAACCGGATCGACTACGACGGCATCGGCTACGCCACCGAGGCTGAAGCGCACGAGCTCGCTTCAGAGGTCGCCGCGATGCGCTCCACCGTCGTTGAATGGCTCGAGGCGACCCACCCTCGTCTCGCCCCATGACCTCCACCACCCCGCCCACCTTCGCCGACGCCTGGCACGCCTGGCTGCGCTACCGCACCGCCGGGCCGCGCCCGCTGCGCCTGTCGACGATCGCAGACTACGAGTCGATCTACCGCTGCCACCTCGGCCCGCACCTCGGCGAGGCGTCGCTCGCCTCCCTCGACGGGACCGCCATCGCCGGTCTCGTCGTCACGCTCTCGGCGACGGGCATGCGCCCCAAGCGGCTCGCGAACGTGCTCGTGCCCCTGCGCGCGTGCCTGCGCTGGCACCACCGCATGGGCGCGTTCGGCCGCGACCCCACCCCGTGGTTCGACGCGTCGGCCCCGCTCGCCGACGAGCGCCGCATACTCACCATCGAGCAGGTCGAGCGGCTCATCGCCGCGATGCCCGCCTTCTACCGACCGCTCGTCACGTTTGCCGCCTACACCGGCGTGCGCCTCGGGGAACTGCGCGCGCTCACCTGGCCCGACCTCGACCTGGACGCGCGCACCGCGCGCATCGACAAGACCTACTACCGCGACCGGCTCCAGCACTCGACGAAGTCCGGGCACGACCGCACTGTGCCCGTTCCCGAGCACGTCGCAGGCGTGCTGCGCGCGTGGCGCGACACATGCCCGACAGCGCCCGACGGGCTCATCTTCCCGGGACGCACCGGCCGGGTGCTCGACGCCGACACCTTCCGCGCGACGGTCTGGCGCCGCGCGGTGCGCGAAGCAGGCCTGCCGCCCAACGTGCGCATCCACGACCTGCGGCACACGAGCGCCTCGCTCTACCTGCAGCACGGCGCGACCGTGCGCGAGGTGATGGAGATCCACGGCTGGCGCCAGATGCAGACCGCGCTGCGCTACCTGCACGCCGCCGACACGCTCAACGCGGCGGCCGACCGCCTCTCGGCGGCGCGCAGCGAGACGCTCGGCGAGGCACGCACGGTCGTCGCTGCTTCGCCCGGAAGGGAACACTCCGCCTAACGACCTCACCAGCGAAGGACCGCCGATGACCCGCCTGCACACCCTCGGACCCGCCCGCTCGCCGCTTGCCTACCGCACCGCAGCGATCTGGGACCCGGGGAGGTTCCAGGACGGCAGGCGGACCCGCGGCTACTTCGAGGGCAGCGGGCATCACGCAGTCGTCGAGCTCATGGACGACAAGGACAATCTCGCGGCCGGGCTCGGGCGGTAAGGGGACGGGCCGTCTACGTCCCGGGCCCGCGCACCTTGACTCCACGACGCGCCCGGCGTAGCCTCGGTGCTACCATGAGTGCTACCGAAAGGGCTACCGCGATGGGTAAGGCGAATATCTCGTTTCCCGAGGGCATGCTCGAGGAGGTCGACCGCCGCGCTGCCGCTGCCGGCATCACGCGAAGCGCGTTCATCCAGGAGGCCACCGGGCGCTACCTCACCCAGCTGCAGTACGATGCCGAGCGCGAGGCCCGGGCCGAGCGAATCGAGCGGGCGATCGCAGGCATGCGCGAGATCGGTGCGAGTCTCCCGCCCGGGCCGGACGGCGGGACGCTCATCCGGCAGACGCGGGACGAGGTGCCCGAGTGGCTGACGCCGGTCCCCGAGAGCAACGATGAGTAGGCCGCTGCGCGTCTACGCCGGGACACCGGTCGTCATCGACACGTCGGTGGCGTTCAAGTGGTTCGATGCCACTGAGCACGGCTCGGACGTCGCAGTGGAGTTGCTTCGCGAGCACAAGCGTGACGAGACGGCGCTCATCGCGCCTGCCCATCTGCCCCTTGAGATCGTCAACGCGCTCACGTGCCGCTGGACGGGCCTCGCGCCCGTCGAGCGGGCAATCGGCTTCCTCACCGACGTCGACCTGCTGATTGCTCCGGTCGACGACTCGCTGCTCGTGTCGGCAGCCCGCATCGCGCACGCGGAGCGCATCGCGCTCTACGACGCGGCCTTCATCGCGCTCGCAGCCCGCCTCGACGCCGAGCTCGTCACCGCCGACCGCCTGCAGGCCGCGACCCGCTCGTGCCGGGTGCGCTTCATCGGGTGAGCGGCGCCGTCAGGGCCACAACGCCCTACCGCCTGATGGGTATACTCGGCATGAGGGACACAGGCCGAGGGGGAACATGACCCGCACGGACACAGCCACAGGGGACCGGTCGGCATGAAGCTGATCATCCGGGGCGTCTTCTGGTTCGGCCTGTACCTGACCCTCATCCTCTTCCCGCTCATCGCGGGTATCGTCTTCTTCCAGCCCGACCAAGCCGCGAGCCCGCTCATCTACCTCGCCATCGCCGCCGGCTACATCGCGCTTGCGCTCATGGCCACCGAGCTCGCACTCGTCTCGCGCTTCAAAGGCGTGGCCGGCGCGTTCGGACTCGACTCGCTGCTCCAGTTCCACCGCCAGATCGGCATCGCCGCGATGTTCTTCGCGACTGCCCATCCCGTGCTGCTCGTCGCCGACCGCGCGTACTCGCGCTCGCTCGTCGTGCCCTCGACCAATGCCCCGTGGCCGGTGACCGTCGGGATCGCGGCGTTCGTGCTCGCCGCGCTGGTGGTCGGGCTTTCGGTCTACCGCCGGCAGCTGCGCATGTCCTACGGCGTGTGGCACATCACCCACAGCCTGATCTCCATCGCGCTCATCGGATTCGCCGCGGCCCACGTCCTCGGTCTCGGGCGGTTCGCCGCACTCCCGGTCGTGCGCGCGCTGTGGGCCGTCTACCTGGCTTTCTTCGTAATCATGTACCTGCGCTACCGGCTCTTCCGGCCGCTCTCGCTCATGCACCGCCCCTGGCAGGTGGTCGAGAACCGCACCGAGCACGGCAACTCCCACACGCTCGTGCTGCGGCCGGTCGGACACGAGGGCTTCCGCTTCGAACCCGGGCAGTTCGCCTGGATCGGCTTCGGGCGCAGTCCCTTCGCCATCGACCAGCATCCGATCTCGTTCTCGTCCAACGGCGATATCCCGAGCCATGACGGGACCATCGCGTTCACCATCAAGAGGCTCGGCGACTGGTCCGCGCAGGTCGTGCCCGACGTCGTGCCGGGTACGCGCGCGTGGGTCGACGGTCCGTACGGCGTGTTCACCATCGACCGCGAGGAGGGCGCCGGCTACTGCCTGATCGGCGGCGGAGTGGGCATCACGCCGCTCTACGCCATGCTGCAGGCGCTCGAGACGCGGGAGGATCCCCGCCCTGTGTTCATGTTCCACGCCGCCAACGACTTCGACGACCTCACCTTCCGCGAGGAACTCGATGCGATGGCCGAGCGGATGCCGAGCCTCACGCTCGTCACCGTGCTGCTGCGCGCCGAGGACGACTGGGAGGGCGAGCGCGGGTTCGTCACCGCCGAGATCCTCACGAAGTACCTGCCGGCGACGCTGTACCGCCGCTTCCAGTACTTCATATGCGGCCCGGGCCCGCTCATGGATGCGATGGAGAAGACACTGCCGGCGATCGGGGTGCCCGGCGAGCGTGTGCACACCGAGCGCTTCGACATGGTGTAGGGAGGAGGTGCCGTGAACCATCGCATCGTATCGACGGTCGTCATCATCATCGTGACGATGTTCGCCGCATCAGCACTCCTCTTCACCTGGGCGGCGGTGCTCGTCGCGCCCGCCGACGGCGCCGTCTACGCGCCCGCCGACCCGCACCCGCCCGCGCGCCGGACCGCGAACTGCGTCGGGTGCCACACGGTGGGCGAGGGCTCGATCCCGGTGACCCACCGCAACTACCGGGTCGATACCTGCTCGGCCTGTCACCGGCCCTCGGTGCGCCGGCTGGTGCCGCACGCCATCACGATGGGAGAGTCTCGCTGCGTGCTCTGCCACGGTGAGCCGGCGCGCGACCTCGGGATGCCCGTGGGCCACCTGCGCTTCGAAAGCGGCGAGTGCCTGCTCTGCCACCCGGTCGACCACCGCTTCTACGACCGCCAGCCGGCCCCCGCCGGGCTCTCGCTCAACTTCGCGGCGGACATCGCGCACCCGCTCGGCGGCGTCTTCCAGGACTGCGACAGGTGCCACCACGTCGAGACGCGCAGCACCCTGCCCGACAACCACCGCGAGTTCGCGGTGGAGACGTGCATGGACTGCCACGAGACGGGTCGCGCGGAGTAGCGCGGCGCGTTCAGCTCCCGGTCAGGAACCTGTCAGACCCACCTGCTACGCTGTGCCCATGATTACACGACTGTCGAAATCGCGGTTCCAGAAGGGTCTGCAGTGCGAGAAGGCGCTCTGGCTCACCGTGCACAGGCCCGCCGTCGCCGACCCGGTCACCGAGTCCAGGCAGTGGATCTTCGACCAGGGCTCCGAGGTCGGGCGACTCGCGCAGAAGCTGTTCGCCGGCGGCGTCGAGGTCACCGAGGACCACCGGCACACAGACGAGGCGCTCGCCACGACCGCACGCCTGCTCGCCGAGGGCGTGGCAGCACTCTTTGAGCCGGCATTCTACTTCGACGGGGTGCTGGTGCGCGTCGACGTCCTCGTGGCCGCAGGCGACGACGCGTGGGACCTGTACGAGGTGAAGTCGAGTGCCTCCCTCAAGCCCGAGAACATCACGGACGCGGCGGTGCAGACCTACGTCGTCGAAGGTTCGGGGCTGCACGTCCGCCGCACTCACATAGTCCACCTCGACACGTCCTACGTGTGGGAGAACGGCGAGTACGACCTCTCGCGGCTATTCGCGATCGAGGACGTCACGGACAACGCGCGCGCCCTGCTGCCCGACGTCCCCGAGATCCTCGACGAGTTCCGCTCCGTGCTCGAAGGCCCCGAGCCCGAGGTGCGCATCGGCAGGCAGTGCCGCAGCCCGTATACCTGCGATTTCTCGGGCTACTGCCACGTCGCCTTCACCTGCGACCACCCCGTGACCGACCTGCCCTACCTGAGCGAGCAGGCGTTGCACGCACTGCTCGACCTGGACGTGACCAGCATCCGCGACATCCCTGACGGCTTCGGTATGCTCTCCGCGAGCCAGGCCGCGACGGTACGGGTGGTCAAGAGCGGGAGGCCGCAGGTCGATACCGCCAGTCTCGCCCGCGAGCTCGCCGGACTCACCTGGCCCGTCTATCACCTTGACTTCGAGACCGTGAACCCCGCGTTGCCGCTCTGGCCCGGGACGCACCCCTACACGACCGTCCCGTTCCAATACTCCGTCCACGTGCACCACGAGGACGGTTCTCACGAGCACCGTGAGTACGTGCACGCCGGCACCGGCGACCCGCGCCGCCCGCTCGCCGAGCGCCTCATCGCGGACCTGGACGCGGTCGGCTCGGTCATGCACTACACGGGCTTCGAGCGCACGCGACTCAACGAACTCGCCGCGGCCCTGCCCGACCTCGCCGGCCCGATCGGCGCGGTGATCGACCGGCTCGTCGACCTCGAGCCGGTTATCCGCCGCTACACGCGCCACCCGGCGACGAACGGGCGCACCACGATCAAGGCCGTCCTGCCCGCCTGGTGCCCGGACCTCTCCTACGACGGGCTTGCCATCGGCGACGGGAACACCGCGAGCACGCGCTATCTCCGCTCGCTGCGCGGGTTGCTGCCGCCCGAAGAGACCGCGGCTCTCCACGACGACCTCGTCGAGTACTGCGGCATGGACACGCTTGCGATGGTGCGTCTCCTCGAGACGCTGCGGGGGCACGCACGAGGGTGAGACCGGCGTCCGCTACCTCACGTCCGCCGTCACCGCTTCGATTCTCACGTTGAACGGCGACTCGCTGACGTCGACCGTGCCGGTCACGACCACCTCATCGCCCAGCTCGAACGGACCGCACTCCTCGGTGCCCTGCACCGTGATCGCACCGGTCCCATCGTCGAGGACGAACGTTCGCCGGCCGGTGACGTCCACGACGCGGCCACGCAAGATCACCTGTTCGCCGCTCACCGGGACCGCGAACACCCTATGCACGGTACTCGTCGCCCCGTCCGGGGGGGCCGACTGCGGGGCGATGTCGGCCGGCGTCGTGGGCAGGCGCTCCCCGGGACCGGCCGGAGTGTCGGCGCCGTCGTCATGGAAGCCGAGTGAGGGCTCGGAGTCGGCACCGCATCCTACGAGCAGGGCGACCACGCACGCCATGGCGAGCAGGCCCGCCGCGACTCCGAGTATGCGCAAACCAGCGAACCCGGGTGCCTGATGCACCGCCGCCTCCCGTAACGCCCCCCACGCCGGTTCCAGTCTACGCCTTAGGCGGAGGTTCGCGAAGCACCAATCGGCCGTCGACCCGCAGCCACCCGACGAGCCCCTCCCAGCAGCCGGCCCTCATGGACACCGGGGCCGGTTTGGGCAACCATTGCAGCAGCACGCGGAGTTCTGTCGTGCACTGTCGGGGAGGCCTCGTGGTGGAGAAGCAACTCAACCGGTTCGTCTTCGCGCTCGAGATCGCGGTCTCGGCAGCGCTCGTCGTCGTCGCAGGCCTGCTCGTCGTGACGCTCGCGCTGCAGCTCATCGGAGTTGTCACCGACGGCCTGATGTTCGGCCGCGAGGAATTCACCCTCATCATCTCGACGGCGCTCGAGGTCTTCATCGTCATCGAACTTTTCCGCATCGCGCTCGCCTACATGAACCACCGCAACGTCATCCCGACAGTGCTCGAGGCCGCGCTGGTGGCCGTCGCACGGAAGTTCGTCGTGTTCGAACCGAATGAGAACTTCCTCGCAAGCGCGCTGGGCCTCGCGGCGCTGCTCCTCGCGATCGCGATCTCATGGTGGCTGCTCAGGCGCTCCGAGGTTCTCGACACCGACGGGTGAGGGGGATGGCGTGAGCGAAACGAGCCCGGACACCGCGGGCCAGCTCCAGCCGGAGCAGGAACGCGCGGCCTACGGCATCGCGTTCCTGCTCGTGCTCGGCTCGACTCTCATGCTCGTCGCCCTCGACGCGAACATCGGATCGCCGTTCGCCGCGGCTGCGGGGTTGTTCCAGGTCGTTGCCCTGATCGTGACGCTGAGGGTGTCCGGCGCGCGCGCCCGGTACTCCAGAATCATCGGAGCGGCGGCACTCGCGCTGCTCGCGACTGCGGTCATATCCGTGGTGACCGGCGGCGAAGGCCGCACCGCGGTGGGTGTCGGGCTGTGGCTCGTGCTCGTCCTGCTCACGATGGCGGCCATCCTGCGCCGGCTCGTGACGTTTCGTACCCTCACGATCCAGTTCGTCCTCGGGCTGCTCACCATCCACATCCTCATGGGGCTCTCGTTCGGGCTCGCATATCTCATGCACGAGACCCTCACGCAGGCGGCCTTCGCCCAGGGGCCACAGGGGCTGTCGGGCGCCATCTACTTCAGCTTCGTGACGCTCACGACTCTCGGCTACGGCGACATCAGTCCGGGTAGCGACCTCGTGCGCGCACTCTCGATCGCCGAGGCGACGGTCGGCCAGATCTACCTCGTAAGTGTGGTCGCGTTCGCGGTCGGGCGCCTCGGCATGGAAACGCGCGCCGGGCAGTCCGGGGACGCTTAGCTCGCCGGCAGCTCGTCCGGCACTCCGCCGACGTCGCTCCGGGTGCGGGCCGTCGGCTCAGCCTCCCGGCCGGGGAACCACGTTCGTCCCGGCCTCGCCCGCCACGATCCGCTCGATGTCGGCCAGCGCGCCGATCGCCGCCCGCTTGCCGGTGCGCCGCACGAACCTCTTCGCCGCCTCGACCTTCGGCCCCATCGACCCCGAGGCGAAGTCGTATGCGTCGAGCTCGTCAGGGGTGACCGTCTCGAGGCGGCGCTCCTCGGGCGCACCCCAGCCCGTGTAGACCGCGTCGACGTCGGTCGCCATCACGAACAGGTCGGCACCGACCTCGCGGGCGAGGAGCTCGCTCGCGAGATCCTTGTCGATGACCGCCTCGACGCCGCGCAGGATGCGCCTGCCCTCGACGGTCTCGTACTTCGTCGGCACGCCGCCGCCGCCCGCACAGATCACGACCGTCCCCTGCTCGAGCAGCCAGCGGATGGGCCGGATCTCGAAGATGCGCTGGGGCTCGGGAGAGGGCACGACCCTGCGCCACATGTCGCCGTCCGGCTTGACCGTCCACCCCTTCTCGGCAGCTATCTGCTCGGCCTGCTCTCGGTCGTAGACAGGACCGACGAACTTGCACGGGTCGTCGAACGCCGGATCGGCCCCGTCGACCTCGACCATCGTCAGCACGGTGGCGAGAGGGCGCTCGAACGGCAACCGGTTGCCGAGCTCCTGCTCGATGACGTAGCCGATCATGCCCTCGGTCTGTGCACCGAGCACGTCGAGCGGGAAGGCCTCCGCATCCCCGAACGCCGCCGCCTGCAAGGCGAGCAGACCGACCTGCGGGCCGTTGCCGTGCGAGATGACCATCTCGTGTAGCTCGGCGACCGGCGCGAGTGCCGTGGCCGCGATGCGCACGTTGCCCCGCTGGGCTTCGGCGGTCATCGGCTCACCGCGGCGCAGCAGCGCGTTGCCTCCGAGTGCGACGACGATCCTCATACGCACCGCCTCAGTCCGCCATGGTGGCGACCATGACCGCCTTGATGGTGTGCATGCGGTTCTCGGCCTGGTCCCACACGATCGAGCGGTCCGATTCGAACACATCCTCGGTGACCTCGATACCGTCGAGGCCGTACTCCTGGAAGATCTGCTCGCCGACGGTCGTCTCGCGGTTGTGGAACGCGGGCAGGCAGTGCATGAACTTCACGTCCGGATTGCCGGTCGCATCGACGAGCCGCTGATTGACCTGGTACGGGAGGAGTAGCTCGATGCGCTGTTGCCACGTCTCCTTGCTCTCGCCCATCGAGACCCAGACGTCGGTGTAGAGGAAGTCCGCCCCAGCGACCGCCTCGGCCACGTCACCGGTGATCGTCAGGCGCGCACCGGTCTGCGCGGCGATCGCGCGGCACTTCCGCACGAGGTCCGCGTCGGGCCAGAGCGCGTCCGGGGCGCACAGCCGCACGTCCATGCCGAGCTTGCATCCGCCGACCATGAGCGAGTTCGCGACGTTGTTGTGCGCGTCGCCGAGGAAGCAGAAGGATATCTCAGGAAGCGGCTTGTCGCTGTGCTCGGACATCGTGAGCACGTCGGCGAGCACCTGGGTGGGATGGAACTCGTCGGTGAGACCGTTCCACACCGGCACGCCCGCATACTCGCCGAGGACCTCGACGGTCTGCTGGGCGAACCCGCGATACTCGATACCGTCGTAGACCCGGCCGAGCACGCGCGCGGTGTCCTTCATCGACTCCTTGTGGCCGATCTGCGAGCCCGACGGCTCCAGGTAGGTGACGTTGGCACCCTGGTCGTAGGCGGCCACCTCGAAGGCGACCCGCGTGCGCGTAGAGGTCTTCTCGAAGATGAGCGCAACGTTCTTGCCGACGAGGCGCTGCTGCTCGGTCCCCGCCGCTTTCGCAGCCTTGAACTCCGCCGAGAGGTCGAGCAGATGGCGGATCTCGTCCGGCGTGAAGTCGAGCAGCTTGAGGAAGCTCCTGCCACGCAGGTCCAAAGCCATGCCGAACCTCCTTCGTTCGCGGTACGCCTGCACCATGGTACCAGCGCACGCGGCGGGGTGCCCCCTGCTTCGGGCCGGTTCCTCCGGCCGCACCCCGCGGGCCGGCCGAGCTGCTATGGTTGATACACGACCGGCACCGCGACACTCGGAGGCGCTGTGAGGGAGAGCCGGATGCGCCAGCCGCTCGGGCGCGCTGTGCGCGCGTCGCTGTGCGTGCTGCTGCTCGCGTGCCTCGCGCTCGCGGGATGCTCCCCTGCGGCCCGCCCGGGTGGTTCGAGTGGGCCGGGCGCCCGCGAGGAGACCTCACCGGCGTCTCCCGCGGCGGTGTCCCGAACCATCGAGGCGGCGGCGCTGTCCGCCGGCTACCTGGTCCAGGCGGTCGGCGAGGACGGCCGCTTCGCCTACCTCGTCAACATGAACCCCGACGTGGAGGTCGCCGACGACTACAACATCCTGCGCCACGCCGGGACGATCTACTCGATGGCACAGTACTACGCGCTCGAGCCCGATCCCGCCGTGCTCGAGGCGATGCTGCGCGCGGGCGCGTACCTGCGCGACGAGGCGCTCGGCCCGGTGCCCGACGGCGAGGACATGCTCGCGGTGTGGTCGGATCCGGCGGAGGACCGCGACATCCCGGAGCAGGCCAAACTCGGCGGAGCGGGACTCGGTCTGGTGGCACTCTGCAGTATCGAGCAGGCGCGGCCGGGCTTCACGCCGCTCGAGGACCTGCGCAAGCTCGGACGGTTCATCACCTACCTGCAGAAGGACGACGGCAGCTACCACTCGAAGTACATCCCGTCGGCCGGCGGGCGGCAGGACGAGTGGATCTCGCTCTACTACCCCGGCGAGGCGGCGCTCGGGCTCGCGATGCTCCACGAGCTCGACACCGAGGGTGGGTGGCTCGAGCCGGCGGCCCGCAGCATCGAGTACCTCGCGCTCGAGCGCGAGGGGCAGGCCGAGGTGCCCGCCGACCACTGGGTGCTGCTCGCCACCGACACGATCTTCCATGAGGCTGGCCCAGACGAGCTGCCCGTCTCGCGTGAGCTGTTCTTCAGCCACGCGCTCCGGATCTCCGAGGGCATGCTCGCCGAGCAGATCGTCGACCCGGGCAAGCCCGTGCTGTACGGCGGCTTCACCCGCGACGGCCGAACGACGCCGACCTCGACGCGGCTCGAAGGACTGCAGGCGGTCCTCGGCTTCCTGCCAGAAGACCACGAGAGGCGGCCTGCGATCGAGTCGGCCGTCGAGCGCGGCATCTCCTTCCTCCTGCGCTCGCAGGTGACCGAGGGTGAGTTCGCCGGCGCGTTCCCCCGCTCCGTCAGGCGCATGCAGGGCGATTCCGAGGAAGCCCGGGAGTTCAACGAGGAGGCGACCGAGGTGCGGATCGACTACGTCCAGCATGCGCTGAGCGCGCTCGTAGCCAATATCCGGCTCGAGACCGCCGAGTGACCGCTCGGCACCGCGTCCCCCCGGAAAGCGAACAGGTCAGCGGCTCGTGCCCCACTGACCTGCGTGTGTGTTGGTAGCGGGGACAGGATTCGAACCTGCGACCTTCGGGTTATGAGCCCGACGAGCTACCAGACTGCTCCACCCCGCACTATCCGATTCGCTCCCGAGGAGCGGACGATGATGTTACCAGGAGCCCCCGCACGATGCAAGGCGGGTGATGGCGTCGGGTATGCTCTAGCGCAGCGGAGGGAGCGTTCGTGCCTGCAGTCCGCAAAGCCCTGCGCCACCCGTGGGCGGTACCGCTCGATGAGGCCACCGCGATCCAGCGGCGCCTCGCGCCCCTCGTCGAGCTGCGGCCGCTGCCCGCCGGTGGTCCCGACGCACCCCGGCTCGCCGCGGGTGTCGACGTCGGCTACACGAAGGACGGCTCGCGCGCCTGGGCCGCCGCGGTCCTGATGGACCGCACCTTCACTGTCGTCGAGACGGCCATGGTCGAGGGGCAACCGGACCTCGAGTACGCACCCGGCTACCTGGCGTTTCGCGAGGGCCGGCTCACGCTCGTCGCGCTCGAGGCGCTCTCGGCCGAGCCCGACCTGCTCTTCGTCGACGGCCACGGCGTGGTACACGAACGCGGGCTCGGGCTCGCCTCGCACCTCGGCGTACTCCTGGGGCTGCCGACGATCGGCGTTCCCAAGACGCCGTTCCATTCGATCGACCACCTGCCGGACGCCCCTCGCGGCTCGTACTACGTGCTCACCAAGGAGTGGGGCGCCGAGGGAGCCTCCATACGGCTGCGCGCCAACGCCAAGCCGGTCTACGTCTCGCCGGGCCACCTCGTCGACCTCGACTCGGCGATCGCGCTCTGCCTCGCGTGGTCGACCGGGCGCCACCGTGTGCCCGAGCCGCTGCAGGCAGCCGACACTGCGTCGAAGCTGGCGCGCAACGAGGGCTAGCCGACGCGCGCGCCGATGCTGGGTCTACGCTTCCGGCCCGGGCTCGTCAGCGGCCGCGACGTCCGGCTCCGAGTCCGGGGCGGCCTCGGCGACAGGCGGTTCTCCGGCGGCGGCCACAGGCGCATCACCGTCGACGGCAACCGCCGCCTCTCCGGACCCGGCCGGTGCAGCCCCGAAGAACTCCACGGCCACGAGCCAGACGACGAGCCCGACCGCGATCCAGACGATCTCGGCGATCGACCTGGGGGCCGGCAGAAGCACGAGGATGATGGCCGCGCCGATGAACCCCGCGGTCCGCAGGCCGCGCTGACGAGCCGCTACCCATTGGCCGAAGGTGCCGAGCTCGAGATGGGAGGCCGCGCCGGAGATGCCGCCGGTGAGCCCCGTGCGAAGCGCGACCGCCCAGCGTGCCGGGCCGGCCACGACCGCCCCGAACCACACGAGCAGGCCGAAGGCCGCAAGCGTCTGGTCGGCGGACACGAGGCCGCGGAAGATGATGTCGAAAGCGGACTGCGCGGCCTCGGTCGGGATCTGGGTCAGGTTCGCCACCTGGACCACGGCCGCGTACTGGCTGAGATAGAGCGCCTGCAGCGGCAGGATGGCTCCGATCGCCACCGCGGCACCGAACCACAGTGCGACCCGACGACGATCGGCGGCGAGCGCGAACGCCGCTATCAGAAGCGCGATACCGAGAAACGGGATGATCGTCGCTGAGGCCTGGATGGCGTCGACGACCGGCCCTGCCGCTGCGAGAGTGTCGGATTCGTAGAGCACGACCTGGCGATCGAGCCGATTAGTGGGGATGCGCTCGACGAAACCGAGGCCGCGATCGACCAGGGCCGCCTTGATCATGTCGATGAGCTCGCCGGTATCAAGCGTGAAGACGCCCGACTCGATCTCCACCGCACCTTCACGACCCGTGATCGCCGTGATGAGCGCCTCGTGCCCGACCCGGTTGATCTCCGCCCACAGCTCGGCGAACTTGTCCGAGGCGACGATGCTGGCGGCCTGTGAACGGATGGCGTTCTCCACCGAGGAGGCGAGCACGGGAGCGAACGCGTCAAGTTCGGACGGCAGCAGTTCGGTCAGTCGCGTCTCCGCGTCGAGCTGCTCGATCAACGCGTCGGACGCAGCGCTGGCGACCGCCGTCTGGATGGCGGGATCCTCAGCAAGCGGGGTGACCGTGTCGACCCAGGTGTCGGTGTCGAAGACGACGCGGTTCAACCACAGCGCCGGTACGGCGATCGCGAACACCAGAGCAGCCACCAGGGCGATGACGATCGCCCACGCCGTTCGGCTGCGGGCGACATGCTCCGCATGCGAGGGAGCCGCCGCCAGCCGTTCGTTCTCGGCACGCAGGCGCTCCACTCCGGCGCGCAGAGCCTCCGGATCGTCCGGAAGCGGAGGGGCTGTCGGCTCAGCCATCACGGTACCTCCCTGTCGTGGGCCCCAGTCGGCCCGCTCACATTCGTCCGCGCACCGGTGGCTCGCGCTATCTCGCGGCGGCTTCGGCCAGCTCGGTCTGTACGTCCTTGAGCTTCTGCGAGAACTCCTCCGACTCTGTACGTACCGGCCCACCCTCGGGCAGCCTCGCAGCAGCATCGTCGATCCGCCCCGCGACCTCGTCGGACCGCGAAGACAGCTTCTCGACCGCCTCGACCTTCTTGTCGCCAGCCTTCTCGGCGGCGTCGTTCAGATCGCTCTCGAGCTGCTCGAGGTTGGCCTGCACCTGCAACCCCACGACCCTCGATTCGAGAACGCCGACAGTCGCCGCCAGGTCTCCGACCCTCGCGGCCGCGTCTTCGAGCACCTCGTCGAGGACGCGGCTGCCGTAGGCGTCCGGCCGGCTCGCGACCGGCTCAGGCTCCCTCAGGTTTGGGAAATCTTGTGATGTGCGTCACAAGAGGGGCAATACTTCCATATGAGAGGGTCGCGATCCACTGACGACCCGGCTCAGCGTGTGACGCGTGGGCGTCCGCGACGCGACACGGGCGGTCGGGGCCATGCGCGCACGAACCCATCGGGGGTGTCGCATGCCGGATACGCATCGTCGGCCGACGAGTCTCCACCTTGCCGCGCTCGTCCTCGTCGCCCTCACCGGCGGCTTCGTGACCACACTGATTGTCATCACCGGCGAAATCGCCACGCTCTGGCCACTCTACATCGTACCGATCGTGATCGCGGCGCTCACCTACCACGTCGGCGGAGGCGTGCTCGTGTCGGCCATCTGCGCCGCGTTGCTCGTCCTCGCGCGCTACGGCGCCGGCGCCCCCTCGGCAGCTCTGCCCGAACTCGTCGTCGGCGTGGTCGCCTTCACGATCTCAGGTGTGGTCATCGGGGTACAGGCGTACCGCAGCAGTCGCCATGGAACGATACTCGAGGAGACATCGATCCGCGATCCGGTGACTGGAGTCTACAAGCGTGCCTACCTCGACAAACGACTGCATGAGGAGCTGCGCCGCAGCGAACGGCACGGCCTGAGCTGTTCGGTGCTCCTCGTGGAGGTCGACTGCTTCGAGGCGTTCAGGAACCAGTTCGGGCACTACAAGGCAGACCTGATGCTCGAGCACATGGCGGACGTGCTGCGCGTGAGCGTACGCGACCACGACATCGTCGGCCGGTACGACCACGTCACGTTCGCGATCGTGCTGCCGTTCACCGCTGCGACGGCTGTCGGGGTGGTCGGCGCGCGGCTCGAGACAGTCGTGACCGGAACCGAGTTCGAAGGCGACGTGCTTGAGCCAGCGACACGCTGCACGGTGCGCACCGCGCACGCCACCTACCCGGATGACGGCTGCGTCCGCGATCAACTGCTCGCCGTCGCCGAGAACCGGCTCGGGGCGGCGGCGTCATGAAGAGCACGCAGGCCACCGTCGTCCTCTTCGCCTTCTGGCTCATGCTGACCGGGTCGTTCGCCCCGCCCGACCTCGTGCTCGGCGCCGCGCTCTCGGTGCTGTTGGCGATCTGGGCGGTCCGCTTCCTGTGGCCCGACGACGCGCCGGTCGTGAGCGCAACCCAGGCCCTGCGCTTCGTCCTCTACATCCCGCGGCTTCTGGCGAGCGTGCTGCTCGCGGCGATCCAGGTCGCCGAGGTCGTGCTCGACCCGCGCATGCCAATCAGGCCGAGCATCATCGGCCACCGGGTGGTGTTCACGCGCGCGGTCTCGCGCGCGGCGTTCGCGAACTCGATCACGCTGACCCCCGGGACGCTCACGGTCGACGTCGACGAAGACACGTTCTACATCCACTGCCTGGCCGAGCGTTTCGCCCACGAGATCGCGACCGGCGAACTCGAACGCAGGATATCGCGCGTCTTCGAGGAGTGAGGATGCATGGAGACCTTCTTCTGGGGTGTGGGGATATTCCTGCTCGTCAACGCCTTCGCGTGTCTCTGGCGCGCCTCGGTCGGCCCGACCGTGGTCGACCGGGTGCTTGCCGTCAACATCATCGGCACTAAGTCGCTCGTCGTCCTAACGCTGCTCGCCCTCGTTTTCGGACGCGGCATGCTGCTCGACGTGGCGCTCGTCTACGGGCTTCTTAACTTCGTCATCACCATCTCCGCGGGCCGCTTCATGGAGACCGGCCGACTCAAGGGGGACTGGTCGTGATCCCGCTGGTCGACATCCGCGATGCGGTCACCGTCGTGCTTGCAGTGTTCGGCGCGTTCTTCTTCCTCGTCGGGACGCTCGGCCTGCTGCGGCTACCCGACTTCTTCTCACGAACTCATGCGGCGACGAAGTGCGACACCGTCGGCGCCGGCTCGATTCTCGGCGCGCTTGCGGTCTACAGCGGCCTCGATTCGTCCACCTGGAAGGTCCTCGCACTCGTCGGTCTTGTGCTCCTCTCCAGCCCGACGGTCGGCCATGCGCTGGCGAGGGCGGCACACCGGACGGGGCTCAAGCCCTGGCAGGCAGCGAAGGCCGAGAACCGATGAGTATGGCCTTCGACATCCTGCTGCTGGTGCTCCTCATGGTCACCGCGCTCGTGGTGGCCCGGACGAAAGACCTGCTCGCGGCCGCGATCATCTTCTCCGCGTACAGTCTCGTGATGTCGTTGCTCTGGCAGCACCGCGACGCCCCCGACGTCGCCATGACCGAGGCGGCGGTCGGAGCGGGGATCACAACCGTGCTCTTCCTCGTGGCCATCGGCCGGACGGCGAGGCGAGAGAAGTGAAGAATGCCTTCGTCACAGCGCTGCTCGTCCTCATGGCCATCCCGCTGCTGATAGGGGTGACCGCGTTGCCACCGCACGGGAGCGCCGATGCGCCGATGCACACCCACGTCTCGGCGCGCTACGTGGAGCGGGGTGAGGAGGAGGCCGGCGCGGCCAACCTCGTGACCGGGGTCCTCCTCAACTACCGCAGTCTGGACACCGTGGGCGAGGTGACCGTCATCTTCACCGCGCTCGTCGCGGTGCTCGGCGTGCTCATCAGCTTCCCGGCAGCGCCGAAGCCCCCGGACGCGGCCGGCGCGGCGGGGACCGCGCGCGCAACCGACCACGCTGCGCCCACGCAGCCTCAGGTGAGCCCGGTCGTCGGATTCGTCGTGCGGCTCCTCGCGCCGTTCATCGCGCTGTTCACGATCTACGTGATCGTCCACGGGCACGTCAGCCCGGGCGGCGGCTTCCAGGGCGGCGCGATCCTCGGCGGGCTGTTCATTGCGCTCACGACCGTTCTGGGAGAGAACCGGACGCGGTGTCTGCTGCCGCGGCGGGGAGCACCGTGGATGCGCGGGGCCGCACTCCTCGCGTTCGTCGCCGCCGGTGTCATCGGGGCGGTCCTGACCGGCTATTTCCTCGGCTACCCCGCCGAGACGAACCACCTTGCCACCGAGCTGATGCTTCTCGGCATCGAGATCGGGATCGGGCTCGGCGGCGCGGCGATCTTCGCCACCATCTTCCTGCAGATGGAGGAGGAGTGATGCTCGAGGCGGTCTGGACGAACGTGGACTACGTGGCCTCGGTTGTGCTCTTCTGCATAGGGCTCTACATCATCATCGCCAAGAACAACCTCATCAAGAAGCTGCTCGGCCTGAACATCATGGAGACGGCGGTGTTCTCGTTCATCGTCGCGCTCGGCGTGCTCGACGGCGGCGAACCGCCCATCATGGGCGAAGGCGCAACGGGGCCGTATTCGAGCCCTATCCCGCAGGCACTCGTCCTCACCGGCATCGTGGTGGCCGTCTCTACCACAGCGCTCGCGCTCGGTCTCATCATCCGCATCTACCGCCAGTGCGGCACCATCGAGGCCGACGAACTGAGGGAGATGGAGTAGGTGCACGACTGGGCACACTGGCTCCCGCTCGCGGTCCTCACGCCGCTCCTCGGCGCGGTGCTCACCCCCGTCGTCTCTCTGCGAGACCGGCACGTCGCCCCGTGGTGGGCGCTCGGCGTCATGACCGTGACCTCGATCGCAGCCACCATGCTCATCGTCCGCGTCGCGCTCACCGGCCCGTTCTCCTACCTGCCCGGCGGCTGGATGCCTCCGTACGGTATCGAGCTGCGCTTCGACGAGTTCGGTGCGTCCATCAGCGTCATCTGCCTCATCGGCTGGCTCGCCGTGCTCTACTCTCTGCGCTACACCGAGTGGCTGCGCGAGGTACCCAAGCCTCGCATCCCCTACTACTACGCCCTGCTCCTGCTCAACCTCGGCGGCATGATGGGGTTCGTCATCACCGGCGACCTGTTCAACCTCTTCGTCTTCCTCGAGATACTCTCGCTCTCCAGCTACGCGCTCGTGGCGGTGAGCGGCGAGCACATCGCCGAGATGGCCGCGTTCAAGTACCTGCTCATGGGAGCCATCTCGTCGCTGTTCGTGCTGTTCGCGGTCGCCATCCTGTTCGGCCTGACGGGCAGCCTGAACATGGCCGACGTCGCCTCCCGGTTGGGCGACGCCGAGTCCGCGGCACCTGCGGCGCTCGCGCTCGGCATGCTCGCGGTGGGCTTCATGGTCAAGGCAGCGCTCTTCCCGGTACACATCTGGCTTCCCGACGCACACTCGATCGCGCCGAGCCCGATCAGCGCGGTGCTCTCGGGGCTCGTTGTCAAGATCGGCATCCTCGGGATGGTGCGCGTCTACCAGATCTACAACACCGCCGGCGTCGTCGACATGCACTGGCTCAACCAGGTGCTCGTCTGGCTCGGCGCGATCTCCATCGTCATGGGAGCGTTCTTCGCGGTGTTCCAGGACGACATCAAACTCATGCTCGCGTACTCGACAATCTCCAACATCGGCTACATCGTCATGGGCTTCGGGCTCTCCACGAACCTGAGCATCATCGGCGGGGCCGTGCACGTCTTCAACCACGCGCTCATCAAGGCCACGTTGTTCTTCGCCGCCGGCTGCCTTATCTACCGGACCGGCTACCGGACACTCGCCGACCTGCGCGGCGTCGGACGCTCGATGCCGTTCACCACCGTCGCGATTGCCATCGGCGCCGTCTCGATCGTGGGTATCCCTCCGACCGCCGGATTCCTGTGCAAGTGGTACATCGCTCTCGGCGCTTTCGAGGCCGACCAGCCGTTCTTCGGCTTCGCGCTCATCTTCGGAGCGCTGTTCATCTTCATCTACTACATCCGCATGGTGAACGCGTTCTACTTCCAGCCGGTCACGCACCCCGAGATCCTTGAAGCCAGAGAGGCACCGGCCTCCATGCTCTTCCCGACGCTGCTGCTCGCTGCGCTCTGCCTCGTCATGGGCGTCCTCGGCCGGATCCCGCTCTCGTTCATCGAGCCTGCAGCGCAGCGCCTGCTGCCTCCGCTGGGAGGCTGAGATGGAGGTCTACGACATCAGACCGATGCTCGCCCCGGCGATCTCGCTCGCGTGCGCGGGCCTGGTCTTCCTGTTCGGCCGGAACAAGTACTGGCGCCGCTTCTGGATGCTCTCCGCGGCCACGCTCAAGCTCGTCGTCGTCATGTCGATGCTGCCCGGATCGCTTGCCGGGACGGTCTACGTGTTCGAGATGATGGAGTTCACGCCCGGCATCGGGCTGGGGTTTCGGGCCGACGCGCTCGGGATGTTCTTCGCGGCGGTCTCCTCGACGCTCTGGCTGTTCACCAGCGTCTACGCGATCGGCTACATGAAGGGCGAGGGGCAGCGCGTCCGCTTCTTCGGGTTCTTCGCGCTCTGCATCTCGACGACCGTCGGACTCGCGTTCGCCGAGAACCTGCTCACGTTCTTCATCTTCTACGAGATGCTCACCATCTGTACGTATCCGCTCGTCATCCACGACGAGACCGCCGAGGCCCTTCGTGCTGGCCGCAAGTACCTCATCTACACGCTCATCGGCGGCGCGTGCATCCTCGTCGGCGCGGTCGTCGTCTACGACGCCACGGGCACGCTCACACTCTCCCGTCCGGGGATCGTCACTACCGACCTGTCGCTCGGCACGCTCGCACTCATGTTCGCCCTGCTCATCGGCGGATTCTCGGTCAAGGCGGCCGTGATGCCGCTGCACGGGTGGCTGCCGAGCGCGATGGTCGCGCCCACGCCAGTGAGCGCGCTGCTCCACGCGGTCGCGGTCGTGAAGGCGGGCGCCTTCGGGATCCTGCGGACCATCTACAACATCTTCGGGGTCGACGTGCTCGAAGAGGTAGGCTTCACCGGAGCGCTCGCCGCCATCGCCGGGTTCACGATCATCGCGGCATCGCTCGTCGCGATCTTCCAGGACAACTTCAAGCGCCGGCTCGCCTTCTCCACCATCAGCCAGCTCTCCTACATCGTGCTCGCCGCCTCGCTGCTCACGCCGTTCGCGGCTACCGCCGCGATCGTGCACATCGCAAACCAGGCGTTCCCGAAGATCACCATGTTCTTCGTCGCCGGAGCCATCCAGCGCAAGACCGGCAAGACCGCCGTGCACGAGCTCGCGGGCATCGGCTACCGGATGCCCTGGACGATGGGGGCGTTCAGCGTCGCGGCGATGAGCTTCATCGGCATGCCGCTGTTCGCCGGCTTCATCACGAAGTGGTACCTGTCGCTCGGCGCGCTCGAGACGGCGGACTACTGGGTGCTGGTGATCATGGTCGTCAGCTCCATGCTCAACGCGGCGTACTTCTTGCCCGTGATCTACCTTGCGTTCTTCAAGATATCTCCCGAGACCTCGATGCGCGTCGACGAGGCCTCGCCGACGCTGCTGGCGCCGATCCTCGTCTGCGCCGCCTACGTGATCGTCCTCGGGGCAACGACCCAGGTGCCCGGTATGCCGTTCTCTCTCGCCGAGGCGGCCGTGCACTTCGTGTTCGGTATGTGAGGGGTGATGGTTGTGGACAGCGCACTCGCGGCCTCCCCGGTCCCGCCGGCGGCGGTGTTCCTACCGCTCGTCGGCGTGGTATTGAGCGTGGGGCTCGGCCGTGTCTCGGAGCAGGTCCGCACCATCGGACTGGGCGTGGTGTGCGCTGCGACGGCGGTGCTGTCCTTCTGGATGATCCCCGGCATCCTCGACGGCAAGGTCTTCGAGACCTACCTGCTGCGTATAACGCCGACGATCTGGCTGCACCTGCGCGTCGATGCGCTCGGAGCGCTCTTCGGGGCGACGGTCGCCCTGCTTTGGTCGCTCGCGCTCGTCTACTCGGTGGGCTACATGGCCGACGGTCACCGGCTCGGGCGCTACTACGCGTTCTTCATGATGTGCCTGAGCTGGACGCTCGGGGTGGCGTACGCGGGCAACCTGCTCACCTTCCTCATCTTCTACGAGCTGTTCTCCATCCTCACCTACCCGCTCGTCGTGCACGAGGAGACGCCGGCCGCGATGGCGGCGGGCACCAAGTACATCATCTACATCCTCGTGGGCGGCAGCCTCGTGCTGCTCGCGGTGGTCTTCACCTTCTTCCTCGCCGGCGAGCAGACGCTCACCGCCGAAGGACTGCTCAGTGCCGATATGGACCGCACGGCCCTGCTCGTCGTCTTCTGGTGCTACGTCCTCGGGTTCGGCGTGAAGGCGGCGATCATGCCGCTGCACGGCTGGGTGCCCGACGCGCACCCGGCCGCACCGGCACCCTTCTCGGCGGTGCTGTCCGGCGTCATGGTCGCCGCAGGCTCCTTCGGCATCATGCGAGTCGTCTACCAGGTCTTCGGCGTCGAGCTGCTCGAGGAGATCGGGATGATGCCGTACCTGGCGGTCGTGGCGGCGATCACCATCGTGTTCGCCGCGATCCTTGCCGTGAGCCAGGACGACCTCAAACGCCGGCTCGCATACTCAACCATCAGCCAGATGGGCTACGTCGCGCTCGGCATCGGGCTGCTCGGCATGGGATCGAGCATCGGCGCGATGGTCCACATCGTCAACCACGCGTTCATGAAGGGCACGCTGTTCCTATGCGCCGGCCTGCTGATCAAGCGGGCGGGCATCCGCAACGTGAGCGAGATGGCCGGAGCCGCGCGGCGGATGCCGGTGACGATGGCGGCGTTCGCGCTCGCCGCGCTCGGCTTGATCGGCACGCCGCCGCTCTCGGGCTTCATCAGCAAGTGGTACCTCGGGCTCGGGATCCTGGAGGTCGACCAGCCCCTCTACCTCGCGGTCCTGCTCGGAGGCGCGCTGCTCGCGGCGATCTACCTGCTGCCCATCGTCTACGCCGCGTATTTCAAGAAGCCGCCTGCGGTCGCGACCGAGGCCGATGAGGAGGACGGGCGCGAGGCGCCGCTCTCGATGCTCGTCCCGACCGTGGTGGCCTCGGCGCTCACGCTTGCGCTCGGGCTGGGAGCGACTCTGCCGGGGCTGCCGTACTCGCTTGCCGAGATCGCCGTCGAGACGTTCTTCCGATAGGGGAAGGCCGTGCACGAGACCGCACACCACGTCGCGACGCACCCGCTGCCGGTGCTGCTGGTGCTCTGGCCGCTTGCCTGCGCGGCGCTCGTCTACCCGCTCGGACGCTGGCGCGCAGGCGTGCGCAACGCCTTCGTGCTCTTCGCGACCGGCGTGACACTGCTCGCGGCCGCCTCGCTCGTCCCGTTGCTGGCCGCTGAGCACAAGATCGCCGCCGAGATCCCCGTCCTCATCCATCAGCTCTACTTCCTCGTCGACCCCTTCGGGATGCTCTTCGCGCTCTTCACCACGTTCGTGTGGTTCTGCGCCACGCTGCACGCGCTCGACTATATGAAACACGACAAGCACCACGACCGCTTCCACACCACGAGCCTCGTCTGCCTCTCGGCCATGCTCGGCGTGGTGCTCGCCGGCGACCTCGTCACGCTCTATCTGTTCTTCGAGATCCTCGGCCTGGCGGCGTTCCTGTTCGTGATCCACACCGAGACCGACGAGGCCAAGCGCGCCTCGATCAAGTACTTCTGGATGACGGTGCTCGGAGGATTCGCGCTCATCGGCGGGATCTTCCTCACCTATGCGCTGGGGCACACCGGCGCGATCGGGCCGATCCCTCTCGAGGGAGGCACGGAGACCCTTCGTTGGGTCACGTTCGGACTCCTTGTGTTGGGGTTCGGAGTGAAAGCGGGCATGCTGCCCGTCCACGTGTGGCTCCCCGACGCCCACCCGGTCGCGCCGTCCCCGGCGAGCGCGCTGCTCTCCGGCGTCATGATCAAGGCCGGCGCCTACGGCATCTTCCGCACGGTGGCGGCACTTTTCCGCCCCGAGGTGGTCGAGGAGGTCTCCGAGGAGCTCTGGCACATGACGAGCGACTTCGGGCTCGTCGTACTGTGGATCGGTGTCGCCACCATGTTCATCGGCGTGGCCCTTGCCCTCGGGCAGCACAACGCCAAGCGTATGCTCGCCTACCACAGCGTGAGCCAGATGGGCTTCATCCTCGTCGGCATCGGCGCGGCTGGCTACCTCGGCTCCCACGGCGCGATGGGCACAGCGGGTGGGCTGCTGCACGTCGTGAACCACGCACTGTTCAAGGGCGCGCTCTTCCTCGGGATCGGCGCGGTGGCGTTTCGCACCGGCGAGCTCGACATGTACAGGCTCGGCGGTTTGTGGCGCAAGATGCCGCTCACCTTCGTCTTCATGCTTATCGCGGCAGCCGGGATCACGGGCGTGCCGCTGTTCAACGGCTTCGTGAGCAAGTGTCTCATCCACCACGCGCTCGTCGAGGCCTACGAGCTGCACCACCTCGCATCGCTCGACTTCGCCGAGAAGGTCTTCATGGTGACCTGCGGAGGCACGGCCTGCTCCTTCATCAAGCTCATCGGCTTCGTGTTCCTCGGTACGGCCAAGGCCGAGTACGGGCCCGACGTCCGGGAAGCCCCGCCGAGGATGCTCATCGCGCTCGGGCTGCTCGCGATGCCGATTCTCGCGATCGGCCTGATGCCCGGTATCGTGCTCAAGCGCGTCTTCGCGCCCGGCCTGCACGAATGGGCGCTCCACGCCGACCTGCTCGACCACTACCTCGAGAAGTACTTCCTGAGCGGGGCCGACGTCATGTCGGTCGTGGTCGCGTTCGCCATCGGGTTCACGATCTTCGCTCTGGGCATGAAGTTCGGGCTGTTCCACCTGCACGCGCCGAAGTGGTTCGGCGTCGACTACTGGTACGGTGCGCTCGCCCGCGCCTTCCTGCGCGTCTGCGACTGGATCGGCGGCTGGTACGCGCGCTGCCTCTCCGCGGTCTCGAAGCTGCTGCGGGACACGCGCCTGGGCTACCGCTCCGCGTACCTGCGGGCCGAGCGCAACTGGCGCCGTATCGTGGTCACGATCACCACGGGGGCCCCCGGCCCGCGTGCCCAGCACTTCATCCAGACCGCCTACCTCGCGCTCGAGCGCGAGCGGCAGTCGACCGTGCGCTACGCGGTCTCCCGCGCGCGCGACTGGCTGCGCGCCGAGCCTGCCGACGGTCCCGAAGCCGACGCGGCCACCGTCGAAGCCGTGCGAGACATCGCTTCGTGGATGGCGCAGCGCCAGGTCAACCATCGCATGGCGGTGCTCTCGGACTTCGCGCGCACCGGCGAGATCGAGGCGGTGCGTTTCCGCTTCGATGACGCCCTGCGAGAGCTCCAGGTCTTCCGCGACCAGATCGCGCACACGGCGATCGAGCTTGCCGAGCGGCGGACGGCAGGCGAGGACGTCATCCGGGCCGTTTCCGCCGAGGTGAACCGCATCCTCAGCGGGGAGCGCTTCGACCAGCGCCTGTGCGAGGGCATGCGCACACCCGGTCAGCCGGTGCTGCGCGCGCAGCGTGCCGGCATGCGGGTGCGCGATACGGTCCCCTCCCAGGCGACGCTCACGGAATGGCACGTGCGCGGCCTCGGGCGGTTCGAGAGGGCGGCGCGCTGGGCCGTCGAGCTCGCGCGCCTCGTCGTGGAGACCACCACCCAGGAACGCTCGTCATGGTTGCTCTCCGAGCGTCTCGACCCCGAGAGCGTTCTGGAGACCCGCCACCAAATCCAGCGCTATGCGCGCGACATGAGCTTCAACATGGCGATGATCCTCGTGGTGCTGCTCGTCTTCGTGCTGAGCATCGCAGCGGGCGTCTCGCGGTAGAGACCCACGCTGCCCGGACCGGGTCCGCGCACGACCGCGGCTGCGGACGTCCTCCTCTCGCTAGCTCCGCCCCACGAACCGCTTGTCGACGTAGGCCGAGGTGAAGAGCGCGAGCGTGGCGGCGTACGTGGGCACGAACCCGATCGCATCTCCCACGCGCGGCGGCTCGGGCAGTTCGTGCACGTCGAGGATGAGGTGGTCGCTCGACGCACCGAGCACCTCGACGCGCGGGTCGGCCGGACGCAGCCCTCCGGGCGGGGCGTCCTGGCGGCCGATCGCGCAGATCGCCCGCCACCGCTCCCCGCGGTCCTCGAACGACGGCACGTTGCCGAACGCGTCCTGGGCGATGCGACCCC
Source organism: Actinomycetota bacterium (assembly GCA_037446725.1). Lineage (GTDB taxonomy): Bacteria > Actinomycetota > Coriobacteriia > Anaerosomatales > SLCP01 > JBBIIC01. The sequence goes on from JBBIIC010000014.1 coordinate 41,473, forward strand.
GAGGCGCCGAGGGCTTGAGTTTGCACTCGATGACCGGTGCCTGCACCGTCACGGCATCCGTGTACAGGCCGGGCAGCGGCTCGCGCGTCGCGGTGCTCACGCCGAGGATGATGCTCTCCCCGATGCGCAGATTGTCGACGGTTACGGGCAGGTGGCCGGCGAGCGACGCGTCGATCGAGCTCGACATGCCGCCGGACACGAGCATCGGGCGGCCGAGCCGCTCGGCGGCCATCTGCGCGAGGCGAGCCAGTTCGCCGAGGTTCTCCTCGTCGGGCACCACGCCCCCGTAGCACGTGAGGCTCGTGCCGATGCCCACGAGATCGATGTTGCCGAGCGCGGAGACGCGGTCGAGGAAGCCTGGCAACTCCCCGGGCATCATCCCCTCGCGCAGGTCGCCGAGGTCGACCATCGCGAGCACCCCATGGCGCACCCCCTCGGCCGCGGCGGCCTGCTCGAGCGCCTCGACGCTGTCAACCTCACTTGCGAGCGAGACGTCGGCAAGCCGGACGGTCTCGGGAGCGAGCGCAGGCGGCGTCGCGCGCAGCAGCCAAAAGGGCGCCTCGATGCCGGCCGCACGCATCCGGACGATGTTCTCGAGCCGCGACTCGCCGATGGCCTCAGCACCGCCCGCCAGCATCGCCGCGGCGACCTCCGGCGTGCCGCACGTCACCTTCGTGACCGCGACGATACCGACGCCGGGCACCATCCCCCGCACCCGCCGAGCGTTCTCCTCGACCTTCGCGACGTCCACAGTGACAGTCGCCCGCACGAGCATGTGCACTCCTTCACAAGAAGGGAATCCTCTGATTAAGTGTAGCGTGTGCGCCTTCCCTATGAGTGGAGAGGAGTCAGGCATGAACGGTAACTGGAACACGGCGCTCATCGTCGATCTCACTTCGAGGACGATCGAGCGCCTCCCCGTTCCGGACGACTGGTACCGCGCGTTCATCGGCGGTGAGGGCACTGCCGTGCGGCTCTTCGCGGACCTCGTCGACTGGGACAAGCCGCCGCTCGACGCGTCCCAGCCGGTCATCTTCTCGGTCGGCCCGCTCACGGGCACCGCCGCTCCCTCGTCGGGTCGCACCGTCGTCACCTTCCGGTCGGTCGCAAGCGGCGGCCTCGGACTGACCAACGTAGGCGGGAAGCTCGCGCCGCCCATCAAGAAGGCCGGCTACGACATGATCGCTTTCACCGGTCAGGCGAACAGCCCGGTCTACGTCGTCATCGACGACGACGAGGTCCAGATCCGCGACGCGTCCGACATCTGGGGCAAGGGTGTGCACGACACCGAAGACGCGATACGCGCCGAGCTCGACGGCACCGGCTGGCAGATTGCCTCGATCGGCCCCGCCGGCGAGAACGGCGTCGTGTACTCGTGCATCATCACCGACAAGGAACGGGCGGCCGGACGCAGCGGCGGCGGTGCCGCGATGGGCGCGAAGAACCTCAAGGGTTTCGCGGTGCGCGGCTCCAAGCCGCTCCCGATCGCCGACCCCGAGAGGCTCAAGGAGGTCGCGAAGCAGGCGCGCGAGGAGCTGCTGTCCGAAGCGTTCGTCCGCGACGAGCTCAAGCCCTACGGCACGCCGAGCTTCTACGACGCCATCAGCGCGCTCGGTCTGCTGCCTACGAAGAACTGGCAGCGCCAGACGTGGCCCGAGTCCATCGACAAGATAGGCCACCAGGCGTACCACACCACGCTCGACGTCAAGCCCTACGCATGCGCCGGCTGCCCGGTGGCGTGCGGCCGCAAGACGACCATCAAGGAAGGCCCGTACGCCGGCGAGAGCGGCGGCGGGCCGGAGTACGAGACGCTCGGCGCGTTCGGCGCGAAGTGCCTCGTCGACGACGTCAACGCCATCGCCAAGGCGAGCTACGTCTGCAACGACCTGGGCATGGACACCATCTCGGCTGGCCAGGTCATCGCTGTCGCGATGGAGTGGTGGGAGAAGGGCATCCTCGGCGCGAAGGACACCGACGGTCTCGATCTGACCTGGGGCAACGGCGAGATCTTCCCCGAGCTCCTGCACAAGATCGCCTACCGTGACGGCTTCGGCGGACTACTCGCCGAGGGGGCTCACGGAGCCGCGAAGCAACTCGGCGGCAATGCCGAGGACTACGCCATGCACGTCAAGGGCCTCGAGCTCGCCTCGTGTGGTGTCGCGGGCAGCAAGGGTGAAGCGGTCTCGCACGCCGTCTCGCCGCGCGGCGCCGACCACCTGCGGCCCTATGCGTCGGTCGTCGACGCGTTCGCCTACCGCAACGAGGAGCTCGGCATCACCGAAGACGTCGACTTCCTCGACGACGGCAACAAGGCGTGGGTGAAGCCCTTCATGGAACTCTCCATGGCCACGAACCAGCTCGGCGTGTGCCTGTTCACCGTTATCACGCTCGCGGTGCAGCCCTCCACCTGGGCAGGACTGCTCAGCGCCGCCACGGGTGAGGAGTGGACGAAGGAGGACCTGCTTCGGTCCGCCGAGCGCGTCATCGATCTCGAACGGCTCGTCAACGCGCGCTTCGGCTTCACGCGCGCCGACGACTCGCTGCCCAAGCGGCTGCTCACCGAGCCCGCCGCCGACGGTCGCGGCGAGGGCCAGGTCGTCGACCTCGACACGGCGCTCGACAGCTTCTATACCGCGATGGGCTGGGACCTCGAGACCGGCCTGCCGAAGCCCGAGACGCTCGAGCGTCTGGGACTGACCGACGTGGTCTGAGCGAGACCGTCCTCTCGACACCGATCCGGCCGCCCGAGCACGTAGGGCGGCCGGATGCATTCGCGGCACGCCGGGCCGGAGCTCTACACCCCGATGCTGCGGCGCATCAGCGCGACGACCGCCTCTGCCGGGAAGTGGGCGAGCAGCGCCCCGCAGCACGCGAGCGTGTACTCGCGGTCGAGCACGCACAGCGCGTCGGCCGGCGGCAGCAGACGGTCGCCTCCCCACGCAGGCGCGCGCGTGGCCTCGAGCGACTCCACGCCACCGGGGAGCCGCGTGAGCGCGCCTCCGGTCCCGATGAGCAGTCGGCACGCGGTCAGGTCGCGACCGCGGGCGACCGTCTGGCGCCCGGTGGGCGTGTAGTGGTGGACGAGCCGGCCAGCGTGGCGACGCACGCCCGTTGCTGCGGCCGTCCGGGCGAGCGTGACCGCAGCTGCAACCGCCTCTTCACTCTCCGGGATGGCGGGCGGCAGCCGGTCGGGCACCTGCTCGGCATCGAGCAGCGCCGCGACATGGGCCGCGCTCACGAACGTGCCGAGGTCGCCCTCGACGGTGCGCTTGCTCCTCGGTTGAGGGTCGGTGGCGATAGCCGCGATGTCAGGCGCCCCGTCGGTCACCGAGTGCACGTCGGTGGTGGCTCCACCGACGTCGACCACGACGAGATCGCCCACCACCTCGGCGAGCGCCTCGGCAGCGAGCAGCACCGCCCCGGGAGTCGGCAGGATCCGTCCGGTCACGAAGCCGACGATCTGCTCCATGCCCGGAGCGTGCGTTATGTGCTCCTCGAACGCGTCGTGGATCACGTGGCGCGCCGGTACGATGTCGAGCTCATCGACGTCGGGGTAGACGTTCGCGGTCACCCTCACCCGGAAGCCAGCAGCCTCCAGCAGTGCGCGGGCTTCGCCGGCAACCGCGGAGTTGCCGCCGTACACCACGATGGGCCGCGCAGCGATTCCAGTGAGCCTGTCCGCGTTGTGCAGCACCGTCTCGGTGTCACCACCCTCGACACCGCCCGCTAGCAGGACGAGGCCGGGGCACACACGCTCGATCTCGGCGAGGTCGTGGTCGCGCAGCTTGCCCGAGGTCTGGTACTCCACCACGCCGCCGGCGCCGAGCGCCGCCTCGCGAGCGGCCATGGCGGTCATCTTCTGGGTGAGCCCGTGGACCGTCATCCGCAAGCCACCCGCTGCGGATGAGGTCGCGAGTGTGAGCGCGGGCTCGAGCGGGCCGGTCACGGCCTCGAGCCGCTCGCGCGCGAGATCGAGTCCGATGCGGACGTCGCCCTCGGCGACGCTCGTGGCCGCAAGACCCTGGCCGAGCAGCCGCGGCTCGGTCCCGGGCCAACCGGACAAGCCACCGAAGGCGCTCAGGATTGTGGTCGTCGAGCCGACCTCGGCGACGAGCACGTCAGGGGTACAGGCGTCGGACACGGTAATCTAAGGCCTTCCGTCTTCTCGGCTGCGCAACACAGGTTTCCCCGGCAAGTGTACCGATGTCGCCGCGGATGCGCGTCAAACCGCGCCGCCGTGGGTAGAACCTGAGGTGCCGCACGTCTCACCGACGCGCAGCCACGGCGACGCGGGGCATCGCTCCGGTCACGGGGAGTGCCCCTTCAAGGGGGTGCAGCCATGAGCGGCGCACACAACGACGGTCACCGCTACGACGCAATCGTGGTGGGCTCCGGGATGGGCGGGGCGATCGTCGCACGGGAGCTGGCCCGAGCAGGACGCGACGTCCTGGTTCTCGAAGCGGGCGCACCCGAGACACACCTCGGCACCTTCACTGACGCCACCCGGATCTACGACGGGAACGAGCTCACCCGGACGCCGCGCAGGTCCCGCGAGGGCACGATCCTCTGGCGCACGCTGATGGCCGGCGGGTCGACGGTGGTCTCGTGCGGCAACGCGGTCCGGTGCCTCGAGCGCGAACTCGGGCAGCTCGGCGTCGACCTATCCGGTGAGATGTCCGCGATGGAGGCCGAGATGGGCGTTCGCCCGCTTGCCGAGGACAAACTCTCCAACATGGGACGCCGCATCCGCGAGAGCGCGGCCGGTCTCGGATTCACGTTCGAATTCATGCCCAAGCTCGTTGACCCCGTTGCATGCACGGCGTGCGGCAACTGCGTCCTCGGCTGCACCCGCGGTGCGAAGTGGACCGCGGAGCGGCCGCTCGCCGAGGCTGTGGCCGACGGCGCCGAAGTGCTCTACGGGGTCGAGATCGAACGGGCGCTCAGGAGCAACGGGCACGTGACCGGCGTCGAAGGACACGCGTCTCGACACCGATTCGAGGCGCGGGCGGACACGATCGTCCTTGCTGCCGGCGGGCTGGGCACCCCGCCGATACTCGCAGCGTCGGGCATAGAGGGCGCCGGATCGGGCCTGTTCATCGACCTGCTCGTGAACGTGTACGGCCTCACGGACGAGCCGCAGCGCACCGTGGAGCCCCAGATGTCGCTCGTGGACACGGAGTTCCACGATGAGCGCGGCTTCCTGCTTGCCCCCTACATCAACTACTCCCGCGGAGTGCGCATGGTCGAGTCGGGCGCGAAGGCCGCGGCGCGCTCCGTTCGCAACACGCTCGGCCTGATGGTCAAGACCGCCGACGACCCGGCGGGCCGGGTTCAGGCGGACGGCTCCGTCTCCAAACCCGTCACGCCCGCGGACCGCCGACGAATCGACGATGGCGTCGCGGTGGCCACCGAGATCCTGGTCGCGGCCGGTGCGGCACGGGAGTCCATCCTCGTCACGAAGCCCCAGGGCGCACATCCTGGTGGCACCGCGGCGATCGGGACCATCGTCGACGCCGACCTTCAGACCGACGTGAGTGGCCTGTTCGTGGCGGATGCCTCGGTCCTGCCTGTGGCGCCCGGGGCCCCGCCGATGGTGACGATCGGTGCGCTCGCACGTCGGCTCGGCTCGATGCTCGCCTCGGCCGCATAGGGATTGAGCGGCCCGGCGTCGCGCGCCGGGGCGATGCGGCGGACCCTGCCTCGACGGCACGCTACCGCCAGCGATAGTGCCCGGTGATCTCGAACCGGAAGAGCACGTCTTCCACGCGCACACCGCCTCCGATGTTGTGGGCGATCTGGTATCGCGTCCGGCAGAGGGCCGGTTCGGTGCTGACGATGCCGACGTGCGGATAGCCGGCCACCGTCCACGTCACGACATCGCCGGGCAGGTACTCCGAGCCATCCATGCTGACCGGCAGCCGCATCCCGCGCCGAGCGAAGTACGTCTGCAGGTTGTTCACGCGCCGGTGGTCGATGTTGGCGTCCGGCCGGGCGAGCCCGAACGGCTGGGGGTACTCCTCCAGGTGGGCGGACATGTCCTCTTGGATCGCTCGCTGCAGGTCGAGCCGGATCGCGCGGAACGCGCGCACCACGACGTCCGCGCACATGCCGGTATCTGCCGCGACGTCACCACCCGGGTAGTCCAGGTGCATGTACGCCGACTCGTACGAGGTGGTCACTCCGACCTGCGCCATCGCAGCCTTAGCCAACTGGTTGCCGAGTGGAGACGCGGCGGGCAAGACCGGGCGCCCGGTAGCGTTGGCCGGGCCCGCCACAGACGTCGTCCCCTCGGCCGATGGGAGCTCGGCCGCGCCGAAGAGCAGGAGCAGCGCGATGCCGGCCGCCAGCGCGGGACGCACCCGCACCCGTGCCCGAGCGGACTCACCGATCCGGCCGTCTGCCATGACACCTCGCAACGACAACAACTCTTGCGTTGTATTCTACTACTTTCGCGTAGTAGCATGGAAGCATGAGTTACCTGCTCGACATAGGCCGGCAGCTTGCTGCGGCGCGCCGCGCGCGTGGCGTGTCCCAACGTGAGCTGGGGTCGCGGGTGGGCGTCGCCCAGCAGCAGATCGCGCGATGGGAGGCGAGCGGTTACCGGGCGGTCACGCTGGAGCGCGCTGACGCGGTGGCCAGAGCGCTCGGCATGAGCGTCGTGTCGGTCCCCTCACCCGACCTCGCGGCACTCGCTGGCGCTGGTGCGGGATTGGCCGGCACGCTGCCGGCAGGCGCTGGAGGTCCGCCGGTGCACGACATCGAGGGTGTAGCCGAACGCCTGCGGATCTACCGACCCGAAATCGAGGAACGCTTCAAGATCGCGAGCATCGGCGCGTTCGGGCCGTTCGCAAGCGGACGGCAGACCGAGACCAGCAGCGTGTCACTGATCGTGACAGGGAGAGAGGGCGAGGTGCCACGCCTCAACGACGCAGCCGGCTTCCTCGAAGGCATCCTCGGCCGGAGCGTCGAGCTCGCCAACGCCGCACTACTCTCCGAGCGGCGTCCCAGCCGCGTGCTCGGCGAGGTCGTGCGCATCTGGCCCGTCTAGGCTGCGCCAGTACTGCGCACGCTACTGGGACTCAGGCCCGCATCAGCGGCTTCACGTGGAGTACTCGCCACCATTACCGAGCTGCAGCATACATCTTGCCTCGCTGCAACCAATCGAGTGCCGTTCGAGCGTACAAACGTGCTGCGGACCCGGAACAGGGCTCGTGCCGTCCGAGGGGACGGATTCCCAGGTGAGGAGGACTCGGCATGACCAGCGAGAACGGGCAGGCAGGAAAGGGGATTTCACGCCGGGACTTCGTGAGCGGCCTCGGTGCCACCGCGGCGCTCGCGATGATTCCGAGCATCGCCAACGCGGTCCCGCTGGACAGCGGTGTCGCGAACGGCGGGCGAAGCGTCATCTTCCTCGTCGGCGACGGCATGCCCACGGGTGTGGTCCGAGCGATGCACGAGACGGCCACGCGGGTCTTCGGCGAGGAGAGCACTGCCATCTACGACCTCATGGCAGACCGCAAGACGATCGCCAGCTACATGGGCACGTCGAGCCTGTCGAGCATAGTCACCGACTCGGCGCCGGCCTCGGCCGCCTGGGCGACTGGCGTCAAGACCGTCAACGGCAGCCTCTCCAGCCTGCCGGACGGCACGAAGCTCACGACCATCCTCGAGCTGGCCAGGGCCAGGCAACTCGCAACCGGCCTCGTCACCACCACGCGCGTCACACACGCGACACCGGCGGCGTGGGTCTCTCACAGCATGAACCGCGACCTCGAGAACGACATCGCCCTCGACTACGTCGGCTTCAAGCCCGACGTCCTTCTCGGTGGAGGTACCCGCTTCTTCTCCAAGACGAACCGGCCCGACGGTCGCGATCTCTTCGCGGAGTTCGCCTCGGGCGGCTACGACGTCGTTCGAAGCCGCACCGAGCTCAAGAACCTCGGCGTGTCGGACCGCGGCATCTTCGGTACCTTCAACAACTCTCACATGAGTTACTACGTCGACCGGCTCAACGTGCCCGCGCTCGGCAACCAGGAGCCCACGCTTGCCGAGATGACCTCGGTCGCACTGAACCGCCTGTCGCGCAACAAACGCGGGTTCGTCCTCCAGGTCGAAGCCGGCCGCATCGATCACGCGAACCACGCGAACGACGCGTGGAGCGCCATCATGGACACGTACGAGCTCGACCTCACGCTGCGGTTGGTCCGCGAGTACATCCGGATGAACCCCAACACGCTCCTGATCATGACGTCGGACCATGGTTGCGGTGGGTTCCACACCAACGGCACGGGCCCCGGATACGACCACGCGACCGCTGCACTGGCGAAGCTCGCGCCGGTTATCGCGTCGTTCGAGCGCCTGACCCCGATGCTTCGCGGCAAGTCCCACGCGGAGATCCGGACGATCTTCGCCTCGCAGACCTTGTTCAACGATCTGACCGACGCCGAGGTCGACCTGATCTACAACTCCCTCCAGCCGGGCGCCAAGGCCTACCCCGGCGACTTCGGTGACGCGCCTTCGACCGCCCTCGGCCAGGTGCTCGCGCACTCGGACTACTCGGCCGGCATCCGCAGGGGCAACGTAGGGTTCACCTCCAACAACCACAACGGCGAGGACCAGCTCCTGTTGGTGCACGGCAACGGCGCCGAGCGCCTGGGTGTGAACGCGTACGTCGACAATACCGACCTGTTCCGCGTGATGTGCGACTGGCTCGGCCTGAGGCACTCGAACCCGAGGATGTCGTCTGCCGCCGCCGCCAAGCTCGTCAAGCCGATGAGCCAGAAGGCGTGGGCGCGGCACATGGAGCTGCACGTCCGATAGTCCCGGCGGGCCGCCATCCGAGAGCACATCGCGGCCCGACATCAGGAAGGGGGTCCCGCACCTGCGGGGCCCCCTTCGCGCTCGGCTTGGGCGGCGCCCGGCGCCTCAGATCCCCCGCTCGCGCATCTCCTCCACGATGAAGCTCGCGACGTCGATGCCCTTGGTCTTGCGGCCGAACCCGGCGTCCATGCCCCAGGAGCGCGCGAGCTCGTCGGTCACCTGCGTGCCACCGCTGATGAGCAGGAGCTTGTCGCGCACGCCCTTCTCCTCGGCGAGGTCGGCAAGCTTCTGCATCATGATGCGGTGGATCTCGCCGTGGGTGATGATCGTCGAGATGAGCACCGCGGAGGCCGCATGCTCTATCGCGGCGTCCAGCACCTTCTCGATCGGCACGCTCGTGCCGAGGTACTCCACGCCGAAGCCCCATTTCTCCAGCCCGCCGTGCTTGATGTCGAGGATCTCGCGCATCCCCACCGAGTGCTCGTCGTTGCCCACGGTCGCGGCGATCACCTTGAGGGTGCGCTCGGCCACGAACTCGCGGATCTCCTCGTCGGAGAGCACCTCCGGGGGCTCGGGAATAACGAGAGTGGCCGGGTCGATTGCCACGTCGAGACGGCCTTTGAGCTCGCAGAGCGTGCCCTCGGCCGGGTGCATGACTCGCTTGTGGATGACCTCGCATTCGGCAAGGTTCATCGCCTTGCCGAGCTCGAGCGCTGCGGCCTCCGCGACATCGGCCGCGGCCGGCAGGAACATCGTCACCACCACGACGCCGTCGCCGGTCCACTCGACCTCGGGCTTGATGAGGCCACGCTCGCGCAGCTCGGCGGTCTTCGCCAGCCGCTCGTTGACGTTGTCGGTCGGGTCGAGCTCGTCGATGTAGGGGACCTTCGCATCCTCGCACAGGGTGCAGCCGCCGACGAGCTCACACGGGGCGGCCTCGTCGTAGGGTCTGCCGCGATACCCCTCGGGCAGGTGGTTCTCGCCGAAGTGGTGGCAGACCGGGGCGAGGTAGTCGTCGGCGCGCGGCACGATGGTGTCCGAGGCCACGCCGCCGTGGCTCTGGCGTGCGATGCCGTCGTCATGCGTCTCGGGATACTCGCCCGAGTCGACGAAGTAGGCATCCTCGACACCGGCGAAGTACCCGCCGTCGGCGATCATCGCCTCGAGGAAGAGGACCGCGCGCTCCTTGATCTCGCGCACGCGGGCGGCCAACTCGGGCGCCTCGCGGTCGACCTTCACCATCTCGCGCAGGCCGTCCATACCGACGAGCGACTGCTTGGCGGTCTCGACCGCCGCGACATTGTTGTAGTGCCACGGCACGTTACGGCCCTCGTCGGGCGTGATGGTCGACTGGATGTCTGCCGAGGTGAGTCGTGAGACGAGCAGGTTCATGACGTGGGAAACGGTCGCCTCGCGCGCGTCGGACTCCATGTAGCGCGTGTTCTGCTGTGCGCGCATCTTGTACTCGCCGAAGAGGTCGCGCAGCGCGATGGCGTAGGGCAGGTCCATGCGCATGCAGGGTGCGGGCGCTGCATCCGGCGGCACGGTGGAGAGCGCGATCTGATCGGCCGGCATGCCGACCGCCTCGGAGTACACGCAGTTGATGGCGTGCTGGACGAGGAGTTCAGGCATGACCTTCCAGGCGCGAACCGCGGTCGCGTTGGCGTTGTGCGCGCCGTCGATCTGCAAGATCCCCGCGGCGGCCATTATGTGTTTGGCAACGGCCGCGTCCACGAAGCTGCGGTACATGTTGATGTTGCGGTAGAGCACGTTGTACTGCGGGTCCT
>JBBIIC010000015.1:0-51728 GCA_037446725.1 Actinomycetota bacterium
ACCACTGACCTCACGGTTATCAGCCGTGCGCTCTAACCAACTGAGCTACGGGCCCTCGCCCGTCCGGGCGAAACGCTTCCGTACCATAGCCCATGGCCTGCGAGAGCGTCAAGCATATCCCTGCTCAGACGACCCGCACCTCCACTCGGCGGTTCCTCGACCCGTCGAACTCGCAGAAGAACACTCCCTGCCACGTGCCGAGCGCGAGCCGGCCACCCGATACCGGCACGCTCGCCGAGGCTCCGAGCAGCGAGGCCTTCAGGTGGGCGTCGGAATTGCCTTCGGCATGCTGCCAGCCCGCATCGCGCGGGACCATGCGCGCGAGCCCGGCGACGAGGTCGCGTGCCACTGAGGGATCCGCGGCCTCGTTCACCGTGATGGCAGCGGTGGTGTGCGGGCACCATACATGGGCGATCCCCTCGGTCACCCCGGATTCCGCGACCGCCTCGTCGACCAGGCGCGTGATGTCGACGAGCTCCTCGCGGCGCCCGGTGCGGATCTCGATGACGGTCACGGGTCCTCCCCTCGGAGCGGTACGACTGCCTCGGCCGGCGGGTAGCATGCCGTATGATAGTGGAACGTACACAGAGGATGGCCGAGAGGAGGTGCGGGTGATGATTCCCGTCGGCATCGCGAGCCTGAGCGTGGATTCGGTGAGCAACCAGCCGGTCATCATCCTGCGACCTGTCGACGAGGAGGGCGTGGGCGGCCGGCTCGTGCCCATCTGGATCGGTCAGAACGAGGCGACCGCCATCCTGCTCGCGCTCCAGGACATCGAACCGCCCCGTCCGATGACTCATGACCTGCTCAAGACCATGATCGAGACCCTCGGCGCCGAGGTCGCCCGCGTCGAGATCACGCGTATCGAGGGCGGGACGTTCTTCGCGATCGTCGCGCTGTCGGGCCCGGGCGACGTCGTCTTCGAGATCGATGCCCGGCCGAGCGATTCGATCGCGCTCGCGGTGCGCACCGGTGCGCCGATCTTCATCTCCGAGCAGGTCCTCGACGAGGCTGCCGTCGTCGAGGTGGCCGAGGAGGACGAGGAGGAGCAGGTCGAGCGGTTCCGCGAGTTCCTCGAGGGCGTAGACCCCGAGGACTTCCAGGGCTAGCGCGGACGCGCCCGACCGAAGCGCGCCTCACTCGTAGCGCAGCGCCTCGATTGGATCGAGTCTCGATGCGCGGTACGCGGGGTAGACGCCGAAGAAGATGCCCACACCCGCCGAGAACGCGAACGCGAGCGCGACCGCCCAGGCCGTCACTTCGGTCGGCACCCACTGCGTGAGGACGGAAGCCCCGAGGGCTCCGAGCGCGATTCCCACCGCGCCTCCGACAACCGAGAGCATGACCGCCTCGATCACAAACTGGCTCATGATGTCGTAGGTCCGCGCGCCGACTGCCTTGCGGATGCCGATCTCGCGCGTGCGCTCGCTCACGCTCACCAGCATGATGTTCATGATGCCGATGCCGCCGACGAGAAGCGATATCCCGGCGATGCCGGCGAGCATGAAGGTGAGCGTGCCGAGGATCTGGTTGAAGATGCCGAGCGTCTGCTCCTGCGAGAAGACGCTGAACTCCTCGCCGAAGCGCGGGGTGAACACCTGACGGATCCTCCGCTGAAGCAGCTCCACGTCGTCGGCATCGGCCGCCTTGACCGCGATCAGTCCGACATCGGTGGTCCCGATGAGTCGCTGCGCGGTGGTGATCGGCATGTAGACCTGGTTGTCCTGATCGCCCGTGAGCGACCCGCCCTGCGCCGCGACGTGCCCGATGACCGTGAACCGCTGGCCGTTGACGCTCATCGTCTCCCCGACCGGGTCCTGATTCGGAAACAGCCGGTCGCGCACGGTCGCTCCGAGCACGATGACGCGGGCACTCGCGGATACCTCACTCCGGCGGTATGCGCGGCCTCCGAGATAGTCTCCGCCGAAGACGTCTCCGGCATTCTCGTTCCCGGCCGCGACGGTGGTGCGCATCGTCCGGTTGCCGACGCGAAGCGACAGCGGTCCCTGGATGACGGGCACGACCGCGTGCTCGGCCCCGAGCCGCCGCTGGAGAAGTTCCGCGTCGTCGATGGAGAACTGCTTGGTCGACAGGCCTCCCGGGCCTCCTCCGCCGCCTCCGCCCTCCTCGAAGTTCCCCGCGAACACGAAGATGAGGTTCGAGCCGAGTCCCTCGATCGAACCGGTGATCTCGTCCTGCACGCCCGTGCCGATGGCGACGAGCAGGATGACCGCCGCAACGCCGATGATCACGCCGAGCATGGTGAGCGCGCTGCGGACCTTGTTGGCGTTGAGCGCGCGCAGCGCGATGCGGAGGCTCTCGACGAGGTTCACGCCTGCGACCCCCGGGACATCTCGAGGACCTCGTCCTTGCGGCCTGCCGCCATCACGCGCTCGGTGACGCTTTCGTCGCAGTGGATGAGCCCGTCCCGGATGCGGACGATGCGCTGGGCGTGCCGGGCCACAATGTCGTCGTGCGTGACGATGACGACCGTGATGCCGTGCTCGTTGAGCTGCTGGAGGATCTCCATGACCTCGACACCAGAGACGGAGTCGAGGTTGCCGGTCGGCTCGTCCGCGAGCACGATGGACGGCTCGGTCACGAGCGCGCGTGCGATGGCGACGCGCTGCTGCTGCCCGCCCGAGAGCTGGTTGGGCAGGTGGCTGAGCCGGTCACCGAGGCCTACACGCTCGAGCGCGGCCCGGGCGCGACGCGAGCGCTCGGAGCCGGACACGCCGGCGTAGACTAGCGGAAGCTCGACGTTTGCGAGCGCTGTTGTGCGCGCGAGCAGGTTGAACGACTGGAACACGAAGCCGATGCGCCGGTTGCGCACCGCCGCCAGATCGTTCGGCGCCATCCGGGAGACCTCTTCGCCCTCGACGGCGACCGTGCCCTCACTCGGCCGGTCCAGCAGGCCGATGATGTGCATGAGCGTGGATTTGCCCGAGCCGCTCGGGCCCATGAGGGAGAGCATTTCACCGTCGCAGATGGACAGGTCCACACCGCGCAGCGCATGGACCTCGGTGTCGCCGAGGTGGTAGCACTTCTTCACCCCGCGCGCCTCGAGCACGACGCGCGCGCCGTCGCACGGCCCGCCGGTCGGGCTTGCTGTCTCGTTGGTCACCGGGACACCGGCTACTTGACCCGGACGGTCATGCCGTCCTCAAACTCGGTCGCACTCGAGAGCGCCACCTCATCGCCGGGCGAGACACCCGAGATGATCTCGACTGACGTCTCGGTGAGCACGCCCACCTCGACCACAGTCCGGGCGAGACGGCCGTCCTCAACGACGTAGACGAAGGTCTCGCCGCCTTCGTCGAACAGTGCCTCAACGGGGATGCGCGTCACCGCTTCTTCGCGACTCACCTCGATGGTCGCATCACCCTTCATGCCGATGAGCACGCGGGCATCGGCGCCTGCGAGCGAGAGATGGACCGGGAATACGGTGCCTCCGGTGGGCGTGAGCGTCGCGGCGGGCATCACGGCTGCCACCGTCGTCTCGAACGACCGGTCGGCGAAGGCATCGAGCCGTACGGTGGCGTCCATGCCTTCCTCGACGAGGTCCACGTCGACCTCGTCCACCTCCGCGGTGAACCGAACGGCGTCGAGCTGCACCACGGTGAAGGGCGCGGCCTGCGGCGCCACGGCCGCCTCGGCGGCGGCCTTGGGGACCGCGCCGTCGGCGGCGGGGGTGCCGAGCGGGTTGAAGAGCACCACGCCGTCGATAGGTGCAACGAGTGCCGCGTTGGCGAGGTTGGATTCGGCGAGAGCGAGTGCGTCGCGCGCCTGCTCGACCGCCCGGCGGGCGGCCCGGCGCTGCGAGGAGAGGTCGAGATCCTCTAGCTTGGCCTGCTGGGCCTTCGCGCCGAGGTAGGCGGCGTAGGCCTGGCCGACGCCGGCGTCGGCCTGCGCCTGCTGGCTCGACAGGTCCACCGACCTGGCCTGCTGCTCGGTGGCCTTCGCGCCTAGGTAGGCGGCGTAGGCCTGGTCGCGTGCCGCCTCGGCTGCCTGGAGGGCCGCGAGGTTCTCGGGAGTGGGCATCGCTTCAGCGGCCGCCTTGGCCGCATTGTAAGCGGTAACGGCCTGGTCGTAGCCGTTCTTGGCGGCGGACGTCGCCGCGGCCGCAGCCGCGAGATCGGCCTTCGACGGAGCGGCGTCGCCCACCGACGCTGCCGCTGCCTGTGCGGAGCGATACGCCTCCCATGCGGCATCGGTGGCTGCACGCGCGGCTGCGACGTCGGCGCTCGTCGGCGCCTGGTCGTCGACGGCAGCGAGCGCCGACTCAGCCTGGGCAAGCCCGGTCTCGGCCTGAGCGACGGCGAGTTCGAGCGGCCCGGTGTCCATGACCGCGAGCACGGTGCCCTGCGTCACGCTCTGGCCCTCGGTCACGCGCACCTTGGCGAGCACGCCCGCCGTCGGGGGAAACACGTCGGCGCGGACGCCCGACTCCACCCGGCCCGAAGCGGTGACCGTGACCGAGAGGTCGGTCTGCTCGACAGTGACCGTCTCGACTTCCGTCGCCGAGCTCGGCCCTCCGAGTGCGACGAACGCGACGATCCCGCCGATGACCACCAGCGCGACGACCGCGGCTATGACCTTGGTTCTCGACGACACGTGCTCCTCCTCGGATCAGGCGGCGTAGGTTCCCCTACATTGTCCCCCTTCGGGGGTCCGGCATACGCATCCGGGCTGCTCCGGCCCGAGCCGGCGCCACCCGAAACCGCTCGCCGTCACCGGCGAGCAGGGCGGGGAGTTCGGCAATGGTACGCAGAGCATACTCCGGGCCAGGTGCAAGAACGGCCTGCGGACCGAACGCTCCCCACAGCGCGGCGACCGACACCGAGCCCGCGGCGAGAGCCGCGGACATGTCGTGCGGGCTGTCGCCGAGATAGAGACACCCGGTCGCGGGCACGCCCATCAGGTCGGCCGCATAATGTAGGGGGAAGGGATCGGGCTTGTACAGCTCCACATCGTCGGAGGTGACCAGCACCTCGAAGAAGCCGGTCAGCCCGAACGCATCGAGCCCGCGGCGCGCCATAGGGGTCCCCTTCGAGGTCACAACCCCCATCGGGAAGCCGAGGCCCTCGAGGTTCTCGAGCGTTTCACGCGTCCCCGGGTACTCGGCGACCATGTCGTCGTGGATGCGCGAGTTGTGCTCCCGGTACACACGCAGCAGCTCGTCGGCGTGATCGGGTGCGAACTCCCGCATCTGAACGGCGAGCGGCACCCCTACGTTGCGCATCAGCACCTCGTCGGGGAGCGGGGCGCCGAGGACCTCGTTCGTCGCATGCCGGAACGAGCTCAGGATGAGCGCTACCGTGTCGATGAGCGTCCCGTCGAGATCGAAGAGGAGCGCGCGGACCCGTCCGCCGAGACCTGCGGGGGTCATGTCAGGCGAACCTACTCCTCATCAAGGTCTTCGAACTCCTCGCTCACGAGCTCCTCGGCCTCGGCCTCGCGCTCGGCCTCGGACGCCGGCGCGGCACACACGGGGGCGCCGACGGTGTCCTCGGGCACGAGCTGGCCCTGGCCCTCGGCGACCTTCGCCTTGCGCTTCTTGCTCGAGGACACGCGCGCGATCCCGCACACACTGTCGCTCTCGGAGACGTTCATAACCTTGACGCCCTGGGTCGAACGGCCGAGTCGCGAGACATCCTGCGCCCGTACCCTGATGACCACGCCCTCCTCCGAGATGAGCATGAGCTCGTGGGCCGGCTGGACGATCTTCATGCCGGCAAGCGGGCCCTTCTTCGGCGTGACCTGTATGGTCTTGACCCCCATGCCGCCGCGCTTCTGCACCGGGTAGTCCGACATCGGCGTGCGTTTGCCGTAGCCGCGCTCCGTCACGACGAACAGCTCGCTGTCGGGCGGGGCGACCTCCATGCCGAGTATGTGCTCGCCGGTCTTTAGCGCCATGCCCTTCACGCCCATGGTGTCGCGGCCCATCGGGCGCGCGTCGCTCTCGTCCCAGACGATTGCCTTGCCGGCGGTCGAGACCATGACCACCCGCTCGCCGTCGCGCACCCGGCGCACGCTGATGAGCTCGTCGCCGTCGCGCAGGTTGATCGCGATGATGCCGTCGCGGCGACTGCGGTCGTACGCGTCCATCGCCGTCTTCTTGCACATGCCCTGCTTGGTTGCGAAGAGCAGGTAGTCGTCGGCCGAGAACCCGCGCGTGTTGATCACGGCCGCGATGCGCTCGTCCTGCGCGAAGGGCAGCAGGTTCACGATGGCCGTCCCGCGCGCGTGGCGCGAACCCACCGGCAGCTCGTGGACCTTCAGGCGATAGACCTTGCCGGCGGTCGAGAAGAAGAGCACGTAGTCGTGGGTCGAGCTGATGAACAGGTGCTCGACGAAGTCGTTCTCACGAAGGTTGGTGCCGGCGACGCCCTTGCCGCCGCGCTTCTGCTGACGGAACGTGGCGACCGGAAGCCGCTTGACGTAGCCGGCCTGCGTGATGGTAACGACCATGTCTTCCTCGGCGATGAGGTCCTCGACGTCGAGGTCGTGAGCGGCGCCCGTGATCTCGGTGCGGCGGTCGTTGGCGAACTTGGCCCGGACCTCGGCCATCTCGTCCTTGATGATCTGCAGCACGAGGTTGATGTCGCCGAGCACCTTCTGGTACCAGGAGATCCGCTCGCGCAGCTCGGTGAGCTCGTCTTCGATCTTGTGGCGCTCGAGACCCGTGAGGCGGCGCAGACGCATCTCGAGGATGGCGTCGGTCTGCGCCTCGGAGAGCGCGAACCGCTCCATGAGGCGCGCCTTGGCCTCGGCGTCGTCGGCACTCCCGCGGATGATCCTGATGACCTCGTCGATGTTGTCGAGCGCGATGACGTAGCCCTCCAGGATGTGAGCGCGCTCCTCAGCCTTGCGCAGCTCGTAGCGAGTGCGCCGGGTGATGACTTCCTTCTGGAACTCGATATAGTGGCGCAGCACCTCGGGAAGGGTGAGCGTGCGCGGCACGCCGTCGACCAGCGCAAGCATGATCACGCCGAAGCCGGTCTGCAGCGGGGTGTGCTTGTAGAGCTTGTTCAGCACGACCTGCGGGATGCAGGCCTGCTTGAGCTCGACGACGACCCGCATACCCTTGCGGTCCGATTCGTCGCGCAGATCGCTGATCTCCGTGAGCTTCTTCTCGCGCACGAGGTCGGCGATCTTGGCTACGAGCTTGGACTTGTTCACCGTATAAGGGATCTCGGTGATGATGATCCGGGTCCGGCCGGTGGACGTCTGCTCGATGTGCGCCTTGCCGCGCACCTTGATCGAGCCGCGGCCGGTCGCGTAGGCGTCCTTGATGCCCTCGATGCCCATGATGATGCCGCCAGTTGGGAAGTCCGGGCCGGGGACCACCTTCATGAGGTCTTCCACTGTGGCGTCAGGATTGTCGACCATGAGCGTTGTGGCGTCGATGACCTCGCCGAGATTGTGTGGGGGGATGTTGGTGGCCATGCCGACCGCGATGCCCGCCGAGCCGTTCACGAGCAGGTTTGGGTAGCGGCTCGGCAACACGAGCGGTTCTTGCAGCGACTCGTCGTAGTTCGGTCCGAAGTCGACCGTCTCCTTGTCGAGGTCGCGCAGCAACTCCATCGAGATGCGCTGGAGACGGGCCTCCGTGTAGCGCATCGCCGCCGCCGAGTCGCCGTCCACCGAGCCGAAGTTGCCGTGTCCGTCGACGAGCGGCGCGCGCATCGAGAAGTCCTGGGCCATGCGCACCATGGTGTCGTAGACGGCCGCGTCGCCGTGCGGGTGGTACTTGCCGATGACCTCGCCTACGGTCCATGCGGACTTCTTGTAGGGTCGCCCGGCGGTAAGCCCCGACTCATTCATGGCGTACAGGATGCGCCGGTGCACGGGTTTGAGCCCGTCACGGACGTCGGGCAGAGCGCGTGCGACGATGACGCTCATCGAGTATTCGAGGAAGCTCTCGCGCAGCTCCTGCTGTATGTCGATCGGCAGTACGGTGCCGCCTGTCAGGTCCTCAGTCACTTAGCGCACTCCTCGCTGTTTGAGACTACGCGCACCCATCCACGCCGCAAGTGCGACGAACAACCCGCCCATCACGCTCACGATCAACGCGCCCATGATGCCCACGGGGCCGCCCCCCTGACTGCGCGCCAGGGCGACCATGCCCCAGATCACGAGCATCATCCCCACCGTGCCGACGAACGTGGCGGCGATGAGCCCGAACCTCCAGGCATCCGATACCGCCGGGGGCTCCTCGACCGCTAGCGCCGCGAGCATGGCGTCAACCCTCGCTTCGTCCGGCCCTGCCGCGACCGGCGGGGCGACCCGCCTCGGCGCAGCGGCCACCGGGCTCCCGGCTGGTTCCGCAGGCGGCTGCTCCAGCGCGGCGGCCTTCGCCCGTGCGGCAGCCTCCTCGAGTTCCCGGCGCTCCCGCTCGGCGCGCTCCCGCTCGAGCCGTTCGAACTGCTCGCGCTCCCACGGCGGCGGCTCGAACCGCCTCGGTTCGCGCCTGTGTGGGCCCTGGGCCATGACTCACCGGTCCGCTCTGCACTAGATGTCCAGGAAGCGCACGTCTTTCGCGTGCCGCTGGATGAACTCCCGCCTCGGCTCGACCTGGTCGCCCATGAGGTCGACAAAGGACTTCTCGGCCCCTAACGCATCGTCCACCGTGACCTGCATGAGCGTGCGTCGCGCCGGATCCATCGTGGTCTCCCAGAGCTGCTCGGGATTCATCTCGCCAAGGCCCTTGTAGCGCTGCAGGCTGTACTTGGCGTTCTCGGGCAGCCGGGCGAGGACCTGCTGGAGCTGGCGGTCGGTGTAGGCGTACTCCTGTTTCTTGCCGACGCTCACCTTGTACAGCGGCGGCTGGGCGATGTAGACATAGCCGGCCTCGATCATCTCGCGCATGTAGCGGTAGAAGAACGTCAGGATGAGGCAGCGGATATGTGCGCCGTCGACGTCGGCGTCGGTCATGATGATCGCCTTGTGGTAGCGCGCCTGGCTCAGATCGAACTCCTCGGCGATGCTCGTGCCGAGGGCGGTGATCATCGCCTGTATCTCCTCCGAGGAGAGCGCGCGGTTGATCCCCGCCTTCTCGACGTTGAGGATCTTGCCCTTAAGCGGCAGGATCGCCTGGAACGAGCGGTCGCGTGCCTGCTTGGCGCTGCCGCCCGCCGAGTCACCCTCCACCAGGTAGATCTCGGTGAGCTCAGGGTCGCGCACCGAACAGTCGGCGAGCTTGCCCGGCAGTGTCGAGGACTCGAGCAGGCCCTTGCGTCTCGTGAGCTCGCGCGCCTTGCGCGCTGCCGCGCGGGCCTTCGCTGCTTGGGCCGCCTTGTTCACAATCGAGCGTGCGGGCTTCGGGTGCTCCTCAAGATACTCGGCGAACGCCTGCATCACCGTGGACTGCACGAACCCGCGCATCTCCGTGTTGCCGAGCTTCGTCTTCGTCTGGCCCTCAAACTGCGGGTCGCGCAGCTTCACCGAGACGATGGCCACGAGGCCCTCGCGGATGTCCTCGCCGGAGAGGTTGTCGTCCTTCTCCTTCAAGATGCCCTGGCGGCGGGCGTAGTCGTTGATCGTTCGAGTGAGCGCGTTCTTGAAGCCCTCGAGGTGCGTGCCGCCCTCGTGTGTGTTGATGTTGTTGGCGAATGCGAGCACCGAGTCCGAGTAGCCGGTGTTCCACTGCATCGCGATCTCGGCGACGCCCTCATCGCCCTCGGCCTCGAAGTAGACGACTTTGTTGTGAACGGCCTCTTTGGTCTCGTTGAGGTACTTGACGAAGTCGATGATGCCGCCGGCGTAGCGGAACTCCTCGCGCCGCGGCTCGAGCTCCCGCTCGTCGGTGAGCGTGATCTTGAGGTTCTTGTTCAGAAACGCCGTCTCCCGCATGCGCGTGGAGAGCGTATCGAAGTCGAAGTCGACCGTCTCGAAGATCTCGGCGTCCGGCCAGAACGTGACCGTCGTCCCGGTTGCCTTCGTGCGTCCGGACGACGCGAGCGGTCCGGTGGGCTTTCCGTACTCGTAGCTCTGGGTCCAGATCTTCCCGTCGCGCTTCACCTCGACCTCGAGGCGGCTCGAGAGCGCGTTGACCACCGAGACGCCTACTCCGTGCAGCCCCCCGGAGACTTTGTAGCCGTCCCCGCCGAACTTGCCCCCTGCGTGGAGCACCGTGAGCACGACCTCCACAGCGGGCTTGCGGTGCTTCGGCACGTTGTCGACGGGGATGCCGCGACCGTTGTCAATGACGGTGACCGAGCCATCGGTCTTGATGACGATATCGATGGCGGTGCAGTGGCCCGCGAGGGCCTCGTCGACCGAGTTGTCGACCACTTCGTAGACGAGATGGTGGAGGCCCTTCGGGCCTGTCGATCCGATGTACATGCCTGGCCGCTTGCGTACGGCTTCGAGCCCCTCGAGAACCTGGATGTCCTTACCTGAGTACGTCTTCTCGGGCACACCGACTCCTTCGTGCGGCGCGTCGCGCCGGGGTTTCTGGGGTGCGACCACGATATGTTGTGGTCTTCCCCCTGATTCTAACACAACGCCTAGGGTACAGAGGGTGTTTCTGTGTCTCTCGCCGCGCCAGAGAGCGTCTACGGCTCGTTGCGGTGCCTCCGAGCCTTTTTCACCTTCAGGTCCGCCGCCCGGGCCCGTATGGCGGCCTCTCGGAGGACTTCGCTCTCTATGAACGCGGCCTCCCGCTCGACTCGCTCGATCTCGGCCTCGCTCAACTCCCCTGGCTGGACCCGCTCTCCGCCGTAGCGCCTCCGGGACGCCTCCTGGTTCTCGGACTCGACCCTCGCGTCCCCGACGGCTCTCGAGACAGTGAACCGGATCTCCCTAACCGCTTCCTCACCGAGAGCTGAATTCAGCCGGGTGCGAAGATCGTCCGCCATGAGCGCCAGCTGGGTCGCCCAGGCGTGCGAGTCCACATGGACCTGAAGCGTCGTGTCCCGGAGACCCATGCCGAGGGTGTGTTTCGATATCTCGGGGCCGGCAACCTGGGGCCAGAGGTCGGCAGCGCGTGCCTTGAGTAGCCCTCCGCCACGGTCCGCCGACCCCACCACATAATTGAGCAACTCACCTATGCGGACGGTGCGGCCTCGTCTCTCACCCATCGCCGATCCTCACGACTCGTGCCGCCTCCAGCATCTCGCCGGTGAAGTAGGTCAGGTTGGTGGTCGTGACGATCGCCTGCGAAGCAGCGAGCACCGAGGTCGCGAGTGCCTCTCGCCGGCCCTCGTCAAGCTCCGACATGACGTCATCGAGCAGGAGCAGCGGCTGCACGCGGGAGACTTCTCCGACGACTGCGACCTCGGCCATCTTCCACGCGAGGGCAACGGTGCGGTGCTGGCCTTGTGACGCGAACGGGCGCGCGGCCGCGTCCCCGATCGTCAACGAGATGTCATCCCTGTGTGGCCCCGCGAGCGTGATTCCTCGCTCTCGCTCTCGCGCTCTCCGTTCGTGCAGCGACCGCTCGGTCGCGCCGGCTATCTCCTGTTTGTCCAGGGCGGCCATCTCATCAGGCTGCAGCGTCTCTCCGGCCCAGCTCGCCTTGTAGCCAACCGCCAACTCCTCACCGCCGCTTACGCGCCAATATGCCGTTCTCATCGGCCCCTCGACGCGGGCCAGGAGCCGCGCCCGGTGCACCGTCAGAGCTGCACCGACCTGTGCCACCATCTCGTCCCACGGGTCGAGCTGGGTGTCCGCCGCCCCCTGTCTCAGAAGAGCATTTCGCTGTCTGACAAGCCTCCCGTATTCGAGTCTTATGGCCGAGTACGCGGCAGAGAGCCGGTCCCCAAGCGCGTCGATCTGTGCGCGCCTGGCTTCGGCCGGCCCCTTCGACATGCCAAGGTCTTCGGGAACGAACGAAACCACCGGTATCCTGCCGGTCACGTCCGATAGCCGCCTGCGCCTGCGGCCGTTGACGGAGTACTCTCGGCTGCCTGTGCGCTCGACTCTGAGCGCTATCTCGACCGGAGTCTCGTCGCGGAGCGCACCCACGACGACAAGCGCTTCGTCCTGTCCGGTTTGGACGAGATCCTCCCACACGAAGGAGCGGAACGAGCCTCCGGTCACGGCTATCATCACCGCCTCGAGCACGTTCGTCTTTCCGGCTGCGTTCGGCCCTACGAGCACGGTCAGGCCTCTGTCGAGGTCCGCTGACCATCTATCGTGGTTGCGGAACTTCGCCAATGAAACGCTGACGACACGCGGTCCGCTCACCGGCGCTAGCCGAGTCGTACCGGCATGAGCAGGTAGAGGAATCCTTCGTCTCCCTGGCTGGTGAGTATCCCGGGCTTCAGAGGACTGACGATATTCATCTCGACCGATTCCCCGTCGGCGGCGAGCAGTCCGTCGAGCAGGAACGCGTGGTTGAATGCAATCTCGACATCCGGGCCATCTACCTTCGCCATCAGGTCTTCAGATGCGTCTCCGACGTCGAGCGTTTGCGCTGACAGACTCAGTGTCTGGTCCTCTGCGTTCACGGTCAGCCGTAGAGGGGTGTTGTGTTGCGCGAGCAGCGATACCCTCTTGACCGCCGCGACGGCCTCTTCCCGCGGCACTACAACCGTTGTCTCGCTCTCTTTAGGGATGAGCTGACGGTAGTTCGGAAACGTTCCCTCTATCCTCCGTGCAACAAACTCGGTGGACCCGAACGCGAAGATCGCCTGATTCTCGCTCACTCCGATCGTGACGTCCTCCGATTCGGGAGCAAGTCGAGAGACCTCTTCCATCACCTTCCCCGGAACGACGACCTGAAGGTCATCGAACGAGCCTTCTTCAACCAGTGACTCCTTGACTGCGAGCCGGTACGAATCGGTGGAGACCATCCGCACCGAGTTCCCCTCCACGGTGAGGAGTATCCCGGTGAGCACCGGCCGTGTCTCGTCCCTGCTTACGGCCTTGGACACATGCCGGACTATCTCTGAGATGCGAGCAGAGGGGAGTCTGATCGACGTGTCCGGTTGTATCTCCGGGAATCTCGGGAAGTCGTCGGCGGGGAGCGTCCGTACCGCGAACGAGGATTGCAGACAGGAGACCGACAGGCTGTCTCCCTCGAGAGAAACCGTCACGGCCGCCTCCGGGAGTGACCGGACGATGTCAGCGAAGAGTTTCCCGGGAACCACCGTCAGTCCCGGCCGCTCGACCGATACCATCGGCAGGTTCTTGCGCACGGAGACCTCGAGGTCGGTCGCCTGGAGAGTGACTTCTCCCTCGGCCGATGCGGACAAGAGAATCCCTGAAAGAATCGGGAGCGTGGAGCGGGAAGATAGGCCCCTGCTCACAACAGAGAGTGCGTCGACGAGTTCCCCGCGGGCTACGGTCAGCTTCATGTCTTCTGTTCCTTTCAATACATCTCAGAACAACAGCAGTAATAGAGCCTGTGGAACATGTGGGCACTGGGCGTTCGGCCCTGTAGCTTCCGGCGTATCCACTGTAGAGAACTTGTGCGCGATATGCTCCCTGTAGTCCACACTATCCTCAGGACGCGTTTCTCATACACACGAACCCTTCTGTACACACACCATGTCCCGAACCTGTCCACACCCACACCCACAAGCCCGATATCAGCTCTTCTGGCGGACTTGGTTCGTGAGAGTCTGTATCTGGTTGTAGACCTCACGGTCATCGTTCATCAGCTTGCGGATCTTATCCTTCGCGTGCATGACCGTCGTGTGATCCCGGCCGCCGAACTCGGCCCCTATGGCGGGAAGGGACAGGTCTGTGAGTTCCCTCGACAGGTACATCGCCACCTGGCGGGGATAGACGATCGACTGGGACCTCTTCCCTCCGACGAGCTCCGAATGCGACAGAGAGTAGTACTTACATACGACACTCTGGATCGTCGACACAGATATGGGCCGGGTGGACCGCTCCGGGAAGATGTCCTTCAGTACGTTACGAGCCAACTCGATATCGACGGGGTGGCGAGTGAGAGAGCTGAACGCAACGACCCGTATAAGGGCGCCCTCAAGCTCCCGGATGTTCGAAGAGACGCGGTCAGCGATGAAGGCCAGCACGTCCTGGGACACATCAAGGCGCTGGGCCTCCACGTTGCGCCGCAGGATCGCGATACGGGTCTCGAGATCGGGCGGCTGGATGTCGGTGATAAGCCCCATCTCAAAACGGCTGCGCAGTCGCTCCTCGAGCTTCTCGATGTCCTTCGGTGGTCTGTCCGAGGAGAGCACGACCTGTTTGCCCGCCTGCTGAAGCGTGTTGAACGTGTGGAAGAACTCCTCTTGTGTACCCTCTTTGCCTCGCAGGAACTGAATGTCGTCGACGAGCAGAACGTCATTAGTCCGGTACTGCCTGCGAAAGCCGTCAATCCTCTTCTTGTCCCGATCACCGATTGAGTTGATGAAGTCATTGGTGAACTGCTCGGTCGAGACGTACTTCACTTTCAGGTGAGGGAAGCTCTCCTGTACGTAGTGACCGATGGCTTGCAGGAGGTGGGTCTTCCCCAGCCCGACCCCGCCGTATATGAACAGCGGGTTGTAAGCCCGGCCCGGTGCCTCGGCAACAGCGAGGGCGGCCGCGTGAGCGAACTGGTTGGACGCCCCGATAACGTACGAGGCGAAGGTGTACTTCGGGCTGAGGTTCGCCGATTCGGACCGGGGGGCGGCAGCGGGAACGGCCTCTGCGAGCTCTTCTTCAGGCATGCGAGCTGGCTCGGGCCCCGCGGGAGCCACGGTATCCAGCGGAACCGTGAACTTCACCGAGACGTCGCGACCGAGGACCTCGTTCACAGCAGAACGCAGGAGTCCCGAGTAGCGGGAGTCAAGCCACTCGCGGGCGAACTCGTTCTGGACGGCGATGATCAGCGAGTCACCGACGATCTCGACGGGCGAGGTGTGCTCGAACCATGTCTTGAATGTAGGGGTATTGAGCTCCGAGCGGACAACGTCTAGCACGTCGGACCAGACACGGTCGACATCGTAGGTCTGCATGTACTCCCCCTTGGAGGTCACTGGGCAAAGAGACTGTCGAGATACGAAGAGCCCTCAGGCGTGAGCACCCTCTTGCCGGATGCGTCGGACTGTATGAGCCCGCTATGTTCGAGGTATGCGAGATCGCGGTACGCGGTCGACAGGGCGACGGCGAGCTCGTTCGAGACGATGGTCGGCCCCACCTCACCGAGCTCCAGAACGAGAGAGAGCACCTGTTTCTGGCGGGTCGACAGCGGGGGGAAGCCGGCGAAGGGGGAAGGGTCGGGGTCCCGAGGGTCCTCGACGGCGGCCTGCGAGACGAGAGCCGGCTCGGGCTCGCGATGCCCGGACCGTATCGTGACGACCGTGCCGTAACCAAGGTTGTCGTCGATTTCGAGCGTCCCGCCTGACACAGAGAGGTAGTCGTTCACAATCGGAAGACCCGAGCCCACACCACGGATGACGCCCTTCATCGCACCCGTGGCCGTCGTGAAGCCGGGCAGCACCGCACGCCGCTTGTCGATGATTCCGGGACCTTGGTCAGCGAAGCGGATGGTCCCCCCTGACTCCAATACAGATACTACGGGCTCCCGGAACTCCGCGTGGATGAAGTTCTCGGCCACCTCACGGATGACCGTGTACGGGACTCTCCCGCCCGCGTCGCGCGCACAGGCGAAAACGCGGGCTGCGATCTGCTCGATCAGTTCGGCCTCCGAGCCGCCCCGCACCTCTTCTGTGCGCGGCGCAGCAGCGGGAGCGTCGTACACCGCGATACGGGCGGACCATTCGGGGCTCCGGGCCGCCCCGCTACTGGAGGCACCCGTCGCCACAGACACCGCGGGAGCCACGTCCATGCCGGACACGGCGGCGTGACCGCCGAAGAAACTCTTCACGCCCTCCCCCATCACTTTCCGCTTCCGGGTGGACAATCCACACGGTTTTCAACAGTCACGCACCGCTGCCACCAGTGCCAAACACCTGCACAGAGCCGTAGCCACCTGGCGCTATCCTGGGCGGGACTCCTTCTATGAGCCCCTGAGGCGCGGTTTCCGAGTCTTTCCACAGAGCTTTCCACATCTGTGGACATCCCTTTCCGCAGCGCCCCTCTCGAAACCCTCAAGGTGCCAGCATACGGGCTTTCGGACCCCCTCCGGCTTTCCCGTCTGTTGAAAAGAGGGTCCGGTTCCACCAGGATGCTGTGGACAGTGAGGGAACGGCGATCGACGGGCCGTTGCACCGGGTCCGAGGGCGGCGGTTGGGCTGCCCCGAGTACTGCATTCGATAGAACCCACATACTCTGAGCAGGTTGTTTCAAGGTTCGAGCCGGTCGTTCAGGCCCGTAGCGAGCTGGGCCCATGGTAGCAAGGGCCTTATCGGGCAACAATCGAAACGGCGTGGTTATCCACAGGTTCAACAACCGGGCGTCCTGGTTTTTCCACACTGTCCACAGATTTCACCAAGATTTCCCACGGGGTGCAAGGCGACCTTCCGCTCCGACAACTGGGGGCAACGCCGATCCCCGGGCACTTTCGTTGACACTGCGTGGAGGCCGCGGATATAATCGTCGGGCTTTGCTCCCGTCCGGGAGCCGGATCGGAGGAGTCAGTCGTGAAGAGGACCTACCAGCCCAACAACCGCAAGCGCGCGAAGACGCACGGCTTCCGCGAGCGCATGTCGACGCGCGGCGGCCGCCGCATACTCGCCAGCCGCCGCCGCAAGGGCCGCGAGGTGTTGTCCGCCTGACGGCGTCGGAGGAGCGGAGCGTGACGTCGTGCGCACGATCCGGTCTGGTCGTGAGATAGACGAGCTGTTCCGCGAAGGCATGCGGGTCTCACACCCGCTTGCCATCGCACTGATGAAGCACACCCCCGCCGAACGCGGCCCCAAGGGCCGCGTTGCTTTCGTTGCCGGCAAGAAGGTCGGCAATGCGGTGACGCGCAACCGCTCGAAACGGGTCCTCCGGGCTGCGGTTGCCCGAGCCGGCGGGCCCTGGCCCGGGGCCGACGTGGTCCTCATCGCCCGCCCCGGCACGGCGAGCGCTCCGCCGTCCGGCCTGGACGAGGCCATCTGCCGCGTAGCCCGTAAGGCGGGTTCGCTGTGATCTCCTCGTTCCCGAGCCGCCTTGCGATTCTGCTCGTGCGCGGATATCAGGTGCTCATCTCGCCGATCTTCCCCCCGTCGTGCCGGTTCACACCCTCTTGTTCTTCGTATGCGATAACATCTCTCCAGCGATACGGTCTGCTCCGCGGCGGGTGGCTTGCGGTCAGGCGAGTGGGCCGCTGCCACCCGTGGAACCCCGGCGGACACGACCCGGTGCCCTGAGCACCCCCAAACAGCCTGACCAGCCGCTCCCGCGGCTTGAATGAGGAGGTCTCCGACCCGTGTGGCAAGCAATCAAAGAAGCCATCTTTGCCGGCCTGCAGTTCTTCTACGACATCACGGCTGACTACGGCTTCGCTATCATTCTGCTGACCGTGGTGATCAGGCTTGCGATGACGCCGCTGACGGTCAAGCAGACCAAGTCGATGTACGAGATGCAGCGGATACAGCCCAAGATCAAGGAGCTGCAGAAGAAGTACAAGAACGACAAGGAGAAGTTGCAGGAAGAGACCCTGAAGTTCTACCAGGAGAACAAGGTCAACCCGTTCGGCGGGTGTCTCCCCCTCCTCTTACAGATGCCGGTCTTCATCGCGCTCTATCAGGTTCTGGGTGGGACCCCGGAGAGCCCTGGCCTTTTCCTGCAGTACGTCGATTCGCTCTCTCCCGCAGCCCAGGCCGAGGCGACACGGTTCTGGATATTTCTTCCAGACCTGACGGCTATGCCCGTGTCTGTATGGGGGGCGCAGGGCCTGCCTGAGATCATCCCCTACGCGGTGCTTGTCCTTCTGTTCGGCCTGAGCATCTGGCTGCCACAGATGCTGATGCCCGGCGAGAACCAGCAGAAGCAGATCGCCATGATCATGGCGATCTTCATGCTTTACATCGGCTGGATAAGCCCGGCCGGCGTGCTCCTGTATTGGGTGACATCGAGCGTGCTCGGCATCGCACAGCAGCAGATCCAGCTCAAGTACCTGAAGCAGAGGGTGGAGGCATAGACATGAAGCGAGAGACAACGGTGGAAGGGGCGACCGTCGAGGACGCCCTTGACGCGGCCCTGGCTGAGCTGGGCGTGCAGCAGGACGCGGTCGAGTATGAGGTCCTTGAAGAGGGCGGCAAGCGCCTTTTCGGACTCGGCTCGGAGCGCATAGCGCGGGTTCGGGTATGGCTTCGCGATGAGTTCGTCGCGGAGATGGCCAGTGAGGGCCCGGGCGAGGAGACATCAGAGCAGGAGTGCCACACACTTGAAGCGGAGGAGTCACCGCCCGCTGCCGTGCTTCGCGAAGCGGCGGAGGACCTCACGGAGGAGGAGCTCGACAAGGTCGCGGATGAGGCAGTCGGTGTCATCCAGAGCATCCTAGACGGATTCGGGATCGACGCGATGATCGACGAATACGAAGGGGATGAAGGCGAGATCATCCTCGACATCGTCGGAGACGACCTTGGCCTCCTGATCGGCCGACACGGACGCACACTCGACTCGATGCAGGTTCTGGTTACAGCCATAACTAATCGTAGACTGGGCTTCAGGTACCCGGTCCTTGTCGACGTCGAAGGGTATCGTAATCGCCGGCGTGCGAAGCTTGAGGAGATGGGTCAGCGCGCGGCCGACAGGGCCGTGAGGCAGAGGACCCCCGTCAAGCTTCGGCCGATGTCTGCTCTCGAGCGCCGAGTCGTACACATGAGCCTTCGTGATGACGGTCGCGTTTCGACTGCAAGCGAGGGAGAGGAGCCATTCCGCGCGGTAGTTGTGTCGCCGAAGGGACGCTAGGTCCTACGCGGATTCTCAATCGCACGGAATCAGGACCGGGGCTCGGGCACTCCGACGGGCCCCGGTTTCCCTTTCGGACGCATCTGCCCAGACACACTCGGGACCGAAGTCCATCCGCTGGGAGTTCCGAGATCCGGTTTGCCTTCGCGGAACAGCGTGCACGAAGTGTGATCCCGCGCGGTCTCGGCCATCAGCAAGCCTCTCAGCGGTTCACTGACTGACCGGCGGTTATTGAAAGCGAGACACGGGGTCGCAGCCTGGGCGCTCGCACAGGATTTCGCGAACGTAGACGGCGCGGTCAGGTACCCCGTCCCACACCGCCGCGATCATCGGAGGAGCAGATGATGCGCGTGTGCGGACGAGGCTCAGGCGACTCAGCGTCGTTCGGAGCCACCGGCGAGCGACCCAACGTAACGCGAATCGGGCGGCGCATGGCGATGATCAGCGCAGCACGACCGTGACGCAGCAGGACATGGTGTTCATCGCATGAGCCGACTCAGGTGGAGCGGGCCGGAAGTCTCGCCAAAACACCTCGATTCAACGACTCTTGTCAGCGGTCGCCGACACACGCGTGCGGCAGTGTGTCGGGGGGAGGGATCTACC
This sequence comes from Actinomycetota bacterium, assembly GCA_037446725.1. GTDB lineage: Bacteria > Actinomycetota > Coriobacteriia > Anaerosomatales > SLCP01 > JBBIIC01. The sequence continues at coordinate 19,369 of JBBIIC010000015.1, forward strand.
TTCGTGGCGTGGACAGCTCGGCAAGCGCGTAGGCTTGAGAAACGGAGAGCCTGCCTGCAGCCAGCGAGAGCGCTCGGTTTGGAAGCTGGCGCACCTCACCGCTCCCTGCCGTCCGGCATGCACGAACTCAGATAATCACGGAGTTACCCCACGGTGTCTTCGGGACATGGTCCGCGTGCCCCACAACGCCAAACGAACGGTGGACAAGCGTAGTGATGTGGCGAGCATGATGAGAATCGCACCGAGTTCCACGCACATTGCATACCAAGGCCGCGAGTTCCGCTATGATGGGGTCGCGGTATTCAACCGTACATGTTTCACGTGAAACATGGAGCCTGAGGGATCGGAATCCTCGCGTATCGGAGTGACGGTGTTTCACATGAAACATCAACGAACGGGGATCGGGGAGCATGATGACGTCTCAGCGACGCCGGGAACTCGAGTCCGTGGTCAGCCGTGCGTTTGAGTTGGGAGTGGATGTCACGGCGGAGAGCGCAGAGCTGATGCTCGATCACCTCGATCTGGTTCTCTGCGCAAACGAACGACTCAACCTGACCTCCATCACATCCCGCGAGGCCGCCGTTTCACGGCACATCGTTGACTCCGTTGCTGCTTCCGCGCACATCGAACACGTTTCGACGCCGATTGCGGACTTGGGTAGTGGCGCGGGTTACCCCGGAATCCCTGTCTCCATCGCGGTGGGCGAGCCGGTCGAGCTGGTCGAGTCAATCAAGAAGAAGGCCACATTCCTCGAGCAGTGCGTCACTGATCTTGGCGGCCTGAACGGCTCGGTGGTGTTCTCGCTGCGGGCTGAGGAACTTGCGCTGCAGAGTCCTGGCCGCTACGGGACCGTGCTTGCCCGCGCCGTGACCTCTCTTCCGTCCCTGGTTGAGCTTGCCAGCCCACTACTGCGCATGAGCGGCAGACTGGTCGCGATGAAGGGTTCACCGACTGCGAAGGAGCGAGAGTCCGGTTCGGCCGCTGGCCGGATGGTGGGGATGAAGGAGTGTGACTGGGTCGAGTACGCACTGCCGGGGAGCGGGGAGCGGCGGACGATTGTCATCTACCAGAAGACGGCGCCTTCTGACGTGGCGCTTCCTCGCCGGGTAGGGCTCGCACAGAGGGGACCGCTGGCGTAGTCTGACACTTCACCACCGCGCGTAGTTGGCCTATACTGCCAACTGTCGCGTCGCATCGGCCGGAGAGAGGGGTTGCCGTGTCCCATGAAGTGCTTGACGCTGCGTCTGAGCGACCGGCGGGAGCGAGGGTACTCGCGGTCGTCAACCAGAAGGGCGGCGTGGGTAAGAGCACGACCGCGGTCAACCTCAGCGCATGCCTCGGCGAACTCGGCGGCAAGGTCCTTCTCGTCGACCTCGATCCTCAGGGAAACGCGACCTCGGGTTATGGCCTCAACCGTAATCAGCGGTCGCTCTGCATCTACGACGCTCTCCTCGGCGAGCAGGACCTCGCTTCGCTGATCGAGCCGGTCGAAATCGAACACGTATTCGCAGTGCCGGCCACCATTCAACTCGCCGGAGCAGAGATAGAGCTCGTTTCCGCGATGAGCCGCGAGACCCGCCTGAAGGCCATCCTCGCTCCGGTTCTCAATGACTTCGACTTCGTGATCATCGACTGCCCTCCGTCGCTCGGACTCCTGACGGTGAATGCTCTAACTGCAACTCAGGGCCTCATCATTCCAATTCAGTGTGAGTACTATGCGCTGGAAGGACTTTCCAAGTTGCTCGACAGCGTGAGGCTCGTGCGGGCGCACCTGAACCCGCTCCTGGAGGTCTTCGGCGTCGTCATGACGATGTACGACGTGCGGACGAAGCTCTCACAGCAGGTCGTCGAGGAGGTGCGCGAGTTCTTCGACGGCAAGGTGTTCGACTCGCTCATCCCGCGCTCGGTCCGTCTCTCCGAGGCACCGAGCTTCGGGCAGCCCATCACGCTATACGACCCGAACGGTAAGGGCGCCCAGGCCTACCGGGCACTAGCGAAGGAAGTGATCGATCGTGTCTAAGAGGGGATTGGGGCGAGGGCTCTCGGCGCTCATACCGAACGCCATCGATGAGGGCGCAGCGGAGACACTCGAGGTCGGCCTCGATCAGATCACCCCGAACCCGAAGCAGCCGCGTACCGACATGGACGAGGACGCCGTGGCGGAGTTGGCGGACTCCGTGCGCAAGGTCGGCGTTCTTCAGCCTGTGATCGTCCGACCCTACGGCGACGGCTACCAGATCATCGCCGGTGAGCGGCGGTGGAGGGCAGCCCGTCTCGCGGGCCTCGAGCGGATCCCCGTGCGTGTGCTCAACATCGGAGAGACCGAGTCGCTCGAGCTCGCGCTGATCGAGAACCTGCAGCGCGAGGACCTCAACCCGATCGAAGAGGCGCGCGGCTATCGCCGTCTGCTTACCGAGCACCAGATGACCCAGGCCGAGCTTGCAGACAAGGTCTCCAAGTCGCGTTCGGCGGTCACGAATGCCCTGCGCCTGCTCGATCTGCCCGAGGAAGTCCAGGGACATGTCTACGAGGGACGTCTGTCCGCCGGCCACGCGCGCACGATCCTCTCGGTGCCCGACGAGGCGATGCGCATCAAGCTGGCCGATAAGGTCATCACGGAAGGCCTGTCTGTCCGCGAGACCGAGAACATGGCGAGGCTCTATGCGGCGGGCCAGGCCGAGCGCGCTCCACGCCCGCAGACGCCCAAGTCGTTCAAGATCGTGGCGCGCAAGCTGCGGCGCATGCTCGGCACAGGGGTGCGGGTGCGCCAGACGCAGAAGAAGGGCAAGATAGAGATCGAGTTCCACGGGGAGGATGAGCTGGAGCGCATATTTCGGCTACTTACCGAGGGAGAGGTCCCCGCGGCGGCTGCAGAGGAGGCGTGAGCATGCGCAGACTCGGCTGGTTTGCGGCAGGAGCGCTGTTCGGCGTGCTGGCAGGCGTGCTCGTCGGCATCCTGATCGCGCCCGATAGCGGCGCGAAGACCCGTCGCAGGATCGCTGCGGAAGCGCAGAAGGCCGCCGAGGTCGCGCGCAACGTGGCCGAGCGTGCGGAGCGGGTCGCCGGCGGGCTCGGAGGCCGCGTCGACCACTATCTCGGTCGCGACGAAGAGGTGGCGTGGCGCAAAGTGCGGGAGATCCGTGAAGGGGTCCAGCGCTACACGCGTGCCCAGACCGCCAACTGAGCATGTCAGACCCAGGTGAGACGGTGAACCCCCACACCTGGAGGGGATGATGTCGCTCACCCTGTTCACCGGCCGGCCAAACGCCGGCAAGACGGGACGGTTGTACCGACCGATCATCGACGCCGCAGCGCGCGCCGGCAGTCCGGTCGTGTTGTTGCCGAGCACGCCCGACGCTCGGAGAGCCGCCAGGGAGTTCTCCAGCCGCGGCATCTCCGGCGTCCGGACGGCGGTCCTCGACCGCTGGATCGCCGAGCTGTGGTCGCTCCACGGAGACGGGCGACGCATCGTCGATTCCGTAGCCCGCGAGGCTCTTCTCATGCGCGCATGTGCTGACCGGCAGCTGCGAGCTCTTGCACGCTCCGCCGGGTCGCCCGGCTTTGTCAGGCTGCTCTCAGCACTTGCGGAGCGTGTGCCCGCTGTCGAGGAGGCCAGCGCCCGATCACCCCAAGAGCGCGAGATCGTTGCGGTGCTGGGGCGTTACGAGGAGATCCTCGTGAGAGACGGCCTCATCGAGCTGTCGACCGCCTCCGTGCTGCTCGGCTCGGCCTCCCCGCGACCGGAGGGGCCGGTGGCCATCAACCGCTTCACTGATCTCTCACCTGCACAGGAGGCCTTCGCATGCGGCCTCGCGCAGGTCGCCGAAGTAGGAGTTGCGCTCCCGTGGGAGGAGGGCCACCCGGCCACCGAGGTGTTGACCCCGCTGGTGAAGCGCCTCGCCGAGCGAGGGCGTCACGAGCATGTCGGAAGTCCGGATCCCGAAGGGGAGCTCGCCCGGCTCGAACACGCGCTCTACCGGCCCGGTACGCCCCACGCACCGACCGGTGCCGTCGTACTCGCCGAGGCCGCAGGCCGGGACCTCGAGGTCGTGCTCGCGGTGGACATCGCTGCCGACCATATCGAGCGGGGCGTTCCTGCGGGGCACGTCGCAATCGTGTTTCGTGAGGCGGGCAGCAGGGTGGCGCTCGTGGAGGCCGCCGCCAAGCAGGCGGGGGTCGATGTCCAGACCGATGTCGCGTTGCCATTGGCCGGGACGCCGATGGGTACGGCTCTACTCGCCCTCGTCGACGCGGCTTGCGGACGCGAGCCGTCCCGCGAGCGACTGCTTGCCTACCTCGCGTCCCCGTACTCGGGTGTGGATGCCACGCATCTCGAGCGTGCCGACGCCGCGTGGCGACGCACCCGCGCCGCAGGCTCCCGTATGCTGGCGGACGCCGGCCGAATGCCCGGGTGCGGGCATGCCGTGCGGCTCGCGCGCGCCCTCAGTGGAGCCCCGCTTACCTCCAGAAATGCCAGACACTGGCAATCCCTCATAGACATGCTGCTGGCATCCGCCGATGCTCGCCGTGGACTGAGCCATGCTGCGGGATCCTGGGACTGCGCCGTCCAACGTGCCGCCGTCAGCACGCTCGCGGCGCTTGCCGAGGGCATCGGTGAAGACGTTGGGGGCGCGGAGGTACGGGCGGCCCTGGCGCGAGCACCGGTGTCCTCGGGCGGCCCCGAGCGCGAGGACGCCGTGGTTTTCACCGAGGCACATCGCGTGCGAGGCCGCCGCTTCGACGTGGTAATACTCGGCGGACTGAGCGCCGGCGAGTTCTCCCCCGAGCGGCCGAGACCCCTGGCCACAGAGCTGCTCGATGGGCTCGGCCTGCCGTCGGGCAGCGACGAGCGAGCAGCGGAACGGCTGCTCTTCTACACCGTCGCTACGCGGCCCCGAACGGCACTGCACCTCGTGCGGCAGTCGACCGACGCGAACGGCGAGGCGCTGCGCCCCTCGGCATTCTGGGAAGAGGTCCTCGACCTGTACCGCACACCCGGCGGTGGCGATCCGGAGCGTCACCCTGAAGGCCTGCCAGTCGAGGTCAGACCACTCACGGTGCTCGGCAGCGATAGCGTGGCCTACACACCCGGACGGCGCGCGGAGCGCATGGCAGGGCCGCGGCGACCCTGGCGACCCAGGCGGGGAGCACTCGTCTCCCCGACGGCGAGGGCGGCGCTTCAAGACATCGACGAGTTCTCGGTGTCTGAGCTCGAGGCGTACGCGGCCTGCCCGTACCGCTGGTTCGTCGAACGCGCGGTCCGGCCGAGGGAGATCGACGCCGCGTTCGAGGCGCGTGAGGCGGGCAGCCTGGCTCACGGCGTGCTCGCCGCCTTCTACGAGCGCTGGTCGACGCCCGAGGCCCCCCGCAGAGTCACTCCCGAGAGCCTCCCTGAAGCTCAGGCGGTGCTCGGAGAGGTACTCTACGAGGCGGTCGAAAGCGGTCCGAGGACGATCGGGCTCGCCGAAGAGCTCACTGTCGACAAGGTCCGCCGATGGGTGGCGGACGCGATCGCCGACGACGCGCTGCTGCTCCCGGGGTATGTTCCCCTTGCCTGCGAGTTCGCTTTCGGCCGGGCGGAGGAGCGCCCGTTCGAGTTCGGCGGGGTGGCGCTCAGGGGGCGCATCGACCGCATCGACCGGCGCGGCGGCGGTCTAGTGGTCACGGACTACAAGTCCGCCGGCGTCGTTCCAGGTCATGGCTCGTTCGACAGCCGCGGCATCATGCAGCTTCCCGTCTATCTCGCAGCGGCCTCGGCCCTCCTCGACGGGGAGCCTGACGGCGCGATCTTCCGGTCGTTGAGCTCCCGGACGGCGCGCGGCTTCTGGCGAGCGGACCGCCTCTCCCTGCTTGAGTGCGGCTCTCGAACGGACGCGGTGGGACCCGACGAGGTGTCCGGGATCCTCGGGCAGGCAGCGGACCGTGTGGCGGCTGCGGCCGAGGGGATTCGCACCGGCCACATAGCGCCGGTGCAGGGCGGCTGCTCCGCGTGCGCGTCGTGTTCCGCGCGAGCGGTGTGCCGGGAGGCGGGGAACGCATGAGTTTCCCGCTCAACGACGGTCAGAGGGAGGCCGCCTTCACACTCGAGGGCCCGGTCCTGATCGCCGCGGGTGCCGGTACGGGAAAGACCCGAGCCCTCACTGAGCGCTTCGTCAACGCGGTCGTGCCGGGCAGGGTCGACGGATGGGAGGCAGCCGATGTCGACTCGGTGCTGACCATCACGTTCACCGACAAGGCAGCCGGAGAACTCGCCGAGCGGATCAGGGGAGCTCTCAGGGGCGAGGGCCGGTCCCGCGAGGCGCGCGAGCTCGACGGCGCATGGATCTCGACGATCCACGGCTTCTGCGCGCGCCTGTTGCGGCGACATGCCCTCGAAGCCGGGCTCGATCCGGGCTTCGCGGTCGCCGACGAGACCGAGGCCCGACAGCTGCGCGAGGAGGCCTTCGAGCACGCGGCGAGTGACGCGCACCGCTCCTCGGCAGCCGTGAGCGGGCTGTTCGCCCTCTACGGGTTCCAGTCGGTCTGGGAGGCCGTCGAGACGCTCACCCGCGAGTTGGAGACGCGGGGCCTGTCTCCGGCCGACGTGCTAGTCGAGCCCGAGCCCGACGTTGTGGCGCTGCTCGGCGAGGCACGGCAGTTCTTCGCGTGGGCCGAGGCGGAGCTCACCGTTCACGAGTGCGTGCTGAAGGGTGCGGCGAACCATGCGGGTGCGTGCCGGACATTGCTCGAGCGGCTAGAGGAGCTCGACGCCTCGCAGGGCGGTGCCACCGACGTCGCCCTCGAGCTATGGCGTGCTCTTGCCGAGTACTCCGCGCGCGGCGGGTCGGGGGCAGCGATCAGGGACGTCTGCGACAGCCTCGCCGAGACCCGGGACCGACTCGTCGCGGAGGCCGTCTCGGCTCTCACGCAGGCGCCGGCCCGTGCGCTCGTCGAACTGGCCGAAGGGTATCTCGAAGCGCTGGCGTGCCTCAAGGCCGAGCGGGGCATCCTCGACTTCGCGGACCTGCAGCTGCACGCCGCCCGCCTCCTCGAGTCGCGACCGGACCTCAGGGAGCGCTATCGCCACGCGTTCCGGCTCGTGATGGTCGACGAGTTCCAGGACACCGACGAACTGCAGATGCGCATCGTCGCGGCGGTCGCGAAGGACAACCTGTGCACCGTGGGCGATGAGCGCCAGTCGATCTACCGGTTCCGCGGCGCCGACCTCGACGTCTACCGCCGACACCGCGCCGAGATGGCCGATGCCGGCGCACGCTCGGTCGAACTTGTCGAGAACTACCGCTCCCACCGGGACATCATCGGGTTTGTCAATCGCGTGTTCGGCAGTGAGCCGCTCTTCGGAGCCGGCCTGCTGCGCCTGGAGGCGCGACGTGCCGAGCCCGCTCCCGCGTTCCTGCCCCCGGACACGCCGCGGATCAGCGCCGACATCGTGCACGCCCCGGGACGGACTACGTCCGGCCCCTTCGCCACCGAGGCCGAGGCCGTCGCCGCCCGCATGAGCGAGCTGCGCGATGCGGGTGTGAGCGCCGGCGACATGGTGGTGCTGGTGCGGCGCTACGCGAGCGCCGACCCGATCGCCGCGGCGCTCAGGCGCGCGGGATTCCCTGTCCTTGTTGTCGGAGGGCGGCAGTTCCTCGAACTGCCCGAGGTGGCGATGGTACGCGCGCTCTGCCGGGTCATCGCCAACCCCCTGGACGACGGAGCGCTTGCCCGACTGCTGCTGTCCGCCTTCTCCGCCGTGAGCGACGACGGCGTCTGGATGCTGCGCAACGCCGAGGGTGCGGCGCAGGCGGGGCGCCATCTGTGGGATGCGCTCGCAGTCGCGGAATCGCTGCTCGACCCGGGTGATGCGGAGGCGGCCGTCGCGGTGCGCGACGCGGTCACCCGCGCGCGCGAGCGCGCCGGAGCGCTGCCGCTCGGCGAGGTGCTCATGCGGGCGATCGAAGAGTCCGAAGCCGACCTGGTCCTTCTGAGCAGAGGAGACGAGGGACTCCAGGCGTTCGCCAACGTTCTGCGATTCGTCCGCAAGGCCGACGATTTCGAGCGGGCAGGTGGCGCGGGGGCCGCGGCGTTCATGGCCCGTGTCGACGCGGAGGAGCGGTTCGGAGGCCGGGACACGCCGTCCGCAGTGACCGACGACGGCTCTCCGGCAGTGCGCATCATGAGCGTGCACGCGTCCAAGGGGCTTGAGTTCCCGGTCGTCGTGCTGCCGATGCTCGGCGAGAGCGGACGCCCCGACGCCGGGGTGCTGCGCACGCGACCGCGCGGGGGTCGGCTCGAGATCGCGCTCTCGCTGCCGTCCGCATGGGGAGGCAAGGCCGAACAGCGTCGCGGCAGGTGGTTCCGGGAGATGCAGGACTCCGAGGCACGAGCCCGATCCGACGAGGCCGAGCGGTTGTTGTACGTCGCGTGCACCCGGGCGCGCGAGGCGCTCGTGCTGAGCGGTGCGGCGAACCTCGAGAGGGCCCCCGGGGACGGTGCGGCATCGGGTCTCGGCCTGCTGAGGAGCGCGTTGGGGAGCACCCTCGCCGCCGGAGCAGGGACCGATGAGATGAGGACGCTGGAGGACGGCACACGGATCGCCGTGCGCATTCACGAGGTCGTCGACGAGCCGGGGGGCCTCGCCGGGGTGCCCTCCAGCGAGCACGTCGATCAGCGCCCGGTCGAGCCAGGTGCGCCCGGAGCGGGAAGGGTCCATGCGGACAGTGGCGCGCGACCGGTAGCGACCGGCGCGGACCCCGTGCGGCCCGAGCGGCTCTCCTACAGCGACATCAGTCTGTTCGAGGCGTGTCCGCTCAGGTACTGGGCGCAGAGCGTCGCGCGGCTGGGCGAGATCGGGCGGTCCGCCGAGTCGGACCCGATGCGTCTCGGCTCCGCACTCCATGCCGTGCTCCAGCTAGGAACTGCCGGATCGGGACGGTCCGGGCTCGAACGCGTTGAGGCGATCGCACGCTACCACGGTCTCGGAGAGCATGACCACGAACGCCTCGCGGCAGCCGCGGAACGCTACGGGCGCTCGTCGACCGCGCGTGCGCTCTCTGCGCACCAGGTGGTGCGCAGAGAGCATCCGTTCGCCGTGAGGATTCGAAGGGGCGCCCACGAGTTCGATCTCGTGGGCGCGATGGACGCCTACGGGCGGACGGGAGAAGAGGGACTCGTCGTCGACTACAAGTCCGGAGCCTCCGATGCCTCCGCGGACGAACTGCGCGCGCGCTACGAGACGCAGGCCGAGTGCTACGGGTACGCGGCGCTGAAGGATGGGTGTCGCAGGGTGCGTGTCGTGTTCGTGCGTCCCGAGGTCGCGGGCACGGACGGCGAGCCCGAGCACGTCACCTTCGAGTTCTCGGCCCGGGACGCCGAGCGCATCGAGGCGGGCCTGATCAGCGTCTACGAGGACATCTCCGGCGCCCCCTACAGGCCCCTGAGCGCATGGGACGAGACCGTCTGCGGGGGTTGTCGCATTTCGGGCTCGCTCTGTCCCCTCACGCCTCCGGGGCGTGGCGCTGGCTGAGCTGGCCGCACGCGGCTTCGATGTCCACGCCGCGCTCGGTCCGGACGGTCGCCTCGACACCCGCCGCCGTGAGCCCGCGTAGGAAGGCGTCGACCCGCCCGGCGGCCGGACGCTCGTGCGCTTGGGTCGCCGTCGGGTTCACCGGGATGAGGTTCACGTGACACAACAGCCCGGTGCACCAACCGATGAGGGCCTCGAGCTCGGCCGCCGAGTCGTTGACCCCTTCTACCAGCGCGTACTCGAGCGTCGGGCGACGACCGGTGCGTTGCGCGTAGTGCACGAGCGCCTCGCGCAGCCGGGGCAGGCGCTGGGTGCGCAGCGAGGGCATGAGGCGATCGCGTGTCGCCTGCACGGCCGAGTGCACTGACACGGCCAGCGTGAACTGCTCGGACTCGGTTGCGAGCCGCTCGATGCCCGCGATGATGCCGCACGTCGACACGGTGAGATGGCGCGCGCCGATCCCGAGGGCGTCGGGGTCGTTCATGAGGCGCAGGCCGCCGAGGGTCGCCTCGTAGTTGGCGAACGGTTCTCCCTGGCCCATCGCGACCGCGTTGGTGACGCGGAAGCCGAAGTCCTCGCCGACGAGCCGCACCTGGTCGGCCATCTCCCCCGGTCCGAGGTTGCGAACAAGCCCGCCCTCGCCGGTAGCGCAGAACGAGCATCCCATCGCGCACCCGGCCTGGGTGGAGAAGCACACTGTCAGACGGTCTGCGGCGGGCAGCCCGACGCTCTCCACAGTCACACCGTCGGCCAGACGCCACAGGTAGCGCCGCGTGTCGTCGAGCCGGGAGACCTCACGCGCCGCGAGTTGTGGCCGAGACAGAGGAAGCCGCTCCGCGAGCATCGCTCGCAAAGCGGCCGGGAGGTCGGTCATCTCATCGTATGACGTGACGCCGCGTTGGTAGAGCCAGCGCACGATCTGTCCGGTCCGGTAGCCCGCCTCGCCCGCCCCGGCGAGCCAGCGGGCCAGGCCGTCGCGGTCGAGCGCGGCAACCCCGATCGACCCAGGGCCGGCCGGCACGGCTACTCGCCGAGATCCTCTGCGGCGTCCTTGTACTCCTCGCGGTGCTCCTTCTCGAAGCGGCCCACCGAGCGGAAGTAGAAGGCGATGTCCGCGAAGCCCTCCCCCTCGGCTATCTGCGCGAACCCGGGGTACATGCTCTCGTACTCGTAGTCCTCGCCCGCGATGGCCTTGCCGAGGTTGTCGGCGGTCGGGCCGAACCCGCCCATGTACGCGAGGTGCCCGAGGGCGTGCGCGGTCTCCTCCTCGCGGGCCCGGTCGAAGGCGGCTTTCGCCTGCGCGCGACCCTCGAGCTCGGCAATGCGCGAGAACAGCGTGTACATCCGGTTGGCCTGGGACTCTCCCGCGAACGCGGCCCTGAGGTTCTCGAGCGTCCTGGTTCCGGAGAGGTCGCCGGGGCCGTCATACGGGACGAACATCTTCTGCGAGGCGCCGCACACCGGGCAGACCTCGGGCGCGGGGCCGACGTGGTAGTACCCACAGCTCTTGCAGCGGAACTGCTCCACCATCTTCTGACTCCTTCCGATCGCAGATCATCGGTCGAACACGTTGTAACGGGTTTATATCCAAACCCACCGCGGACACACGGTCATCGTGCGCATCACTCATAACCGCTATGGAGTATTATCTGTTCCACGAGAAGCCTACTGCCTGGGAGGGACTCACGATGAAGGCTGGATCGATGCGCGCGCTTGCCGGAGCGCTCGCGCTGCTCTTCGCCACCGCTGGGATCGCCGTCGCCGAGTTGCCGCCCTACCCTGCGGATCTGTTCTTGCCGTCGAACTCGTGCGGCTGCCACGGCGGCCTGGTGGCCCAGTGGTCGAGGTCGATGCACGCCCAGGCGCTGACCGACCCGCTCTATCTCTACAAACTCGAGAAAGCCAATGCGGAGACCGGCGGCGATGTCGGGCCGTTCTGCGAGACGTGTCACGGGCCCATCGCGGCGATGGCGGGCGAGCTGGAGACCCGCGAGTTCTCGCCGGTCAGCGCCGAGAGCATCACCTGCGACCTGTGTCACCAGATGACCGGACGCCAGGAGGGCAGGATCGGCAACACGTCGATCGTCGTGCGACCCGACGGCGTCCGGCGTGCCCAGTTCGACGACTCGGTCTCGCCCTTCCATGAGACCGCGTACTCCGAGTTCCACACGAAAGCCGAGTTCTGCGGCACGTGTCACAACGTCTTCCATCCGGCCAACGGGCTGAAGCTGGAGGGCACCTACGACGAGTGGCTCGCCGGCCCCTACGCCGCCGAAGGGATCCAGTGCCAGGACTGCCACATGACCCCGGGGCCGGGCGTGACCAAACCGAACCCCGGGAGAGCCGCGGCGGGCGGCCCGGAGCGGCCCCACATCTATACGATGACCTTCGCCGGAGGCAACGTGGCGCTCGGCGATGCCGCTCTTGCCGAGGAGCGCCTGAAGGCAGCGGCCAAGGTGGAGCTGGAGGCCGAGGAGATCGTGGCCGGCGGTGAGACCGCCGCTGCGGTCGTGCGCATCACCAACATCGGTGCCGGCCACTACCTGCCCACCGGCCTGACCGACTTCCGGCGTATGTGGCTCGAGGTCACCGCGACCGGGCCTGACGGGGTCGAGACCGAAGTGGGCCGCCGTGAGTTCATCACCGTGTTCGAGGACGCGGAGGGCAACTCCCCGGCCGATGTGTGGAACGCGGTGGCGGTCAAGAGCGACGACCGTATCCCGCCCCGCGAGTCCGTCGAGGACGTGTGGGACGTGACCATGCCCGAGTCCGGCCCGGTGACGCTCAAGGCGGCCCTCTACTACCGCTCGTGCACCGAGGAGGTTGCCGAGGCTGCCGGCGTCGAGGTGCCCACGACGACGATGGCCTCAGTCACCAAGGTCGTCTACACCTCGCAGGAGGAAGCCGCAGCCGCAGCCCGGGCCGTGCCGGGTGACGACTCCGGGAGCGCCCTGCTTCTGGGCATACTGGCCGTCGGTCTTGCCGTGATCGTCGCTACCATCATCTACTTCCGGGTGCGCTCGCGTCGCGTCGCGTAGCCGGGCGTCCCGCCAGAGGTATCGAATCACGAAGGCCCCCGTCACAGACGGGGGCCTTCGTGATTCGCGTAGCGGCCGGCGCAGGCACCCAGTGCTACTGGTCCTCGTCCGGGGTGGTTCCCTGTCCGGGCATCTTGAGGTCGGCAGGTTTCACGCCCACCTCCATCTCGACCTCGATCGTCTCGCCGCCACGCCAGACACCGAGCGTCACGGTGTCGCCGATGTCCTGCCTGCGCACCTGCACCAGCAGGTCATCCATGGAGCGGATCGGGGCGCCGTTCAGCGACACGATGACGTCACCGGTCTTGAGCCCGGCCGCCTCAGCCTTGGTGCCGAGGATAGGCTCGACGACGAAGGCGCCCTCGTCCGCGCCGAGGCCCTCCTCCTCAATCAGCTCGGGGGTCACGTCCTGGCCCACGATTCCGAGGAACGGCGTTTCGGCCGCGCCGGACTCGATGAGCTGATCGGCAACGCGGATGACCGTGGTGACCGGGACCGCGAAGCCGATGCCGCCGCTTGCACCAGTATCCGTGTAGATGGCGGTGTTGATGCCGACCAGCTTGCCGGTGCGGTCGACGAGGGCACCGCCCGAGTTGCCGGGGTTTATGGCGGCGTCCGTCTGGATGACGTCGACGAGAGGATAGACGTTGGGGTTCGTCGTGCTGGCGCCGGGCAGCGAGCGGCCGATGGCCGAGATCACGCCCGACGTTACCGAGTGGGAGAGGCCGAACGGCGAGCCGATCGCGGTGACCGACTGTCCGACGACGATGTCCTCAGATCCCGAGAGCTCGATGAGGGGCAACTCGGCGTCGACGCGCACCACCGCGATGTCGGATTCCTCATCGAGGCCCACGAGCTCGGCACGAAGTCGCTCACGGTCGGTCCCCGTCACGAAGATGTCCTCGGCGGACTTGACCACGTGGGCATTCGTGACGATGTAGGTTCCGGCGCCCTCGGTGGCGCGGTAGGCAACACCCGAACCATTGCCACGCATGGGTACCCCGGGGTGACCCTGCGGCAGACCGCCCTCTCCCTCTTCAGAGACCTCGGAGGCGGATACGTCGATGTTGACGACGCTCGGCAGCGCAGCGGCCGCCGCCGCGACCACGGGTTCGTCGGTCTCGGGCGGCAGCACCTTCACGACCGAGGAGGAGCCACCACGTGACTGGGTGGCGAGCCAGGCGCCGGCAAACCCGCCGACGCCGCCGGCGATGGCGCCAACGAACAGCGCAACCGCGACCGAGATCGCCACGACGGCGCCCGCGGAGAGACTATGACGCTGCCCGGGTGCGGCGGTCGGCTCGGCCGCGCGGGGGGCCACCGGCGCGATCGGTGGAGTGGGTGCTGCCGGCGATGGGGCAGGCGCGGGGGGCTCCACGGGGGGAGCGATGCCTGCGGCAGGACCCGGCCCGGACTGCGGCTCGGGGGCTGGCGGACGGGTCTCCTGGGCGGGGGATGCGGACGAGATGTGCTCGTGCTCAGGGTTCTCGGGCAGTTCGGAGCTCATGTTCCACCTCTATTGACTCGGCCCCTCGACAGGGGCGTCCGTTGTGTCTGGTGCGCCAGATCGGGAGATGCAGATTCTATGCCCGCATCGTCCTGTGTCGTTCGCAGGTGTGGGAAACTTGCACGAAAGAACCACACCGGAACCTGGGGACGGACTGATGGGTAGAGGAAGTAACCAGACAGCCGCACCGGTCTGCGTGGAACACTCCGTCGACGAACGCATCGTGCTGTTCGTGTTGGCGGTCGGCACCTTCATCGCCCCACTCGACTCGAGCATCGTCAACATCGCGTTGCCCTCGATCGCAGCCGACTTCAGCGCCCGGCTCGCCGCGGCAGGATGGGTCGCGACCGCATACGTGCTTACGACGGCGTCGCTCGTGCTCACCATGGGTCGTCTCGGCGACATCCTCGGCCTGCGGCGAGTCTACGTCATCGGGTTCCTGGTATTCGGCGCCGGATCGGCGGTGTGCGCCGCCGCGCCCTCGCTCGGTTGGCTCATCGCCGCCCGGGTCTTTCAGGCCACGGGCGCGGCGGCGATGTTCGCGGCGGGTCCGGCGCTCGTGACGCGCACGTTCGCAGCGCGCCGCCGGGGCTGGGCGCTCGGATGGGTCAGCCTGTCGGTGTCGGCGGGGCTGACTCTCGGGCCGGCTCTCGGAGGCGTGCTCGTGGGTGCCTTCGGCTGGCAATCGGTGTTCCTCATCAACATCCCGCTCGCGCTCGTCATGGCGCTGCTCGCCCGCCGGCTCTTGCCCGAGGACTGCACGCAGTCCGAGCCCTTCGATCTGGCGGGCGCAACGCTGGCGGCCCTCACGCTGACCTCGCTTCTCCTGTCTCTTTCCGAGGTGGACCGCTCGGGGGTGTTCTCGGCGACAGTGCTGGTAGCGTTCGCGATCTCAGTAGGGTCGGCGGTCGCGTTCGTGATGGTCGAACGCGCTAAGGCCCACCCCATGCTCGATCTCTCGCTGTTCACCGAGCGCCGTCTGTCGGCGGGGGCGGCGGCAGCGCTCTGCAGCTACGCAAGCCTGTTCGCGGTGACGTTCACGATGCCGTTCTACCTGCTCAAGGCCCGGGGTATCGAAGCCCAGATCGCCGGGCTCCTGCTCACTGCCACGCCGATCAGCATGGCGATCTTCTCGCCGCTCGCCGGCCGACTTTCGGACCGCTGGGGAAGCAGAGGGCTTTCGACCTTCGGGCTCGGCTGGCTCTCGTTGTCACTCGCTGCCGCGACAGGGCTGCGGGTCGACACGCCTCTCATCCTTGTGGCGCTCACGCTGTTTAGCGTTGGTACGGGCCTCTCGATCTTCCAGGCGCCCAACACGGCAACCATCCTGCGGGCGGTGCCTCCCGGTCGCGCCGGCGTCGGCTCGGCGCTCGTGGCTCAGGCTCGCAACCTCGGCATGGCGCTCGGAATCGGCCTCACGGCAGCGATCGTCTCGGTGAATCTGCGCGGCGACGACCTGATGGCCATCACGGGAGTGCTCACGCCCGAGCAGGCCGACGTGTTCGTGGACGCGATGCGGCCGGCACTGCTGACCGCGGCGGTGATCGCAGCCGCTGGCGCCGTCGTGTCGTGGGGTCGCGGCAACGAGCGCCCCGACGATGAGCCGCTCGACGCGCGCACGACTGCTCGCGTAGACTCGGCTGTTGAGGGAGCCGGGGAGTGAGTCATGCACGCGAGGAGGGGCGGCCCATGGGCGCGGACGACAGCGTTGTGGCCGAGGTTCCGGAGGCGTCCGCGCAGCTGGGGCAGGCCGCCGAGGCGCCGACCGTGCCGTCCGAACCGCCGTGCCGCCCGCGGACCTACCTGCCGGGATGGCCGTTCCTGCTCTACGTGATGGCGTGGGCGGGGTTGGCCGCGGCGACGCTGCTCATGCTCGCAGGCCCCGAGGCTCCGCTGGTGCCGCTCGACGATCCTGCGTACCCGGCCCTCCTGGCGACCGGACTGGCGCTCGTCGCCGCAGGACCGGCGCTCTCGCTCGTTGTCTGGGCGTTTGCGCGCGCCAAGGCACCTGCGGAATGCCGCCAGGGACTGCTGACGACCGCACTCGTGCGCGGTGCGGCTGCAACACTCGGCGGCGTGGTCATGTGGTGGGGCGCACTGCTGCTCGTGGACGCGCTGCGACTCGGACTCGTGCGGTGAACAGCAAGCGGAAGGACGCGTGGTGACCGAACAGGGACGTAAGCTCCGGGTGGCGGTGCTCATGGGAGGGCGCTCGGCCGAACGCGAGGTCTCGCTCAACACAGGAGCCCAGGTGGCCGCGGCTCTCGCGACAGCCGGCCACGAGGTCGTCACGATCGACTCGGGCATCGAGGGCTTCATCGGCGAGCTGGAGTGCGCGCATCCCGATGCGGTGTTCATCTGTCTGCACGGCCGGTTCGGCGAGGACGGGACGGTCCAGGGGCTGCTCGAGCTGCTCGGCCTCCCGTACGTCGGATCGGGGGTGCTCGCGAGTGCGCTGGCGATGGACAAGGTGATGTCCAAGCACTTCTTCGCCCAGGAGGGCATCCCCACGCCCGCGTACGTGCACGTCAGGCGGGGTGAGCCGGTCGACCCCGACGAGGTCACGCAGCTCCTCGGTGAGAAGACCGTCGTCAAGCCGGCCAACGAGGGTTCGGCCATCGGCGTGACGATCGCTCATGTGCCGGGCGAGCTGCCTGCCGCCCTCGAGGAGGCGTTCCGGTTCGACGACAGTGTGCTCATAGAGGAGTTCGTCTCCGGCGTGGAGGTGACGGTCGGGGTCATCGGCAACGACGACCTCGTCGCCCTGCCGACGCTCGAGATCGTTCCCGAGCACGAGTTCTACGACTACGAGTCGAAGTACGTGCCCGGCATGAGCCGCCACATCATCCCCGCCCGGGTGAGCACCGAAGCGCGCGAGGAGTGCGCGCGGCTCTCGCTGCTCGCGCACCGTGCGCTCGGGTGCCGTGGCATGTCGCGTTCGGACACGATCGTGACGGGGGACGGGCGGGTGGAGTTGCTCGAGGTGAACACCATACCCGGCATGACGTCGACGAGCCTGCTTCCCGATGCCGCCGCGGCTGCGGGCATCGAGTTCCCCGAGCTATGCGACCGGCTGGTGCGACTCGCACTCGAGTAGTGGCGACGCGTCCCTATCCGGCTGGAGCCGCAGGCAGCTCGAGTACCATCCTCGTGCCGCGCCCGCTGGGGCCCGATCCGGCGCGTACGGTGCCGCCGTGCGCGCTGACGATGCCGCGCACGATGTAGAGACCGAGCCCTGTTCCCGGGCGCTCCGGGCTCGTGGCGTCGAGCCGCTCGAAGCGTTCGAACACGAGCTCGCGGGCTTCCTCGGGTATCCCTGGGCCCTCATCGTCGACCGCGATGCTCACCCGGCCGGCCTGTGACGAGACCGAGATGGCCACCGCCCCGCCCTCGGGCGAGTGGACGATCGCGTTGGTGACAAGGTTGTCGAGGGCCCGCGCAAGCAGGGAGCCGTCACCGAGGACTATGCCCGGCCCGTCCGAGGTCGCGGTGACCTCGTGCCTGCCGATACCGGTGAACACGAGCGCCGCCTCGGTGGCGAGCGCGGCGAGCGAGACCGGGACGGACTCGACCGGAGCGAGAAGCTCGGCCGGACCGGTGGCTGCTGCCAGGTCGTCGAGGAGCCTCTCGATGCGTCCGGCTGCCTTGCGGGCCTCGGCGAACGCGCGGGCGCGCGCGGCCTCGTCGAGCGAGCGGCGCTGGAGCAGTTCGAGGTAGCCCGCGATGACCGTGAGCGGAGCACGGATCTCGTGAGCGACGAGGGTGAGCGTCTCCTCGGCTTCGGGGGAGAGGCGGTCCGGCCGCTGGCGTCCGGCGGGCATCTGCTACCTCGTTACCGTCGTCACGGACCTGTGCGCGAGCAGACGGCGGAGCGTCTCCATCCCGCGCCCTATCCTCACGCTGCCGAGCTCTGCGAGTGCGTCTTCCGCCCCGAGGGCGTGCCAGGCCCGTGCCGGGTCAGGCGCGCCGGCATCGGACCGGGACGGTGCGCGCATCAGTCCTCCCGTGTCAGGCGGTGGGCGGTCGGCGTGCCGGCCAGGCCGCCGATGGCCGTCTCTCGCAAGGAGGGGGGCAGGCTGCGGCCTACGCTGGCCTGGGCGTCCACCACCTCGTCGAGGGGGATCGGGAACGTCACACCCGCGAGCGCCATCTCGATCGCCGCGAGCGCGACCGCGGCGCCGGTGGCGTTGCGGGCCACACACGGAACCTCGACGAGACCGCCGACCGGGTCGCACACGAGCCCGAGCAGTCCCTGCAGGGCCAGCGAGGCGGCGTGCCCCGAGGCCTGCGGACTGCCGCCGAGCATCTCCACACCGGCAGCGGCCGCCATCGCGGCCGCCGAACCAATCTCGGCCTGGCATCCCCCGGCCGCTCCCGAGAGCGACCCGCGCGCGGCGATGACGCCTCCGATCGCGCCGGCGGTGAAAAGCGCGTCGACGAGCGCTTCATCGTCGGCGCCCCGCTCCGAGGCGAGTGCGAGCAGGACGCCCGGCAAGACGCCCGCGGCGCCTCCCGTGGGTGCCGCGACGATGCGGCCCATGCTCGCGTTGACCTCGGCCACCGCGAGTGCAGATGAGAGCGCGTCGGCGAAGACCGGCCCGACCGGCCCGGCCGGAGCGTCGTGGAGCCGGGCGGCATCACCACCCGTCAGCCCGGAGCGCGAGCGATGCGAGTGCGCGCGACCGTCGGCCGCCGCTGCTCGCATCACCTCAAGTGTCTCGCGCATGCGTGCCCGGAGGGCCTGTGGCGGCGTGTCGCACTCGGCCGCCTCGAGCGCGAGTGCGGCGCGGGCGAGAGAGCCGTGGACGACGGATGCCGCGAGCAGATCAGCGAAGGACGTGTAGGCCACCAGGCGGCCTCCTTTCCGACGAGCGGATTGTACCGCAAGCGTGCTGCGCGCCGGTTCCGGAGCGTCCAAGTCGCGCGCACTATTGACAGACGCTACCGGACGTCCGTAGTATGCGTGAGACAAGAACTTAGCACACACGAAGCCCGCAGTCGCCCACGGAGGCCCGGGACCGGAGGTACACACCATGGCCGCGCGAATCAGAGACGATCTCGCCCTCGACGAAGTCAGGCCCTTCACCCTCGACCGCCTGGAACGCGGTCAGTCGTGCGAGGTGCTCGGCATCGACGACGAGATGGCGCGCATCACGGCGCTTCGCTTCGGCATGTCGGAGGGGGCTCAGATCTCGTGCATCACCCGCATCCCCGCCGGTCCCGTGGTCGTGCGCTCGGGACGCCAGGAGATCGCCATCGGGCGCTCGCTCGCCAAGCGCATCTCGGTCCGGCCGGTCGAGTGTAGGGGGCGTTAGATGTCTTCCACTGCTCACTGTCATGCACCGGCGAGCGGCGTGCTGCGCGAAGGCGTGAAGACCGTCGTGCTCGCGGGCAACCCGAACGTCGGCAAGTCCGTGGTGTTCAACGCCCTCACCGGAACCTACGTTGACGTCAGCAACTTCCCCGGCACCACCGTCGAGATCACCCGCGGCGTGCTCGGCGACGTCGACGTCGTCGACACGCCGGGCGTGTACGGAGTCTCCTCATTCAACGACGAGGAGCGCGTCGCCCGCGACGTGATCCTCGAGGCCGATACAGTGGTCAACGTCGTCGACTCCGTGCACCTCGAGCGCGACCTCTTTCTCACCCTGCAACTCATCGACATGGGCAAGCCGATAGTCGTGGCGCTCAACATGGTCGACGAGGCGCGTGCGAGCGGGGTCTCCGTCGATACGGACCTGCTCTCCGATCTCCTCGGCGTACCGGTCATAGAGACCGTCGCCGTGCGCAACCGGGGCATAGACGAACTCAAGGAAGCGTTCGGGCGGGCCCGCACCGGGCACGGCGACCCGGAGCTCGATTCGGGGCTCGTCGAGATGGCAGCCCGAGTGGGCTGTCGCTCGGAGGCGCTGCTCGTGCTCGAGTCCGACGCCACCATCGCGCAGCGCCACGGTATCGAACCGGCGGACCAGATAAGCCGGGATGCAATCTACCTGCGTAGGCGCGACCGGGTGAACGACATCGTCGGTCATGTCGTGAGCCACACCACCGAGGGCGCGAGGTTCTCGAGCCGCCTGTCGGCAGCGATGATGAACCCGCTAACCGGCATCCCGATGCTGCTTGCGCTGCTTTGGGGCATGTACAAGGTCCTCGGCGAGTGGGTAGCCGGCGGCATCGTCGGCCTGACCGAGGAGGCACTGTTCCTCGGGACGGTCGTGCCGTGGGTCGAGGGCGTCGTCGGCAGCGTCTTCGCCGAGGGCACGGTGATGTACACGCTTCTCGCCGGCGAGTTCGGGGTGCTCACCATGGCGCCGACGTACCTGTTCGGCGTCATCCTCCCGCTCGTGGCCGGCTTCTACCTGCTGCTCTCCGTGCTCGAGGACTCGGGGTATCTGCCGAGAATCGCGGCTCTGGCCGATCGCTCGCTCTCCTCGATGGGGCTCAACGGCCGTGCGGTCATTCCGCTCATTCTCGGCCTGGGCTGCGTCACGATGGGCACGCTCACCACGCGCATCCTCGGGAGCAAGCGCGAGCGCTTCATCGCCACTGCGCTGATGGCCATCGCCGTGCCGTGTTCCGCGCAGATCGCGGTGATCGTCGCGCTCATGGCGGGCGTCGGAGGCTGGTATGCCGCCACGTATTTCGCGGCGCTGCTCGTGATCTTCGTCGGCGTCGGCACCGTTCTCGGCCGCCTGGTGCCCGGCTCCTCTACCGACCTGCTCATCGACCTGCCGAGCCTGCGCGTTCCGCGGCTCAACAACGTGCTTCGCAAGTCGTTCGTGAAGATCTACCACTTCATGAAGGAAGTAACGGTCTTCTTCGTGCTCGGCGCGCTCGCTATCTCCGTGCTCGAGGTCACCGGGGCCCTCTCGGCGATCCAGGCCTTCGCAGTGCCGCTGACGGTCGGCTGGCTTGGTCTGCCCGCCGAGGCCGCAACCGCGTTCGTCATGGGCTTCGTGCGGCGCGACTTCGGCGCCGCCGGCTTCTTCACCATGAGCCTCACCGCCGCACAGCTGCTCGTCTCGATGGTCACGATCACGCTCTTCATCCCGTGCATCGCCAGCGTGATGGTCATCTGGAAGGAGCGGGGCGCGGGCTATGTCGCCGGTCTGTTCGCCGCCTCAGTCGGTGTCGCGTTCGTCGCCGGTGGCGTGCTGGCACGCCTGGTGGGAGTGGTCTGACGTGCGGTCTTCCATCTGTCCTACATGCGGGTTGGCCGCTGAGGAGATCCGCTGCCCCCGCTGTAACGCGCTGAAGGTGACGTCTTGCACCGGTGGGTGCACGACGTGCCGGACGAGCGGGTGCGGTTCGCGCGAGTCCGGCGGGGGTGCCGGCGGGGCCGGTGGTCCCGGTGCCCGGCGGCGCCCCTAGACCGCGGGGACCACGCGTACGCCGGTGATCCCGGGTGCGGACGCGATGCGGTCGACCACCGCACCCGAGACGGGCGCGTCGGTCTCGATGAGCATGAGGGCGCCGGCTCCCCTGCGTTCGCGCGAGACCTGCATACGGGCGATGTTCATGCCTTCCTCGGCGAGCGCCGAGGTCACGGTTGCGACTTCGCCCGGCCGGTCGAGGTGGAAGACAAGGAGGAGGGGGAGCTCACCGGTGACCTCGACCTCGTAGGCGTCGATTCGCGTCAGGACCACGTCACCCCCGCCGAGTGAGGACCCCTGAAGCTCCACCCGGTGGCCGTTCGCGGCTGTCAGCACGAACGAGGCGGTGTTCGGGTGGGCCCGCCCGAGGTCGGCCCCGGAGAACGCGACCTCGAGACCGGCGGCCGGGGCCATGTCGAGGGCACTCCTAATGGCGGGATCGTCGGGCGCGAGCCCGAGCAGTCCGGCGACGAGTGCCAGATCGGTACCGTGCCCCGCACCCGTCGATGCGAACGAGCCATGAAGCCCGATCTCGGCGCGCACCGGCGCCTCCCCGAGAACCGCCCTCGCAAGGCGCCCGAGGCGGACGGCTCCGGCGGTGTGACTCGATGAGGGCCCGACCATGACCGGACCGATGATGTCGAATACGCTGCGTTGGCGTGCCATTCGCTAATCATACCGTGTCGGCGGACGCGTATCGCACGCCGGGCCGTGTGACAGTAGCATCAGGCTTCGCGCACGCGCGCGACCCCAGCGAATGAAGGAAGGAACGCCCATGTCCGAATCCGCTTTCGGCCAGAAACAGGTCACCATCCTGTTGGCCGTCGCCGCGGTCCTGCTTGCGGCCGTCATCGGGATCCTCATCTGGCAGAACTTGAAGCCTTCGTCGCCGAGTTCGACGAGCCAGGTGCCCGCTACCGGTACCCCCACCGCCCAGCAGCCGACAGGCATGGGCGCTCAGGCCCCCGAAGTGGAGTTCGATCCGGCCACGGCCCCGGCCGTTCCCGAGGGCCAGACGCCGTCCGAGTACCTGACCGCGTACTACGAAGCATGCGCGAGCGGCGACTACCAGACCGCCTACGACATGCTGCCGGTCGCCTCGCAGCAGTACTACGGAGACGTTGCCTCCTTCGAGCAGACGCTGCAGGGCTACGGCATCACCGAGTACTCGGTTGACGCCCCCACCGAGTCGGGCGACTCCGTCTCGGTGGTCGGCTGGCAGGTGGCCCAGGGCATGACCTTCGGCTACACGTGGACGTTCGTGAAGGCCGACGACGGTACCTGGCGCGTCAAGTCCCGCACGATGGCGGGCGCCCAGTAGGACCTCTCAACAGACTCCCGGTCCTTCGCACGCCGCCCCGACTCACGTCAGGGCGGCGTGCTAGTCTTGTGCGGTGATGAGCACAGATCTCGCCGGTTTTCTCGTTCCGGGCACCGATCCGGATGTCGTCGCCACGTATGCGGCTGCCATCGAGCGCGCCCGCGACACGGTCTTCGGGTTCGAGGACGAGGTCGTGCTCGTCGACATAGAGACCACCGGCTTCGACCCGGCGCGCGACCGCCTGATCGAGGTCGCCGCTGCGCGCATGAGGGGCCCGGAGGTCCTCGACCTGCTCGAGACGGTGGTCGACCCCGGCTGCGCGATCCCGCCTGACATCGTGCGGCTGACCGGCATCACCGACGAGGCGCTACGGGGAGCGCCCTCACCCGACGTCGCCGTCGAGCGTCTTGCCTCGTTCGCAGCCGGGTCGGACATCGTGGCCCACAACGCGCCCTTCGACCGGGCGTTCCTCGAGCGCATCGGTGGCGCCACGCGCTTTCCGGGACGATGGGTCGACACGCTTCAGCTCTCCCTGATCGCCTTCCCTCGTCTGTCGAGCCACCGTCTTTGCGACCTGGCCCGGGCGTTCGGGGCCGACGCACCCTCGCACCGGGCCGCGGACGACGTCAGGGCGCTTGCGGCCGTCTGGCGTGTGGTGCTGTGCGGGCTCGACGGACTCGGGCCCGCGCTTCTCGGCAGGCTTGCCGCGCTCGCTCCCGACGCCGAGTGGCCGGCGCGCGCGGCCATCTCGCACCTCGCAGCCGGGTCGCCCGCGACCTCCTTCGACCTCGTAGACGCTCGGCGCGCGCGGGTGGGGGCCGAGCGGGAGCCGGCGCTCCCCGACGCCGATGAGCTCGAGTGTGCCGGCCCCGAGCCCGAAGAGATCGCGGCGGAGTTCTCGGCTGTCGGCATCGCCGGCCGGATGTACGCGGGCTACGAGCGGCGTGAGGAACAGGCCGAGATGGCGCGGACGGTGACCGGCGCGTTCTCGACAGGCACATTCGCCGCCATCGAGGCCGGCACGGGCGTGGGAAAATCGCTCGCCTACCTCGTGCCTGCGGCCCGTTTCGCGCTGCTCAACAACGTGGCCGTCGGAGTGGCGACCAAGACGAACGCACTCATGGACCAGCTCGTCTACGGTGAGTTGCCTGCGCTGTGCGCAGCCCTCGGCGAACCGCTGAGATTCGTCTCCCTGAAGGGCTACGAGCACTACCTGTGCCTGCGCAAGCTGGAGCGAGCGGCCTCGGCGCTGGACGGGGCGGACACGGCCACCGTCGGCGCCTTGGCGGCGCTGTACGCGTGGACGGCACAGAGCTCCTGGGGGGACCGGGCTGCGACCAATGTCCACCTGAGTAGCGAGCTGAGAAGCGAGATCACCGCGTCGGTCGCCGACTGTACGCGGAAGCGTTGCCGCTACTACCCGCACCTGTGCTACGTGCACGGGGTGCGCCGCCGGGCCGCATCGGCCCACGTGGTCGTCACGAACCACGCGCTGCTCTTCCGCGACGTGGTCGCCGATGGCGGGATCCTGCCTCCGGTCCGGCACTGGATCGTCGATGAGGCCCACGCCGCCGAGAGCGAGGCGCGCAAGCAACTATCGATGGAGTGCTCGCGGCTCGAGCTTTCCGTCGTGCTCACCGCTCTAGGGGGATCGCGCAGCGGCCTGATAGAAACCATCCGCCGTCGGCAGGCATCTCTCGCGGGAGAGGACGAGCACGCGCTGATCGCGGCCCTGTCCGAGATGGAGCGTGGCCTGACCGAGGGGGCCACGCTGGCGTCGTCACTCTTCGAGTTCGTGCATGACGTTCATTCGGGTGAGGAGGACGCCGGCTACGACACCTCGGAGGTGCGGGTGGACGGCCGCGTGCGAGACGGAGCCGCGTGGGGGACGGTCACGCGCGTGGGCCGCTCGCTCGCGATGCGCCTCGAGACGGTGCTGGCCGCGGGCAGGAGGCTCGTCACGCTGCTGGAAGCCGCCGGAACCGAAGCCACCGAGGTCAGAGCCGATCTCGCCGGTCTGCTCAGCCGGCTCGCCAGCCAGCACATCGCGCTCGTGACGGTCCTCGAGGGTGAGGCCACGGAGTACGTGTACCACCTCACCGTAGACCGGCGCCCCGCCGGCAAGGCGGACCGTCTCGCTGCCTCCCGGCTCGACGTGGGGGAGGCGCTTGCCGAGGAGTTCTACCCGCGCGTGCGCTCGGTTGTGTTCACCTCGGCGACGATCGCGACCGGCGACGACTTCGGGCATTTCGCCCGCTCGGTCGGGCTTGACCGGCTCGATGAGTCACGATGGGGTGCGAAACGTCTCGCTTCGTCGTACGACTTCGAGCGCCAGATGGCCGCCTTCATCCCGACCGATCTTGCAGTACCGAGCAGCGCCGAGTACCTTGCCCGACTCGAGTCGCTCCTGCTCGAGGTCCACCTGGCGATGGACGGGTCGGTGCTCACGCTCTTCACCAACCGCAGAGACATGGACCATCTCTACCGGGCGCTGGCCCCGCGCCTCGCCGCGGAGGGCCTCGGACTCCTGGTGCAGAGCCGCGGCGTGTCCACGAAGCGCCTGCGCGACGAGTTCCTGGCCGACGAGCGCGTCTCGCTGTTCGCGACCAAGTCATTCTGGGAGGGCTTCGACGCGCGCGGGGACACCCTGCGCTGTGTCGTGGTGCCCAAGTTGCCGTTCGGGCGCGTGCGCGACCCGCTCACGTGCGAGCGCGAAGAGCGATACGGCAAGGCGGCCTGGGAGCGCTACTACCTTCCGCAGGCGGTCCTTGAGCTCAAGCAGGCCGCAGGCAGGCTCATCCGCTCGTCGACCGACTCGGGCTGCCTCGTCATCGCCGATCCGCGGGTCTTCCAGAAGGGCTACGGGCGAACGTTTCTCGCGGCGCTTCCCGTCAACGACGTCGAGCGTCTCGAGTCTGCGGCGGTCGTCGAGGAGATAGGCCGCCGTTTCGGACGGAACGCGCCCGCGCGGGCCGCTACTCCGGCTCCGCCCGGTTAGTCGCGACGCGCGCGACCGCCGTGCGCACCTCGGCAGGCTCGAGCACCTCGGCCCGGCCGAGGAACGATGCGACCTGCCGAGCGATCCAGCCGGTGCCCGCGAAGGGGACCTCGACCTCGGTGCCGCCGGACCCCTCCGAGACGACCCGGAGCCCTGGCCACTCGCGCTCGGGCAGCTCGACGCCGGGCTCGAACCGGACGCGCGCGAGGGGCAGTCCGCCGGCCGGAACGGCCGAACCCGACGGCGAGAACGAGCGGTGCCCGAACGTCTCGCCGGTCGGCTCGGCAGCTTGCACGCGGTCGACCCGGAAGGTCCTCAGCGCGCCCGCGAGCCGGCAGTACGCCTCCACGTACCAGCTCCCACGCTCGTTGAGGAGCGCGAGCGGTTCTATCACCCGGTCGGTGAGCGCCTCGGTGCCCCCGGTCTGGTAGCGGACGCGTATGGCCTCGCGCCGCTCGAGGGCAAGGGCCAGCGTGGCGTGGCAGCCGGTGTCGGCCGCCACGGCGGTGCGGATGACGCGCTCGATCTCTCGCGGGTCGGTGTCGCTGGCCGCCTCGAGCAGCCGCGTGACCAGGGGATCACCGGCGGTGCGCCCCGCCGCCTGAAGGGCGGCTGCCAGTGCGCGGGCCTCGGGCGCACAGAGGCGGACCCTGCGCTCGAGCGCGGGCATCGAGTCGAAGACGTTGACGACGTCGTTCTCCACGTACAGGGGGACGAGGTCGTTGGGGTAGTACGGTGCGACGCCGCACAGCGAGAGCAGCTCGAGGTCGGCCGTGACCTGTTCGATCGTGACGCCCACGGCGTCGGCAAGCTCGGCAAGCGGCATCTCTGTCCCGGGCTTGAGCAAGCCGATAAGAACGAGCATCCGCCGGGCCTGATCGGCAGAGGAGACCTTAGGCATGGCGCGCCCCCACTGCGGCGAGCCCCGATACGAGCAATCCGGCGGCGCTCGGGGGTGAATCGATCGAGATTCCCGGACCGTTGGCGACGACCCAGCGGGCGAGTCGCTCGGCGTCGCGGGCCGGGATGTGCCAGACGAGATCGTCGCCATCGGGCCGGAGCTCGCCCGCACCGCCCGTAAGCGCCCTGGCCCGCCACGCGACCGAGGGGGCGAAGCGCACTTCGGCGTCGAAGAGCTCGCCCGCCCCGTACTGGAACGGCAGTCCGACATAGGCCGCGACGTCGAAGGCGGCCGGCCGCTCGAAGTCGGGAGTGCGCGGACGGGCAGCTTCGGGCGCTAACTGCGCCATGCGCGAGACGGCATACACGCGGACCTCGTCGCGTCCGGTGTCGCGTCCGACCAGGTACCAGCGCCCTGCGTGGAGGAAGAGCCCGTAGGGCTCGACCTCGTGCGGGGCCGAATCGCCCTGGGCGTTGGTGTAGTCGAAGCGGACGCGCTTGCGTGCGCTGCACGCACCGGCCAGTGCCTGCACCGCCGCGCCCTGCGTCTCCGGCTCCTCGTCGGCGAGGTGTGCCGCTGCCGCAACGTCGGGGTCGGGGCCACCCGCGACCTTGGCAAGCGCGAACCGCAGGTCGGTGCAGAACGGGAATGACGGATCGTTGGCGAAGACGGCGGCGGTGGCACGCACCACCGTCTCCTCCTCGGCACTCAGATCGAGGCCGGTGACGAACGTGCGCTCCGCGTCGAGGAGGTACTCGCCGTCGGCGGTCGCTTCGATCGCAAGCCCCATCGCACGCAGTTGGTCCTTGTCGCGTTCGAACATGCGGATGAAGGCGTCGTATTCCTGGTTGTCCGGATACCCGGCGAGCTCGGTCCTGATGCGCTCGGCGCTCACCGGACCGCGTGCGGCGGCCAAGAGCAGCGCGAGGTTCACCAGTCGCTCGACAGCCCCTGTCATCATGCGCTCCCCGTCATCGTGCACCGATTGTATCCCACAGCGAGGCCCTGCGGAGGTCCGGGCGCGGCGTGGATGTCGGCTCCAAAAAAGGAAACGAGGCGCGTGGGGGGACGCGCCTCGTCTGCGTCGAGCTGGCGTGATCCGCCCCTGAGGGGGGGAGGAGAGGGCGGGTCGCCATACTCTGCCAACGGAGAAAGCAATGCGTGTGCCAACCCTTGTATAGTACCGGAGTATCGGATTGTCTCGCCCCTCTGGGCGCCGGGAGGTGGTCTGCCGGCGCCGGGGCGTATGCTATACCTTGGACGAACGCCTCACCGAGGGCGGTACAGCGCAGAGAGGGATGTAGCCGTGGACGACGCGAGCCGACCCGAGACCGAGCCTGAGCCCTCCGGGGCAGGCGGAGCGCCGCCCGTGGCCCCACCGGCGCCCCCGCAGACCGGGGCACCCGCACCGGGCGAGGGACGCAAAGGACTGACCGCGGCGATCGTCGTCATCGCCATCGTGGCGATCGCCGCACTGGGCATCGCCGGCTGGATGTACTACCAGACCACCGCCACCCAGCGGGCCGCCGTCGAGCAGCTCGAGGAGGCGACCGCGTTCGTGGAGAGCGCCGACGTGGTCGTTCTCGAGCTCGACGAGATCGTGCGCGCCGAGATCTCCTCCGAGATGACGACGCAGGTCGCCGGCGTCGCCGAGCGGGTGCCGGGTGCGATCGACGAGCTCGAGCAGGCAATCGTGCTTATCGACGACTCGATCGAGGACCTCCCCGACGATGAGATCGCCTACGCGCGAGCGCTCAAGGACTCCGCGTCCGCCCGCCTCGACATGCTGGCCCAGGCGGACCCGATCCTCGAGGCCAACGCGAAGGCCGCGGCTGCCCTCGGACCCGCGAACGAGGGGTGGGCGCTCGTGCTCGAGGCGAACGAGCTCTCCCGTCAGTCCGTCGTCGAGTACAACAAGCTGACGCAGGACAGCGTGAAGAAGTCGGCCGAGCTGACGCGCCAGTCCAACGTTGCGATCACCGAGGCACGCTCGTTGTTCAGCGAGGCCGCAACGGCGTTCCCGGAGGCGGAGCTCCAGCCCTACATCGTCCACTGCGAGGCCAAGCTCGCCGCGCTGCTGATCTCCAAGCAGGCCGACGAGGCGTTTCTCGGAGGCAGGCCCGCCGAGGCGAACACGCTGAGCGACAAGTTCAACGCCGCAGAGCGCGAACTGGCTGCGAAAGCCGCCGAGTTGCCCCCCTCGCCGGCCATCCCGATCGCCGCGGCGTATGAGAGTCTCGCCCGAGAGTCGACCGAGCTCTACTTCCAGGCCCGCACGCAGGCGACCGAGGCCGATGCGCGGTTGCGTGAGGCGGACGGCGATGCGGACACGGGCTGAGGGCCGGGCTGTCGGACGGCCGGGCTACTCGTCGTCGTAGCCGCTGCCCAGCGCGGCCAGACCGCGCACGTCGAGCACGGTCACACGCCTGCCGTGCACCTCGACGAGGCCGTCGTCGCGTAGCTTGGCGAACGCACGCGAGAGTGTTTCGGGAACGGTCCCGAGTGCCGAGGCCAGCTCACTTTTCGGCATCCCGAGGTCAACCTCGAGGCCGCGTGGAGTGGTGCTCCCCACCGCGAGTGCGCGCTGGAAGAGGTAACGTGCGAGGCGCGCGGGCACGTCGAGCGCGAGCGTCTGAACGACGCTCGTGAAATTCACGACCCGGTTCGCCAGGTCTGTCAGCAGGTCGCGGGCGACCGCCGGCTCGGCTGCGATGAGATCGAAGAGCGCTTCGCGGGTGAGCCACGCGACGGTCGCGGGCGTGACCGTTTCCGCGTGCGCAGGATAGCGACCCCCGGCGAGTGCGGCCACTGCAGCGACGGGGTCGCCTGCCTCGAGCGTCTCGAACGTGATCATCCGGCCGTCGGCGCCGAGGTGATATACGCGCGCCTTGCCGCTCACCAGCACCGCGAAGCGGTCGGCGGCCTCTCCCTCGACCACGAGCACCGATCCCCGCGCGACGTCATGGACCCGGGCGCTGGCGGAAAGCGCGTCGATGGCCGCGTCGCTCGCGCCGCGCCACAGGCGGCAGTCTCGCAAGGCGGCTCGCACGTCGGCGCGAGGCGGGGGCGCGGTATCGGATGCCACGTGTGCTCCTTGGGAATCGGGGCCCGGGGCGGCCACAGAACGCATCTCCTACTCCTGCGCTCAAGATTCTCCCCGAACTTGACCCGCGTCAAGGTGGCGTGCGCTCGGGGCATCTACG
Organism: Actinomycetota bacterium; assembly: GCA_037446725.1. GTDB lineage: Bacteria > Actinomycetota > Coriobacteriia > Anaerosomatales > SLCP01 > JBBIIC01. Next base: position 49,221 of record JBBIIC010000015.1, read on the forward strand.
CTGCGAGGCGCAGGTGCACCGGGTGTGCCGGGCAGACGACGGCAGGAGAGAGCGCCAGTGAACGAGCGGTTCGCCGAGAAGATGGTTGATGCACAGGTCGTGAAGGACACGCGCCTGCTCGGCGATTTCTCGGTGATCTACTGCCGCGGCAACCACGAAGGCACCCAGCGCCGGCCCCTCGAGAGCGAGGGTGCGACGCTCGGTGTGTACGGCCGCAAGCTCCCGATCGTGTGCGACGACTGTGCCGACCTGCTGCGCTACGCGGAGAAGCGCCGTGCGTTCTGTCCGAAGGACCCGAAACCGTTCTGCAGCTACTGCGACACGCACTGCTACGCACCTGACATGCGCGAGTTCATGAGGGACGTCATGCGCTACAGCGGACCCCGCTCGATCACCCAGGGCCACGCGATCGACTCGATGCGACACCTCGTCGAGGGCAGGCGCGCAAAACGGGAGAGAGACCGGATGACCAGAGAGGAAACACCATGAGCACCACGACCGTGACCCGACAGATCGTGCGGATCGAAGACGAGCTCTGCAACGGCTGCGGCGCCTGCGTCTCGCCCTGCGCCGAGGGCGCAATCGAGATCGTCGACGGCAAGGCCCGCGTCATCCGCGAGGAGCTGTGCGACGGCGCCGGTTTCTGCCTCGGCGTCTGTCCGACCGGCGCGCTCACCATCGAGGTTCGCGAGGCCGTCCCCTTCGACCACCACGCGGTTGAAGAGCACGTAGCCACATTGCCATCGACCTACATCGCGCAGCAGTGCTTCCGCTGCGGCACCGATGAGGACCACGCCCCGCTGCTGCCGGTGCGCCAGCAGGGCCGCAGCGAGTGGGTATGCACCCGCTGCCTCCCTGCCCTGATCCACGGGTAGGCATCGCGGTAGCGCGGCGGGGGCAGGGTCCGCCGCGAGTTCCGCAGGCGGGGCAGGTGGTCACGGCGCAGCATGGCGCCGGGACCACCGAGGGCCCCCGCCGAGGACTGTCTGAGCGAGGGACCCCTCCGTCCCACGCCTCCAACGAAAGGACGCTCATGTTCTGCAACCAGTGCGAACAGACCGCGCGCGGCACCGCCTGCATCACCGTTGGCGTGTGCGGGAAGAAAGAGGACGTCTCGGCGCTCCAGGACCTGCTCGTCAACGCGTGCCGCGGCCTTTCGACCGTCGCCATCGACGCAGCCGGGCGCGGAATCGACACCACCGAGGCCGGACGCTTCGTCGCCGACTCGCTATTCACCACGCTCACGAAGGTCGACTTCGACCCGGCATCAATCGCCGAGAAGGTCGGCGAAGCCGTCCGTTTGCGCGAGGAGCTCGCGTGCGAGACATGTGCCGACATCTCGGGCCCGTTCGTCGACCTCATCCCGGCCACCACCGTCGAGGGCCAGGTCGCTCAGGGCATAGAACTCGGCAGGCCGTGGGACGCGAGCCGCGACGAAGACGTCCAGGCCCTGCAGCAGACCACGCTCTACGGCCTGAAGGGCGTCGCCGCCTACGCGCACCATGCGCGCGTCCTCGGCCAGGAGGACCCCGCCGTCTACTCGTACCTGTTCAAGGCGCTCGACGCGCTCGGCGACACCTCGCTGGACCTGAACGCCTGGGTCGGACTCACGCTCGAGTGCGGCGAGATCAACCTGCGCACGATGGAGCTGCTCGACGCCGGCAACACCGGCACGTACGGGCACCCGGTACCCACCGAGGTCCCGCTCGGCCACCGACCGAACAAGGCGATCCTCATCTCCGGCCACGACCTGCGCGACCTGCAGCTGCTCCTCGAGCAGACCGCCGGGAAGGGCATCGACGTCTACACGCACGGCGAGATGCTGCCGACGCACGCCTACCCCGAACTCAAGAAGCACCCGCACTTCTACGGCCACTACGGTACCGCGTGGCAGAACCAGCACAAGGAGTTCGACGAGTTCCCCGGCGCCATCCTGATGACCACCAACTGCCTCATTCCACCGCGCGACAGCCACAAGGAGCGGCTCTTCACGAGCGGCCCGGTGCACTTCCCCGGCGTGCTGCACGTCGACGGCGACTTCTCCGCGGTCGTGGACAAGGCGCTCGCGATGAGCGGCTTTGCCGACGAGGCGGACAACGGCAGCGTGCTCGTGGGCTTCGGCCGCAACACCGTGCTCGGCGTGGCGCCGCAGGTCATCGACGCGGTGAAGAACGGCGCCATCAGGCACTTCTTCCTGGTGGGCGGATGTGACGGCGCGAAGCCGGGTCGCAACTACTACACCGAGTTCGTCGAGCAGGCCCCTGCCGACACGGTCGTGCTCACGCTGGCGTGCGGGAAGTTCCGCTTCTTCGACAAGCAGCTCGGCGACATCGGCGGCATCCCACGCCTGCTCGACGTCGGGCAGTGCAACGACGCGTACTCGGCCATCAAGATCGCGGTCGCGCTGGCCGACGCGTTCGAGGTCGGCGTGAACGACCTGCCGCTCTCGATGGTCCTCTCGTGGTACGAGCAGAAGGCCGTCGCCATCCTGCTCACGCTGCTGCACCT
>JBBIIC010000016.1:0-32735 GCA_037446725.1 Actinomycetota bacterium
CTCATGAGCAGCATGTCGTAGAGCTCCTGGGCGTTCTCGGCATGCAGCATGATCATTCCGGTGTCGAGCAGGAAACCCATCTCGATGGTGTCGGGCTGGATGGTCAGCGGTGCGTTGACGCCGCGGGTCATGAACGCCATGACGATCGGCATGCGCGATCCCGCCCACAAGGGGAAGTTCTCGAAGGCGCGAAGCGTGCCCGGACCGCATGTGGCCGTGAAGGTGCGGACGCCGGCCATCGCCGCACCGGCGACCTGGGACATGACCGCGAACTCGTTCTCTCCGCGGAAGTACTCCTTGACGTAGCCCTCGGCGTAGAGGTCGCCGACCAGGTGCATGCTCTCGCTTTGCGGCGTAATCGGGTATGAGATAGCCATGTCGATGTTGGCTCGGCGGACCGCCTCTCGCACCGCCTCGCTCCCGGTCATGTAGCGCTCTTCGCGCTCCGCCTCGAAGAGCATGTACGAAGCAGAAACCTCTCTCAGCTCGGGACGTGTGACACCCATCGACTAAGCACCTCCCGTGTTCTTGAGATTCCTCACGGCCGCAAGAAGCGTTGCCAGCACGTCGTTGTTCGCCGCTCTCAGCGAAGCGTTCGCCTCTTCGTGTCCGTCTTCGGCGCAGAGGGCGACTGTGTAACAGGACGTGCCGCCTCGGATGATCTTCAGAGCAAGGTTGGCCTGATGGCAGTGGACGCCGATGAAGACGCCGACGTCGATCTTGTTGTGCCAGATCGTCAGGTTGGGGTGATTCGGGTTGATCTCGACCGCGGGATCGATCTTCGGATACTTGGGACGGTAGTCGGGCATGGGGATGATCTTGGCCCGGACTTCGTCAGCGAGCTCCCGCACCAGCCGCCCCCGTTCGATCGCGTACTCGCTCGTCTTCCACAAGAGCAAGGGTCCCGGGAAGAACGTCGGGTTCTTGGCTGAAGTCAGCCGTTCGGCGATGGTCTGGAGTCCCTGTTCGAGGGGGACGCAGGCACCTTCGACTATCGCCTCTCCCTCCGAGGGCATCCGCACGCCATGCATCACGGCCGCAGGCGGCAGGTATCCTTCAGGTCCTACCAGGACTTTGTAGGGGTTTGGCATCATGGGCGCTCCTCCTGCCTCACGTACCGACACTGAAAGGCACTCTCGAGACGAGCATCGGACCGTACGGCGGCCCGTCTCGACTGTGAGTCGCGACTATCCCTTCTTACTGCCCTCTCGTCAAGTTCGGCGAGCGAGCAGCCCATCTGCCCCGGGTCGGTTCGAGCTCTGCGCCTTGACTCTCAAACACTGATTTGATTACTCTCGACATATGAACACCTCTGCGCTCGAATCCCTCGCCGACCCGCGCCGTGCCGCGATCCTGGAACTGCTCGCCGACGGTGAGCGGTGCCTGTGCGAGGTGTCAGCTGCTCTCGGCATCTCCGACGCGCTCGCATCTCACCACGTCAAGCGGCTACGCGGATCGGGTCTGGTCGTCGCCGAGCGCCGCGGCGTGTGGCTTCACTGCCGGCTCGCTCCCGACACCCTCTCGCAGCTTGCCGCCGAGATCGAGGGGCTTGCGGCACGGGCCCGCGACGCGAGACCGGCCGTCACGACGTGCTGCGCGCGGCCCGCAAGGGGGCAGGCGTGAGCGAGTGTTGCGCTCCCGCGTGCTGCCGCGAGCAGGGTGAAGCATACGAATACGGGCCCGAGCCCTACATCGCCGGCTCGGTCCACACGCTCCTAGGCGCGGTTCCCGTTGTCAGCACGGCTCTCACCGCCGGCGATCGCGCTGGCGCACTGCTGGTCCGCCTCGGCTTCGGCCGGAGCGACTTCCGCGTCAGGCCCGGGCTCTACGCGATCGGGCGGCCCGACGACCGCTCTTCCGTCCTCGTGACCGCCAACTACAAGCTGTCCTTCGACGCGCTGCGAAGCGCGCTGGCCGGCCGCGATGCCTGGCTCCTCGTCCTCGACACCCGCGGAGTCAACGTGTGGTGCGCCGCCGGCAAGGGCACGTTCGGGACCGACGAGCTGGTGCGTCGCATCCGGGAAACCGGACTCGACAACGTCGTCGGCCACTTCACGCTCGTCCTGCCGCAGCTCGGCGCCCCGGGCGTGGCAGCACACGAGGTGCGCGCCGCAACCGGGTTCAGGGTTGCCTACGGGCCGGTGCGCGCCGCCGACCTCCCCGCATTCATCGACGCCGGGATGCGAGCGACTGCCGAGATGCGCCGGGTGCGCTTCGGCGTCCGCGACCGGATCGTGGTCGCCGCCGTCGAGCTTGCGGTGCTGCGGGATCCACGCGTTGTGGGCGGCTCGGCCGCGGTTGTCGTGGCCGCGGCACTCGGCCTGGTCGCGTGGGATGTCGCGGTCCTGACGCTCGTGGCGGGCCTGCTCGCAGTACTCGCGGGTGCGATCGTCGTGCCAGTTGCGCTCCCCTGGATCCCCGGACGGATGTTCGCCCTGAAGGGAGCGGTTGTCGGGGCGCTCTCAGGTGCGCTGCTCGCGGCATTCGCAAAGGACGCGCTCGACGCGGCAGGTTCGCTCGCACTCGTCCTCGGCATGACGTCCCTCGCCTCGTTCACCGCGATGAACTTCACCGGCTCGAGCACGTTCACTTCACTTTCCGGCGTGCTCTGGGAGATGCGGCGGGCGGTGCCGCTCCAGGCCGTCGCCGGCGCGACGGCTCTAATGGCCCTCGTCGTGTCGGCTATCTGGTAGGAGCCGTGGTGACAGGCCTTCGCTACATCGAAGGGGTCGTGACGCTCGAACTCGATGCCGGGGCGTGCACGGGATGCCGGATGTGCGTGGCTGTCTGCCCGCACGCGGTACTCCAGATGGCGGACCGGTGCGTCCGGATCGTCGACCGGGACGCCTGCATCGAGTGCGGCGCGTGCGCCCGCAACTGCCCGAGCGGCGCGCTCGCCGTCGACCCGGGGGTGGGCTGCGCCGCGGCGGTCATCAAGGGCTGGCTCACCGGCTCCGAACCGACCTGCGACTGCTGAGCCCGAGCGCGTCTCCGGAAACGCGAACGCCCGCCGGGGATCCCCCGGCGGGCGTCTTGGCGCACCTGTCTGGCAGCGTCGCCTAGTAGTTCTCGGCGAGCACCTCGAAGTACTTCTTCGCGTGCTGGCACGACGGGCAGAGGTCGGGAGCCTCGGGGCCCTCGTGGACGTACCCGCAGTTGCGGCAGTGCCACTTGGTGGTCTCCGTGCCCTTGAACACGACGCCCTTCACAACGTTGTCCTGGAGCTTGCGATAGCGCGCCTCGTGGAACGCCTCGACCTTCGCAATCTCGCGGAACGACGCGGCGACCTGCGGGAAGCCTTCTGCATCGGCCACGTCGGCGAAGTCCGGGTAAAGCGTGCCCCACTCCATGAGCTCGCCCTCGGCGGCGTGCAGGAGGTTCTCGGCCGTGGTGCCGAGCTTGCCGGCAGGATACGAAGCCGTGATCTCGACCTCGCCGCCCTCGAGATGCTTGTAGAAGACCTTCGCGTGCTCGCGCTCGTTCTCGGCGGTTTCGATGAACAGCGCCGCGATCTGCTCGTAGCCTTCCTTCTTAGCGATGGAGGCGTAGAAGGTGTAGCGGTTGCGCGCCTGGGACTCTCCGGCGAACGCCTTGAGCAGGTTCTGCTCGGTACGGGTGCCCTTGATGCTCATGCAGTCCTCCCTGTCGATCGGTGTCGGTATCTGACGATGATCATATTTCATAATGATTATGTCATGGACACGTCGCTGATGATATCCCACCAGGCAGGCGGGCTCAAACGTACGAGCGCGTTACGTGATGGTCCGGCGTCGTCTGGCTCAGTGGCGACGGCACGCGGGGCACAGCCCCCGTAGTTCGACCGAGGCCCGCGTCACGAACCACTCCTGCGGCCCCTCGATCGACGCCCGGTCTATCGCGCGCTTGGTCCGGGGGTCGACCTCGATGTCGACGATCCGCCCGCACGAGTCGCAGACGGCGTGCCCGTGCGGCGCCACGTCCGCATCGAACCGCGTGCGGCCGTCGGCTCCACTCAATCGCAAGACCAGACCCGTGTCGACCAGGCGGTTGAGGTTCTGGTAGACGGTCGCCACCCCTATCTCGGCGCCGGTCTCGCGCAGTGCTGCGGTAATCTGCTCGGCGCTCGGATGGCTGTCGGTTGACCTGAGGTAGGACAGTATGAGGCAGCGCGCGGAGGTGGGACGTAGCCCGCGAGCACGAAGGGCGGCGGTGACGTCCTGATCGTATACCGCCGTGTCGCGCCCGGTGCCTGCTGTGCGTGACATTCTCGCTCCAGAATCCGTTGTGGCTTGTCCCAGACCATAGCAGGTGACACACCCCTGCGTCACTTCGGGCCGGGGTGGCTCCCGGGCCCGCCGACTCGCCTCGGCTACCTGACGATCTTACTGATCGGGAATTCGAGGATGTCCTCAGCTCCCGCGGCTTTCAGCCGCGGGATGAGCACGTTGACGGTGTTCTTGTCGGCAACGGTCGTGACCGCGTAGTCCTCGCACCCGAAGAGCTTGTTGACGGTGGGCCGCTTCATCGCGGGTAGCTCAGCGATGACCGCCTCGAGCATGTCGTGCGGGACGTTCATCTCGAGCATCACGCGGCCGCGCGCCTCGATGACGCCTAGCAGCAGCGTGCGGATCTCGTCGATGGCGACGCGCTTCTCCGGATCGTTCCAGGCGTCCCGGTTCGCGAGCAGACGGGTGGTCGAGGTCAGGACGGTGTCGATGATTTTCAGCCCGTTGCGGCGCAGCGTCGAACCGGTCTCGGTGAGGTCGACGAGCGCGTCCATCAGTTCGGGGACCTTCGCCTCGGTCGCGCCGTAGGAGAACGAGACGTCGACGTCGATGCCGAGGTCATCGAAGAATGCCTTGGTCACGCGGGGGAACTCGGTCGTGATGCGCGCGCCCGGCTTGATGTCGGCCGCCCGCTCGACCGGCGAGTCCTGACACACGGCGAGCACCAGCTTCACGACGCCGGCGCCGGTCTTGGCGTAGGGCAGCTCGGCGACCTCGATGACGTCGGCTCCCGACTCGGCGACCCAGTCGTGCCCGGAGATGCCGAGGTCGAAGTGGCCGTCTGCAACGTAGAGCGGGATCTCCTGCGGGCGGAGGATCTTCACCCGGTCGATCCGGTGGTCCGCGATCGTCGGGTTGTACTCCCGGCTCGACTTCTTCACTTCGAGGTCCGCCTGGGAGAACAGCAGTAGCGTCTGCTCCTCGAGGCTTCCTTTGGGCAGGGCGATCGACAGCATCACGCCTCCTCGCGCACGGGTGACTCGCTCGCTCACTCTAGCACAGTAGTGCAATGGAGTACCGCTCGCCGAAGACGATCGCCCGCGGCGCTCGCGACGGACAAATCGAGGGTAGGAGGACAGTGTGACCCTTCCGGGGGAGGCGATCGTCATGACAGAACTACTGCTACGAGCGAAGGTGGTCGACCTGCCTGACACGAGAGTTCCTCGCAGTGCTGTTCGAAGACTGAGTTGCGCGGGGATGCGTGGCACGGCCCGCCCGTGCGGGTACTATGGGAGCGTTGCGGCGTGCGTCGACAAGGAGTAGTCCCATGCGCACCGACATCGTTTTCACGCTCACCGGGCCCGACCGGGTGGGAATCGTCGAGCAGGTCACCTCCATCATGCTGGAGCTCGGCGCCAACGTGGAGTCGAGCCGGATGGCCCGTCTCGGCGGGGAGTTCGCCATACTCATGCTCGTGTCCGTGCCCGCGAAGCGGGCGGGTGAGGTCGAGCCGGCCTTCGAAGGGCTCGCCTCGTCCGGGTTCCGCGTCACGGTGCATCCCACCGACCGGACGGCGGCCGAGGCCCACCGGGGATGGTTCCGCTACCAGATCGAGGTCCACGGCGCCGACCACGAAGGCATCATCAAGGAGATCGCCGGCGAGCTGGCGCAGCGCGGCATCAACATCGAGTCCGCCGACACGGGGACGACGCGTGCGCCGGTCAGCGGCACGCCGCTGTTCTCGATGACCGCTCTCGTGGTCGTCCCGCCCGATCTCGATGAGGCCGAGTGGACCGAGAGCCTGCGCGAGGCCGGGTACCAGGCCAACGTCGGCATCACGGTCACCCCCGTCGACGTGGAGATGTAGGCCGCGGCGTCCAGGGATCAGGCCGCTTCACGCACCATGTGGAGGTGCGGGCGACCGACGGCGAGCGGTACCCGCTCACCTTGCGCACGTACTGGAGTGCGGCCTCGCATACCTCGAGGTCGGTCGCTGGCGGATCGTAGTTGAAGAGCGTATGGATGTTGCGGCACACCGCTAGAACTCACACCCCTCGAGCCGCTCGAACACCACGTCGACCCGGGTGAGGAAAGCCCGCGGCTCGAATATGACGTCGAGCTCCTCGGCGCAGATCGGAAACTCCGGATCGGAGTCGAGCCGCTCTCGGAAGCCCGGCCCGCTGCGCGCGTTCTGGATGTCGTCCCAGACCTGCATCGCGTTGCGCTGAACGATCGCGTACGCGTCCTCACGCAGCATCCCGGCGCTCACGAGCGCGAGCAGCACGCGGCTCGAGTAGATGAGGCCGCGCGTCGCCTCCAGGTTCGCGCGCATGCGCTCGGGGTAGAGCACAAGGCCGTCGAGGACCCACTCGAGCTTGCCGAGCAGGTAGTCGAGCGCGATGGTCGAGTCGGCGAGCACGACGCGCTCGGCCGAGGAATGGCTAATGTCGCGCTCGTGCCAGAGCGCCACGTTGTCGAAGCCGACCTGCGCGTTGGCCTTCACCACACGCGCCAGGCCGCAGACACGCTCGGCGGTGATGGGGTTGCGCTTGTGCGGCATCGCCGAGGAACCTTTCTGCCCCTTGGCGAACGGCTCTTCGGCCTCGAGCGTGTCGGACTTTTGGAGCGCGCGCACCTCGGTGGCGATCTCCTCGGCGGTAGCGGCGACCGTGGCAAGCACAGCGAGGAACTGGGCGTGACGGTCGCGTGGGATGACCTGCGTGGAGAGCGGCTCGGGTGTCAGGCCGAGCCTCTCGCAGACGTATTCTTCGACGAACGGGTCGATGTTGGAGTAGCTGCCCACCGCGCCCGAGATCGCACCTACCGCGACTACCTCCCGGGTGCGCTCGAGCCGGTCGAGCGCCCTCTTGCACGCCCACGCCCAGCGCGCGAACTTCATCCCCATCGTCATCGGTTCGGCGTGTATGCCGTGCGTGCGGCCGACGCAGAGCGTATCGCGCTCCTCCAACGCGCGCCGCTTGCAAATCTCCCCGATGCGGCGAACATCGGCGATGAGAACGTCGGCCGCCTGCGTCATCTGGTAGCAGAGCGCCGTGTCGCCCAGGTCCGAGGAGGTCATCCCGTAATGCACCCACTTCGACGGCTCGCCGATGTGCTCGGCCATATTGGTCAGGAAAGCGATGACGTCGTGGTTGGTTTCGGCCTCGATCTCCTCGATCCGCTCGACCTCGAAGGCGGCTCGCTCGCGCACCGCGACGGCCTCCGCGTGTGGCACGACACCGAGCTCGGCCTGTGCCTCGGTCGCCAGGACCTCGATCTCCTTCCATATCTCGAACTTGTTCTCGAGATCCCAGATGCGGGCCATCTCGGGGCGGGAGTAGCGGGGGATCATGGCGGCCGTTCCTCTCCTCGGGACACCTCGCGTACAGGATACGCGATTGGGGGCGGCCAAGGCCGGGCTATGCCGTCCGGAGCTCGCCCTGCTCGGGTCGCACCCCCGTCGCCGATCGACGGTTCGACGCCGGCGAACACCCACTGCGTCCACTGGACGAGCCCTGCGACCGCGAGGCCCGCGCCTGTGAACGCCATGTACGCGCTCGAGGCCCGGACGGGCGTGCGCGCACCGAACCACTCGGCGATCCTGTTCTCGTCGAGTCCTCCGAGGGCGAGCATCGGCCCGATGATGGGCAGCACGAACAGCATCACGCGAAACGGGGCTCGTTCATGCGCGCACCGAACAGGTAGTGGGCGTGGCTGTAGACCGCGTATCCGAGCATCGGGTGTACGTCGTGCGACTCATCTGGCTCACGCTTTGAACGTCGGGACGAGCGTGCCTGCCCACTCGTCGATCGCGTCCCAGTCGCGGTGGTCGCCCTGCGGAGCCTTCATGGCCTTGAGCACCGTGCGCTCGATGAAGCTGAATCGCTTCGGCTCGAACCACCCGCCGAACAGCCCGATGTCGACCGGTTCGATGCCGGACTCGGCGAGTATCGGGTCGGTGTACGCGCGCACCTCGTCAACCTTCTCCGGCTCGCTCGCGATGGTCAGGCATACCGTGTAGAGCGCGGTCGGCCGTACCTTGAGTGCTTCGGTGTTCTCGGCGACCCAGTCCTTGACCGAGGCGTGCCACTGTCCGACGCGGATGCCGCTGCCCACGAAGACGCCGTCGTAGCGCGCGGAGTCGGGCCTGTCCTCGGCCGGCGCGACGTCAACCGTCAGTCCGGCGGCTGCCAGCCTCGCGCCAATCCGCTCGGCGACCCCGGCAGTGCAACCCGACTTCGTGCCGTACACGACCAGTACCGTGCTCATGCCATCTCCCATCGTCGTGCGGAGGAGCTCCTCCGTCTCGTCCGGCGCCCAGTTCGCCGCCACGTGCCCTCCGCCACCCAGAGCGAGCGTTGCCGCTGCGACGCCGCCCACAAGAACGAGCCGCCGTCGCGTGATTCCCCATGGGGCTTCAGCTCTCTCTTCCGTCTCGTTCCCCTCCGCGCGCATCGTCATTCCCTCTCCCTCGAAGCGCCGGACCAGAACACGTCGACGAGTTGCTCGACGGTGAGGTCAAGCGAGCCGTCCTCGGGCATCTCAGCGTGTCCCATCACCACCCGGTACATCACGTACGACGAGGTGAGCGCGAAGAACGCCTCCGCCAACACGTGCGGGCCGATGTCGCTTCTCAGGTCGCCCGCGTCCTGACGCATCTTCATGTAGGCCGCGAGCGCTTCGATGTTGCGCTTCGGTCCGTCGCCGAGAATCTCGGCGACCTCGGGCACCGTCCGCGCGCCGAAGGCGAGCCGGATGGCGACGCCGCCGTCAGCCGCAGCGGAAGCGATCTCCGCGCGCGCAAGCGCGAGCAGCGTGGCGCGGGTGTCCTCCGGGTCGGGCCGGTGTCGCACCGAGAACCCGGCGGCCTGCTCGGCGAACCGCTCGCCCATAGCGCGCAAGATGCCCGCCTTGCTATCGAAACGCCGGAACAGGGGTCGGAGTCGGCGGGCCGCGCCCGCCCTGGACCTACCGCTCGCCGAGGGGCACGTAGTCCCGGGGAGTCGAGAGGCTCTTGTACGCGGGGCGGATGACCCGCCCGCCCCCGGTGATCTCCTCGATGTGGTGCGCGCACCAGCCGACGATACGCGACACGGCGAAGAGCGGCGTGAAGAGCTCTTCGGGGATGTCGAGCATCCGGTAGACGAACCCGGAGTAGAAGTCGACGTTCGCGCTCACGCCCTTGTACATCTTGCGCCGCGAGGCGATGACCTTCGGCGCGAGCGTTTCGACTGTGGCGTACAGGCCGAACTCGTCCCGGAGTCCCTTCTCGCCGGCGAGTCTCTCCGCATACTCGCGCAAGATGAGCGTGCGCGGGTCCGAGATCGAGTAGACCGGGTGGCCCATCCCGTATACGAGCCCCGAGCGATCGAACGCCTCTTTGTTCAACACGCGGGTGAGGTACGCGGCGATCTCGTCCTCGTCGGTCCAGTCGCTCACCGCCGACTTCATCTCGTCGAACATCTGGACGACCTTGATGTTCGCGCCGCCGTGGCGGGGCCCCTTGAGCGAGCCGAGTGCCGCCGCGATGATCGAGTAGGTGTCGGTGCCGCTCGACGATACGACGCGCGTCGTGAATGAGGAGTTGGTGCCGCCACCATGTTCTGCATGGAGCACGAGGAGCATGTCCAGGACGGAGGTCTCGAGCGCCGTGAAGGTGCCGTCCGGTCGCATCATATGGAGCAGGTTCTCCGCCGCAGACAATTCAGAGTCAGGCCGGTGGATGATGAGGCTGTCGTGCTTGAAGCGGTGGGCCGATGCCTGATACGCGTAGACGGCCAGCATCGGGAAGGTCGAGATGAGGCGGATGCTCTGACGCAGTACGGTCGGGATCGAGGTGTCGTCCGGGTCCTCATCCAGCGCATACAGCGAGAGCACCCCACGGGCCATCGCGTTCATGATGTCGCGGCTCGGCATGGGTAGTATCACGTCGTTGACGAAGTGGCGCGGTAGCACGCGCTGCGCCGCCAGGAGCGCCGTGAAGGCGTCCATCTCAGCACAGTCGGGCAGCTCGCCGAAGAGCAGCAGATAGGCGGTCTCTTCAAACCCGTACCGGCTCTCGGCCGACATCCCGGAGATCAGGTCGGAGATCTCGATGCCGCGGTACAGCAGCTTGCCGGGGCAGGGCACGAACGCATCTCCCTCGGCCTCGTAGCCCACCACGTCACCGATGTGCGTGAGGCCCGCAAGCACGCCGCGACCCGACAGGTCGCGCAGGCCGCGCTTCACGTCGTACTCGGCGTACAGAGAGGGGTCGATGCGGCTACTCTCGAGCGCCATACGGCTCCAACGCTCGAGCTGCGGGTCAGGCGCGGCTGGCGCAGGCGTGGTCGCGTCGATGAATCGGTCCTGGCTCATTGGATCTGTCCTTTCGCCTGCTGGCGGGAGACGAACGGTGCCTCAGGCCGCATCCGCCCGGCACATACACGGGGAGCTTCGCTGCCCCGGCGGCAACATCTCGGTGCACACATATTACCCGCAGACCGCATCGCGTGCTCGCGAGGGCCTATGGAATCTCCCGGGCCTCGATGACCACGGCGGACGCGGCGCGGCGCAGGTCGCCCATGAGCTCGAGCGCGGCCCGAGCGGCGTCCGCCCCCGTGACGCCGCTGTCCCCGACCGCGGACCTCAGGGAGCCTCGGCCGGCCGGCCCGTCCGCCAAAGCGACAGGGCCCACCAGCAGCACCACACGGTCGCCGGGGAGCAGCAGGAGGTCGCGGCCGACCGGCTTCGAGCCTCCGGCAGCGCTGAGCGCGGTGCGCCCAGGAGAGTTGTACGACACCCGGCCGTCAGCCGAGAGTATCGCCCACATCACCGCTCCGGCGGCAGCGAGGCTCAAGACGCGCACGGCCCCTTCGACCGAGAGCGTGAAGGCGGCCGCCGACACCCGGGCGCCCGCCGTGCCGGTCGCCCTGATCGCGTGCTCAAAGTAGCTGAGCACCTCGGCAGGAGCCACTCCCTGCGACGCGTACCCGCGCAGGGCTGCCGCTGCTGTCTCAGCGAGCCGCTCGGGGTCGCCATCGGAGGTAGCGGCCATGCCGGTGACGAAGGCGGTTCTTCCCGGTCTGATGCCGGTCACGTCCCAGACCGGCGCTTCGTCGCCGATCCCGCGGCGCGAGGCCCGGGAGATGACGAACGCCGGCGTCACGTCCGCAGCCGCCTCGTCGGAGAGCGGCACGACGATTCCTGCGGGCGTGACCCCGAGGACCGCCAGGTGGCGTTCGGGGCCGGGCCTGTGGGCTCCGCGAGGCGCGTCGCCCGGGTCGTTATCGCGCTCGATGAGCCCGTGCAGCACCGGTCCGAGCAAGGCCGCTACCGCCTCGAGGAGCGTCCTCTGTTCTGCCTCGAGGGGACGGGACCCGGGCCACTCGACCGTCAGCACGCCGAGCGTCTCGCCCCACGCACGCACCGGCAAGACGCCGGTAGCATGCGCGGAGATGCTCGCGCGCCATCGTGCCACGCCCGTCTCTGTGGCCGGGGCAGACGCCGTGCCGTGTTCGTCGACCACGAACACCGGCCGCCCTTCAGTCACCGCGGTCGCGGCATCCGCGAGCGACTCGAGCGGCCGGGCCGACATGTCCCGCGCGAAGACCGCATGCGCCCCCACTGACGCAAGCGCCTCGAGGTGGAGGGTATCGTCGCGCGTGCGCACGAGCGAGAGCGTGGCGCCACTCAGGCCGAGCAGGTCGACGATGCGATCGACGGCCAGCGCGGGCAGATCGTCATCGAGCGGGATCTCGGCAAGTAGGTTCGCAAGCGCGCCGAGCACCCGCGCGTCCTCACCGGATGGCGCGCCGCTGCTGTCTTGCGTGTGCGGACGAACGACTTCCATGCGCCCCAGACCTGCAATCTGGCTGCGTGCATCGGCCAGTCTGTGCCTGTCACCAGTGTACCCGACGCTGTCCGTGACTCCTTCACGCACGCCGGAGACGCGTCTGATTGGCGCTGGAGGGTACACAATCATCAATACGGCATGTGCAGAAGGGGGTGTCGCGGATGAACGGCATGGGCATCCGGGAGCAGCAAGTGGGGGTCGTGACGCATTACTGGACTCATCTCGGTGTAGCGGGGATTCACCTCACCGCCCCCCTCGACGTCGGCGACCACATCCACGTCGTCGGACACACGAGCGACTTCGAGCAGGACGTCGATTCCATGCAGATCGACCATGGCGACGTGTGGCACGCGGACGCCGGTGCTGACGTGGGCATACGCGTTTCCGAGCATGTCCGCGAGCACGACCGCGTGTTCAGGCTGGTCGAGACGGGCGAGCTCGGCGTCGGGCAGCAGCAGCTGTAGACGCCGCTCGCTACGCCCGGCGCCGCCAAGCTTCGGTCATCCGAGAACAGGGATGCCACGACCGGAGAGGTAGGCCTTGACCTCGCCGATGGTGAAGGTCCGGAAGTGGAAGACCGAGGCCGCGAGCAACGCAGACGCGCAACCCTCGGTCACTCCCTCGTAGAAGTGCTCGAGCGTGCCGGCTCCCCCCGATGCGATCACGGGCAGCGAGACCGCGTCGGCGATCGCCCGAGTGAACGGCAGATCGTAGCCCGCCAGCGTCCCGTCTCCGTCCATGCTCGTGGGCAGCAGTTCGCCCGCGCCCAGCTCCTCGCACCGTTTCGCCCACTCGACGCAGTCGAGCCCCGTCCCCTTCTGCCCACCGCTCACGACCACCTCGAAGCCGGAGGGCATCTCCGGGTTCCGGCGACCGTCGATCGCCACGATGATCCGCTCCGACCCGTACGCGTCCGCCGCCTCCCGCACGAGCTCCGGGCGGGCGACCGCCGCGCTGTTCATCGACACCTTGCCCACACCCACCTCGAAGAGCGCCTCGATGTCGGCACGCTCGTTGATGCCTCCGCCGACCGTGAGCGGGACCTCGCCGAGCGCCCCGGCGACGGCCCTGGCCCACTCGATACGCGTCGGACGCGCCTCGACGGTCGCCGCGATATCGAGCATCGCGACCTCGTCGGCCCCGGAGTCCCGGTAGTAAGCAGCGTTCTCCACCGGATCGCCGGCGTCGCGCAGGTCCACGAAGTGGACGCCCTTGACGACCCGGCCGTCCTTCATGTCGAGACACGGGATGATCCTGACCGGCTTCACGGCGGGCTCCTCTCCTGGTGTGGCGCTTCGCGCCCTGCACGCATTCTAGCCGACGCGCCGGCCGCGCATACCTGGGATACTGGCGGCGGAGGGACATGATGACCGACGCGCTGACACTTGCCATCGGCTACCTGCTCGGAGCGGTCCTGCCGGCCTACCTCATCGGGAGGGCTCGCGGGATCGACCTTCGCACCGTGGGTGATGGCAACCCCGGCAGCACGAACGCGCTCCACACGCTGGGCCGGCTGCCGGGCTATCTCACACTCACCTTCGACATGCTCAAGGGTCCGCTGGCAGTCGTGATCGGGCTTGCCCTCGGCGCGGAGGAATGGGGGGCCTACGGCGCGGGGATCGCGGCCCTCCTCGGGCACCGCTACCCCTTCTACCTCGGCTTCAGGGGGGGCAGAGGATTCGCCACTGCGAGCGGGCTGCTCATCTTCGGCCTGGGGTATGCCGTGTGGGCCGGCTTCCTGCCCGCACTGGACGGGGCGCTGGTTCTCGGGCTGTTCATCGCGCTGTGGTGGGCCTTCGGTGACCGTGCCGTCCCCGACGCGGTCGTACTGCCGATCGCCTACCTCGATGTGGTGCTGCGGGGCGGGTCCGTCGCGTTCACCGTCTTCATGGGTGTGGTCGTCTCCTACGTGTGGATCCACAACGTCCGCCGGGTGCGGGCCGAGCGGCTGATGCGACGGAGACCTGCCTAGTCGGTTGCAGCGGTCGCGCTCGTACCCTACCTGGTGTGGGTGGCCATCGCGACCGTGCTGCAGCTCAACATCGCGTGGATGAACCCCTGGGCGGCGACCGGGTTACCTGCTCCGTCCCATCGTTCGGCTATCATCGGGAGTCGTGGCATCCCAGCGGAGGGACGCATGCTCGCCGTCAAGGAACTCCTCGGAAGCAAGCTCAAGTTCGGCCTCATCGCGCTCGCGATCGGGCTCATCGTCTCGCTCACCTTCATCATGGCCGCGATGTCCGAGGGTCTCGTTACCGGCATGACCGGCGCAAAGGGACTGCTCGCGGCCGACGCGCTCGTCTTTCAGGGCGACACCTTCCTCGCGCTCGAGCGCAGCCGCCTGAGCTCCGAGGACCTGGCCGTCATCGCCGATGCCGAGGGCGTGACCTCCTCGTACGGTGTGGGGCACGCCTTCATCTCCGTGGACTCGGCAGACGAACCGTTCGACGCCCGCGCATTCGGCCTGCAGGACCGCTTCGACCAGCTTCCGGTCGTCGAGGGCGTCGGTGTGCCCGGGCCGGACGAGGCGGTCGTCGATGTCACGGCCAAGGAGAGCGGGATCGAGCTCGGTGACACGCTGCACCTCACGCCCATCGACGAGGAGCTGACTGTCGTGGGCTTCACCGAGGACCGGCGCTACATCATGACGCCGGCGGTCTTCGTCGACCTGCCGACCTGGGAGCGCATCTACGTCGCCACGGCGCTCGGGCGGATGGCCGAGCAGTCAGGCGGCCAGGCCCCCGACGTCGACCGCATGGCCGAGCAGGTCGCGGACGGCTCGTCGATCGCAGCGGTCGAGCTCGAGCCCGGGACGACCGTCGCCGACCTCACGGACACACTTGCCCCCGACTACGACGTCGTCACACCCGCCGAGGCCGCGCTTGCCGGCAACGGGATGCCGGTCATGATCCTTGCGGTAAACGGCATCCAGGCCGTTTCGCTCGTCATCAGCGCGCTCGTCATCGGCGTGTTCTTCTACATCACCACCCTGCACAAGACCGGCCAGATCGCCGCTATCAAGGCGCTCGGCGCATCGAACGGCTTCGTCTACCGCCAGCTGCTGTTCCAGATCACGGTGCTTGTCACCATCGCATCGGCCATCGGCATCGCGATCACGCTCGCCGCCGGGGCATCGATGCCGCCGACGATGGCGTTCGACCCTCAGCCCGAGCGGTGGGCGATGGCGCTCGTAGCGATCTTCGCGATGGCCTACCTCGGCAGCCTCTTCTCGCTCAGGAGCATCCTGATCATCGACCCGGCGACCGCGCTCGATCGTGGCGAGCACTAGGAGGCACGCATGAGCCTGCTCGAAGTCGCAGGGGTGTCCAAGACGTACGGGAGCGGCCACGCGCGGGTCACCGCGCTCGACGACGTCACCTTCGACCTGGACACGGGCCGGCTCCTTGCGGTGCTCGGTCCGTCGGGCTCGGGCAAGACCACGCTCTTGTCGATCATCGCCGGGCTGCTCGAACCCTCCGAGGGCGAGATCCGGATCGGTGGCACCCCCATCCACCTGCGCTCCTCTCGTGAGGCGGCCGCCTTCAGGCGCGCGCACGTCGGGCTCGTGTTCCAGGAGTATCACCTCATCCCGTACCTTACCGCCGAGGAGAATCTGTTGCTCGTACCGCACCTCGACGGGAGGGTCGGGCGCGAGGACCGCGAGCGCGCGTCTTCGCTGCTCGGGGAGTTCGGCCTTGCCGGGCGGATGCGCCACAAGCCCTCGGCGCTCTCCGGCGGGGAGCGCCAACGAGTCGCGATCGCACGCGCACTCATGAACGACCCGGAGATCATGCTCGTAGACGAGCCGACTGCGCACCTCGACACCGACCGGGGGCGGCAGGTCGTCGACCTGCTGCGCTCCCACATACGCGGCCGCGACATGACGTGCGTGATGGTCACGCACGACGCGCGCATGGCTAAGGAGGCCGACCAGGTCGTGCGCCTGCTCGACGGCCGGCTCGCCACGGCGTAGGCGCGGGTGACAGGGTGGGCCGACCGGACGAACCGTCCCGCTCAGCCCTCGTCGCGGAAGCCGGCCTTAATGTGCGAGCCGTCGCAGAACGGCTTGTTCGCCGAACAGCCGCAGCGGCACAGCGTCACCCGGTTGCGCATCTCGTAGGGCTCCCCGTCACTATCGAAGATCCCGATACCGCCCCGTACCCACAGTGGCCCGGACACGCCGAGCGAGGAATCGTCGATGATCGCGATCGAAGGCTCGAAGTGCGGCTCGCACGTTCCTGTCGCCTCGGCGGTCAGCACGTAACGCCCCGAGGGGCAGAGTGTGGCCTCTTCCTTCGCGAGCTCGAGGGCCGCCGGGTCGTCGCACCGCTCGATGAGGTTCCACAGCCCACCCGCCCGGTCGCAGAAGCGGGCCTCGGCACACAGGCGGCGGGCGTCCTGCAGCCGCACGCCCGGGCCGTCGATCGGGGTCGCCTGCTCGGCGTAGGACTCGTGTCCGGCGGTTTCCGCCCCGTCGAAGCCTTCGACCGCGTGTGTCATGTCGCAGAAGGGCTTGCCCTCCGAAAGGCCGCACCGGCACAGTCGATAGCGGTCGGGTGCGTCGATGCGAGCGGCCTCTCGCCACCCGACGGATTCGCCTTCTTCATTCACGACGATCTCCACGCGTACGAGGGGAACTCCCCCCGTCACGAGGTAGGGTCCGTCCTCGGTGACCCGGATGCGCATGCGTTCCGTCGGCTCGCTCACCCGATGCCTCTCAGGCGTTGAGGATCTGCGCGGCGCCCAGGGGATCGTCGACGCGCATGACGAGCGTGACGCGCTCGCCGTCGCTGGCGGTCCCGTAGATCCAGTGGATGTCCATGTTCTCGCGGGCGAGCTTGACGGCTTCCCTCGCAAGCGAACCCGGCTCGGCGGGCAGATCGATCATGACGACGTCCTTGCGCACCACCGACATGTTGATGATGTTCGCAAGCGCCGTCGTTGCACGCTCGTTATCGCTCGTGACGATCATGAACTCCCCGCGCCCGTCCTTCTCGTATCCCGCAATCGCGTAGATGTCGACGCCCGCCTCGGAGATCGCGTCGGTCACCTGTGCGAGCAACCCGACCCTGTTGGGTGCCGTGACGAACAGCTCCTGGACCACCTTCGCCTCGGACATCTCGTATCCCTCCCGCCGCGCCGTCTGCCGTTGCCGAGTAGATACCCGCTCGGCGGGCTGGTCGTCGCACGCGGGTCGAGCGGAGGGGTATGAGTTCAGTAGGCGTGGCCGACGGCGGGAGGCGCGGATGTGCTCGGACAGCGACAGGCCCTCACCGGGCTCGTACCTCGGGAACCTGCGCGCCCCGATGCCGCTCGGCCGCAAGGCACGCCTTGTCCTGCGCAACGTGGTGCGACGCGTCGTGCCGCGGCCGGCCATCTGCTGCGGCCATGCCGGAGAGCCCGGCTGTTGACGCTGATCCGGGCGGCCGTGCGCCGGCTTCAGGACGCGAAGAGGGCCACCTCAGACGAGGTGGCCCTCCTGCATCGCTGCCGGACAGCGACGCTCAGCGCGTTGCGAGCAGCGTTCGTGTGCGGGATCACATCTCCCGGAACGCCGCTGTCCTAAGCGGACCCGGCCTCCGCTCGAACCGCGGTGGGCAGGACCAGCTCAGCGATGTGGGCACTTCGCACGCTGGATCACCTCCTCGGATCGTCGGGCCGCCGGATCGCGCCCTCGGGGTTGCCCCGTGCACGTGTGGGCAGCGAGCGGCGTGCCGACGTTGTCGGGGTACGCCAACTCAGTGCGGGCGCTCGCGCTCGATGCGCTCGGCGATAGCGGTGACGATGTGGGTGCGCTGCTGATCGACCGAGGAGCCGGCCTCCGGTGAGAGCCCGACCCCTGCGGCGGACGCGATCGCACCGATGAGCCCGAACGCACCGGTGAAGACCTCCTCGGGCTCGTCAAACACGCGCGCTAGGAGGCGTCGTTCGGCGAGCAGTTGGAGGTCCTCGGCGGCCTGCCGCCCGGTGACGCCGACAAGGCCGCGATAGTAGCGGTTGGTCACCGGGCGCCCGAAGAAGCCGTCGAACAGCGCCTCGGCGAGGCGAGGTGGCTGCCCGAGAACCTCCTCGGCGATGGCCTCGACCATGGTCCAGGTCTCACACTCGACTGCCTGCTTGAGCCAGAACGACTTCACCTGCCTGCGCTGAGCACGCACGTGAACCGTGATGAAGCGCGTCACGTCGGCGTCCGGGTTCCAACGGTGGCCGAGATCGCGAAACGCCTCGTAGTACTCGTCCCGGTGAGCGCCCCACCACTCCTCGAGACTGACGAACTCCTGCGTGTTGTAGCCGCCCCGGCGCATCGCGACCGACGAGAGTATCCGCGCGGTACGTCCGTTGCCGTCCGTGAATGGGTGGATTCCCGCGAGCCGGGCGTGCACGAGCGCCGCCACGAGGGGGGCGGGATCGGTCACGCCCTCCGCCCAGTCGCACATCTCGTCGACGAGCCGCGGCACGTCGCGGAAGGGTGGCGGCTCGTAGGCCACCGCCCCGGTGAGGTTGTCGCCGAGCCAGACGTTCTTGTGCCGGTAGGTTCCGGCAGCGGGGTCGAACTGGACGCCCATCACCCGGCGCTGGACCTGACGGACGAACTCGCTGCTCCACCGGAACGCGTCATCGTCGGCTCGTCTGAGCGCGTACTCCACCGCCTCGCGATAGCCCTCGACGAGCCCGCAATCGTGATCGCACACCCAGGCCGGCTGGTCGCCCGCAAGGATGCGCCGGACGTCGTCGACGGTGACGGGGACGCCTTCGATCCCGGTCGATGCCGCGACGACCCCTGCTTCCCACTCCCGCCGCAACCTTCCGAGCCAGCGCCGCGACAGGGCACCGTTGCACGTGAGCGTCTGGCGCGCCTTCTCGAGCCCCTCGAGCTCCTCGGCCAGGTATGGGGTCATGCGGTAGCGGTACATCACACCTCCACGCAGCCATCATACCGGGCACGCGTGCACGGGACTTCCCGGGTTCGGCCGAGCGGTACCGGCAAGCACAGGCTACCGATGGATGATGCGTCCCAACAGCGGGACCGAGACCTCGATCGCGCGCTCGGGGCACATCTCCTGGCAGCAGTAGCAGCGGATGCAGCGCTGGTAGTCGTGAGCGGGCGGCTGTGCGCGGCGGCCTTCCTCGCCGCCGACCCAGTCGACCGCCTTCAGATCGAGAGGGCAGACCTCGACGCACGTCCCGCACCGCGTGCACCTGCTCCCCACGATGAACGGCCGCGGCACGACGAAGGTGCGAGCCAACCGTGACGCGCTCCCGCTCGCGGGGCCTGTGGTGGACGCGCGACGCCGGTTCGCGACGAAACCCTCGGTGAGACTCTCCTCCAGCGGGTCGCCCACGACATCGATCTCGTCCCACGTCCCGAGGCCCGACTCCTGGCCGAGCGTGACGGTCTCGACGAGCGTCGGGTCGAGCCCCATCAGCCGGCACGCCGTCGCATCCACCGCCACCGGGTCGTCGGAGAGCAGCAGCACGCCCACCGGCCGGGGGTCGCCGCCCCGTGGCCCGTTGCCCTCCATCGCGACGATCCCGTCCATCACGTAGAGGCGCGGGCTGATGGCCGCGCAGAGGTCGACGAGCATCTGGGCGAAGGTGCGGATGTCGGGCATGCGTGCGTGGAACTCGCCCTTGCGCACCCCCGGGATACAGCCGAACTGGTTCTTGACCGCGCCGGTCATGCGAGTGAGCGCGTGCGTCTTCATCTTGGGGAGCGAGACCACACCGTCCGCGGCGAGCACACCCTCGGCGATGAACCAGCGCTTGATCACACGGCCTTGATGTGCGGAGGCCTCGCGGCCGTTCGTGAAGTCGGCGAATGGGATGCCGAGCTCCTCGGCGACCTCCACCAGGCCCGAGCGCCGGGCCGCACCCTCGGGCCGCCCGACCCCGGGTGAGTCGCCGTACGAGAGGATCGCACCGGTCGCCGCGAGATGGCGGGCGACGGCGCGGAAGACGGCGGGGTGGGTGGTGACCGCCGCAGAGGGGCTGCTGCCAACGAGGAGGTTGGGTTTGAGAAGGATGCGCTCGTCAGGTGAGACGAAGCGCGCTGCACCGCCCAGCAGATCGAGCCCGCGCGAAACGGCCGCGAACACGGCGTCTGCCTCGTAGGTATCGCATCGCACGAGTGCGACGGTGCTGGCCACGGATGGCTCCTCATGGGTCGGTTGCTGCACCTCGAAGTCTACGCGACCCTCACACCACACCGTCTAGCCATGCGGAAACCGGTCGGGATGCCTTCCGAGCCGACCCCGCTCTCCGCGGTCGAGCGCGTCGATTGTGAACATCTCTTCGTCGGTGAGCTCGAACCCGAAGATGTCGGCGTTCTCACGGATCCGCTCGGGGTGCGTCGACTTCGGGATGACGACCACCTTCTGCTGGACCGCCCATCTCAGCGCCACCTGCGCGGCCGAGACGCCGTGGGCGGCGCCGATGCGGACAAGCTGGGGCACCTCGGCGGCGTGGCCCCGCATCACCGGCCCCCAGCCCTCCACGACGATGCCGCGGTCGGCGCAGAACAGGCGGAGGCCCGGCTGCTGCAGCCAGGGATGGTGCTCGACCTGATCGACCATCGGGACCGCACCGGTCAGCCGGTGCAATGTCTCGAGGTGTGGCTCGAGGAAGTTACACACGCCGATCGCCCGCGTCATGCCCGCCTCGAGGACGCGCTCCATGCCGCGCCATGTCGACTCGTAGAGACGAGGGATCGGCCAGTGCACGAGGTAGAGGTCGACGTGCCCGGTCCCGAGCCGGGAGAGGCTCCGCTCGAGCGCCTGCTGGACGCCCTCCTCACCCTGTTCGTCGTTCCAGACCTTCGTCGCGAGGAAGATCTCGTCGCGCGGGATCCCGCTTGCCGCCAGAGCGCGGCCGATCGCCTGCTCGTTCTCGTACATCGAGGCCGTGTCGATGCTGCGGTACCCGATCTCGAGAGCGGTCAGAACCGACCGCTCGGCCTCGACATCGTCCACGATCTTGTACGTGCCGAAGCCGAGCACCGGCATCTCGACGCCGTTTGCCAGTGTCCGTGTGCTCGTGATGTCGAGTGACATCGAACCACCTCCGCCGAGAGTATTCCCGAACCCCGTCGTGCGCGGTACGCTCGCATCTGCCGCCACCGACCCACCCGTTGAGGAGCAACCATGGGCAACGTCATCCGCTACGCCATCGTCCCCACCTCGCTCGGCCGCCTGCTCGTCGCGACGAGCGCCGAAGGCGTGTGCGAGGCGTCCTTCGGAGATGATGAGGCCGGGCTCGTCGACGCCTGCGCGCGGCGGTTCACCGCAGCCGAGCTCGCGGACGCCGACGAGCGGACGCGGGAGCTCGCTGCGGCACTTGCTGGTGCCGTCGAATCGCCGGCCGAGGCGACGGGGGTTCCCCTCGACCTGCGCGGCACGGCGTTCCAGCGGGCGGTGTGGGCTGAGTTGCGCACGATTCCGCCAGGCACGACTATCACGTACGGAGAGCTTGCCCGGCGCGTCGAGCGACCGAAGGCGGTGCGTGCGGTGGCACAGGCGTGCGGCGCCAACCCGGTTGCGGTCGTGGTGCCGTGTCACCGCGTGATCGGCGCCGACGGCTCGCTCACCGGCTACGCATCCGGGATCGACCGCAAACGGACGCTGCTCGAGCGGGAAGGCGCGATCTAGCGCCGGCTCCTCACACGCGGCCTTGTGATGCCACCGACCCGACGGTACGAGAAGCGGATTCGTGGAGTGCAGCGTCCATGCCCCGGTGCACCTCACGTCTCGAGCGGAGCACACCGGCACGACAACGGGATTGCCACCGATTCCGTGAGCGGATCCACCGCCTGATCGGCGGCGTCGACGAACGGAAGAAGCACGAGGTCGGCGCCTGCGTCACTCAGTCGTTCGGCGTCTGCGTCGGAGTGGGCGGTGAGGGCTACCCTTCCGGTGTACCCATGGGTCCTGAGTGCCTGTAGCAGTGCGATCTGCACGTCGAGAAGGGGCGTCGTGCAGACGACCCATTCGGCGCGGCCGAGCGGCAGGGTTCCGGTGAGTTCCGGGTCTTCGGCATCACCGTACTGCGTGCTAAGTCCCATCTCGCGTGCCTGTCGCAGTGCGGCCGGATCGAAGTCCACGCCGAGGACCTGTCGCTCGCGCTGCACGAGGCCCCTGCTGATGTTCGAGCCGAAGCGGCCGAGGCCGAAGACGATCGCATCCACGCGTGCAGGACCCGAGGTTTCTTCGGCGGCGATCTCCCTGAACGTCGTGGAGCGTTCGAACAGCCGGAGCGGCTCCTCGAGACGGTTGTAGATGCGGTGCGAGTACAGGATGAGATAGGTCGACAGACCGATGGTGACGATGCCGACGAGGGTGATCAGGCTGAGAGTGTCTCTGCCGATGTGACCGAGACTCACGCCGAGGGCCGCCAGGATGAGTGAGAACTCGCTGATCTGCGCGACGGTGAGCCCTGCAAGGAATCCCGTACGCCTCCGATAGCCCATCAGCCCCATGATGATCACAACGATAAGGGGATTGCCGACGAGGACGAAGAGCGAGAGAACCGCTCCCGGCAGCAGCTGCTCTCCCATCGCCCCGAGATCGAGCCGGCTGCCCAACTCGATGAAGAAGAACAGGATCAGGAAGTCGCGGAGTGTCACGAGGCGCGAGGCGATCGCCTCCCGGAACTGCGTCGAGGCAAGCGACACGCCTGCGAGGAACGCCCCAACCTCCTTGCTGAAGCCCAGGCTCTCACCGAGTGCCGCCAGCGCGACCGCCCACGCGATCGCGAAGAGCACGAGCAGCTCGGGCGAGCGCGCCAGGCGTTCGAGCAGTCTCGGAAGTGCGAACTTCATGAGCAGCCCGAGCACGGTCAGAAATGCGATCCCAAGGACCGCGGTTCTGACCAGCGCCTCGGCGACGGGCCCGTCCTCGTTCCCCGAGAAGGCCGAGAGCACGATCATCACGATGACGACGACGATGTCCTGGACGATGAGGAAGCCGACGGCGATACGCCCGTGCAGCGAGTCGATCTCGCGTTTGTCCGACAGAAGCTTGACGATGATGATCGTGCTCGAGAAGGTGAGCGCTACCGCGACGTACACCGCGGGCACCATCTCGAGCCCCAGCCCGAGAGCGATGACGAAGCCCACGACCGACGTGAACGCCACCTGCCCGAGGCCCGTTGCCAGCGCGACGGGACCGACGCTCGAGATGAGATGCAGGTCGAGCTTGAGCCCGACCACGAACAGCAGCACCGCGATGCCGATACTCGCCAGCACCTCGATCTGATCGGAGGCCGTCACCCATCCGAGGCCGGCCGAACCGATGATGAGGCCGACGACAATGAACGAGATGATGAGCGGCTGTTTGAGCGCGGTGCCGAGCGCGCCGACGCCCGCAGCCAGCGCGAGGATCGCGGCTATCTCGTAGTAGACGTTGGCGAACTCTATGCCCATGGCGGCTCGCGGGTCGGACGGCTCTTGCCAGGAGTATGCCCGAACATGAGACCGGGAGCCCTCGGCCTGCGAGGCCGCGTGGGGCTCAGCAGGTCAGAAGCCGGTGTGCCGCGGCAACGACACTGCCCTCAAGGTCCTCATCGTTCTCGTCCCTTACCATGCGCAGACCCGCAAGAATCAGTCCGCTGACGAGATGGCTCGTGATGTCCGGGTCGTCGACCGTGAACTCCCCGCCCTCGGACCCCGAGTGTACGTACTCACCGAGCAGGGTGGTGTACGCCTCAAAGAACGCCTGCTCGCCTACCTGGTAGCGTTTCTCGACGAGTTCGCTGCTACGATTCCTGTCCCACCACTCGCGCGTGTAGGCAAACGCCACTCCGATGAGCCCCTCGACCTTCTCCCAGCAGGAATCGCGCCCCGCCAGATCGGCCGCGATCTCGGTCCGGACCCGCTCGGCCCGCCGCTGCAGCACGTACTTGTAGATCTCGTCCTTGCTTTCGTAGTGGACGTAGATCGTCTTCTTGGAGATGTGGAGGTCCTTGGCGATGTCCTCAACCGATGTCTTGCGGAAACCGAAGCGGCCGATGTGCGCCTCGAAACTGTCTGCGATACGGTCCTTCGTGACGGCCATGGGTGGGGCTCCCCTCGTGTGTGCGGTCTCTTGCGGGTCGGCGGCGCGATACCCCAGTATCATCTCACCCGTACCGTGGGTCAACTCCGGTTTCCGGTTTCCGGTTTCCTCGGCGCACCGCTGGGGGCCGGATAAGGGAGCGGGCCGCCACCGGGGGGATGACCCGGCAACGGCCCGTCAGGGAGACGTGTTGGCCTGCCTAGAGGGCGGACGCGATGATCGAGAGGATCATGAGGGCGCCGACCGCGAGGGCCATCCGAAGCGGATAGACCGCGCTCTCGCTGAAGCTGTCCTCTATGAACATCTGACTTCACCTCGCAACCCGTGACGTGTGACATTGCCTACGAAGAGTATCGGTGCTCTCATACATTAGTTCCATTGTCGGTTTCTTCATGTTCGTGTAAGTATTACTTCATGCTAAACGTGAACCGGATGCGGATGCTCCGTGAGGTCGCCGAGCAGGGCGGCATCGCCGCAGCGGCCGAGACGCTCTATATGTCCCCATCGGCGGTCTCCCAGCAGATGGCCGTCCTCGAGCGGGAGGCGGGCACCCCGCTGCTCGAACGCCACGGCCGGGGCATCAGGCTCACCGCGGCCGGGGAGAGTCTCGTGGCGCACACCGAGCGCGTACTCGCCGTGCTCGAGGAGGCGCAGTCCGACCTCGCGGACATCTCGGCAAGCGTGGCAGGCACGATCAACACGTGCGGTTTCCCCACCGCCGCGAGAGCGTTGCTCGTTCCCTCACTGGCACTGCTGCGGGGACGCCACCCCCGGCTGCGCCTGCGCATGAGCGACCTCGAACCCGAAGAGAGCATCCCCCTGCTCAAACGCGGCGAACTCGACTTGATCATCTCCTACGGCTACGACCGCCTGCCCGAGAAGGACGATCCGTCGATCGAGCGCCTGCTCCTCATGACCGAGCCCCACCACATCGCACTGCCCGTCGCACACAGCGAGGCCGCGCACGGGGGCCCGGTGAGACTAGCCGACCTCGCCGATGAGCAGTGGGTGGTGGGAAGGGACGGCTCACCGTTCATGGACGTCATGTTGCGAATCGCCAACGAGGCGGGTTTCACCCCACGCGTCGACCTGCACTCGAACGACTACCAGGTGATCCTCGCGGCCGTCGAGGCGGGCCTCGGAGTGGCGCTCATCCCTCCGCTCGCCCGCTTCAGCAGCTACCCCGGGGTCGTCTTCCGGGAGTGCTCCGACGTCGACATCAACCGCAGGATCGTCGCGGTCATCCGCACGGGCAGCGCGCGGGCTCCCGCGGTCTCGGCAGCGCTGCAGGCGCTCCGTGAGGTCGCCTATCAGCTCGCCTCGTAGGTGCCGGGCGCCTCCTCGAGCCGGCCGAGCGTCTCCCGAATGCGCTCGGCGTCCTCGCCGTCGGCGTCCTGCAGGGCGGCACGAAGCACGGCCCGGGCCCGCTGCCGCTCGCGATGCGCGGCAGAGCCCTGTCCGGCCGCATCGTACGCCTCGGCGCGCACCGCGAGGACCTCGCCGAGCATCCATGAACGAACGACATCGACGCGACCGCCCGCAGCAAGGAACGTCGCCAGACCCTCGCCCGTGAGCGAGTCGGCGAGTTCGGGCTCGGTGTCGAGCAGCGCCCCGATCGCCTCTCGCGCCGTCTCCAGCGCGTCCTCGGGCCGCTGCTCGCGGATCGCATGCAGCATCGCCTGGAGCATGCGGCCCACCTGCGTGATCAGTCGCAGGATGTAGTCTCGTTCGTACACGGGCAGCCGCCCCTCCGTTCGATCGCTGTGTCTTCTCCGCAACAAGCATAGAGGAACCAGGGTATCCGCACGCGCCGTGAGTGGGTACACTGGTGCCTGCCGACTCTGCCGGGAGTGACGGGGGTAGACCGAACCGATGCTCCGAGACTCGCTCGCGCCTGGAAAGAACGAGCCCGACGGCCGCCCGACCGGTGAACGCATGCGCCGGACGGGCTTCCTGCACGAGATTAGCTCGATCGCGATCTCATCGCTGGACGCACACGACATCGCCGGACGAGTCGCGGGCATCCTTCACGCGCGCACGGGAGCGACGATCACCGCGGTGCGTCTCGCCAACCGTGAGCGTTCCCGCCTCCACATCGTCGCCAGTCACGGGCTCCCCGACGGCTACGTGCGCGAACACGGCGTGATCGGGGTCGGCGAGGAGCACCTCGTGCCGCACGTCTTCGCCACCGGAGAGCCGGTGTGGGGCGCGGAGTTCCGCTCGACGCCGCTCGGCTCGCCGATGGCCGGGGATCTCGCCCGATGGGACGCCGAACCTGAGACGCTACTCGTGCTGCCTCTCAAGGGTGCCGCAAGCACGGTCGGGGTGCTCACGCTCGGCTGGGCCGAAAGCGCCGCTCTGGACGCCGACGACATCGACTTCTTCGCCTCGGTCGCGAACATCCTCGCCGTGGGCGTGGAGAACGCACACCTCTACGAGGACGCCCGCCGGGCGGCTGAGACGGCGACGCGCCTCTCGGCGGCTTCGGAGCGTCTGGCCACCGAGTTCAGCGGCATCTTCGAGTCACTCACTGACGCGGTGCTCGTCCTTGACGCCTCCGGCACGGTCGTACGCGCGAACGACTCGGCACATCACCTGCTGGGATTCGATCCCCACGGCCTCCATCACTGGGACCTCGTCGAGCGGCTTGAGGCCCGGGACCGGTCAGGAGCGCCGCTGCGGCGCACCGAGACCGCGAGCGAGCGGGCACTCAAGGGCGAAACAGCCCGCATCGTGGCGAGAACCCTCGGACATGATGCCTCGGAGTCGCACGTCGTCATGTCCGCCTCCCCCCTCGTCTCGGGTGGAGTCGTGTCCGGCGCGGTGCTGGTCATGCAGGATGTCACCGAGCGCGAGCAGCTCGTCGCCGACCTCGCCCGCGAGCGCAAGCGCGCCGAGGACATCCTCACGAGCATCACCGACGGCTTCGCGGTGCTCGACAGCTCGGGCGTCTACCGGTACGTGAACCAGTCGCTCGCATCCATGGTCGGCAGGCAGGTCGACGACATCGCCGGGCGCCGCGTGTGGGACGTCTTCCCGGAGGCCCGCGGGACCGAGTTCGAGCGTGCGGTCACCACAGTGCTCGAGGAGAGGACCGCGCTGTCGTTCCAACAGTACTATCCGCCGACGGACCTCTGGGTCGAGGTCCGCATGTATCCGAGCGAATCAGGCCTGAGTATCTTCGCTTCGGACGTGACGGACCGCCGTAAGGCGGACGAGGAACGCGAGCGGCTGCTGGCCGCGTACGAACTGGAGATCGCCCGGACCGCGCTGCTCAAGGACACCTCGAGCGCGGCCGGCACGTCGCTGTCGGCCGAGAGGATCTGCGAGCGCGTCCTCGATACCGTGCGCGACCGGCTCCAGCCGCTGAGCGGCGTCCTGCACCTGGTCGACAACACCAGCGGCTCGCTCGTGCTGAGCGCGAGCTTCGGGTACCCGGAGGCCTCTCTCGCCGAGATTCGACGCATCCCGCTTACCTCAGGTGCAGCCGCCGCCCGGCTCCTGAGGGACGGGGGCGCACTCGTCACGCACGAGTCTGACGCACCGACGCCGGACGCCGCCAAACACGAAGCTGACGCCGACGTCCGCTGGTTTGTACTGCCGGTTCTTCTCGCCGGGCACGCGCTCGGCACGCTCGGCCTGTCCTTCCCGGGCCGCAGACCGTTCACCGAGGACGAGATCTCCGTATTCAGGACCATCGCCGCCCAACTCGGCATCGCGCTCGACAACGCCCGGCTCTATCAGCGCGAACACCGGATCGCCGAGACACTCCAGCAGTCGCTGCTCTCCGATCCCGCACGCGTGGAGGCGCTCGGCATCGGCCGCGTGTACCGCTCGGCGACCGAGAACGTGCGCGTGGGCGGCGACTTCTACGATGTGTACGGCCTCGCAGACGGAACGGTCGCCCTCGGCATCGGAGACGTGTCCGGAAAGGGTCTCGTCGCGGCCCGGGTGACCGCACTGGTGCGCAACGGCATGCGCGCGCACGTGCTCGACGGGCGACAACCTCACGAGGTCCTCGAGAGGACGAGCGACCTCCTGTGGCACTTCTCCGACAGCGAGACATTCGCGAGCGTCGCTCTCGGCGTGCTGGATCCGGAGACCGGTCGCTTCACCTACTGCAACGGTGGACACCCCGCACCCTTGCTGCTGCGATCGGACGGCACGGTGGAGCGGCTCGTCGCCTCCGGACCGGTTCTCGGGGCGTTCAGATCGGTGGCGTACTCCGCCCAGACGACGACCCTGGGCGACGGCGACACGCTGCTGCTCTACACTGACGGGGTCATCGAGGCCCGCAACGACTCGGGCTTCTTCGGCGAGGACCGGCTCGTCGACCTCCTGACCGATCTCGCGGGCGAGACCGCCGAGAGCATCGCGCAGACGGTCGCCGATGCGGCCTGGGAGTTCTCCGGGGGCTCGCTGCGCGACGACATCGCCGTCCTTGCGATCGGGTCGCTGCAGGAGCCCCGACTGAGCTGACGCGAAGGGCCGGCCCTGAAGGGCCGGCCCCGCTTCACCACGAGAGCTGCGTCAGCCTACAGCGTCACTACCGCTCCACGACGATCGCCACCTCGGCGCCGTCGATGAAGTACGGCTGGTCGGGGCTGCCGACCTTGTCCTCCATGTCGAACTCGAACTCGCCGCCGACCCCGCGGTCGGCGTGGAGCGCGACAATCAGGCTGTCGGCGCTCACGCCATCTCCCTCGAGGGAGATGGCGACGTTGCGGGACTCACCGGCCTCGACGGGTTCGATGCCGACGCGCATGCCCGGCATGCCGTCGTCGTCGAGGTGCACCACCACCCACGCATCGTCCGGAGCGATCACCCGGCTCAGCGTAAGGCTGTCTGCGTCGAGAGCACCCTGACCGGCCTTAAGCTCCGCTTCGCCCCCGGCTGCGGGAACACCGAACTCGGCGACCGCCGCCACCCTTGCGACCTCCTCGAAGTCGACGAAGTAGGGCTTGTCGGGACTGCCCATGAAGTCCTCCATGGCGAACTCAAACACACCGCGCTCTCCGCGGTCTGCGTGCAGCGCCACGATGACGTTGGGCGTCCTGGCAACCTCGTCAAGCGGGACTTCGAGTTCGACGCTCTCGCCCGCCTCGACCCGCAGCAAGCCGATACGTGGCCCGGGCATGCCGTCCTCATCGAGATGCACGACCACCCACGAGTCGTCAGGAGCGACGACTCGTGCGACGGTGATCGAGTCACCGGCACCGATCTGGTCGTCGACCTCGAGTGCGACGTTCTGCGCGGCCACGACTATGCCGACCATCGAGTAGTCACGCGTGCGAGCCTCGGCGAGCGTCCATGCCGTGAGCGCGACCGCAGCCACCGCCACGAGCGTCGCGCCTCCGAACACCAATGATCTTCTCATCGGAGGGGTCCTTTCTATCGTCACGCCGCTCGGCGCAGGCTCGGCTTGAACCTGCGTAGCAGCAAGGAGGAAGTCACGACACTCACGCTCGAGAGCGCCATCGCGGCACCGGCAAGCTCGGGACGGAGCAGGCCGAGTGCGGCGATGGGGATGCCGAGCGAGTTGTAGCCGAGCGCCCACACGAAGTTCCACCGGATGCGGCGGATGGTCGCGCGCGACAGCTCGATGGCGGTGACCACGTCGCGCAGGTCGTCCTTCATGAGCACGATTCCGCCGGTCTCCATGGCCACGTCGGTGCCGGCACCCATGGCGATGCCGATGTCGGCCTGCGCGAGTGCGGGCGTGTCATTGATGCCGTCGCCCACCATCGCGACCGACAGGCCGCGAGACTGGAGCTTGGCGACCTCCTCGGCCTTGTGCTCGGGGAGCACCTCGGCGAGCACGTGGTCGGCGGGGATGCCAGCCTGTGCGGCGATCGCCTCGGCGGTCAGCCGGTTGTCACCGGTGATCATGTAGACCTCGACACCCATCTCGCGCAGACGGTCGACCGCCTCGCGCGAGTTGTCCTTAAGCGTGTCGGCCACGGCGATGAGTCCTGCAGGCGCACCGTCGACTGCGGCGAGCATGACCGTCTTGCCCTCGCCCTCGAGCTGCTCGATGCGAGCCGCCCACGGCGAGATGTCCACGGCCTCGCGGGCCATGAGTTTCCGGTTCCCGAGCACCACCGCACGGCCGCCCACCGTTCCCTCGACACCGTGGCCGGGGACGGCGGCAAAGCCCGTGACCTCAGGCAACTCGACGCCATGCTCCTTAGCGTGCGCGACGATCGCCTCGGCGAGCGGATGCTCGCTCGAGCGCTCGAGCGCGGCTGCTAGCCGGAAGAACTCCTCGCGGCCGGCCGCCTCTCCTAACGGCTCGTACTCGGTCACCACGGGCTTACCGTGTGTGAGCGTGCCAGTCTTGTCGAAGACGATGGCGTTGGTCTTGTGGGTGGTCTCGAGCGCCTCACCGCTCTTGATGAGCACGCCGTTCTCCGCACCCTTGCCGGTGCCCACCATGATCGCGGTGGGAGTGGCGAGCCCGAGCGCGCAGGGGCACGCGATGACGAGCACCGCGGTGCCGACAAGCAACGCCTTCACGAACGGCGTGAAGCCGTCGAGCGCGTCTGGGAAGGCGCTCGGCACGACCAACAACCACACCAGGAATGTCACGACTGCGATGACGATGACGGCCGGCACGAAGTACGAGCTGATGTAGTCGGCGAAGCGCTGGATGGGGGCTTTGGAGCCCTGCGCCTCCTCGACCAGCTTGATGATCTGGGCCAGCGCGGTGTCCTTGCCGACCTTGGTCGCCCGGAACTTGAACGAGCCGAGCTTGTTGATGGTGGCGCCGATGACCGTGTCGCCTTCGTGCTTCTCGACCGGAATCGACTCGCCGGTGAGCATGGACTCGTCAACCGACGAGCTGCCATCGACGATCACGCCGTCGACCGGGATCTTCTCGCCGGGGCGCACGACGACGATGTCGCCCGCAACCACCTGTTCGACCGGGATGTCGAGCTCCGCTCCGCCGCGCACGACGCGCGCGGTCTTGGCCGCAAGCCCCATGAGTTTCTTGATGGCGTCACCGGTCCGGCCCTTGGCACGGGCCTCGAGCAGCTTGCCGAGGATGACGAAGGTGATGAGCATAGCGGCGACCTCGTAGAACACCGGCTCTTCGACGAGCCAGAACGTGGCGGCGATGCTGTAGAAGTAGGCCGCCGAGGTGCCGAGCGCAATGAGCGTGTCCATATTGCCCATACGGCGCTTCAGCGCGTGCCAGAAGCCGCGGTAGAACTGCGCGCCTGCGATGAACTGAACGGGCGTGGCAAGCACCAGACCGATGTACTTCATGACCATGTGGGGGTCCCATGCGCCACCGAAGGTGTTCGCGAGCCACGTGGCCACGACCACCGGGATGACGTCCATGAACGGCGGGACCATGGTGAAGATGAACGCGGGAATCGCGAGGCTCGCGCTCAGGATGAACAGGTTGCGCTGGTGCCGCATGTGGCGCTGCTGCGCCTCGCGCTGCAGGTCGCGCGCGGACTCGCCCGACTCCTCCTCGGCCTCGGGCAGGACGACGGCATCGTAGCCGGCACCGATGACGCCGCCGATGAGGTCGTCGACGCTCACGAGCCCCGGGTCGTAGGTAACCGTCGCCTGCTCGGCCGCGAGGTTCACGACCGCCTCGGCAACGCCGGGCAGACGCCCGAGCGTCTTCTCGATGACGGCCTGGCATGACGAGCACGTCATGCCCGTGATGCCGAGCGTCACCCTCGCAGCGGCGCTTCCCGCCTCCGCGCCGGCCGAGGGCTGCGACGTGGCCCCGAGCGGTGTCGCCTCGTATCCAGCGGCCTTGATCGCGGCGACGATGCCCGGCTCGTCGATCTGAGCCGGGTCGTAGGCTACCGTGAGCCGCTCGGAGGCGAGGTTGACACTGGCCGAGGCGATGCCGGGCATCCGAGACAACGTCTTCTCGATGACCGCGACGCACGACGCGCACGTCATGCCGGTCACGCCGAAGACGGCCTCGTTCGTGGCGACCTCAGATGGATGCTCTCTGACCATGGTGTTCTCCATTGTCGGTCACCTACTCCACCACGATCGTACCGAACACCATCTCCATGCCGCAGGAGAAACCGTACTCGCCGGCCTCAAGGGCAGGGAGCTTGATGGTCTTCGGACCGGTCGTCAGATCTTCGAAGAACCCGAGATCGCGCGACATGACCTGCGCCATGCAACCGGATCCCTGGCCGAACGTGATCTCGAGCGGCACGCCCGCGGTCGCGCGGATGACGTTGGGGTTGTAACCCGCGCTCGCGTCGACCGCGATGCGCTGCACGTCGCCCTCGACTGTGGTCTGGCCCTCGATGGTCTCGCCGCTGCCGGAGTTCCCGCAGCAGGCACAGCCCGCACCGCCGGCTCCGGGAGCGCCGCCGGCCGTGCCCGGCGCGAGCGTGCCGGCGACAGGTAACGCGCCGGTCTCGTAGTCGGGTTCGTTCCACGCGGCCGCGATGCTGTAGCTCACGAAGAACGCTGCTGCGACCAGTGCCGCGATGAGCACGTAGCGCAGGGTCGTGATGTTGTCGTTGGTCTTGGTTGGTGCTGACATCTCATGTCTCCTTGGTGTCTCGCCCCGCAGGGCGTGTGTGGACTGTCAAGACGTGCCTATCTGCCGAGCGCGCCGCCGAGCGTGAGACCCGCGATGATTGCGGCCCCCAGGAACGCGGC
>JBBIIC010000016.1:32835-51301 GCA_037446725.1 Actinomycetota bacterium
CCGGACATCATCCCCATCTGACACGTCATCGAGTAGCTGCCCGCTGGTGAGGGCGGTATCTCGATCACGGTGGTGCCGAACGGTTCGAGCGGCTGCGCGACTCCGAGCTGCGGGATCCACAGCTCGTCGGAGCAGACGTTGTCCTCCTGCCGGTCGACGATGAGCCGTACGGGCTGGTCGGCAGGTATGGAGATGGTGCTCGGCATGTAGCGCACGTTCGCTATGGTGAGCGGCACCTCGACGACCCCGTCAGGGCCGGTCTGGAACTCGCCGCTATCCGCCACCTGCGTGCCGACGACGGCCTGCTGTATGGTCTGGGCGGTAACGGGGGAACCGAGCATCATCGCGCCGCGGTTCAGCATCACGAGTCCGAGGATCATGATAATGACGGCGGCGGCCACCATCATCCGGTCCTTGAACTTCGCGCTGAGGAAGCCCGATGCGGTGCCGAACGCCAGCATGAGCGGCGCGGTACCCAGCCCGAAGCCGAGCATGACCGTCGCGCCCTGCACCGGCGATCCGGCTCCGGCGGCAGCGAGCTGTGCCGCCTGAAGCGGCCCGCACGGCATGAGGCCGGTGAGCAGACCGAACGTGAGCGGCGTCAGGATGCTGACGTGACCCTCGGCAGCGACCTGCTCGTTCGCCTTGCGGCGCGTGGCCGAGAGCGCTCTGACCAGGAAAGCCGGGGGCTTGAGCGTCAGCCGCTTGAGCCACGGCACCCGCCCGGTCATGTTCAGGCCGAGTAGCACCATGAAAGCGCCCGCTGCGACCATGACCCAGCCGCGGATGCCTCCGATGTCGAATGCGGCGCCGATGGCTCCGAGAGCCAGGCCGACGGCCATGTAGCTGAATATCTTCGCGGTCTGATACGCGAGGTGCGGTGTCAACCGCTGTGCGAACGATCCTCCGGGAACGCCTTTGACGGCGTAGGTGAGGACGAGCATTCCGCACATCGACACGCAGTGAACACTGGTGACGAGCCCCACGCCGAACCAGGGAAGGAACAGATCCACCTTCACTCCTCGCATGCGTGGACACGGACTGTCAACCGCCTGCTGTCAGCAAGCGGCTCGCGAGGAGGGTGTCAGATGCGTATTCGGACGCCCAGAGGGTCGAACTCCGGGTTCTGCGGAGCGTCAGCCGGGCAGAGCACGAAAGCCGGCGCGAACACTTCGGCCGGCGGGATGGCTACTGCAAGCAGGGCGACGGCCGGCGCCTGGGGCGTCGGTAGACCGTCGGGATTGTCGTCGACCATCATGTAGTCCTGGCAGCCCTCGCCGTGATGGTCGACCATGCCGGCGAGCCCCATGACCGAGCCGCACGACGGCATCGTGCACGCCGGTGCGAGGGCGAACATGAGCGCGGCCGCGAGGACCGTCGGTACGATGAGCAGTGCTGTCTGGCTGCGGTAAAGCACGCAACCCCCGTGGAGTCGCCGGTCGGACAGCCGATTCTCCCGCAAACAACGTGCCAGCAGGCGAGTTTCGCCCAGCGGGTATCTACTGACGTGAACTCCGCAGACCCCGGTGAGAGGATCGTCACATGAGGCCGCGCCCTGTCACACCGGCTCCGGGCCAGGAATCCGTCTGGGACTACCCGCGTCCACCCCGGGCCGAGCTCACGCCCAGACTCATACGGGTCGTGCTCGACGGCGTCACGATCGCCGACACACACCGTGCCGTCAAGGTCATGGAGACGAGCCACCCGCCGGTCTACTACATCCCCCCGGAGGACATCGCAACCGGCGCGCTCTCCGCAAGCGAACGACGGACGTTCTGCGAGTACAAGGGCTGGGCAGCCTACCACCTTGTGTGCGCCGGCGGGATCGAGCGCCGCGACGCGGCGTGGTCCTACCCGGACCCCGCACCCGGCTACGAGGGCATCGCGGGCCACGTGGCGTTCTACCCGGGTCTGATGGACGAATGCAACGTCGACGGCGAGGTCGTCACGCCCCAGCCGGGGGGCTTCTACGGGGGCTGGATCACGACGGATGTCGTCGGGCCGTTCAAGGGGGAGCCGGGAACCCTCGGCTGGTGATCCGCATCCCGACGCAAACGGAAGAGCCGCCCTCGAGCGGCTCTTCTCTCTCGTCTCACGCTGTCCGTACTCGTTCACTCTCGATCAGATCTTCAGCATCGTGTCTGTCTCCTTACCTGCCAAGCCTCCGGAGAACGGTGCCGGCTCCGGCCACCGCGGCTGCTCCGATGAGCAGCACCTCAGGTCCACCGGTGAAGGGGAGGAAGGGCTCTTCCTCTTCCTCGGTGAAGGGGAGAGAGGGCTCCTCCGGAGTCTCGGGCTCCACAGGAACCTCGGGCTCCTCGGGCTCTTCAGGCTCCTCGGGCTCTTCAGGCTCCTCGGGCTCTTCAGGCTCCTCGGGCTCTTCAGGCTCCTCGGGCTCGTTCAGCGCGATGTGGCTGAGAACCAACTTGCCGCCTTCCGACTCGACCATCACGTACGCGCTCACAACGACGTCGTGAGTGGGCGTACCGACGTAGTAGTGCTGAACGCTACCGTTGCCGACAGGAATCCCGGTCGCCATCTTGGCGCCGGCGCTCTGGAACGTCACGTACAGCGTTCCGGCAGGCGCGCCCTGGTCCACCTGGTTCAAGACGAAGTGCCACACAACAGGATCGGTCAGGCCACCGTCGTCGCTCTCGGCGCCAAACGTGCTGCTGTCGGCTCCTACATGCGGTCCATGCAGGTTGACCTGCGTCAGACCGAACGCGGGAGCGGACATCATCATAAACACGGCGGCAACCAGACCGAGAAGGGCGATCGTACGTAGACGCGAGACCGCTTTGAATGTCGTGACCTTCATCGCTGCTCGCCTCCCCTCTGAAACGCCTCGTAGGTATCGTGTTGCTCTACCGCCTATCTTCCCTGTAATTCCCTTCCACTAACATCGTCCATTAGTTTTTGCTAACTCCGTTGACGCTCCCGTCCCCAGACCGTGCTGCTCGAGGTGATTCCGGGGCTAGCCTCCGACGAACTCCAGGGCCACCGAGTTGATGCAGTAGCGCAGCCCGGTGGGCAGCGGCCCGTCGGGAAAGACGTGGCCGAGATGCCCGTCGCAGGTCGCACAGCGCACCTCGGTGCGGGTCATGCCGAACGAGCGGTCGACGTGCTCGGTGAGCGCGTCAGTGGCAACTGGCCGCGTGAAGGACGGCCACCCGCACCCGGAGTGGAACTTGTCGGCCGAGGAGAACAGCTCGGCACCGCACCCCGCGCACCGGTAGCTGCCCGAATCCTTCAGGTCGGTGTACTCACCCGAGAACGCACGCTCCGTACCCGCGCGCCGCAAGACGCGGAACTGCTCGGGGTTGAGCAGCGCACGCCACTCGTCGTCGGTGCGAACCACCCTGGCCGGCATCGCGTCTCTCCCTCCGCTCATCGGCGCACGACTGCGCGCACGCGCTCTTGGCCCGGAGCGGACAGGCCGAGCTTGGTTATCTCGCGTTCCAGCTGCAGCGACGAGCCGAGTCCGTACGCGTATCCGTTGAGGCGCGCAGCGGCGGTCGACTCCCTGAAGTCGGCCTCGTCCTGGTAGAGAGCGTGCATCTCGCCCGAGAGCAGCCGGTCGTTGCGAAGCGCGTACTTCTGGTGGTAGTCCTCGGCGACGTAGAAACGGTCGAGCGTGCGGATCTCGGTCAGCACCGGGCGGCCCGCACGCGCCTCCACGGCGTCACGGGAACGACGCGCGGCGGCCAGCTGCGCTTCGTCATGAGCGAGCACCATCGCCTTGTACTGCGTCGAGTGCGGACGCGCCGTGGGATCGTGCTCGGTCCAGAAGACCTCGAGCAGTTCCTCGTAGCTCACGCGCTCCGGATCGAAGTCGACCTGGAAGACCTCGGTATGGTCGCCGATGGAGCGGTACGTGGGGTCCGGTTTCATGCCGCCCGCATAGCCCACGCGCGTGCGGACGACTCCTTCGATGAGCCCGAACCGGGCGTCAGGGCCCCAGAATCAACCGGCGGCGAAGGTCGCCGTCTCGACGGTGGCGGGCGCCGCGAGATCGATCGGCGGCAGCGCGCGGGGCCCCGCCGCAGTTTCGGTGGTCACGCTTCGATCAGTCCACGGAAACATCGGTACCTCCAGTACCAGGTGGTACCCG
The DNA here is from genome assembly GCA_037446725.1 of Actinomycetota bacterium. Taxonomy (GTDB): domain Bacteria; phylum Actinomycetota; class Coriobacteriia; order Anaerosomatales; family SLCP01; genus JBBIIC01. The sequence continues at coordinate 36,947 of JBBIIC010000016.1, forward strand.
TACCAGAGCAAAGCAGATGCCGCGGCGAGGACGGCCGCCCCGGCGGCCAGCTGCCCGATGCCGGCCGGGCCGCGCATCGCGCTCAGGCGCCCAGTTCGTTAGCGAGCTGCTCGAGGAACAGGCCGACGTCGGTGACGATCCCGATCGTCTGCCACGAGCCACGGTCTGCAAGCTTGGTGACGACCGCCGGGTTGATGTCGACGCAGACCGTCTGCGTGGCGGCCGGCAGCATGTTGCCGGTCGCGATGGAGTGCAGCATCGTCGAGAGCATCAGGCACGCACCGGCGCGCTGGCAGTACACGCGCATCGCGCGCTGAGCCTCCATCACATCGGTCAGCACGTCGGGCAACGGGCCGTCGTCGCGCACCGAACCGGCGAGCACGAACGGGGTGTTCGTGGTCACGAGCGTGTGCATCAGACCCTCGTTGAGCACCCCGGCTTCGACGGCCGCCGCGATCGAACCGTGGGCCCGGATGCGGTTGATGGCCCGCAGGTGGTGCTCATGGCCGCCGACGACAGGCGTGCCCTCGGCCAACGAAACACCGAGCGATGTGCCGTACAGCGCCGCTTCGATGTCGTGGACCGCAATCGCGTTTCCGCCGAACAGCACGCTCACGTACCCCGCGCGCACGAGGCGCGCGAGCTCGTCGCCCGCGCCCGTGTGCACGACCGCCGGCCCCACCACTGCGACAATCTCCTTGCCGGCATCGCGCGTCTCGCGGAGTATCCCTGCGACGACCTTGACGACCTGAGCCTTCGGCTTCTCCGAGGAGACCGCGGATGTCATGAACTCGAATGCCTGCTTCTCGCGCGGGCGCTCCTGCGGGCGCACCCGCAGGCCATCGTGGCCGATGACGAAGGGCTCGCCGGCGCGGACGTCGGCCATCGGCACCGTCCACGCACGCCCGGCCTCGCGGTCGACCCGCACCCCGAGGTCCATCTCGGTCCCCTCGACCGGCACCCAGCGGCCGTCGATGCGCACGGCGGTCTCGAGGTTGGTGGTCGAGTAGAAGCCCTCCGGGAAGACGCCGTCGGAAGGCGCCTCGGCGAGCCGGGCGTCCGACGGGTCGACCGGCACCGCACCGTGCTCCTGGACCGCGGTCATCAGAGCGTCGAGATGACCCTCGTCGCGCCCGCGCACGCGGATGACCGCCTTCGAGACGTCCTCGTTCGTGCGTCCGACCTCGAAAGAGAGCGTCTCGAATTCGCCGCCGAGCGAGACGATGTCGTCCATGATCGACGACATGATGCCCGAATCGATCAGGTGCCCTTCGATCCGGATGTCCTCGTACGAGCCGTGCGGCATCTGCGCCCTCCTCCCGGGTGCGGGCCGGTCCTACACCTCAGTCATCTCCCGCTTGCATGCGGCGATGCGCTTTCCGTACTCCGACATCGAACTGCCGAGTGTCTGCGTCGCGTGGAGCGCGGCGTCTTTCGTGCCGTTGATGGCGACGCAAGCTACCGGCACGCCGGTCAGCATCCGCACCATCGAGAGCAGGGAATCGAGTCCGCCGTGCTCGCCCATTCGTGGACGCGGTCGGGATTGAGGTGCGCGCTTGCGGCGAGCAGCTCGTAAGGAACACCGAGTCCCGCGAGTTGACCGGCGCACTGTTTCACGACGTCCATGTCGGACTTCGAACCCATCACGATTCCTACCAGAGGCGTGTCAGCCATGGGGTCCCTCCGGCGCGCTCGTGTCCGCTCGGGCGGGTCGGTACGTGGGGTGATTGTAGCGGAGCGCGTGCGCTACGGCACCGGCAGATGTTCGACGTCCTCGGTGACCGCAGCTGCCGCCGCCTCGGACCCGGCACACTCGCCCTCCCCGAACAGCAGCGCCCGCTCGGTCTCGGGAAGGGACGCCCGCGACTGATCGCGCACGTTGTTTACGCCGATGAAGAACTGCCGCATCATCGCCACCAGCAGGTAGCGCCCCTTCGGGGTGAGGGTGAGGCGCTCGGCATCGTCCACGTCGAAGGCACCCGTGATTCGCATGAACGCCATCTCGACCGGAAGCCCGCGCTCGATCGGGGTGCCGAAGTCGCGCTCGAACGCCTTCTTGTCGAGCGACAGGCCGAACAGTCGCATGAGGAAGCGGTAGCGCATCCGGTCGCGCGGACCGAACCGGCGCAGGCCCGTGGCAGGCGTGGTCCCGGCGTCCACACGCCGGTTGTACTCGTCGAGCGAGAACGTGTTGGCGTAGAGCGCCCCGTCGAGGAAGGAGAAGGCACCCGAGCCGATCCCGACGTAGTCCTCGTAGTCGACGATGTACTCGTCGATCATGCCGCCGCCGGTCCGTGAGAACGTCCACGCGCTCGCGGGCTCGAACGAGTCGGCGAGCACCTCGGTCAGCATCCGGTAGTACCGGGCCTCACGCTCGTAGGAGACCTTGCCGACGGTGCGCCTGAGGGACTCCTCGACGGCGGGTGAGGCCATGAGCGGGTAGAAGGTCGTCTGGTTCGTCCCGCTCGCCTTGAGCATCTTGAGGTCTTTGAGGAGCATCTCCTCGGTCTGCGAGGGGAAGTTGAAGATCATGTCCACGTTCAGCGAGTGGAATCGACCCTCGATGGACTGGATGCGCTCGAAGGTGTCGGCGGCCGAGCCGTACTTGTCGTAGCGGTCCATCTGTTTGAGCAGGCTGTCGTCGAAGGACTGCACGCCGACACTGAACCGGTCGACCCGCTCGGCCAGGGGATCGACGATCTCGGGTACGAGATGGTTGGGGTTCGTCTCGCTGGAGACCTCTCGTATCGGGAAGAGCGACTTCGCGAGGTCGATCGTCTCGCACAGCTCCTCGACGATCACCGTCGGCGTGCCCCCGCCGACGTACACCGATCCGCACTCGTAGCCCTGGTCTGCGACGGACCGCATCTCCTCCCGGAGCCGCTTGAAGTAGGCGGTCACGCGCGACTCCTCGAAGGGAAAGCGGTTGAACGAACAGTACGGACAGAGCCGCGTGCAGAACGGTACGTGCACGTAGAGCAGATACTCGCGATCCGGGACGGGGTCGGGCAACCGAGGTGAGGTCTGTGCGTCGAGACTGAGCAGGCGGCTGTTCTCCCGGCGCATCACAGCGCTCAGCATGCGCTCCGCGAGCACGCTACACCCGCCAGGCGGCGCGGCCGCGTTGGGCGCGGGCACCGATGTCGGAGCGGTAGAACATCCCGTCGAATGCGACGCGCGCCACGCCGGCGTACGCACGCTCGCGCGCTGTGGTGAAGTCCGGGCCGAGTGCGGTCACGTTGAGCACGCGCCCGCCGGCGGTGAGCAGCAGTCCGTCACCGGTCACGCGGGTGCCCGCATGGTAGACAGTGACGCCGTCGACCTGCTCGGCCTGTTCGATGCCGGTGACGGGCATGTCGACGTCGTAGTCGCCGGGATACCCTCCGCTGGCGAGCACCACCGAGACCGCCCATTCGTCGCGCCATGCAAGCTCGACGTCCGCAAGCCTGCATTCGGCGACCGCCATCATCACCTCGGCGAGGTCGGAGGCGAGCAGCGGGAGGACGACCTGCGTCTCCGGATCGCCGAAACGGGCGTTGAACTCGAGCACCTTGGGACCCTCGGCGGTGAGGATGAAGCCGCCGTAGAGCACGCCGCGATAGTCGATCTCTTCCTCGGCGAGCGCTTCGACGGTGCGCTCCATCAGAGCGACCATCTCGGCATGCTCGGCCGAGGTAACGATGGGGACCGGCGCGTACACACCCATGCCGCCGGTGTTGGGGCCCTGGTCGTCCTCGTAGGCACGCTTGTGGTCCTGCGCGGGGATCATCGGCAGCACGGTGTGCCCGTCGGTGAAGGCGAGCAGCGAGCACTCGGGGCCTGCGAGGTACTCCTCGACGAGCACCGTCGAGCCGGCCTCGCCGAAGCGGCCCGCGAAACACTCGCGCACCGCGTCGCGGGCGACCGAGAGGTCCATCGCCACGGTCACGCCCTTGCCGGCGGCAAGCCCGTCGGCCTTCACGACGACCGGAGCACCGACCTCCTCGAGGTACGCGAGCGCCGGCTCGAGCTCCGTGAACGCACGCGACACGCCAGCAGGGATGTGGTGGCGGCGCATGAGCTCCTTGGCGAACTCCTTGGAACCCTCCAGCCGTGCACCCTCTGCTCCCGGCCCGAACGCGGCGATTCCGGCCGCGCGCACCGCGTCGGCGACGCCGGCCACGAGCGGGGCCTCCGGCCCGATGGCCACGAGGTCGATGGCGTGCTCGCGCGCGAACGCGGCGACGGCGTCTCCGTCCTCGATGGCAAGCGCGACGTTCTGCGCGATCGTGGCGGTCCCCCCGTTGCCAGGCGCCACGAGCACGGCGTCCACGTGCGGCGAAGCGGCAAGACTGGCGACGATGGCGTGCTCGCGGCCTCCGCCGCCAAGTACGAGGATGCGCATGCGGAACTCCTCCGTGGTCCGCGCGCCACGCTCGGCCGGGCGCGCCGCACTCGATTGTAGCGAAGCCGCCGGGCACATGCAGGAACGGCACGTGACGGTCCGCGACGGTCGGGGAATGTAGTCAGTACTGTCCCTAACGAACGAACGGAGGCCGCTCGTGGAAGCGACCGACAAGGTCCTCGATGCGATGAAGAAGGCCGGCGAGCCGCTGAACGCCGGCAAGGTAGCCGAGCTTACCGGCCTCGAGCGCAAAGAGGTCGACAAGGCGATGAACGAACTCAAGAAGACCGAGCGGATCGTCTCGCCCAAGCGTTGTTACTGGGAGCCGAAAGCGTAGGGCCACCGCGCGGTCCGACCGCTGCAGACTCAGGGGTACGAGGGCGTCGCCGGGTGCGGCGCCCTTGGGGTTTCGCCGGGATCACCCGAACGCCGGGGGCCGCGGCAACGTCATACCTGTCGGCCGAACCGATAGAGGAGGACCGATGTCACGAGGGACCCACCCCCGCAGCGTCGCAACACACCTGACTCGCGTGCTGCCGGCGTTCGCCGCACTTGTCGCCACAGCTCTTACACTTACTGCCTGCGCCGACTCTGCCGCACTCGACGGCACCTCGTGGCGGCTGGCTGGATGGTCCGCCAGCTCGCTCGACCCGCAGGCGTTCACCATCACCGCACAGTTCGACGACGGCCGGATCGGCGGCACGAGCGCGGTCAACAGCTACGGCGGCGAGTACACGACCGAGTCGGGGGGCGCATTCGCGGTGGGCGAGATCGCCCAGACGCTCATGGCCGGACCGGATGACGCCATGCGAGCCGAGTCGATCTACCACGAACTCCTGCGCACAGCCGAGTCCTATCGGCTCGACAACACGACGCTTACCCTGTTCGACGGGAACGGGAACGAGTTGCTCATCTTCGAGGCGGCCGCCGACTAGCTCCGTCGAGACCCCCGTCCTCAACGCGCTTCACCCGCCTCTTGACCCTCACGTAACGTGAGGGTCTACGCTGGCGTCCGGAGGTGGAAGGCATGACGGACGGTGAATACACGGTTGGCGAGGTGGCGCGACTCGCACGCGTGAGCGTGCGGGCACTACACCACTACGACGAGCTCGGGCTCCTCACGCCCTCGCGGCGCTCGGACGCTGGCTACCGGCTGTATGGCGAGGATGACCTCGCGCAACTGCAGCAGGTGCTCTTCTACCGGGAGCTCGGTTTCGCGCTCGAGGAGATCCGCGACATCATGGCCGATCCCTCCTTCGACCGCCTCGATGCGCTGCGCGCGCAGCGCGAACTCGTCGCCGAGCAGGCGCTCAGGCTCGATGCCCTCCTCGGGTTGATCGACCGGAGCATCGACGCCATGGAAGGAGGGATACGCATGACGAAGGAAGAGATGTTCGAGGTCTTCGGTGACTTCGACCCCGCCGAGTACGAGGACGAGGTCCATGAGCGCTGGGGCGAGACCGAGGCGTACAAGGAGTCGGCGCGCCGCACTACGCGCTACACGAAGGCCGATTGGCAGCGCTTCAAGGACGAGTCCGAGGAGATCAATGCCGCCATCGTCGCGCTCATGGACGAAGGTGTGGCACCCGACGACCCGCGCGCGATGGACGCGGTCGACCGGCACCGGGCCCAGATCGACCAGTGGTTCTACCCGTGCTCGCGCGAGATGCACGCCGGGCTCGGACGGATGTACGTCGCCGACTCGCGGTTCACCGCGACCTACGAGAGAATCCGGCCGGGCATGGCGCAGTGGGTCTGCGACGCGACACAGGCCAACGTGAAGCGAGGCGAGCCGAGGTAGGGCTCCCACCACGACGCCCGACCCGGCAAAGCGCACTCCGGACGCCGATCCTTACCGTCACGCGCCCCCGAGCGCGCGGCGGTACAGGCCGGCGTTCTCGTCGTCGAAGCAGCAGAAGACGACCTCCCCGGGCAGCTCGTGCTCCGCGAGCCACTCGGCCACCGTCTTCACGGCGATGTCGCATGCCGCGGGTTTGGGGTAGCCGTACGCGCCCGTGGAGATGCACGGGAACGCGACGGTCCGCGCGCCGGCCTCTGCCGCAAGCCGCAGCGACCACGTGTACGCCGACGCGAGAAGCCCCGGCTCGACGGAGCGCACGCCACGGTAGACCGGTCCCACCGCGTGGATGACGTGGCCGGCCGGGAGCCGGTAACCGCCGGTGATTCGCGCCTCGCCGGACCGGCATCCGCCGAGCGTCCGGCACTCCTCGAGCAGGCCCGGTCCGGCGGCCCGGTGAATCGTGCCGTCTACGCCGCCCCCGCCGAGCAGCGAGGTGTTGGCCGCGTTGACGATCGCGTCGACCTCGAGCCGCGTGATGTCGCCCGTCACCACGCGCATCCGGATGCGCACCGTTTCGTCCATCACTTCGGTCTCTCGGCGACGTACGCGCGGTATTTGAGCAGCAGTTCGTCGAGCTCAGCGTAGGTCGCAACCTGGTTCACGCGCTCGCGCACACGCGTGGCCCCCGGCATGCCGTGGATGTACCAGCCCACGTGTTTGCGCATGCGCGGGGCCGTGTACTCGCCGCCGAACTCGAGGAGCGTGTGCGCGTGCTCGCGCGCCATGTCGATGCGCTCGAAAGCGGTGGGTGGCGGCAGGACGACACCGCGCTCGATGAGGGCCCTCGCCTCCCGAAAAATCCACGGATTGCCCTGCGCGCCCCGGGCGACCATCACCACGTCCACGCCGGTCTGATCGAGCATCGCCCTCGCGTCCGCCGCCGAGAAGACATCGCCGCTGCCGATGACGGGCACGCCGACGGCTGCCTTGACCTCAGCGAGTACACTCCAGTCGGCCCGGCCCCGGTAGAACTGCTCGCGGGTGCGTCCGTGCACGGCGACCGCGGCCGCACCAGCCGCCTCCATCGCGCGGGCGAACTCCGCCGCGTTGCGCGCCCCGTCGTCCCACCCGGCCCGGAACTTCACCGTCACCGGCACCCCGCAGCGCCCGGCGACGCGCGAGACGATCTCGGCCGCGCGATCGGGGGTGCGCATGAGCGCGGCCCCCTCGCCCTTCGCCGTGACCTTCGACATCGGGCAACCCATGTTGATGTCGACGAGCGCGACTTCGCCCCGGCGCTCGTCGACGATGCGCTCCGCCTGCTCGGCCATGATGTCGGGTTCGGAACCGAAGATCTGCACCGCGCACGGCACCTCCTCCGGCGAGAAGGTGAGCAACTGCCGGGAGATCGCCGAGTCCGGATTGTAGTGCAGCCCCTTGGCGCTGACCATCTCGGTGTAGGTGAGCCGCGCGCCCATGCGCTTGCAGATGCCACGGAAAGGCGCCTCGGTGATGCCAGCCATCGGGCCGAGCACGACCGAGCCGGTTGCGAGCAGTGTGCGGATGTCGGCGGTGCCGGCGGAGGTCACGTCCGGTGCTCTCGTTCTAGCCCAGCACGCCGAGCCAGCGCCCGGCGAGCAGCGTGAGGCCGACCGCACCGATGGCGTCCACGGCAAGGAACGCCGCGCGCGACATCCGCGGGGAGAGCACGGCCTCGAACGCATGTCCCGTCTCGGCACCGTACTGGAGCGCGAGGATCGCCAGCGGGCAGCGCATGCCGAACCCGACGAAAACGACGATCTCGGTCATGATGAGTGCGACAGCGATCGTCAGCCAGCGGCCGTTCGCACCTGTGAGCCCGGCATAGAGCACCGCGAGCGTCGAGATCGCCATGACGACGTAGACCGCGTCGTGAGCCAGGCGCGCGAGTGTCAGTCGCCGGGACATGGCTACACGACATCACGTCGCCGGAACGCGAGCACTGCTATGGCGAAAGACAGGACGGCGGCCGCGCCGAAGACCGTCCAGGCCTGGCCGGAGACTTCCAACTCGTCGATGACGAGGTCCGGCCTCCAGTAGTGGAACAGCGAGAAGTCCGAGAGCCAGTCGAACCGATCGGAGATGTTGCCGAGGACGTCGGCGAGCCACATGGCGACGATCACGCCGAGGCTCACGCTGATGGCGCGCCCTCCCGTCGACGAGAGCGCCGAGATGGCGTAGGCGAAGCTGCCGATCGCCATCGTCACCAGCCATCCTACCAGGAAGAGCAGCGCCATCGCATCGAGCGGGACGTCCACACCGTGAAGCAGTCCCGGCAGGTAGAGGCTTGCGACGGTGGCGAGGTTGAGGACACCCGTGTACGCGGCGAGCGCCAGGTAGCGGGTCACCACGACCTGGACCCGCGAGACCGGCTGGGCCAGCGTGAGCTCCATCGTGCCGTCATCGACGGCGCCGCCGAGCGCGCCCGCTGCGAACGTGATTGCGGCGGCCCCCACGATGAAGACCCATATCAGGCTCAGGTATTCGACCCCGAGGAAGCCGCCGAGCGTTCCGAAGTCCAATCCGGCGCCACCGAACACAGCGAGGAGTTCGTCGGTGAAGACCTCTTGGATCATCTCCATGTACTCGAGGTTCTCCTCGACGAGCGGGAAGAACGCGACCATGAACCAGCTGTAGGTGACGATGCCGAACGAGTACCAGAACAGCGAGATGCGCCTCATCCGCAGCATCGAACGGAAGACGGTCCAGCTCACACCGGTCCTCCTTCCGTCTCGCCGTGTGCGTAGTACTGCAAGAACACCTCTTCGAGCGTCGCATGTTCCACGGTGACGTCGGCAACCGGACGGGCGAGGAAGGCGCGCAGCGCGCCGTCGATGTTCTCTGCGACCTTCGCGCGCACCACGGTATCGGACACCTGCTCGACCGAGATCATGCCGGTGAGACCCTCTGCGAAACCCGCCGGCAAAGGCTCGGCATAGGTGACGTGCACGGTGCGGATCGCCTTGGAGAGCAGGTCGTCGACGGACTCCTCGGCGACCACCCGCCCGTCCCGGATGATGGCGACCCGCTCGCAGACCCGCTCGACCTCGGGCAGGATGTGGCTGCTGAGGAAGACGGTCGCGCCCTCGGCCACGCGCTCTTCGAGGATGTCGAAGACGACCTGCTGGTTCAGCGGGTCCAGCCCGCTCGTCGGCTCGTCGAGGATGAGCAGTTCGGGGCGGTGCATGAGCGCGATGACGAGCGCGAGCTTCTGCTTGTTGCCCTTCGAGAGTTCGCGCACGCGGCGCGACGGGTCGAACTCGAGCCGCTCGCAGATCTCGGCTTCGGCCGGCCCTGACCCGCCACGAAGGCCGGCTATGTAGTCGAGCGTCCAACGGCCCGTCTGTTTCTCGAACAGCTTCACGTCGCCGGGCACGTAGCCGATGCGTCGCCTGAGGCCGCGCCCGTCGATGCCGACCTCCTCGTCGAAGAGGAACGCCCGCCCACTCGTCGGCCGTAACATCGACAGCAAGCAGCGGATGGTGGTGGTCTTGCCGGCTCCGTTCGGGCCGAGGAAGCCGTAGACCTGTCCCGGCCGGACCTCGAACGTCAGGTCCTCCACGCCTCGGGTCTTTCCGTAGTACTTCGTCAACTTGTCGCACCGTATGATGGTCGAGCTCATCTTCGCCCCCCGAGCCGGACGGTCAGCCGGAACATACCCGCATCGCTACAGAGGGTACCCTTTCGACGTCTCCGCTCCACCCTCCGGACGTATGGTGCGTCACGCTCCGGCCGGCGGCCAGACAGCGTCGAACCGTTCGCACACCACCGGCATGTCCGGAGTAGGAGTGCGTCCGAACTCGGCCAGCTCGAGCGTGAAGCAGTGCCGGTGCCCCTCGCGCGAGTAGGAGAGCGAGCAGTCCCCCTCACCCTCGGTAGCCGCGAACTTCGCAGTCACGTCCTCGAACGCGACGAACGCAGCCCACATCTGTGCCGCCGATCCGCTCACAGTCGCCTACTTCGCTGCCTGTCGGCGGTTCTCATCGGCGCGAAACGCGACGATGCGCCGGATGAGGTCACGCGGCAGGGGCTGGTCGAGCGGGAACTGCACCGACCCCTTGCCGGTCTTGTAGGCGCCGAGCTCCTCCTTGAACGCCTCCATGCCCGTGGGAATCGGGTAGAAGCCGATATGCCGGTCGTAACCGGCGAAGTGCACGAGATGCCTGCCGTGCAGGTCGAACGTCGGCATCCGGTAGCTGATCGTCTCGGTCGCGTCGGGCACGGTCTCGTCGATGAGCACCCGCATCTCCTCGAGTAGCGCCCGGGTGTGCTCGGGGAAGCGCTCGATGTACTCGTCGATCGAGCCGGGTTTCGATGCACCCATGGCATCCTCCCGTCATCGCGTGAACACTGCACGGTGGAAGGTACCCACGAGCGCGGTTTCAGTCCCGCGGTAGCGGCCGCATCCCGAACACGAAACGCAGCGCCGCCACACAGCGGGATCCCGAGCATCGGGAGTACGCGACGGCCGCTCACCGGAAGCCCCCTGGCGCCGACCCACCCGTGCGACGCGTAGCGTACTTCCCGGGCCGCCGGTTGCCACGGACAGGGGCACGGAATCGGTGAGCGGTCCGACCCTACCCGCCCTGCAACCAGCGCACGAAGCTCTCGAGGAGGGTCCCCGGCTCGGCGATGATGCCCGTGAGCACGAGGAAGACGGCTGCGCACGCGCCGAGAACGAGCAGTCCGAGCACCGCCGCCGCCATCGCGAGGGCTCTGTGTCGGCCGATCATCGCCGCGTCGCCTGCTCGAGCCAGCTCAAGACGTCGCCGGCAAGCCGCTCGTGGCCGAGATCGTTGTGGGGCTCGTGGTGCACGTCGGGGTATATGCGGATCTCCTTACCCCCGGCCGCCGCTGCCTCGAACAGCTCCCGGGCACCCTCGGGGAGGTTGAGCCGGTCGGCCTCACCGTGAACGATCAGCAACGGCGTGTCGAGAGCGCCCATAGCGACTCGCACCCGGCGCACGGTGTCGAGGCTCTCGGTGCCCCAGCGGACGGTCGCGCGGGATGTGACGAGAGGGTCGTCACGGTAGGCGCGCACGACGTCCGGGTCCCGGGACAGCGCTGCCGCGTCGAGACCCAGGTCGACCGGCAGTCGCGGTGCGATTCCCGTCAGGAGCCGGGCGATCCGGATGAGCGCGGGACTCCCCACCCCGGCGGGCTCGAGCGGCACCCCGCTGATGACCGCACCCGCAACCTGCTCGGGCTTGTGCAGGAGATAGTCGATGACGACAAGCGAGCCCATGCTGTGCCCGTACAGCACGACGGGTGTGCCAGGTGCGATTCCCGACACGAACCTCACGAACGCGGCCAGGTCCTCGCGGTACTCGGCCCAGCGACCGACGTGCACTCGCTGCCCAGGGGAGATCCCGTGCCCCCGCTGGTCGTAGCCGTAGACGGCATAGCCGTCAGCGACGAGCGGCTCGACGAGATTCGAGTATCGGCCGCAGTGCTCGCACACGCCGTGCACGAGCACAACTACAGCACGCGGCTCGCCTTCGGGCATCCACGACCGGTACGCGAGCTCGAGACCACCGGCCCCGCGGAATCGACCTTCAGCCTCATGCGTGCGGCATGACCCCCATCGTAATGCGGACGATGATGACACACGGCCCTCTCCGCAACTCCTACCGCGGATTCTACGCTCACCGGCCGGACTGAACGCGACCTGAGCGGCTCACAGCGGGAACACACTCCGAGACGGCGCGGCCGTCGGCACGCCGGGCACAGCATCGGTCACGACGCAGGGAGCACACTGATGGGCAATCTCGACTCACTCGAACGGCTCGAGCCCGCGGATCGAGAGGAGTGGGGTCGTTGGCTCGAGGAGAACCACGACCGCTCGCCCGGCGTGATGCTCGCGGTGGGTAAGAAGGGAGGCACTGCCACTCGCCTCGAGTACGAAGCTGCCGTCGAGGAGGCGCTGCGGTTCGGATGGATCGACAGCACCGTGCGCAGACTCGATGCCGACCGCTTCCTGCAGCTCTTCACGCCGAGACGGCCGGGCGGAACCTGGGCGATGTCGAACAAGCGGCGCGTGGAGCGCCTGGTCGCCGAAGGACGCATGATGCCGGCGGGCATCGCGGCGGTCGAGGCGGCGAAGGCCGACGGTTCGTGGGCCGCTCTCGAAGACGCGGAGAACCTCGTGATGCCCGCCGATCTCGCCGGGGCGCTTGCCGCGGTCCCCGGCGCTACCGATGCGTTCGAGCGCTCGGCCGTGTCGCAGCGCAAGATGGCGCTCTTCTGGATCGGCTCGGCGAAGCGCCCCGCGACGCGCGTGTCCCGGATAGAGCGCGTGGTACGCGCGGTCTCCGAGGGTCGCCCGCCGGTGTAGCCGGACGGCCGCCCGGTCCAGCTGCGCGACGCCGCTGAGATCAGGGCTGCGGTGGACGCTCTGTCCACCGCCTGGGTCAACAACGCGTTGATGAAGTGCGACGTCGTGCTCCTGAAGACTGATGCCGACGGTTCCGGAGTCACAGAAGAGCTCGTGCCCCGCCCCGGCATCGAGGATGCCGTCTACGTGCCGGGGGCGGTGATATGGCGCGTCGACCGCCAGGACGCCACGCGGAGCCGGATCGTCGGTACGCCACTCTGCAGCCGCGTCACCGTGCGCAGCTCAACACGGTGCGAAAACTCGTCGACCTGCTGAGGGTGTGAAACGCCTCGCCGCGGCCCTCCTCAGGCGATGAGAGTGTGTTCGTCTCGTGTGCGCCGTCGTTGGCCACTCTGTGACGGCTATACTCTGTGGAACCGGACCGCTGTGAGTCCGGCTGATGGCTCACCCGCTGACTGAGCGGGGCACGAGTACTGGAGGATTCAAGTGGCCTTGGGGAGCATCTTCGATAGATTCAAGGAGGCCGCTGGAGGCGCGCTCGGAAACCTCACCGAAGTCGCGACGACGGCAGCCGAGTCCGCGGGCCTCGGCGACCTGGTCCAGCAGGCGACAGACGCGCTCGGTGGAGCGACGGAGGGCCTCGGCGACGTGGCCCAGCAGGCGACGGAGGGCCTCGGCGACGTGGCCCAGCAGGCGACGGAGGGCCTCGGCGACGTGGCCCAGCAGGCGACAGACGCGGCCACCGGACTCACTGAGGGACTCACCGGCGGCAAGTAGGAGCGCCGCCAACTGCAAGGGCACTCACTAGCCACCCCTGAGTAGCGTTCCTGCGCTCCGGAACGGGCACTCCGGAGGCGAGAGGCCCAATACGCAGCGACGAGCCGCCAGCGTGAGCGCCACCGAGGACGCGCGCGCGGCCGTCACGTGGGCGGGAAGCGCGCGAGACAAACGATATCGACGTACCGGCCGTCCACGAGCGCAGCTTCCCTCCGCACGCCTTCGCGCTCGAACCCGAGCCGCTCGTACAGAGCGATCGCGCGGGGATTGGTGGCGAACGCCTCGATCTCGAGGCGCGTCATCCCTCGGTCGTAGGCCCAGACGATCAGGCGCTCGGCCGGACGAGTCCCGATGCTTCGTCCGCGCCGTGGGACCGAGGCTCACTCCTTGACGGGAAGGACGTTGACGGCTTTGATCACGAGGCTGACCTTGTCGCCGATCTTCAGGTCCATCTCCTCGAGGGATTCAGATGTGAGGACGGCGGCCATCTCACAGGGCGCCACGTCAAACTTCACGAGCGACATGATGTCGCCCTCCTTAACCGACTTCACCTCACCGCGGACCGTATTGCGCGCTCCGTACTGCATGACCAAACCCCTTCCTTCAACCTGGCGCCTCGCCGACAGGTGCCTGACGGCTCGTGACTGCCGAAAGACGGTGCTCAGGGAGATAATGCCCAACGGTGCGACACGTCACGCGGGGTGGAGTGAGCGCGTACGTTGCCTCGCATGGAGGGCCACGGCGTCGGACCACGCGCCCACAACGGGCCCCCGCTCGCAGGACATGGCGCCGAAGCGGTCCGAAACGCCCTCGCGAAGTCCATCAGCACCCTGCCTGAGCAGTTGCGACGCTCGCTCACGTGGGACCAAAGTGCGGAGATGGCCCAGCACGCGAAGCTCCGCATCGACACAGGCGTGGAGATCTACTTGTGTGACCCGCGAAGCCCGCGTTAACGCGGGACGAACGAGAACACCAACGGGTTGCTCCGTCAGTGTTTCCCGAAGGGGGCGGACGTGAGCA
>JBBIIC010000017.1:0-50386 GCA_037446725.1 Actinomycetota bacterium
TCAAGCGGAAGCCCCGGTACGCGAGTGTGGGGCCAAAGACCAGGTCAGCCGGGTGGAAGCACTCACGAACCATCACCGAGGAGGCAGCGAATGCGACTGATGCGGATCGCGCTGGCGGCGGCGCTCGCCGTCACGATGGTCGGCACGGCTGCGTGCACGACGACAGAGGAGCCGGCCGAGCCGCGCCCGGAGCCCACGGTCGCCCCGCCGGTCATCGGCGAGGCGGGAGTGCTGCGGGTCGGGGTCGACCTCGACTATCCGCCCTACGCCGGCGTCGACAAGGGGCGCGAGGCGGGCATCGATGTCGACGTGGCCTCGGCGCTCGCGAGCGAGCTCAACCTCGAGCTCGAGCTCGTCGAGGTCGTCTCCGAGGAGGCGTCGGCGGCGCTTTCCGCTGGGGATGTCGACATCGTCATGTCGACGCCGCTGACCGAGTCGGCTCTTGCAGGCGCGACGTTCGCAGGCTATTACGTCGAGAGCGGCCCGGCGCTGTTCGCCTCGATCGAGACGAGCATCACGCCAGACGCCCTGAGCGGCCTGCGGATCGCGGTGCAGGAGAGCTCGGAGTCGTTCTGGAACCTGTCGTACGCGTTCGGCGAGGAAGCGCTCCTCGTGACGCCGACGCTGCGTGCGGCCTTCGAGGCGCTCGAGGCAGGCGAGGCGGACGTCGTCGCAGGCGACGCGCTCGTCGGGGCGTACCTAGCCCGGGACTTCGAAGGCGTCGCGTTCTCGAGCCAGCTCGCGCCGGCGACCCCGGTCGGCGTGGCGGTCGCGACCGACGCGACCGAGCTCGAGCGCGTCATGCGGGAGACGCTCGACACGCTGGCGACAGGCGGTGTGCTCGACGCGATCCGTGCGAAGTGGGTCGGCGACCTGCCGGCGCTCGAGATCGCCTCGGACGAGGACTCGTAGATGCATAGGGCTGGCACCATCATGCATAGTGCTCGCGGCTTTTCACATCAGGCCGCGGTTGGTGTATCGTGAACCGCTGGTAGGTGTATTCGCGCGCACCGCGCGGCTACTGACAGAGGGAGGAACGATGCACAAGGCCAGGAAGCTGCTTCTGCTCGCGCTGGCGCTCATGCTCGCGTTCAGCGTCATGGGTCTCGCCGGTTGCGGAGGGGACGAGGCGGAGGAGCCCGATGACGGCGGCGCTGCCGAGTTCACGCTCATCCAGGAAGGCAAGCTCATCGCCGGGTCCGACACCGCCTACCCGCCGTTCGAGTTCATCGAGGATGGCGAGGTCAAGGGCTTCGACGTCGACCTGCTCGCGGCCATCGCCGAGGAGCTCGGCCTCGAGTCCGAGTTCAAGAGCTACAACTTCGACGCCCTGATCGTGGGTCTTCAGGGCGGCACCGAGTTCGACCTCATCGCCTCGGCCATGACCATCACCGAGGAGCGCGCCGAGCAGGTCGACTTCTCCGATCCCTACATCGACTCGAACCAGTCGCTTACGGTCCGCAACGACCAGGACGTCACCTCGCTTGCCGAGCTGACCGGCGCCAAGATCGGCGTCCAGTCCGGCACCACGGGTGAGGAGTACACGCGTAACAACCTGCCCGAGGGCGCGACGGTGGTTCCGTTCGAGAACATCCTGCAGGCCATGCAGGCCCTGCAGGCCGGCGAGGTCGATGGTGTCGTCAACGATCTGCCGATCTCGGCCGACATCGTGCTCGACGAGACCCGCGAGCTGCAGATCGTCGAGGAGCTCATCACCAACGAGCAGTACGGGTTCGCGTTCAACAAGGACAACCCCGGCCTGCGCGATGCCGTCAACGAGGCTCTGGCCACGCTGAAGGAGAACGGCACCTACGACGACATCTACCGCAAGTGGTTCGGAGAAACCCCGTAGCGCAGGGGACGATGTCGCTGACGAACATGTGACATCATTCGGGGCGGAGTCCGATGGGCTTCGCCCCGAATGCGTATCGGAACGCTCAACGCCGGCACGAAGGACTCTCCTAGGATGATCGAGCACCGTACGACCCCGCGCACGCGCCGCCTGGTCGCAGTGGTGGCCCTGCTCCTGTTCGCGCTGGCGTTCGCGCCCGCCGTTGCGCTCGGCGCGTCCTCGCCCGAGGCCGAGACCAGCTTAGTCCCGATCACGGCGACCATCGACACGGTCGACATCGCGGTCGAAGTCCCCGCCGGGGAGCTGGAGACGCCGGTCGAGCTCGTTCTCGAGTTCCCGCCGGAGATGGCCCCGCAAAGCTTGCGCGGGACGGGGGTGCGCTTCTCCAGCGAGGGCGACATCGTGCGTTCGCCCGCGATCACCACCAGCGAGGACGGGGTGACGCTCACCTTCAGCGCGTCGGTGCCGCCGCCGGGCACGGCCCTGAGCATCAGGGTCGTCGGTCTGGACACGCCCGATGAGGGCGGCACGTTCGAGGTCCCGGTCCTCTACGGCGAGACCGGCGCGCTGGAGCCGCTCGGCGAGTTCGCGATCGAGGTGTCCGATCCCAACGTGTTCCAGCGGTTCTTCCGGGCGATGGAGGAAGTGCCGTTCTTGAGGCAGTTCTTCTCGCCGACGATCATCTGGAACTCCCTCCCGCTCCTGTGGCAGGGCTTCCAGGTCGCGGTGCTGATCTTGTTCGTCTCGTACTCCGTCGGCATCCCGGTCGGCCTGACGATCTCGTTCATGAAGATGTCCCGGCTGCCCATCCTGCGGGTCCCGGCGACGATCTACGTGGACGTCGTGCGCGGTACGCCGCTGCTCGTCCAGTTGCTGCTGGTCTACTTCGGCATCACGTTCCTGCCGTTCTGGAACGCGCTCATGGACGCGCTCGGGCCGCTCGCGAGCTGGCAGATCTACAACATCGGGGCGACGCAGTTCTACCGTGCGATCCTCGTCCTGTCACTGAACTCCTCGGCCTACATGGCCGAGATCTTCCGGGCTGGCATCCAGTCAATCCACAAGGGCCAGCTCGAGGCGGCACGCTCACTCGGCATGACGTGGGCGCAGTCGATGGCGTTCGTCATCATCCCGCAGACGGTGCGCCGCATCCTGCCGACGATGATGAGCGAGTTCATCCTGCTCTTCAAAGACACCTCCATCCTGTTCGCGGTCGGCATCTTCGAGCTCACGCTCCAGGCGCGCACCATCCAGGCGGCCACCTTCAACATGTCGCCGTACATCGCGGCCGCGGGCTTCTATCTCATGCTGACCGTTCCGCTCGGCAGGCTCGTCGCCAATCTCGAGCAACGGCTGTCCGTCGCCGAGACGGGCCGCGGCGGCAGGAAGCGCGGGAAGCCCAAAGGCGGGATGCTGACAGGGAAGCCGGAGCCCGGAGGGTCGGTTTCGACGAGAGAGGTCGGTCTCCGATGACGCAGGGCCGCGAGACGATGGTGAGCATCCAGGACCTGCACAAGAGCTTCGACGAGCTCGAGGTGCTCAAGGGCGTCGACCTGGACGTCGCGAAGGGCGAGGTCGTCGTCATCCTCGGGCCTTCCGGTTCGGGCAAGTCGACCCTGCTGCGCTGCGTGAACCGGCTGGAAGAATCGACCGGCGGCAAGATATTCATCGAGGGCGTCGAGGTCACGAGCAACAAGACCGACATCAACAAGATCCGCGAGCGGGTCGGGATGGTCTTCCAGTCGTTCAACCTCTTTCCGCATCTGACGGCACTCGGTAACGTCATGCTCGCGCAACGTAAGGTGCTCGACCGTTCGAAGCACGAGGCCGAGCGCATCGCGCGTGAACAGCTCGACCGCGTCGGCCTCAGTGACAAGGCCGATGCGTATCCGATCCAGCTCTCCGGCGGCCAGCAGCAGCGTGTCGCCATCGCGCGCGCGCTTGCCATGGATCCGCATGTGATGCTCTTCGACGAGGTCACCTCCGCGCTCGATCCCGAGCTCGTCCGCGAGGTGCTCGAGGTCATGAAGTCGCTCGCCAAGGCGGGCATGACGATGATGGTCGTCACGCACGAGATGGGCTTCGCCCGCGATGTTGCCGATCGGGCGATCCTCATGGACGAGGGCGTTGTCGTCGAGGAGGGCACCCCCTCCGAGGTCTTCGACAATCCGCAGAACGAACGCACCAAGGACTTCCTCGGCCACATACGCTAGTATTCACCGAACACCCATGCGCCAACCGCGCCCTGGTGCCGCGCGCGTGGGTATCTTCCTTGTACGAGAACTGCACTCAAGGAGGTCCCGGATGAAGATGATCATCAAGGGCCGTCACATGGCGGTCACGGATGCTATTCACGACTACGCCGAGGAGAAGATCGGCCGCGTCAGCAAGATATTCGACGGCGATCACATCACCACGGAAGTCGAGCTCTTCGTCGAGAAGAACCCGTCTATCGAGAACAGCCAGGTCGCCGAGGTGACGGTGTGGACGAAGGGCCCGGTCATCAGGGCCAAGGAGGCCGCTCCGGACATGTACGCCGCAATCGACCTCGTGTCCGAGAAGCTCGAGCGGCAGTTCCGCAAGTATAAGGGCAAGATGAAGGACCGCCACTCCGCGAAAGCCGCGATTCCGCCGATCGCGGCACCTCCGATCGTCTCCGAGGAGGAGGCCGAGCCGGCCATCGTCAAGACGAAGTCCGTCGAACTCAAGCCGATGACCCCCGAGGAGGCCATCTTGCAGCTCGAGCTGCTGGGTCATGACTTCTTCGTGTTCATGTCCGCTGAGACCGAGTCGGTGAGCGTTCTCTACCGCCGGCACGACGGGGACTACGGGCTGATCGAGCCTTCGCTTGGCTGAGGGCGAAGAGCATCGAGTTAAACGCGGCGGCGCCCGGTGGCGCCGCCGCTTCGCTTTCTCGCAGACAAGGGGACCTGGAGTTTCCTGGAAGCTACAGGTGTACCTCGGTTGACATGCTCAATCGCCGACGCATAAAGTAGGCGTGACGACCTGCATTTTGGTTGTGCTGGACAGGTCCTGAGAGCAGCACTCAGTCGAAGCAGGGGGAGCCGGGTGGACCAGCAACTGTCGCAAGTCTCAATCGAGGACATCGAAGAGGCACTCGGGCAGGTCTCCGAGATCAAGGCCGCGCGCGTCGTCGCATCCCCTGAAGGACTCATCCAAGAGATCCACGTCCTGGCGCTGCCGACCAAGTCGCCCAAGCAACTCGTGCGCGACATCGAGTCCACGATCATGGCGCGCTTCGGCATCCCCGTCGATCACAAGAAGATATCCATCGCACAGCTCGGCTCGGACGCGGTGAAAGAACAAGTCCCGGCGTCGACGGCCGAGCCGCGCGTGTGCCGGCCCAAGATCCACTCGATCAACGTCAACGTCAGCGGTCTCGTGGCGGCGGCCTCGGTCACGCTGGATATCGACAGCGACATGTATGTTGGCGAGGCCACGGCGCCGGCGAGCCAGACCGCGCGAGAGCGCATCGTGGCCCAGGCGACGCTGAACGCGGTCGACCAGTACACGCACGGGATGCAGGGCTTCTCCCTCGAGGACGTGGCCATCGTGCGTCTCGGTCGTCAGGATGTCGCGGTCTCGTGTGTGACGATGATCTCGCCGATGGGCGAGCAGTCGTATGCGGGTTCGGCGCTGGTCCGGCAGAACGAGAAGGACTCGATAGTCCGGGCCACCCTGGATGCGATCAATAGGCGAATGGCCTTTTTGAAAACCACATAATCACGGTTTGGACTGAAGCCGTGGCAGCCAACACGAACACTGTACGCACACGACTGAGCGGAGCGGACAGCGTTCTTCCATTGCTAGCGGGATGGGAGAAGACCTGCACCTTGCGAAGGAGGTCTTCTCAACATGAAGCGCATAATCTTCCTCATGAGCTCGCTGTCAATGATTCTCATGATCGGCGGCGCCAACATCAAGCTGAGGTAGTGAGTGGCAGCATGCGGCTTGTCCAAGTGGACCTAGACGGGAGGCATGCATCGTGAGCGAGCATGCCTCCCGTCGTTTCTCCGTTCTGGCCATCGTGACCTTTGCCGCAGGCGTGTTGGTTTTCGTTGCCTCTGAGATGCGGCTGCCGCTGCAGTGGACCGCAGCGTTCTTCGTGCTTGCGACGGCCACCCTCGTGGCCGAGAATGCAGCGGTCATACTGCCGAGGGGCGCAACAACATCGCTGTCCTTTTCGATGTCGATTGCGGCGAATGTGCTTCTCGGCCCCACGGCGTCAGGTTTCGTGGCCCTGTGTTCAGGCATAAGTCTCGATGATCTCCGAAGCCACGTTTCGCCTCTGGTGCTTGTGTTCAACATGGGGCAGGTGCTGGTCGCCCATGTTGCAGCGGGCTGGATCTACCTCGCACTAGGGGGTCGAACCCTCATCGATTCAGCCGGAGCGGCTACTCCCATAAACTACGCGGAGTTGCCGTCTCTGCTGCTGCCGCTTGCAGTCCTTGCGATCTTCGCGTTTGGCGCCAATGCGGTGTTCGTTACTCTCGGCTTCTCCGTGAAGTATGGAAGTGCCGTGTTGGAGGTCTGGCGGCAGCATATCGCCTGGATGTTCCCTGTTCAGATGTTCCTCTCCGTAGTCGGCGTGTTCGTTGCCCAGGTGATGTCAATCGAGTTGGCGGGCTTCGTCCTATTCGTGTTTCCTCTGTTGATTTCAAGACAGGTGTACACGCACTACATCAGGCTTGAGCGAGGCTATCTCGATACGGTGAGATCGCTCGTCGGGGCTCTGGAGACGAAGGATCCGTACACGCGTGGTCACTCTGAGCGCGTTGCTCAGTATGCCGCGGCGATGGCCGTATCGATTGGCATGAGCGATCGTCAGGTGGAGCAACTACACCTTGCCGCGCAGCTGCATGACCTGGGCAAGGTGGGACTGTCCGACACAGTGCTGAGCAAGCCAGGCAAGCTGACGGGCGAAGAGTACTACGAGGTCAAGAATCATCCTGAGATTGGTGCGGCGATTGTCGAGAGAGTGCCGACACTGGCTGAACTTGCCCCAATCGTTCGGCACCATCACGAGAAGTATGACGGAACGGGATACGTTCAGGGTTTGGCCGGCGATGCCATACCACTGGAGGCGCGAGTCCTTGCAGTCGCAGACAGTTTCGATGCGATGACCTCCTCAAGGGCGTACAGAGCCGCGATGTCAATTGAGGAGGCGACGCAGGAAATCCTGGACTGTCGTGGCACCCAGTTCGACCCAGACATAGCTGCCCACGTGGGTGCGATCATCCCGGTGGCGCGTGAACTGCGGGCAGCCAAGTGAGCAGAGAACGAACAGGACCACGCCGCTCCACCCTGGCGGGTGCGCATGACATTGTTGTCCTTGTGGTCGCCGCCACTCTCCTGATTGCCTACGAGGGAGGGCCGACGCCTTGGGAGATGGCACTACCGTACACGGTCGCTCTCACCCTGCTCGCATTCATGGATGTACAACTGTCCCACGGAGACACGGTCGATGTTGACGCAGCGGTCGTCATCGCGAGCACCTACATCTTCGGTCCAATCACAGCTCTCGGAATGGTGTTCGTCTCAAGGGGCGTCTCGCATCTTGTGCGGCATCGACTTAGACCGCGCTCGGAGATCGTTGCCTCGATTGCCAAGAGGGCTGTGGGTATTGCTGCTAGCACGGTCTTCCTCGTCCCGCTGTCGGGGCTCACGTTGGGTCGCGCGGAAATCTACTTGAATGGCTTCGTTGCAGGAATCGCGTATGTCCTGGTGTCGCTTGTCTACAGCCAAATCGGGCTGGCGCTGGAGCGCCAGGATTCCGTGATGCGAATGACGGCGAGTAACCTGGCACTTCAAGGCCCGGTGCTCGCCGCTGAGGTGTGCGTCGCGATTCTCACTGTCCTGATTCACGACGAGATGGGGATCTGGGGACTCGCGCTCGTGCTGTTCCTCGCAGTCATGACGCGTCAGTCGTTCGCCCTGCTCTTGGATGCGAGGCACGGCTACCAGGCTACAGTCGAGGCCCTGGTTGGCGCGATGGAGGCCCAGGGCACTCACGAGACTGGCATCGGGAGCCGCGCTGCGATTGTTGCCCGTGCAGCGGGCGCCGAGTACGGATGGTTCGGCAAGTCCCTCGAGAACATGGGCTACGCTGCGCTCTTGATCCACTTTGGGTTGAGCTTCGTGACTCGCGATGAGACCACCGGGGAGGCGCGGCCTACGCCGCTTGCCGAGGTTGAGTTCCTACGGCCCGTCGCGCCAATCGTAGAGGTTGCGGAGACTCCGAGGTTGAGTGCACCGGTAACCCGTCGCACGCTGGTGAAGGCCTACATCGTGACTCTCTGTGTTGCCAGGCTGACTCCTGGACGTGCCGAGAGAAAGGTTGCGGGGCTTTCTGGTCAGCTCACGCCTCGTGAGCGTTGGCGTGCCGAAGACGCGGTCGAACGCGCGCTACGCAAGTCGGGCATCGCATGATCGCGCTTGTGTTAGCCCTAGCGCTTGCTGTTGCGCTCGTTTGGCCCATGCGGGGCAGCCTGGTCAGGCTCAAGGAATCCAGGTTCCGGCTTGAGTGGCTGATCCCTGTGGGGCTCCTCTTTCAGATTGCGGGTCCCTGGGCATTCGGCGCCATAACGCACGCTGCACCCGAGACTCTCGCTCGGGTTTCCTGGCTGGTTGGCAACGGAGTGCTCCTGCTCACCTGTCTTGCGAACTGGAACAGGGTAGGCTTCCGGCTTGTTGCGGCTGGCGTTATCGCGAATGCCCTGGCTATCACGCTCAACGGAGGTATGCCGGTATCGGTCGCAGCTCTTGAGTACTTGGGCCTGACCACAACAGCGGAACAGGCCTCATCTCTTACTCCCCTTTACGTCCTCGAGAGTACGGCTACAAGCGCACTCGTCCTCACCGATGTCCTGCCAGTTCCGGGGACCGCCCTCGTTCGGTCTGTGGTGAGCATCGGTGACCTGCTCCTCATGGTGGGGGTTGTGCTTGTTGTCCTCGATAGCTCCGGGGCGCTCGTTCGCCCCCGTGGCGCTGCCCACAGCTGAGGTTTCGAGTAATCTTTTGCTGCACCTCCCCGGATGCTATTATTCAGGCACCCTCAGGAGGACCAGTCGATTGGGAGGCGCTGACAGCGATGTCGACAACGGGTCCTATTGAGGGCATTCCTTTCGTGGGCCCAGCGGTGACGCGTCACCGCCTGCTCAGGGTCCTGAAAAACCTGGCGCCGAAGTGCGTCCTGATTCTCGCCCCAGCCGGATATGGCAAGACCTACCTGTGCGCCCAACTGATGCCAGAAGGTTCGTCCCATGCTGTGGCGTGGGTTGACTGCAGCGATCAGCCCGTGGAAAGCGATGTGCTTCTGCGCAGAGTTGCGCGCTCACTCCATGCGGTGCGGCCATCCGGGTCGAGTGACTCGCTACAGACGGACCACGCAGCCCCCCAGGTTGACAGACCAGTGGACTCTCC
Source organism: Actinomycetota bacterium (assembly GCA_037446725.1). Classification (GTDB taxonomy): domain Bacteria; phylum Actinomycetota; class Coriobacteriia; order Anaerosomatales; family SLCP01; genus JBBIIC01. The sequence continues at coordinate 9,296 of JBBIIC010000017.1, forward strand.
ACTCATGCTGTGCGAGCTGATGCAGGTTGCTGCTGCAGACGGCGAGCTGCTACTGGTTCTGGATTCGTTGCGACTCCTGCACTCACTTGATGCTGTAGAGGCACTCGCACGTGAGGTGTCACGTGTGGAGGGGGCTCGGCTGGTCGTCACCACTCGCGAGATTCCTGAGGATGCATACGGTGTGCTGTCCCAGTTTCACTTCGTAGAACCCGATGAGCTGAGATTCGACGTCTCAGAGATCGGCGAGCTGATCGCGCTCATGGGCGGTGAGGGTGACTGCCCCAACGTCGCCGATGCAATTCTCGATGCTTCTAACGGGCAGGCTGCACTTGCATGCGTGCTAGCCAAGCACTTCGTTGCGAAGGGGGACTCTGGCGCATGGCACATCCCAGCTAATGCGGACATCACGAGTCTGCTGATCGGGCTGGCGCAGACTCAGCTACTTCAAGAAGAGATGGAGATTCTGCATGTGATTGCCCTGCTCGGCTCAGCATCAGTGGGGGAGATCGCTACACTCGGGAGACGGGCCGATGTGCAGCTGCTTCTCAAGATCGCCGAGAGAATCCCACTACTTCGTATCCGTGCCGGCGAACTCGCGGTGGATGCTCTGGCCCAGATGCACGCGGTGGCGCAGACCGTGTTCGCCTCTCGGCGCTTCACCATCTCCCTGGAGTTCGACCACACGAACGTGTTTCAGCAGGCAATCGGCCTGCTGGAGCAGCGCGGAGAGTATGACAGAGTGATTGCGCTGCTCGCTGGCAGCCTGAGCGGCGAGACCGGTTTGGCCGACTGGCTCGAGCATGCTGGTGCCCACGCGGCCGCGACTGGAGCACGGCTGGCTGTTCGCGAAGCCATCGACTCCTTGCCTACTGCGAGCCTCCTGGCGCGCCCCCGGTTGCTCTTGCTCGGAGCCCAACTGGACTCGGACTTATCACAGTCTGAGCAGTCGCTTCGGAAGGCAACTGCTGCACGCGACTTAGCGCGCAACTCCGGCGACGCCCAACTCGAGACTGATGCGTGCCTGCTCATGGCAATGGTTCTCACGGACCAGTGTCGACTTGAGGAGGCACTTGAGTGCATGGAATCGGTCGCATCATCGGCGAAGGCGCAGACGAGCGCCGAAGACCGCGCGAAGATTCTGTCGTACTTGGCGGCACACGCCGGCCTGTTGTTGGATCTGGATAAGTCGGCCGTCGCGAAGAGGGGAGTCGCCGCCATTCTTGAGACTCACAGACTGAGCCCCGCAGTGAACGCGATGGTGTTGAACCGAGTGTCCGGACTGGAGATGATGTTCGGCGACACACATCGGAGTCTGCGTGGTTACGCAGAGGTCATGGAGCTCGGCCCAGTGCCTATTGAGGCCCGTGCGAGTGCTACTGCAAACCGGGCGACGTTGCTGATGGAGGTCGGCAAGCTCGACCGTGCAGTTGAGGTCGCTACTGAAGGTGCCAGCTTCTCAGAGAAGTACGGGCTCGATTCGCACCAGGAAGCCTGCAAATGCACGGTGGCGGCGACTGCTTACTGCGGTTCGACTTCACTCAACCAACTTGACGTCATTGAAAATGCGCTTGAACGTTTTGTTGAATGGGGCGACAGAGCTAGTGAGGACTTCGCCAGGCTATACCTCGCGGTAATGAACCGAGCTTCAAGACGCATGGCTGCGGCGATGATTCACATAGATAAGGTCCTGGAACATTCGGGGGGCAACGGCATCGAGTACTTCAGACTGCTGGCGGAGATAGAGCTCGCAGCCAATACGCTCGCTCTGGGCGATGCAAGCGCGGCGGGTTCACGGGCGGCCGAGGTTCGTGAGCAGTGTGCGGAGCGCCGCGCCGATTATCACCTCATCCGTGCCGACATGGTCCTTGCCGAGGTTGCCCGTCGGGAGGGCCGCCTGGAAGAGGCTCGCAGCCGCCTGCTCGACCGCGAGGAGTACATCCTCTCGGAGAACGCGAACTGGTCGATCGCGATGTACATCCGCGCGTTCCCTCACCTTCTGGGACTGTTCGCGTCGGCGCTCGGATCGGAGCGCCTGCCGGTGCTCATGCTGCGCATGATCACCGGGCACCACGTCGAGGACTCGCTGAGCGCGGCGCGCAAAGTTCTGGACGAGTCGGAATGGAACGTGCTCGCTCAGCGAATGCTGGGAGAGGAGGGCGCAGACCGGATTGCGGCCCTCGCCACGACCGCTCCGTGCCGTGTTCGTCTGTTTGGCGGGCTCGACGTGTCCGTCGGCACACGTCAGGTGCCCGAACGGGACTGGCGCAAACGTAAGGCGAGACTGCTCTTCGCGATGCTCGCACTCCAGCAGGGGCGCGAGGTGCCTCGTGAGCAGATCTACGATCACCTATGGCCGGAGATGGACGCGGACCGGTCGCGCAACAACTTCTACGTCATCTGGAGCTCCATGAAAGGAGCGCTCGTCCCCGGGTCTTCGAAGGGCGAGGCGTGCCCGTACATAGAGCACACGGGTGGCGTCTGCAAGATCGTGTCCGAGCACGTCCACTCCGACGTCGCCGAGTTCGATCTCCTGATGTCCTCTGCCCGCCAGTCGGAGAACGCAGGCGAAGGGACCGCGGCCGTTCGCTATTACGAACAGGTTGCCGACCTCTACCGGGGCGAGCTGCTGCCGGGGGATGTCTACGACGATTGGTTCTCCGCGGCACGGAACCGCTATCGTCACGAGTTCTGCGATGCGATGCGCTCGGCGCACCGGCTACTAACCGAGTTGGGCGATCATCCCGGCGCGCTGCGCATGGTCCGCCGCGGCATCAACGCGGACCCGTGGCGCGAGGACCTGTATCAGGCCGCGCTTCGCTCCCACATCGCCGCCGGCCAGCGCAGTACCGCCATCGACACCTATCTCACTTGCAGGGCGAACCTTGCCGACCAGCTCGGCCTCGATCCGTCGGCGGAAACACTGAAGCTCTACGAGCAGGTTCTTGCGATGGAGGAGACGCCGGGCACCAGTGCCTGACGTGCCGAGTGCAGCCTTCGGTTCCCGGGAAAGGAACCGGTGAGGGTCTGTTAAGAGTCATGCGCTATGGTGCTCGTGCGGGTGGTCGACAGGCCTCTCGCGCGAGCGGATCGAAGGTTCATCGGGCCCTCCAGCAAGGAGCGGAGCGGGAGCGTGCGGTGGGGCCGCAGGGTGAGGAGACGGGAGACTCCTGAGGGGCACCGTGACGGCCGAAATGCCCACCTTTCGGGCCCGACGGGCACGAGATCCGCGATCCGGGGCCGGCGACGAACGTAGTCGTCGGCCCCTTCTCCGTCCACCAGGAGACGGGACTGCAACGCCCCCGGGTCGCGCGGCGTGACGCCTTGGTGACGGCCCTCTTCAGGGCCCGGTTCGGCACCCTCCTTGTGCTAGAATCGTTGTGCTTTTCAGCCCGTATCGGGCCTGATTCCGCCACATCGGAAGGTGTTGTTCTTCATGGCCAACTTCCTCGCCAAGCTATTCACCATCGGCGAAGGTCGTCAACTCAAGGAGTACGAGGGGCTCGTCGCCCGCATCAACGAACTCGAGCCCGAGACTCAGGCGCTGGACGACGCCGGCATTCGCGCCCGCACGGTCGATTTCCGGCAGCGGTTTGCCAACGGCGAGTCGTTCGACGACATCCTGTCCGAGGCGTTCGCGACGTGTCGCGAGGCGGCGCTGCGCTCGCTCGGCATGCGTCACTTCGATGTCCAGCTCATCGGCGGCATGGTGTTGAATTCCGGCATGATCGCCGAGATGAAGACCGGTGAGGGCAAGACGCTCGTCGCCACCCTCGCTGCATACCTCAACGCGCTTTCCGGCAACGGCGTGCACGTCGTGACCGTCAACGACTACCTCGCCAAGCGCGACAGCGAGTGGATGGGCCAGGTCTACCGCTTCCTCGGCCTCGAGGTCGGGATCATCCAGGCGCAGATGGACCCGGCAAAGCGCAAACCTGCGTACGTGGCCGACATCACCTACGGCACCAACTCCGAGTTCGGCTTCGACTACCTGCGCGACAACATGGTGGTGCGTCCGGGCAACCGCGTGCAGCGCGGGCACCACTTCGCCATCGTCGACGAGGTCGACTCGATCCTCATCGACGAGGCGCGCACCCCGCTCATCATCTCGGGCGCGGGCACCAAGTCGGCCGACACCTACAAGCAGTTCGCGAAGGTCGTGCCCCGCCTGCGCCCCGAGGTCGATTTCGAGATCGACGAGGCCAAGCGCACCGTCGCACCCACCGAGGACGGTATCCGGAAGATCGAGCAGTCGCTCGGCATCGAGGACCTCTACTCGGACCCGAGCGGCCAGATGGTGAACCACCTCCAGCAGGCGCTGCGAGCGCAGTTCCTCTTCAAGAAGGACGTCGAGTACGTCGTCAAGGACGGTGAGGTCATCATCGTCGACGAGTTCACCGGCCGCCTGATGTACGGCAGGCGCTACTCGGAGGGTCTGCACCAGGCCATCGAGGCCAAGGAGAAGCAGCACGTCCGCGAGGAGAACCAGACGCTCGCCACCATCACGCTGCAGAACTACTTCCGCATGTATGACAAGCTCTCCGGCATGACCGGTACCGCCGTGACCGAGGATGCCGAGTTCCGCGAGATCTACAAGCTCCCGGTCATGGTCATCCCCACCAACATGCCGATGGTCCGCGACGACCGCGACGACCTCATCTACCGCACCGTCGAGTCGAAGTTCAACGCCGTGGTCGACGAGATCGCCGAGCGCCATGAGGCCGGACAGCCTGCGCTCGTCGGCACCATCTCGATCGAGAACTCCGAACGGCTCTCACGCCTGCTCGACAAGCGCGGCATCAGGCACGAAGTGCTCAACGCGAAGCACCACGAACGCGAGGCGCACATCGTCGCCCAGGCGGGCCGCCTCGGAGCCGTCACCATCGCTACCAACATGGCCGGCCGCGGCACCGACATCATCCTCGGCGGCAATCCCGACTTCCTCGTCGAAGACATCCTGCGCGAGCGCGGGCTGCAGCCCGAGGAGGCGACCGAACAGCAGCACGCCGAGGCGCTCGTGCGCGCGAGAGAGATTACCGCCGCCGAGCACGTGCAAGTCGTCGCCGCCGGCGGCCTGGCGGTCCTCGGCACCGAGCGTCACGATTCGCGGCGCATCGACAACCAGCTGCGCGGCCGCTCAGGGCGCCAGGGCGACCCGGGTCTCTCGCAGTTCTATCTCTCGCTGCAAGACGACCTCATGCGCCTGTTCGGCGGCGACCGTATGGACCGCATCTCGCGGTTCATGGAGAAGACCGACATCCCGGACGACATGCCGATCCAGGCGGGCCTCGTCTCCAAGGCCATCGAGAGCGCGCAGCGCCAGGTAGAGGCGATGAACTTCGCCGCGCGCAAGCACGTCCTGGAGTACGACGACGTCATGAACAAACAGCGCGAGGTCATCTACCAGGAACGAAACCGAATCCTCGACGGCAAGGACATCCACGAGCGCGTGGAGGAGATGATCCGCGACGTCGTGCTCGCCGCCGTCCTCGAGTTCTGCCCCGAGCACAGCTACGCCGAGGAGTGGGACTGGGACGGGCTCGGCGCGTGGTACCGCGACCTCACGGGCATCGACGGCGTCGTGGCACGCCACAAGGGCGAGACCGAGAACCCGCACGAACTCGCCGACGAGCTCATCGACGCGGCGCTCGAGGCGTATGCGAGCCGTGAGGCCGAGCTTGGCCCTGACCACATCCGCGAACTCGAGCGCCAGGTCATGCTGCGGGTCATCGACACGCGGTGGATGGAGCACCTCCTCGAGATGGACTACCTCAAGGAGGGCATCGGCCTGCGTGCGATGGGCCAGCGCGACCCGCTTGTCGAGTACAAGTCCGAGGCATACAACATGTTCGGCGAGCTCGTCGGAGCCATCAACGAGGACTTCCTGCGCACGGTCTTCCGCATCCAGGTCGTGCGCCCCGAGGAGCCTGCCGCCGAGCCCCTGCCGAGTGCGGTGTCCTACTCCGCACCCTCGGAGTCGACCATCTTCGCCGGCGCGGCGCAGGCAGCTGCCACCGCGGCGGGCCCGGCCGGCCCGTCGCCCGAGGCCATCGCTGCGGCAAGCGCGGTCGCGGGCGGGGCCAGAGCCGCAACGGTCGTCAAGGACAAGGAAGACCCGTTCGCCGACGTGGGCCGCAACGATCCGTGTCCATGCGGCAGCGGCAAGAAGTACAAGAAGTGCCACGGGGCGGCGGTCTAGGTGATCCAGGACCGCTCATCGGACATCGCGGCGCTCAAGGCGCGCGTCGACAGGATGGGGGAGTACCTTCACGTCGAGGCGAAGCGCATCGAGATCGCCGAGCTCGAGGCGAAGGCCGCCGAGCCGGGGTTCTGGGACGACCAGGCCTCCGCGCAGCGCATCATGGCGCGCGCCGCCGACTTGCGTGACGAGGTCACGAGCTTCGAAGGTGTACTCGCATCGATCGAAGACGCCGAGGTCGGCAACGAGCTCGCCGTGGCCGAGGAGGACGAGGAGCTGGCTGCCGAGCTGGCGGCGAACCTCACCGAGCTCGGCAGACGCGTGGACTCACTTGAGGTTTCCTCGTGGTTCACGGGCGAGTTCGACGGCGGCGACGCCATCGTCACCATCACGCCCGGCCAGGGCGGCTTGGAGGCCCAGGACTGGGCCGAGATGCTGCTGCGCATGCTCACCAAGTTCGCCGAGCGCCGGCGCTGGAAGGTCGACCTGCACGACGCGCCCCCGGGCGTGGAGCTCGGCATCGACCGCGCCGTGTTCACGGTGCACGGCCGCAACGCCTGCGGGGTCCTGCAGTCCGAGGTCGGCGTCCACCGCCTCGTGCGCATCAGCCCGACCGACGAGAAGAAACGCCGCCAGACCACCTTCGCACGCGTGGAGGTGCTGCCCGTCCTACCAGACGAGGTCGAGGTGGAGATCCGCGACGAAGACCTGCGCATCGACGTGTTCCGTTCGAGCGGGCCAGGCGGCCAGTCGGTCAACACCACCGATTCGGCCGTGCGGATCACGCACCTGCCGACCGGGCTCGTGGTCACATGCCAGAACGAGAAGAGCCAGCTGAAGAACCGCGAGTCGGCGATGCAGATCCTGCGCGCGCGTCTCTACGAGCTCGAGAAGGCCAAGCGCGATGCAGAGCTCGAGGAGCTTCGCGGGGAGCGTCAGGACATCACGTTCGGCAGCCAGATCCGCAGCTACGTGCTCTATCCGTATCAGATGGTCAAGGACCACCGCACCAACATCGAAACGGGCAACGTCGACGCGGTGCTCGACGGCGACATCGAGGAGTTTGCGGTGGGCTTTCACCGCTGGAGAGTGGCACACGAGCAGGCGGCGGCGGTCGGGGCGGAGTCGTAGCGTATGCGCCTGCGTGCCGACCTCCACACCCACACGCTGGCTTCCGGCCACGCCTACTCGACCGCGACCGAGCTCGCGGTCGCGGCACGCAGGGCGGGACTCGGGCTCATCGCCCTCACCGACCACGGCCCTGCATGCCCGGGGGCGCCCGAGGAGTGGTACTTCTGGAACCTGAAGGTCGTTCCCTCGGTGATCGACGGCGTTCGCGTACTGAAGGGCTGCGAGGCGAATCCCGCCGAGACCGCCAACGGCATCGATCTGCCCGACTCGATCCTCGAGAACCTCGACTTCGTGGCCGTCGGGTTCCATCCGGAAACCGGGTTCGACCAGCGCGACCGGTCGCGCAACACCGAAGCGCTCCTGCGCGTGATCGCCAACCCGCTCGTCGACATGATCACGCACCCGGGTAACGACCATGAGTTCCCGCTCGAGCTCGAGGCGATCGTCGCTGAGGTGGCCCGGCGCAGGGTCATCCTCGAACTAAACGACCACAGCTTCGCGCTCACGAGCTGCCGCGCGGCCTCGAACCATCGCGAGCGCGAGTTCGCCGAGGCCGCGATCGCGGAGGGCGTGCCCATCGCAGTGAACTCCGACGCGCACTTCGCCGCTCAGGTGGGCCGGTTCGAGGCGGCGCTCGCAGTGGCCGACGAGATCGGACTCGCGGAGGAGCGCATCGTCAACCGCACGCCGGAGTCCGTGCTCGAGTACCTGCTGTCCCGTCGCGAGCGTCCACGCCTCGACCACGGCGGGGTCTGGGACAGCGGCACCGGGGGGGTGGCGTGATGGTCTCGCGTCTGAAGCGCATGACGCCGGGCAAGGTGTTGCGCGCTCGGCCCGTCCGCACGTACCTGCTCATCACCATCGGCTTGCTGCTGACCGCGTGGGCGCTCAACGCGTTTCTCATCCCGAACCGGCTTGCGGCGGGCGGGGTCTCGGGTCTGGCGACGGTGCTCTTCTACACCGCGCAGGACCTCGGCGTGACGCTGCCCATCGGTCTGCAGATGCTCGTCATGAACATCATCCTGCTCGCCGTCGCACTGAGGGCGCGGGGCTGGCGCTACGCCGCCAAGACTATCTACGGCATCGTCGTACTCTCGGTCTTCATCGACGTGCTCGCCCCGATCACGCCCCATCTCGGTCAGGGAGACTACCTGCTCGCGGCGTTGTACGGCGGGGCGCTGTGCGGCCTCGGCATGGGGATGGTGTTCAAGGCGGGTGGGAGCACCGGCGGCACCGATATCGTGGCACAGCTGCTCTCGCGCAAGCTGCCGTTCGGCCAGGGTCAGCTGCTGCTCGCCGTCGACGCGCTCGTCATCCTGCTCGCGGGGCTCAAGTTCGGCCCTGAGCTTGCGCTCTACGGCGCGGTGGCCGTCTTCGTCATGGGAGCGACCATCGACCTCGTGCTCGAAGGCCTGCCGGTCGAGAAGGCCGTGTTCATCATCTCCGAGCACAGCGCGCGCATCGGGGAGGCCATCATGCACGACCTCGGACGGGGAGCGACCGCGCTTGCGGGTCGCGGTATGTACTCGGGCGAGCCGCGCGAAATGATCTTCACCGTGGTGTCGCGCAAGGAGATCGACGACCTCAAACAGATCGTGAGCACGATCGACCCGCGCGCGCTCGTGATCATCTCGGACGTGCACGAGGCAATCGGAGAAGGTTTCAAAGAGATGGGAGTGTGATGAGCCCGAACCCGATCGACGTTACGGCCATCGAGATCAGGGCCGCCCGCATGCGCCATGACATCGTCGAGATGATCGCGGCTGCAGGCTCCGGCCATCCCGGCGGCTCGCTCTCGGCCGCCGACATCGTGGCAGCGCTGTACTTCGGCGTCATGACGCATGACCCCGCGCATCCGGACGCTCCGGAGCGCGACCGCTTCGTGCTCTCGAAGGGCCATGCGGCCCCGGTGCTCTACGCGGCGCTTGCCGAGGCCGGCTACTTCGGGCGCGAGCACCTCGCCACCCTCCGTCGCCTTGGTTCGCTGTTGCAGGGCCATCCGGACAGCAAGAAGACCCCGGGTGTGGAGGTCTCCACCGGTTCGCTCGGCCAGGGGCTTTCGATCGCGTGCGGCATCGCGCTCGGGCTCAACCCCCAGACCACCGACGGGCGGACCGTCTACTGTCTGCTCGGTGACGGCGAGTGCCAGGAGGGCCAGGTCTGGGAGGCGGCCATGTTCGCGGCGCACGAGAACCTCGGGAACCTGGTCGCCATCGTCGACCGCAACGGGCTGCAGATCGATGGCGCGTGCACCGAGGTGATGTGCCTCGGCGAGATCGAGGCGAAGTTCGCGGCGTTCGGCTGGGAGGTCGCGACATGTGACGGCCACGACATCGAAGGCATCGTCGACTCCGTCGCTCGTGTCCGCGCGGTGCCCGGACGGCCCGGCGTGGTAGTCGCGAGCACGGTCAAGGGTCGCGGCGTGTCGTTCATGGAGGACGAGGCCGGCTGGCATGGCAAGGCGCCGTCGGCCGAGGAGACCGAGGCGGCCCTGCGCGAGCTGCAAGCCGCGCTCGAGGAGAAGGGGGTGGCGCTGTGAGCAAGCGGGCAACCCGCGAAGCGTTCGGCGCGACACTCGTCGAGCTCGCGACTGCGGGTGTGGACGTGGTCGCCGTCGAGGCGGACCTCTCGAAGTCGACCACCACCGCGACGTTCGCCGACGCGTATCCCGAGCGGTTCTTCAACGCCGGCATCGCCGAGCAGAACATGATCAACGTCGCTGCCGGGCTCGCCGTGGCGGGCAAGGTGGCGTTCACCGGCTCGTTTGCGGTCTTCGCGACCGGCCGTGCCTACGACCAGGTGCGTAACACCGTCTGCTACTCCGAGCTCGCCGTGAAACTGGCTCCGACGCACTCGGGCATCACGGTGGGCCCGGACGGCGGCAGCCACCAGATGCTCGAGGACATCGCGCTGATGCGCGTCCTGCCGGGCATGCGCGTGCTCGTGCCGGCCGACTACTGGGCGGCGTGCGACGCGATCCGCGTGGCGGCGGCGACCCCGGGCCCGTTCTACATCCGGCTCGGGAGGGCCGCAGTCCCCTCGGTCTACGACGAGGGCTTCCGTTTCGAGCTCGGCAAGGCCTACGTGGTGCGGGAGGGGAGCGACGTGACGCTGGCCGCCTGCGGCGTGATGGTCGAACGCGCGCTCGCCGCCGCCGACCTGCTCGCCGACCGGGGCGTTTCCGCCGAGGTCATCGACGTGGCCACCGTCAAGCCGATCGACATCGAGACGGTCGCCGCCTCCGCGGTCAAGACAGGGGCCGTCGTCGCGTGCGAGGAGCACTCGATCATCGGCGGACTGGGTTCGGCCGTCGCCGAGCTGCTCGGCGAGCGGGCGCCCGTACCGTTCGCGCGCGTAGGAGTGCGCGACGTCTTCGGCACCTCGGGAGACCCGGAGGAGCTGATGGCGCACTTCGGACTGACTGCACACCACGTTGCCGAAGCGGCACGGGAGGTGCTTTCGAGGTGCGGGTGATCCCGCGACGGAGCGTGTAGCTTTCGTGACGGTGACCCAACGCCTCACGCCCGGGGTGTACCCTTTGCTACCATTACCCTTCGGGGCATGAAGTCGTGCCATTTCCGTTGCCCTGAACCGAACACCACAGGATGGTGCATCACATGATTTCGATGCGTGGCGTCGAGAAGTACTACGCGCCGGACGCGCCGGCGCTTGCGGAAGTGAATGTGGAGATCGAGGCAGGGGAGTTCGTCTTCCTGGTCGGGCATTCCGGCTCGGGCAAGTCGACCTTCATCCGGCTACTCCAGCGCGAGCTGCTGCCCACGAAGGGCCAGATCATCGTGGCCGGTCAGGACGTCGTTCGCCTCAAGAACTGGAAGGTCCCCTACCTGCGGCGCAACATCGGCTGCGTCTTCCAGGACTTCAAGCTGCTCCCGAACAAGACGGCATACGAGAACGTCGCGTTCGCTCTCGAGGTCATCGGGCGCTCGAAGCACGTCATCCGCACGCAGGTGCCCGAGGTGTTGCGCCTCGTCGGCCTCGAGGACAAGACGGAGTCCTACCCCGATGAGCTGTCGGGCGGCGAACAGCAGCGTGTCTCGATCGCGCGCGCGTTCGTCAACCGGCCTCCGATACTGCTCGCCGACGAGCCCACCGGTAACCTCGATCCCGCGACGTCGCTCGGCATCATGAGCTTGTTCAACCGGATCAACAAGACCGGCACCACCGTGCTGGTGGCCACGCACGACCGCGAGATGGTCGACTCGATGCGCAAGCGCGTCATAGCGCTCGAGAGCGGTCACATCATCCGCGACCAGCATCGAGGGGTGTATGGCTATGGCGATTAACCTCGGCTACTTCATCAAGGAGTCGGCGGTCAATTTCCGCCGCAACTGGGTGATGAGCCTCGGCGCCGTCATCACCATCTACCTGTCTCTGCTGCTCGTCGGCGTATCGATGGCGACCGGCTTCATCGTCTCCGACGTGGTCCAGTCGGTGGAGGACAAGGTCTCGATCCAGATCTTCCTCAAGGACGGCGCGGCCACCGAGGACGTCGAAGCGCTTCAGGCGTGGCTGCTCGGCGACGGGATGGTCGACACGGTGAACTACGTGTCGAAGGAAGAGGCGCTCGAGCGGTTCAAGGAGGAGTACGCGGCGAGTCCTGAGATGATCGAGAACATCAGGGAGAACCCGCTGCCCGCCTCGCTCGACGTCACCCTCAAAGACCCCCGTGAGGTCCAGGCGATGGTCGACAAGATCATCGTGAACGACCTCTTCCTCAAGGTCTGCGACCGCCCCGACGACCCCGAGCAGTCGCTCAAGTACGGCCAGGAGATCGTGGAGCGACTCTTCGCGTTCACGCGCATCATCCGCTACATCGGCGTGGTGTTCGTGGCCATGCTCGCCGTGGTGAGCCTGATCTTCATCAACAACACCATCCGGCTCGCGATCTACTCGCGGCGCAAGGAGATCGGCATCATGCGTCTCGTCGGGGCGTCGAACTGGTTCATCCGCGCCCCGTTCCTGCTGGAAGGCGTCATGCAGAGCCTCATCGGAGCGGCGCTCGCCATCATCACGGTGATGGGCATCCAGGCCGCCCTGCTGCCGTGGCTGCGCGACACGCTGCCGTTCCTGCCGGTCGACCTCACCGGAAGCGCGATGCTTCAGATGTCCCTCGTGCTCGTCGTGGCGGGCATCATAATCGGACTGATCGGCTCGGGACTCGCTCTCAGGCGCTACCTGAAGGTCTGATCACCCTTCCCAGCCTGGCAAACGGAAACGGAAACCCCTCATGAAGCGCACCGGCACCTATCTCCTCCTTGCGCTCGCGGGCCTGTCGGTGGTCTCCGCGGCGTTCCTCGGCGGGGTGATCTTCGACCGGACGGTCGATTGGTCCTCGTGGTTCGGGGCGATTCCTGAGCCCGGACCGAGCGTCGGCGATCGCGTCGACGAGGTCAGGCGCTTGCTCGAGCGCGAGGCGCTCAGGCCGTCGAGCGAGGAGTCGATGACCGCCGGCTCGGTGCAGGGACTGCTCGACTCGCTTGACGACCCCCACGCCGCCTATCTCGACGCGACGCACTTCGACTACTTCAACGAACAGACCGAAGGCGAGTTCTTCGGAGTCGGCATCAACATCGCCGAACGCGAAGGCGTCGTCTACGTCGTGTCCACGATCGAGGGCACTCCCGCCGAGGCGGCCGGCCTCAAGGCCGACGACGAGATCATCGCCATCGACGGCGAGAAGCGCGAGCGCTGGGATATCGACGAGGTGGTCACCCGTGTGCGGGGGCCCGAGGGGACCACCGTCGAGCTCGGCGTCCGCCGCGAGGGCGAGGACGACCTTCTCACGTTCACGATCACTCGCGCGCAGATCGACATCCCGAACGTCATCGCCGAGATGCTCGACGGGGACGTAGGCTACCTGCGGCTGCTGACCTTCAACCAGAAGTCCGCCGATGACCTCGCGGAGGAGATCGCCACGCTCGAGGCCGAAGGCGCGACCTCGTTCGTGCTCGACGTGCGCGACAATCCGGGCGGCTTGCTCAACTCGGCGGTCGAGGTCGCTTCGCTCTTCATCGCCGACGGCGTCATCGTGCGGGTCGAGGAGAGGGGGCTTCCCGAGACGACGCAACGGGCGAGCGGCGAGACGGTCACCGACGCGCCCCTCGTTCTCCTCGTCAACGGTGACTCGGCGTCAGCAAGCGAAGTTCTCGCAGGCGCGCTCCAGGACTATTCGCGAGCGACGCTCGTTGGCGAGCAGACGTTCGGCAAGGGTAGTGTGCAGACGGTCGAGCAGCTGAGCTGGGGCGGCGGCGTGAAATTCACGATCGCCCACTACCTCACCCCCCAGAGCCGGGAGATCGACGGGATCGGCCTTGCGCCCGACATCGTGGTTGCTATGGACGCCGCGCTTCAGGCGGATCAGGAGACCGACACGCAGCTGCAGCGGGCCGTGGGCGAAGCGAAGCAGGCGGCGCGCTAGCGGCGATCGGCGTGCGCGGCGCGGCCCGGTGGCTCGCGGCGGCCGGTCGAATCCCTACTCGTCTTCGTCCTCGTCCTCGGCGAGCACCAGCTCGGAGAGACCGAACTCGGCGTCCTCGATAAGTCGCATCTGCCCGGACGTCATGCCCGCTTCGCTGTCCGGGGCGGTGACGAGTGCGAGCAAGGTGCCGTCGCCGTGCAGCCGCACCGTGCACTGGCCGTCCTCGGAGGTCTCGAAGTCCAGGTAGCGGAAGCTCGCGACGTTGAGGAACAGGCAGCCGTTGACCGCCATCGTCGCCGAGTCCGGGTCGGCCATGAGTTTGACGAGCGTGGCGTCGCCCTGCGAGATGACCGAACCGTCCACCTCGTAGACGAATTCGAGGCTTTCGAGGGTCTCGAGCGCACGAATCATGTCGCGCGGCTGGGATATCGTGCCGCTGCCGATGAAGCACGGGGCGAGCGGTCGGGTGGGTTCCATGTGACGTGCTCCAGGGTCGTAGATGGGCGCACAGCATACACGGATTCCGCGGGCCGGTCAAAGCTGCAAGGACCGCCGAGTGGGGTACGCTCTATTCGACGACAGGGAGGCGCCGTGGCTCGCAGCAAGCGCGTTGAGAAGGCCCGCAAAGGCGGGCTGATCGTCGGGCGGATCAGCATCAACCGGCGCGGATACGGCTTCGTCGAGGCCGAGGAGGGCGACATCTACATCGCCTCGCGCGACACGGCCGGAGCGATGCACCGCGACGTCGTTGGCGTGCGACTCACAGCGTCGCGCGGCCGCCAGGGTCGCTCGGGCACCGTCGTCAAGGTGATTGAGCGCGCCAACGACACCGTGGTCGGCCGTTTCGAGCGCCACGGCAGGCTCGGCATCGTCGTCCCTTCGGACCCGCGTATCCGGACCGAGGTGTTCGTCTCCACGCGTGACGCGGCAGGCGTGGACGACGGCGACATCGTGGTCGCACGCCTCACGGCATACCCGTCGCGGCGCAACGCCGCCCAGGGCGTGGTCGAGGAGGTGCTCGGGCGCGAAGGCGACGCGGGCCTCGAGATCGAGGTCATCATCAGGGAACACGGGCTGCGCACCCAGTTCCCCGACGACGCGCTCGCCGAGGCCGCCGCCGAGCGGCTCGACGTCGATGCCGCGCTCGCAGCGGGTGGGCGCGCCGACCTGCGCGAGGTCTTCACCGTCACGATCGACCCCGTCGACGCGCGGGATTTCGACGACGCCATCAGCATCGAACACGCAGGCGGGCGCATCCGGCTCGGCGTGCACATCGCCGACGTCTCGCACTACGTTCCATGGGACTCGGCGATCGATGCTGAGGCGCGCCGCCGCGCGACGAGTGTCTACCTGGTCGACCGCGTGCTGCCGATGTTACCCGAGGAGCTCTCGAACGAGATCTGCTCGCTCAACCCGGCCGAGGACCGGCTCGCGTTCTCGGTGATCATGGACCTCTCGCCCGATGCGGTCGTCGAGTCCTACCGGCTCACGCCCTCGGTGATCCGCTCGGACCGCCGCTTCGACTACGACAGCGTGCAGTCCTGGTTCGACGGCGAGCAGCCCTTCCCGGACGAGCCGAGCGAGCAGATGCTGCGGGCCTTCCTGCGAATCGCGCGGGCCATCGGCGAGCGGCGCGTCGCGCGCGGCGGGCTGGACTTCGAGACGGTCGAGGCGAAGGTCGTGCTAGCCGAGGACAACGTGACACCCGTCGACGTGCGCATCCGACAGCGCACAGACGCGACGAACATGATCGAGGAGGCGATGATACTCGCCAACGAGGTCGTCGCCGGCCACATGACGCGAGCAGGTGCGCCGATGGTCTATCGCATCCATGAGGAGCCCGACGCCGATGCGCTCTCGCAGGTCGCCGTCATCCTCAAGGAGTTCGACTATCCGATGCAAGACGTCCACGGCGCTTCGCCGGCGACCTTCCAGCGAATCGTCCGGTTCGCGCACGGCCGTCCGGAGCAGCGGCTCATCAACTCGCTTCTGCTGCGCGCGCTGCAGCGGGCGCGCTACACCGACTACCTTGGCTCGCACTTCGGCCTGGCGAGCGAGGCGTACTGCCACTTCACGAGCCCCATCCGCCGCTATCCCGACCTGCTCGTGCACAGGCTGCTGCGCGCCGAGCTCGGCAAAACGCTCGGGGAGGAGCCGACCGCATCGATGGCGGGCGAGCTGGAGTGGCTGGCCGAGCACTGCTCCACCATGGAGCGCGAGGCCGAGGCGGCTGAGGACGACTCGGTGCGGGTCAAACTCGCCGAGCTCATGGCCGAGCACGTCGGGGAGGTCTTCGAGGGGCTCATCACGGGCGTACACTCCTTCGGGCTGTTCGTGCAGCTCGACAACACCGCCGAGGGTCTGGTGCACGTGAGCACGATGAGCGACGACTACTACCACTTCGAGCCGGAGCGGTTCATGCTCGTGGGGGAGGAGAGGCGGCGAATCTACCGGCTCGGTGAACGGATTGCTGTGAGAATCGTCTCAGTGAGTGTCCCCGAGGGACGGATCGATCTGGAGCCTGCGTGAGGTGAGTTGGAGTGCGACGCTGGTCGTTCATCGTCGCGGCCGTGGCCCTGGGTGTTCTGGCGGCGCTGTTCGCCGCGTGTGACGGCACTGCCGAGCACCTGTCGCCCGAGCCCTGGCCGCCCGCGGATGCCGAACGCCCGCACGTGCCGGTGACGCCGGCTTCGCTGCCCGACGAGCCGCCGGCCGAGCGTGAGCATGCCGACGTCCCGCCCGGGCCGGCGCCCTCGCCGCCCGCGGGCGACGTATCTGCGTGCGCGAGTCTCAGCAACGCGCTGCGTTCCTGGTACTACCAGCCGGCGGACGCCGGCAGCGTGCCGTCGATCCCGTCGGACATCGCCGGTATCGTGCAGCGCCAGGGGGCGCTGTGGCGTGTTCCCACAGGCGAGCGCGTCATCTACCTGACGTTCGATCAGGGCTACGAGGCCGGCTACACGGCACGCATCCTCGACACACTCCGGGAAAGGGAGGTCAGGGCGACGTTCTTCCTCACCGGCGCGTACCTGCGTGACGAACCGGATCTCGTTCGCCGGATGGCCGCCGAGGGACATCTCGTCGGCAATCACACCCGTACGCACCCGTCGCTGCCCTCGGTTGCCGGCAACGTCGACGCGTTCGCTGAGGAGTACCGCTCCGTGGAACGTGCGTACCGCGATGTGACGGGGAAGACGCTCGCGCGCTTCGAGCGCCCGCCGCGCGGGGAGTACAGCGACAGGACGCTGTGCATGGTGCGCGCCCTCGGCTACACGAGCGTGATGTGGAGCTTCGCTCACCGCGACTGGCTCGTCGACGACCAGCCGCCGGTCGATGTCACGTACCAGCGGATCGTCGACGGCGCGCACCCAGGGGCGATCATGCTGCTGCACTCCGTGTCGGAGAGCAACACGCTCGCGCTGCCGCGGGTCATCGACGAGCTGCGCAGGCGCGGCTACCGCTTCGGGACGCTCGACGAAGTGCGTTAGGGCGATGGCGACACGCCGGGCCTGACCGTGCCGCGCCGTCCCGGCTACATTCCCTGCTCGGCGGTGACCGCGATGGCCTCGTCGATCTGTCGGCGCAACGGGGCTGGCAGTCCCGGGATCTCCAGGTCGAGGAATCCGCGCGTGATCATGCTCACCGCCTCGTCGCGCGGAACACCGCGGCTCATGAGGTAGTAGACCTCCTCTTCGGCGATGGGGGAGATGGCGGCCTCGTGCGAGAGCTCGGCGCCGGGGGCACCTTCGCTCGCGAGGTCCGGTATCGCCCACTGCACCGATTCCTCGGACAGCACGATCCCCCGGCAGTCGAGATGCGCCTTGCACTCGTTGGTTCGCCCGACGAGGCGACCGCGAGAGTAGACCGTCGAGCGGTCGCGCGACACGGTGCGGGCGACCGCCTCCGAGCGCGAGCCGGGCCCCTCGAGCACCGTCTCACTGCCGAGATCGATGTAGGAGTCGGCGATCCCGTAGACGATGGAGTTGAAGACCGCGCGCGAGCGCGCGCCACGGCACCGCGCGACTGGGAACGCCTGGATGGAGCGGACCGGGCGCAGCATGACGTAGTTGTTGACGTAGGTGCCGTCCTCGTCGATGTCGATGGCCGTGCGCGGCCGCACAAGGAAGCCCTCGGCCCAGTTGTGGATCATCGTGAAGGTGAGCTTCGCGCCCTTGCCGATGTAGAACTCGCTGATGCCGGCGTGCAGCCCGCCCCTGACCTCAGGGTGGATGGTGCAGCCCGTGATGACGTGTGCCTCCGCGCCGTCCTCGACCACGATGACGTTGTGCACGTTCTGGCTGACGTCGCTTTCCGAGACGAGGAGGCAGGCCTGGACGGGCGTGTCGACCTTGCTGCCCGCCTTCACGCGGATGAAGTAGCCCTCGGTCTGCTTGAGCGCGACGAGCGCCGTGTACTTGTCTTTCCCAGGTGGCACGACACGCCACCACCAGCGCTCGATCATCTCGTCGGGATAGCGCGCCAGCGCCTCTTCGGTGCTCATGATCTCGATGGCGTCGTCGAAGGCGGCGGCGACCCTCTCATAGATCGGGGTGCGGTCGAGCTGGAAGTACGAGCCCGAGCGACCCTCCTCGCTCGTGTCCATCCCGACGCCTGCCGCGACCTCGCGCATCTGGCGCCCGAGCGAGGCGAGGCATGCCACGCGGTCGTGCGTGCCGACCTCGCCTAGCGCATCGAGGTCGATGTCGGGCCCGTATGCGGCGGGTGTGCGAGCGGCGGCCTCGGCCGCGGCCCGTATCTCGGCAAGGCGGGCCCGTTGAGGCTCGGTGAGAAGGATCTCTCCTAGTGCCGGCATCTCGCACACTCCACGCATCCCTCGTAGCCATGGCTGACGATGTCGTCGATCAGGTCGAGGGGGTTGCCTTCACATGCCAGACGGCCGTCGAACAGTACGTGCCCGACGTCAGCGTTGACGAACTGCAGGATATGGCCGGTGTGGGTGATGATGAGACCCGCTCGCGGCCGCTCGCTCGCGCGTTCGCCCTTGAGCAGCTGCGCGATGGCGCCGCCCACAACGGCGATGTTGTCGAGGTCCACGCCGGATTCCGGCTCGTCGAACAATGCGAGTTGTGGCTCCTGTGCGAGGAGCTGCGCCATCTCGGAACGCTTGGCCTCGCCGCCGGAAAAACCGAGGTTCACGTCGCGGTCGAGCATCCCGGTAACATCGAGGTCCTCGGCGATCCGGGCGATGCGCTCGCCATCGACCGAGCCCGCCGAGGCCACCTCCATGACTTGGCGCAGCTTCACGCCGCGTACGGATGGCGGGCGCTGGAAGGCTACGCCGATGCCGGCCCGCGCGCGCTCGTCGACGGTCATCGCCGTGAGGTCGTCCCCCTTGTAGGTGATGCTGCCAGCGGTGACTTCGTAGCCAGGCAGGCCGACCAGGGTGCTGAAGAGCGTCGTCTTGCCGCTCCCGTTGGGGCCGAGGAGCACGTGCGTCTCTCCGTCGCGGATCACGAGGTCGATACCGCGGAGCACCTCGCGCCCGCTGATTCGCACGTGCAGGCCGTCGATCGCGAGCAGGGCGTGCGTGTCGCGCATCGACGCGCCTCCCTCGTTTCGCATCGGTGTGTCCGTGGGGATACTACCCGCCTTCGCGCGATTCCTGGCACGGCGGCTGCGGCCTCGGGTGGTTTGGCGGCGAGGGTCGGTGGGAGTACACTGTCGTTTCGATTGTCGTCATGCAACCAGGAGGTCGCTATATGCGCCCCGAGTCGCTCTCCTTCTTCAAGTCCCTCGTCGAGGCACCCTCGCCGTCCGGCTACGAGCAGCCCGCGGCACGGGTGCTGCGCGAGTACCTCGAGCCGCTTGCCGACGAGGTTTCGACCAACGTGATGGGCTCGGTCCACGCCGTGTTGCGCGGTACCCATGCCGAACGCGACGGAGTTCGGGTGAGCGTCATGCTCGCCGGCCATATCGACGAGATCGGCATGATGGTCACCTACATAACACCCGAGGGCTTCATCGCGTTCAAGCCCATCGGCGGCGTCGATGAGGCGGTGCTGCCGGGCATGCGCGTGCGCGTGCACACGAAGGACGGCCCGCTCCTCGGTATCCTCGGCCGGATGCCCATTCACCTTCTCGAGGAAGACGAGCGCAAGGCGGTCACCAAGGTCCATAAGCTCTTCATCGACCTCGGCATGGGCGCCGAGCGGGTCAAGGAAACGGTGCGCGTCGGCGACCCGATCACCTTCGATGTCGGGTTTGAGGAGTTCGGCGAGGGCATGATCGTCTCGCGTGCCTTCGACGACAAGATGGGTGCGTTCATCTGTGCCGAGGCGCTGCGCATGGTCAAGGAGCGGGGCGGTGCGAAGGTCGACCTCGTGGTCGCCGGGACCGTTCAGGAGGAGATCGGCCTGCGCGGCGGCGTCACCAGCTCGTACGGTGTCAATCCCTCGCTCGGTGTGGCGGTCGAGGTCGGGCACGCGACCGACTTCCCGGACGTCGACAAGCGCAAGCACGGTGAGGCGGCGTGCGGAAAGGGCCCGATCCTGGCGCGGGGCGCGAACATCAACCCGACCGTTTTCCGGCTGCTCGTAGAGGCCGCGGAGGCCGCCATGGTCCCGCACCAGTTCGACGGCGAGCCGCGCGCGACCGGGACCGACGCCAGCGCCATCCAGCTCGCCCGCGGCGGCAAGCCGGCCGCGCTCGTGAGCGTTCCGCTGCGCTACATGCACACTCCCGTCGAGGCCCTCGCGATCGCGGATGTCGAGGCGGCCATCGAGCTGCTCGCCACCTTCGTCATGCACCTGGAGCCGGAGACCGACTACACTCCGTAGCATGGCGAACACCGAGCGACATATCTCGACGAACAAGAAGGCCTACCACGACTACTTCATCGACGAGACCTTCGAGGCCGGCATCGAGCTCACCGGCACGGAGGTCAAGTCGCTGCGGCAGAACAAGGCGAGCCTGCGCGATTCGTTCGCGACCGTGCGCAGGGGCGAGGTCTGGCTGCACAACGTGCACATCTCCCCGTACAGTCACGGTAACCGGGCGAACGTCGACCCGATGCGCCCGCGCAGGCTGCTGCTGCACAAGAAGGAGATTCGCTACCTCGCCGGCAAGACGGCCGAGAAGGGCGCCACTCTGGTGCCGCTCAAGCTGTACTTCAGCCCGAGCAATCTCGTGAAGGTCGAGATCGGCCTGGCGCGGGGCAAGAAGCTGCACGACAAGCGGGCCTCCATCGCCGAGCGCGATCAGGCCCGGGATGTCGAGCGCGCACTACGCGACCGTCAGAAGGAGTAGTCAGGTGCGGGGGTGCCCGCCCGCCGCGGTGCACCCGCCGCGGCACCCGTCAGTACGCAGAACGGCCCACCGGGTGTTCCCGGTGGGCCGTTCGTAGTCTCGGAGTCGGTCAGGTTACGTGGGCGTTCCCTACGGGTACTCCACGGCGCACGGTGTGGCCTTGATGACCGGGACCGTATCGCAGTTGTTGTACGCGTCGAGTACGCCTGCCCAATGATTCGCAGCTGCACCGCCTTCGTTCCAGGCGGCGATCGCGCCTGCGATCATAGCGTCGGTAGACATGGCGCCATCAGGACCCATGATCGCCCCGGCTCCGGTGTACTTGACGTTGAAGATGAACGCCAGAAGTTGCTGGCCGAGTTGGATCTTCGGGTCCCCGCCCGCGTTCGAGTCGACCAGATAGGCCGAGATCTCCGCGAGAGCTGTACCTGCTGCGGCGTAATCCTCGCCAGCGGGCCCCTTCGCGGCCGGTACGGGGTTGCCGTGCGCATCGAAGCCGTCGAACGGGTTGTCCTTGTAGGGGTCGAGCCCGTTGACGTAGGCGATCCACGCAGGCTGGATGAGCGCGAGTCCGTTCTTGTTGTGCCAGAAGCCCTTGGTGTTGAAGTCGACGTAGTCGATGCACACGTTGCCGAACTCGTAGTACACGCAATCGCCCGGCTCGAGCGCGAACTCGTGATACTGCGGCGTCGTGGCTACCCAGTTGCCGTTCGCCATGAGCTCCTCGACCTTGTAGTTGCCGGGCAGCAAGCCGCCTATCTTGACCTTGCCGTTCTCATCGGTCACTCCGATGATGTCGACGATCTCGCCCCTGACGTTGGTGCCAGTGACCTTGATCCTCCAACCGGCGATCGGCACCTCGCCTTTGTCCCACTCGCCGTCGCCGTCGAGGTCGTAGAACTTGGCCGCCTCGACGCACGCGGTCTGGACGTTGCCGAAGACGACTTCATGGGCGATGGCGTTCTTGGCTCCGACGACACAGCCCTCGAGGTAGACAGCGACCTTCGGTGCCACCGGCTGCGCAACTCCATCGACGAAGAGCGCAGTCTGCATCCAGTCGGGATCGCAGCCCTCGCCCTTCTCGGGGAAGAGCTCCTCGAAGTAGTGCGTTCCGGCCTCGGCGTTGATGAGGGTGAACGGGGTCGTGTAGACGTTCGACGAGCCGTCGGGGAAGGTGACCTCGACATCCCAGTTCAGCTCCGGTTCGCCTTCGTCCCGCATGCCGTTGGCGTTGAGATCGTGCCACTTCTTGACGGTGACCTCGGTCGGGATGCACCGTGGCTTGCCCTTGACCTTGAAGTTGTCGGTCTTCGACCACGCGGGGATGAAGCCGTGGTAGTTGCCGGGGCTGTAGCCGTTGTCGACAAGGCGTGGGTCCCCCACGAACTTGTCGACGGGCGTGACCCAGACCTTGTAGACGCCACCCTGGTTGGGCGTGTCGAGATACGGCATGAGCTGTACGGTAATTGCGCCTTTGTCGGCATGGTCGACGTCGACACCCGTCTTGTGGGTGCAGTCGACGCTCCGCGTGACCAGCTTGCCTCTGACCCTGGTCGTGATCTCATACGATCCAGACCAGACCTGGGTGATGACGCCGTCGGTGCTGACGTAGAACTGACGGCACTCGACCGGATCGGTCGAGAGTAGGACCTTGCCCGACGGGTCGGTGACCTGGAAGTAGTACCACCCCTCAGGCAGCGCCGCGGCTTTCGACGGCGCCTGGACACCAGGCCCGCCGTCGAGATACACGTCCTCCTTGGCCTGGTAGATGTTTGTGTTGACCCGCGTGCCATCCTTCAGTGTGGTGAAGATCGCACCGGGAAGCGGCCCCGCCATCGCGGTGCCTGCAAACATCAGGAGGACGAGTGCTGCAAAGAGTGTGACAAGCACTGCTCTCCGCATGCCCCCAACTCCTCTCCCTGATTCTTCTGTCAATGTGCGACTCGCGTGGGAGTGCAGATGAATCCGCACTCCGTGCTCAGACGGGTTCCCGGAGCAGCTCGCGCGTGCATCGCTGGTCTCGATCCGACCGCCCGGACATGCGGCGTCGTGCCCGGCACCCGCTCCGCTCGTTGACTGTGCACCGGGTCCGCTGTGACGCGTGTAGTCCGGGGGAGTTCGGGCCGTGCCAGCGCGAAGCGTCGCGGCAGCATGACACCGGGTGGGTGCTGGGATGTGTGCTGAGAGCACGGCTGAGACCGTGCGGCGTGCGGCGGTGATACGTGGTGGCGCCCCCCTGCGCACCTAATAAGTACCCCAACACGATGCGACTGCGCAAGCTCTTCCCACCGCAGTGACACACGTCGGTCGCGCCGCTCCTCGTGTCCACGCGGCACGGTCCTTGCGTGAGGCGGGTATACTAACCAGGCGACATGACGGGTGCGTCGGCCGCCGAACGGGCACCTTGACAACGCTGGAACATGTGCCCACTTCAACGTGGGGGCGACTGGTTTCGACACGATAGTCCTGAGGGAAGAAGCAGGCCGAGGTCTCCTCACCTCGCTAAACAGGGGTAAGACGCCTTCAAGCGTCGACAACGATCTTGCACTCGCTGCCTAGATAGAGCAGCGACGCCGCCCGGTGTGCGTCTCCGATACCGGTCCCGGCGCCATTCAGGAGACTAACCGGACCGGAGTCTGACGGCGCTCCGTAAGGGACATTCGAGCCGACTAGGGAAGGGTTCGCGGGCCACCGTGCCTCACCCGGACCGAATCTCGATCGGTGGCTGAGCCTGGAGATGCTTCCCAGGGGGGTGTCGTGGACGCGAGTTCGATTCTCGCCGCCTCCACCAGCACACAAACGAGCGGGGCCCCTCGGGGTCCCGCTCGCGCTTCTCCGTGAAGAGCGAGTATCCTTGGACGTGCGCATCGCGACCGGCTCGGCCCGTGTCAGGCAGTCCACCGAGAGGCAGGCGCATGAGCGACGAGGTTCGCGACTCCGACTCCGCTACGCCCGTACTGCAGGTCAACATAGACGACCTGCCCTCACCGGCATGCATCTGCGGGGCGGGCGGCGTGGTCCTGAGGGCCAACCGCCTCTGGCATGAAGCGGTCGAAACGCCCGCATTCAACGGCACCGCTCCGGCCTCCGCCGGGGCCGCCGGGGGCGTCAGGGCGCGCCTGCGCGAAGCGCTTGATGCTGGGCTCCCGTCCGACCTCGAGATGACCGTTCGCGACACCGACGGTCAGCACCGCGCGTTCGCAGGCCGGTGTGCACCGATCTCGCTCGTGTACCTCCCCGAAGCTGTCGCGCTCTGCGTCGTCACCGAGATCACCGAGATCCGCCGCCACGAGGCGCAGCTCACGTTCATGGCCACCCACGACTCGCTCACGGGCCTGCCGAACCGTCGCATGTTCGAGGACGCTCTCGGCCGTGCGGTCGCGCGTGCGAGCCGAGGCAGGCCGGGGGCGCTTATGATGCTCGACATCGACAATCTAAAGTCCTACAACGACGCCCTCGGCCACAACCAGGGCGATCAGGCACTCGTGAACTTCGCGCTGTTGCTTCAGACGCACGTACGTGCAGGCGACATGCTCGCACGCATCGGAGGGGACGAGTTCTGTGTGGTGCTCGAGAGCGCGTCGCTCGACGAGGCGGCCGAGATCGGCGAGCGGATGCGGTTGGCGGCCGCCGAGGAACCCTTCGTCGCCGACGCACGGGCGTTCGACCTCGGCATGAGCGGCGGTATCGTCTCGTTCGACGGTACCGAGGAGGTGCTCGCCCTCATGGACGCGGCCGACGCGGCGCTCTACGAGGCGAAGGAGTACGGTCGCAACTGCCTCATCGTGCGGACGTCGGGCGTCGCATCGTCGAGCGAGCTCGACGCCCGGGCTGCCGTCCGTATCCGCCGGGCGCTGGCCGAGCGGAGGTTCCGGATCCACTATCAGCCCGTCATGCGCTTGGCCGATGGCGCGACCGTCTACTTCGAGTCACTCGTGCGGATGGTCAACGAGGATGGTGACCTCGAGATGCCCTCCGCTTTCCTCGGTATGACGGAGCGGCTGGGCCTGTTGCCGCGTCTGACGCGCCTGGTCGTCGATGAGGTCAGCGAAGCGATGGCGACCATCGGCTCGGCGCGCGTGTCGGTCAACCTCAACGGTACGGACCTGCTCGACCGGGCGCTCCCCGAACACATAGAGCGCAGGCTGGAGGAGCTCTGCCTCGATCCGGCGAGACTGTCCTTTGAAATCGCCGAGGCCGACGTGGCCTCGCACCGTGGCGCCATGCATGTCTGGCTCGGCCGGTTCCAGCCGCTGGGATGCACCGTGGTGCTCGACCGCTTCGGAGCCGGCGAGCGCGGGCTCGGGCTTGCCCGCGAGTTCTCCTTCGACCAGGTCAAGATCGACGTGACCACGCTCGTCCATCTCACCGGCGAGCGGGGCGCGCCCGACTATCTCGACGTGGTCAGGCGTATCGTCGAGTCGCACGGGCTGACGGCGGTCGCGTCGAAGATCGAAGACCCGCGCGTCCTGGAGCGCGTACGAGAGGCGGGTTTCGGCCTCGTGCAGGGGTTCGACGTAGGGGAACCGCGGGTGTCGCCTTCGTAACGGCGGCGAGGTGCGCTGTGCGTGCTCTGTCCGCCTCGGCTAGAATCCTTGGGACAACAGACGTGTGAGTGAATCGTCATCGGCGAGCGGCCGGTGGCGTTCGTGTGTTCAGAGAGGCGCTCAATGGAAGAGCTGGTAGCAGGGCTCCCGCCCTATCTGAAGTACCTGGTGCTCACCCTCGTTCCCACGGTCGAGCTGCGTGGTGCGGTGCTCTGGGCCGTAGGACAGGGAGATCGCATCTACCTGCCCCTCATCGTCCTGACCAATATGCTGATCTTCTGGCCCACGTACTTCGGACTGGAGCTTCTCTACGAGCTGATTCCCGAGGATAGGTGGCTCCACCGCAAGCTCGAGCGCATTCGCGCCAAAGCGCATCCGCTCGTTGAGAAGTGGGGAATGGTCGGCCTTGCGATCTTCGTGGCCGTCCCGCTTCCGGGCACCGGTGCGTACTCCGGCACGGCAGCGGCGTGGCTGCTGGACATGGGCTGGCGCAAGGCTTTTCCCGCGGTCTGTCTCGGAGTCCTCGTCTCGTTCGGGATCGTGTGGGCCATCTCCGAGGGCGTCATTGCGGGTGCGGGAGCCGTCAGGGGTCTCCAGGGCAGCTAGAGGAGTGGCGGCGATGCAGGAGCGCAAGTACGCCGCGACGCTCGAGCGGGTGAGGTTCGCGCTCGCGGGCGGACCCGGCGAGCCGGTGTGCGGGGTCACTTTCATCGCGGATGAGGCGGTCCATGCGCTCAGATGGGGCCGTTCGGATGACGAGCCTCTGGTCACGACGGTCTGCAGCCGGCTCGCGCCCGACTTCGCGTTCGTAGGGCCGCGCGTGCAGGACGCCCGCACGGTGTGCCGATCGATCATCGAATGCGGGACCGTGCCCTTCTGGGTCGTGGACGGGCCGCTCGGCGCGGTTGCCGGCACGAGCGGCTGGCCGGACACGCTGATGGCAACCATCGCCTCCCCGGACAGGCTCGGGCCCGTTCTCGACGACGCCGTCGAGGCGGCGATCTCATCGATCCGCGACGGTGCCGCGTGCGGGGCGGGTGCTGTCGTGATCGCCGACGATCTCGCGGGCACGCATGGTCCGCTCGTCTCCCCGGACTACGCGCTCGCCGAGCTCATGCCCCGCCTCGGTCGTATCTCTGCCGCCGCGGCCGCGGCGGGCCTGCCGACAGTCTGGCACTCGGACGGAGACACGCGGGCCCTCGTCGAGGCTGCCGCCCGCGAGGGGTTCGCGGGGCTGCACCCCGGGGGGCTCGGCCCCGAACCGTTCCGTCAGCTGTTCGGGCGAGCACGCCGGGCGGGACTGGTCGTGCTCGGGGGCGTCCACGGCTGGGCGCTGCGGGCCGGTACGCTCTCGGCGGTCCGCGCGGCGACCTCCGCGGTCCTCGTCGCGCGCTCCGGCGGCTTGCTCGTCTGCGACGACGGGGGAGTGAGCACCGGCGAAGAGCTTGGCGCCCTCGTGTCCGCACTGCAGGCGGTGCGCACGCCCCGTTAGGTCGGGCCACCCGCCTGGGATGAGACCGTTCTGTCCCCGGGGTCGGCTTATGGTCGCATCGCGCTTCGCCGATACTCACCTCGGGTGCGCCGCGTTGACCGCCAAGGGCCGCGTGCTAGGATTGACCCGTCGTCCGGTGCGCCGCCGCCACAAGCCGACCATGCGCGGTTGCACCCGACCGTACCGACCGAACCGCCAGGAGGTGGCCGTGGCGCTCGAGGGCAACCTCAAGGACTTCTCGCTCGCCGACATGTTCCGGCTCCTCTCTTCGGGCCGAAAGACGGGGACGCTCTATCTCGCGCGCCCTGATGCCGAAGGCAAGGTCTGCTTCCGCAAGGGGCGGATATTCTTCGCTTCCTCGAACTACAATCGTTCCTCCCTCGGTGCCCGGCTTGTGGAGGCGGGCGTCATCTCGGACAAGCAGCTGCGCCAGGCGCTCGGACTCCAGAAGATACAGAAGAAGGACAAGGCGGCACGGCGGCTCGGCCAGATCCTCATCGTCGAGGGGTATCTCGAGGCGAGTGTGCTCGAGGGCTTCATCCAGGAGCAGATCAACGACACGCTGTTCGACCTGTTCCGCTGGGACGACGGGGGGGTCCGTTTCGAGGCAGACGAAGTCTGCGAGGACGAGGACATAGGCATATCGGTCTCGGTCGAGAACATCATCATGGAGGCCTCGCGGCGCCTGGAGATGTGGAACCGCATCCGCGAGAAGATACCGACGATGGACACCCGCTTCGTGATGGCCTCGGGCCCGGGCGAGAAGTCCATCGAGATCCACCTCAAGCCCCGGGAGTGGATGCTCCTGTGCTACCTGCACGGGGGCAGATCCGTCACCGAACTGAGCGCGCTCACCGGCTACAACGACTTCGAGACTGCGAAGGTCCTCTACGGCATGAGCGCCGCCGGGCTGATCGAGGTCGAGGGCGAGTCGGACGAGGGCGCCGAGCTCGGGTAGGCCACCGTGTCCGGCCACGGTGCGCCCCTGCAGACCGACCTGAGCCCGGCGCAGTTCGAGCGTTTCGCCGCCTACATCCTCGAACACTCCGGCATCCATATCGAGGAGAGCAGGTTCGACGCGCTGCGCATCTCGCTCGTGACGCGCGCCACCCGGTTCGGTCACGACTCGTTCGAGCGCTACTACGACCTGCTCGTGGCCGACGAGGCCGAGTTCCGCGAGCTGCTCAGCCTCATCACCATCAACGAGACGAGCTTCTTCCGCTTCCCAGCGCAGTTCGAGGCGTTGCGTGGTGTGGTAGTCCCCGAGATTCTCGACGCGCGCAGCCCGGCCGTGCGCTCGTTTCGGGTGTGGTCGGCAGGATGTTCGACCGGTGAGGAGCCGTACTCGATCGCGATGACCCTGCTCGAGGCTGGCATCGATTCGCTGGGTCACCGCCCGGAGGTGCTCGGCACGGATGTGTCGACGAGCGCGCTCGAGCGGGCTGAGGCAGGCGTATATCCACCCCGGACCTTGCTCAACGTGCCGCGCGACATCGTCGGCCGCTACTTCGAGCCGACCGCGACCGGCCACCAGGTCGCAGATCGCGTGCGCGAGGTCGTGAGCTTTCGCTACCAGAACCTCGTCAAGGAGCCGTACCCGACTGCGCTCATGGGGGCGTGGGACGTCATCTTCTGCCGCAACGTGACGATCTACTTCCGCGTCGAGTCAACCCGACGGGTGGTGGACCACCTGTTCGAGAGTCTCAATCCGGGCGGCTACCTGTTCATCGGCCACTCCGAGACGCTCACCGGCATCAGCGACCGTTTCGAGACCGTCGAGGTGGGAGGCGTCTTCCTTCACCGCAGGCCTCCGGACACCACACCGGGCGTCTCGTTCTCCCAGGCAGTCGAGATCAAGCGGCGGGAGGGTGCGGTGCTGCCCTCCGGCGGCTCCGGGGCGCCCGTCACTCAGCCGGGGCCTGGGCGGCCCCGGCCGGCCTTCCGGTCGGCGGCGGCCGCCCCCGACGCCGCGGACGACGCGTACGATCAGCTGAGCGCGGCTCGCGCGTTCGCCGACGAGGGCGACTTCGAGCAGGCGACCGCCGCAGCGGAAGAGGCCTTGCGCGTCGACCCGCTGTGCGCGTCCGCGCGCTACATACTCGGGCTCATCCACCTGCGTGCCGGTCGTGAGGACGAGGCGATCGCCCAGTTCAGGCGCACGATCGTGGCCGACGGGGGTTTCGCGCTCGCGCATCTGAACCTCGGCAATATCCACCGGGCCCGGGGTGAGTACGACCACGCGTGCCGGGCGTACTCCGACGCGCAGCGGGCACTCGAGCGGGCTCCGGACGGCCCGTGGACGGAGTTCCTCGGCGGCTTCGAGCCCGAGGTGCTTTCCGCGACGTGCGCCCGCAGTCTCGCCGAGTGCGCACGTCTGCGCGGATCGACCTGAGTCTCCCGCCGCGCCAACCTGCGATAACGGCTAAAGGCGCGACCCCCAAAGGGCGATACCTCCTCTAGATGAGTGTGCCCAGCGTCACAGATGGAGGGAGTCAGGGATGGCCAGCGCGCGGATACTCGCGGTGGACGACAGTCCGACCATCCTCGCGATGCTCGAGGAGATACTGGTGTCGGCCGGATACGAGGTGCTCACCGCCGAGGACGGAACCGAGGCGCTCGAGGCTGCGCGCACCGAGCGGCCCGACGTCATCCTGCTCGACGTGATGCTGCCGAAACTCGACGGCTACCGCGTCTGCCGTCTGCTCAAGTTCGACCAGAAGTACAAAGACATCCCCGTTATCATGCTCACGGCCAAGGCCGAGGAGCAGTCGATGGCCACTGGACTTCGGACCGGGGCCGACCAGTATCTGACGAAGCCGGTCGAGCCCGAGCGGCTGCTCGAGGCCGTGGCCAACGAGCTCGCGCGGGTGAGGGGCTAGGGGGCGCGACCATGGTCGAGACCGGCATGATAGGGGAGCGGGTGCTCGATGCCCTCGTGGCTTCCGGCGCCCTCACGGTCGAGCGGCTCGAAGCGGCGGAGTCCGCATCGGGCCAGTCGGGGCTTGCCGCAGGGCATGTGCTTCTCGAGCAGGGTGCGATCAGCGCCGCGGACGTCGAGAACGCACTCGAGCAGACGCTCGGCGTGCCGCGGGTCGATCTATCGAGCTACGCGCCCGATGACGCGGCGCTCGCGCTCGTGCCGGTCGATGCGGCCCGTAGACATGTGGTCCTGCCTCTGTTCGAGATCGATTCGATACTAACCGTCGCTCTTGGCCAGGCCGCCGCCGTGTTCGAGCTCGACGCGCTCGCCGACGAGCTCGGCATGGAGGTCGAGGTGGTACTCGTCGAGCCGGCATCGCTCGCCGAGGCGCTCGACGCTCACTACGGCGCGGCGGAGGGCACATCCGTGAAGGTGCCGACACGTCCGGACGGTACTCCGGGCTCCGCGAGACCCATGCAGGCGGCGGGCGAGAACGAGGCGGTCCCGGAGCCCGGGGTCACGGCGCAGACGCACGAGGCCGAGGCGGCACCGGCGGCCGCCGGCGAGTCGGCGCCAGCCGTGGAGGCATGCTCCGGCGACATCGATCTCGACGTACTCGCGGTGGCTGACCCGGGTAGGGTAGCCGTTCTGGTCACGGGGATTCTCGAGCACGCGGTGGGCAAGGGCGCGACCGGCATACACCTGCTGCCGTACAAGGACGACTTCTTCCTCGCGTACCGTGTTGGCGGTCGTCTGGAGAACATCGCCAGCGCTCCGCTCTCGCTGCAGGGCGCGCTCGTGGACGGTTTCAAGGCGTACGCGCGTGTTGCCGGCGTGCCCGGCAGCGCACCGGCGCTCGGCCGCGTGCATGCCCGCGTCTGCGACCGGGAGGTCGTGCTCACACTCTCGGCGGTGCCGACCGTTGCCGGTCAGCGGCTCGTGGTCTCTCTCGGATCGGGCAGCGGCATGCCGCGCGATCTTCCCGCACTCGGCATGTCTGAGGCCGAGAGCCGCGCGCTCAAGGCGATGGTGGAGCGCGGACGCGGCATCCTGCTCGTATGCGGACCGGTAGCGGGAGGAAGGAGCGCGACCTTCTACGCGCTGCTCGCGCACGCCGCGCTCGCCGGCCGGACGGTCTACTCGGTAGAGCGCTCGGTCGACTACGAGATCCCCGCCGTCGCACAGGTGCTCGTGAGCCCGGGATCACCGATCGGCACGGCATCGTATCTGGCTGCGGGGATGCTACAGGACACCGACGTGGTGGCGGTAGACTCGATGCAGTCGGTGGACGACATACACCGCGCCGTTGAGGCTGCCGGTCTCGGCAAACTCGTCATCGCGACCTTCTCCGGGGGCAGCATCGT
This sequence comes from Actinomycetota bacterium, assembly GCA_037446725.1. Classification (GTDB taxonomy): domain Bacteria; phylum Actinomycetota; class Coriobacteriia; order Anaerosomatales; family SLCP01; genus JBBIIC01. Next base: position 40,651 of record JBBIIC010000017.1, read on the forward strand.
GGCCGGCGTTCGCCGGATGCTCGATCTGGGTGCCGAGCCGACGAGTCTCGCAGCGGCGCTCACCTTCGGGGTGGGGCAGCGTCTCGCGCGCACCAACTGCCCTGCATGCGCGAAGCAGGAGAGCAGTCCCGTTGGGGGCCGGATCCCCGGGGCCTCACCGGCGATGACCACCTATGCGGGTGCGGGATGCACGAACTGCGGGTCAACCGGGTTCGCGGGCATCACCGGTCTGTTCGAGGTGTTGCCGTTCACCGAGCCCGTGCGTGCCGCGATCGCGGGGAGCGCACCGGCTGCCGAAATCGAGAGCCGTGCGATCGCGGCCGGTATGAGGCCGATGGTCGCTGCCGGGCTCGTCAAGGTCGAACAGGGGATCGTGAGCGCCGAGGAGCTCAACCGCGTGTTGAGGTTTGCGGAGTAGGCGGGCCCGATGATATCCGCCACCGACACCCGGATGCTGACCGCCGTGACGTTTCGGACCGGTTCCGAGCGCTACGCGCTTCCGATCGATCGGGTTCGCGAGGTCCAGCAGATCGTGGCCTTCGCGGAGGTCCCGGGCGGGAGCGGCGCCGTCATCGGGATGGTAGATGTGAGGAGCGAGATCGTACCGGTGGTCGACGTCCGGGCGCTCATCGGCCTGCCGCCGCTGCCCTACACGCTCGAGACGCCGATGATCGTCGCGCTCGGTCCGGACGGTCCGGTCGCGCTCGTCGTCGACGCTGTCGAGACCGTGGTCGAACTGGCTGCGGACGCCGGTGGTCCTGCTCCGGCGATGCACGCTCTGGCGTCGCGCATCTCGAGTGTCCATCGCGTCGAGGAGGGGCTCGTGTTCGTCCTCGATGCCGATGCGCTGCTCGCGCCGCTCGACCTCTTCTCCGATGCGCAGGAGGCCGGCGATGAGTGAGTACCGCGACCCGTCCGGATCGATCGTGGAAGAGGCCGAGGAGATCCTGCGCCGCCGGGCCGAAGCGCTCGCACGGGCGGCCGAGGAGGACTCGGCCTACCAGCGCACCGCCCTGCTCGTCTTCCGCATCGGGCAATTCTGGTACGCGGTACGCACCGAGGAGATCCGCGAGATCGCGCAGGACCTCTCGGTCACCGAGATCCCCTGCGTGCCGCCGTTCGTGCTCGGAGTGGTCAGCATCCGGGGCGAGATCGTCTCGGTGACCGATGCCGCCACGTTGATCGGCGTCGGGTGGGACGGCCGACCGGCTGACCCGTCCGCAGCCATCGTGCTCGAGAACACCCAATGCGTTACCGCTCTCGTCGTCGACGAGGTCGGCGGCATCATCGACGTCCCGGCATCCGGCGTCGAACCGCCACTGCCGCATCTGGCATCCTCTCAGGCCGAGTTCGTCGCCGCCACGGTCTTCCTCGGCGACCGGCTCGTCAGCCTGCTGAATGTCGACCGCATCCTGCAGCCGGTAGAGGCAGCGTGACCGTCCGGGAGGACACCATGACCACACTCACGAAGCATCTCGACAGCGTGACCGTCCGGGAGGACACCATGACCACACTCGCCAGGCGTTTCCGAAGCAGGTTCCTCTTCAAGTACTCGGCGGCGACCGTCGCGCTGGCGCTCGTGTTCAACACGGTCCAGTGGCTCATCGTCTACGCGGCCTTCGGCGCGGAGATCTCGGCGGTATTCGCCTGGTCTCACGCCGATCGCCTGCTCGGGCTCGCCGTCGGTCTGGTCGGCATCGCGGCGGCGTGGGTGGCCGCGCTCGTGCTGATAGGCAACCGCTTCATGCGCCCGCTCGAACTCGTGACCGCCAGCATGAAGTCGGCGTGTGAGGGTGTGGTCGGCGGCAAGGTCGACATCGACTCCGAAGACGAGTTCGGCCAGCTGGCACGGAACTACAACCAGATGATCGATCTCATCGTCTACCTCGTGCGCCAGACGCACGAGTCCTCGCGCCGCCTGTCCATGTCGGCGAGCGAGATCCTCTCGGCGACGGAACAGCAGGCCTCCGGCGCGGCCGAGCAGGCCGCCTCGATCAGCCAGACGACCGCCACGATGGAGGAGCTGGCGGCGACGTACCGCCAAATCGCGGACAACGCCAACCAGGTGGTGAGCATGGCTGAGGCATCGCTCGGCAGCGCGGAGAGCGGCCAGCACGCGGTCATGAACACGCTCGATGCGATGGAGGAGATCAAGACGCGCAGCCAATCCTCGGCAAGCCGCATCCTGACGCTCGGCGAGCGCAGCCAGCAGATCGGTCAGGTGCTCACCATCATCAACAACATCGCCGACCAGACCAAGATCCTCGCGCTCAACGCCGCCATCGAGGCGGCACGGGCCGGTGAGGCGGGCAAAGGCTTCTCGGTGGTCGCCGTCGAGATCCGCAAGCTCGCCGAGTCCGTCGTCGACTCGACGGCGGAGATATCGACGATCATGACCGAGATCCAAGGCGCGGCGAACGACCTTGTCATCGCGACCGAGCAGGAGCTCGCGCAGGTGCAGCACGGTGTCGACCTGGCACACAGCACCGGTGAGAACCTCGAGCAGATCCTCGAGACGATCGAGCGCACCACCGTCGCGGCCAAGGAGATCAGTGCGGCCACCCAGCAGCAGAAGAGCGCGACCGACCAGGTAGTCAAGGCGATGCGGGAAGTCGCAGCCGTCGCCCAGCAGACCGCCGCGGGCGGGCGACAGGTGGCGTCGACCGCCGAGCAGCTCGCGGCTATCGCCACCGAGTCGAGTCAGGTCGGCTCGGCGTTCCACATCGTCGAGTAGCGAGCGGCCGGGCGACAGGGCAGAGGGGACGCACGCGCATGGCAGAGTTCGACCGCAGCGCATTCATCGGCCGGTTCCAGGAGGAGGCGGCCGATCTCCTGCAGCGTCTGAACGAGGACGTCATCAGGCTCGAGAGTGAGCCCGAAGACGTGACCATCCTCGACCGCATGCTTCGCGACGCGCACACGCTCAAGGGCTCGTCACGCATGGTGGGGCTCGTCGAGATATCGGACGTGGCGCACCGGCTCGAAGATGTCATGGTCGCGGTTCGCGACGGCGCCGTCGCCTACGCGCCCGAGATGAGCGAGCACCTCTTCGAGGCGCTCGACGCCATCGTGCACCTCGTGGAGATCGCCGGCACCGAGCAACCGCCCGCGCTCGACCTCGATGCGCTGCAGGAGCGGCTCGCGTCCGTTGCCGAGTGCGGCTGCGAGGCGCGGGAGACAAGCCCGATGTGCGGGGACGATGCGGATGCCGATGAACGACCGCCCGCCGAGGCGGCCGGAGGCGCAGCCGCAGCGCTGTCTGTCGGCGATGCCGATCTCATGTCGAGCGGGGCCCCGGCCTGCGAGGAACAACTCGGGACGAAGGTGAAGCAGACGATCCGTGTCAACACCGGGCAGCTCGACTCGCTGCTGAACCTCGTGAGCGAGGCGGTCATCGCACAGGTGAAGTACGAGCAGCGAGCGGCTGCTCTCCAGCACGCCGGTGTGGGTTCGGAGGCGATCTGGCGCGCCTGGATCGAGCTGCGCGACATCCTCGATACCGCTCCGGTGACCGACGCCGGCACCGGAGCGCTCAGGCGCGCCGAGGCGGTCGCTGCGTTCGAGCGCCTGCTTGGCGCGGAACGCTCGAAGCATCGCTCGCTTGCGGCCCAGCTCATCGAGGACCTCTCGCGCGGCAGCAGCGTGGTGAACGAGTTGCAGGAGTGCGGCATGGCCTTGCGCATGCTCCCGGTGGGGACGGTCTTCGCCACGTTTCCGCGCGCGATGCGCGAGCTCGCCCGGTCATTCGGTAAGGACGTCGACCTCGTGCTCGAGGGTGGTGACACGGAACTGGACAAGAAGGTCCTCGAGGCCATCAACGACCCGCTCATCCACATCATGCGCAACGCCGTGGACCACGGGATCGAGCCCGCCGCCGAGCGGTTGGCGCTCGGCAAACCGCCGACCGGCACGATCCGGGTCTCGGCGCGCCCCGAGGGCGACCACATCATCATCGAGGTGACCGACGACGGCGCCGGTATCGACTCAGACCGGGTGCGTGCGGCCGCAGTCCGACGCGGCTACGTCACGCAGGCCGAGGCAGATGCGATGTCCGACCGCGAGTCGCTGTTCCTCATCTTCGAGAAGGGCTTCTCCACCAACGCCATCATCACCGAGGTCTCGGGTCGTGGCGTGGGGATGGACGTAGTCCGCGAGTACATCGTCGAGATGCTCAAGGGCGACATGAACGTCTTCAGCACCAAGGGCAAGGGAACCACGTTCCGCCTCACCATCCCGCTCACGCTCGCCATCATCCGCGCGCTGCTCGTCCGCGTGGGCGAGACCGTGTTCGCGCTGCCGACGACGGCCATCGAAGAGACGCTGCTTGCCGAGCCCGACGAGCTCATCCGCGTCGAGGGCCGCGAGGTGATCCGCCGGGGGCGGCGCACCTTCCCGCTCTCGACCGTCGCCGACATCCTCGGCATCAAGCCGGGCGTGCCCGATTCCCCGCGCACCCCCATCGTGACGGTCGGATTTGCGGGTCACCGGTTCGGGTTCGTCGTCGACGAGTTCGTGGGCGAGCAGCAGATCGTCATCAAGACGCTCGGCAGCCACCTGCGCAAAGTCGAGAACATTGCGGGCGTGACCGTGCTCGGCGCGGGGGAGATCGTCCCGATTCTCAACGTGCCCGACCTCATGCAAGCAGCCCGCCGGGGCGGCAGGCGCGCCGAGGCGGTCGGCGTGCACGCCGGTTCGGTGGACGGTCCGCGTACCGTTCTCATCTGCGAGGACTCCTTCACGACGCGCGAACTCGAGCGCTCGATCTTCGAAGCCGCCGGTTATCGGGTCGAGGTGGCCGCGGACGGGGCCGACGGGCTCGCTCAGCTGCGGGGAGGTCTTGCGGTCGATGCGGTTGTCACCGACGTCCAGATGCCGGTCATGAGCGGCTTCGAGCTCACCCGCGCCATCAAGGAGGACCCCGACTTCAGCGACGTGCCGGTCGTCATCGTGACCTCGCTCGAGCGCGATGAGGAGCGGGCCGAGGGCATCCGAGCCGGTGCTGACGGCTACATCACGAAGTCGGTCTTCAATCAGGACACCCTGCTCGACACCGTCGAGCGGCTCATCAGGTAGGGGGCAGGGCCGATGGGGGACAGTGCCATCCGCGTGGTCGTGGCAGACGACTCGGCCGTCGCGCGCGAGATGCTCGTCCAGATCCTCGCGAGCGACCCGCGGATCGAGGTCGTCGGTACCGCGGCCGACGGCCAGGAGGCGATCGATCTCGTGACCGCGCTTCGTCCCGATCTCGTCACGATGGACATCCACATGCCGAGGGTCGATGGGCTGCGGGCCATCGAACACATCATGGCGTTCTCGCCCGTGCCCGTGCTCGTCGTCTCGGCCTCGGTGCGCGGTGAAGGGGTCGGCCGCGCCTTCGACGCGCTCGACGCCGGGGCACTCGAGGTCATGAAGAAGCCCGAGCCACGTGACTGGGCGGATCTCTCGGCCATCGCGGAGGACATCATCGCCCGGGTCAAACTGCTCTCGCGCGTACCGGTGGTCACGCACGTGCGCGGTATCCGGGCCACGCGTACCGGGCACGAGGCCGCGTGCTCCGCTGCGGACACCGGACGTCTCGTGCTGCCCGAAGTGGTCGCCATTGGATCGTCGACGGGCGGTCCCTCGGCACTGTTGAACGTGCTCGGCCGGCTGCCCGGCGAGTTCCCGCTGCCGGTACTCGTCGCGCAGCACATCGCGGAGGGCTTCATCCCTGGGCTCGTCGCGTGGCTCGACGCCGGGTGCAAGATCCGTGCGGTCGTCGCCGAGGACGGCATGCCGGTGTTGCCGTCTGTCGCGTACTTCTCGCCGACCGGGGTGAACCTCACTTTCGACGGCCGGAGGCTTCATCTCCGGGAGCCCGGCAGTGGCCAGATCCACGTGCCTTCAGCGGACGCCCTTTTCGACTCCGTCGCCAGCACGTGCGGAAGCGGTGGCATCGGCGTCATCCTCACCGGCATGGGAGCCGACGGGGCGCGTGGGCTCAAGGCGATGTCAGACGCGGGCTGCGCGACGATCGTCCAGGACGAGGCGACCTCAACGGTGTTCGGGATGCCGAAGGCGGCGATCGATGTCGGGGCCGCCGGATGCGTGCTTCCGGTGCACGAGATCGCTGCCGAGCTCGAACGCGCGGTGCGGGTCGTGCTCTGAGTCGGCCCGTGTTCGCCGTCCGGTCCGCGCCTGCGCCCTCGCCGAACGCTATACTCGCACCTATGGAACACCTGCCTATCGGCGTCTTCGACTCGGGGCTCGGAGGACTGACGGTCGCTCGCGAGATCGCCCGGGCCCTGCCAGACGAACGCATCGTCTACCTCGGTGACACTGCGCGGTGCCCGTACGGGCCGCGCGACCTTTCCGAGGTGCGCCGCTTCGTGCTCGAGATTGGCACCTGGCTCGAGCAGGTGCCGGTCAAACTGATGGTCATCGCGTGCAACACGGCGACCGCGGCGGGACTCGCGCTTGCGCAGGAGACCTTCGACGTGCCCGTGATCGGCGTGGTCGAGCCGGGGGCGCGCGCCGCGGTCCGCTCGACCGTTAACCGCAGCGTGGGCGTCATCGGAACGGTGGGCACCATCGAGTCCGGCGCGTACAGTCGTGCGGTGCGCGCGCTCGACGCGGGCGTGACCGTGTTCTCGGTGGCGACTCCGAAGTTCGTCGACGTCGTCGAGGCCGGCCTGCGCATGGGTCCTGGTGCGTTCGAGGAGTGGGTGGCCGAGTCTGCCGACGTCTTCATCCGCCCGTCCTTCTACGAGCTGGCGCGCGGCTACCTCGAACCGCTCAAGCGTTCGGGCATCGACACGCTCGTGCTCGGCTGCACTCATTTCCCGCTGCTCCGTGCCGCGATTCAGCAGGTGGTCGGCCCGAAGGTGCGCCTCATCTCGTCAGCCGAGGAGACCGCGCGCGAGGTCGCCGAGACGCTGGAGTCGCGGGGGCACCTGGCTCAGGAGCGCGGCGAGGGCGAGCCGGACCGCTACGTCACGACCGGCGATCCGGCGGATTTCGCCCGTCTCGGCTCGCGCGTGCTGCGCCGGTCCATCGCGACGGCCGAGTTCGTCGGCGTGCCCGAACTCGAAGCGATGTCCTCACGCGAGCGCCTCGCGCTCCTGGACGACGAACGGACGGAGGACGCGGGATGCGGCTGACGGTGCTCGGCTCTGCGGCATCATACGCGGGGCCCGGACAGGCGTGCGCGGGGCACCTGGTCCAGACTGAGACGACGCGCATCCTGCTGGACTGCGGCAACGGTGTGCTCGCGAACCTGGCGCGGGTGGCCGATCCCACCACGCTCGACGCGGTCTTCATCACTCACGGTCATCCCGACCACTTCCTTGACCTCTACGCGCTGCAGGCCTTGTTGCGCTACGCGCCCGAGGGCCCGGTTGGGCCGCTTCCGTTGTGCCTGCCGCACGGCCTGTTCGAGGACATGACCTGCTTCCTCTCCGACCGCGGCAACTCCGAACTGAAGGCGGCGTTCACCGTCCACGACATGATCGAAGGCGAGTCGGTCGCCGTGGGTGACCTCATCGTGACCCCGAGACGGGTCGAACACACCGACGACACATTCGCGCTCGTGGTGAGCGATGGCTCAGCGACACTCTGCTACACATCCGACACGGCGCCGGGCGACGCGGTCCTCGCTGCTGCGGCCGGGTGCGACTTGTTGCTGGCCGAGGCCACGCTGCCCGAGCAGTATCGGGGCCGCGCGCCCCACATGACCGCCGCCGAGGCGGGCGAGCTTGCACGCGCAGCGAGGGCCCGCGAGCTCGTGCTGACGCACGTGTGGCCCACGAACGACCGCGAGGCCATGGGCGTCGAGGCGCGCGCGGCGTTCGGCGGGTCCGTCACGGTGGCTCGCGAGTTCGACACCTTCGAGGTCGAGGCGGCCGCGGTCGCCGCCGACGAGAGAGAGGCCGGTTCATGAACCGCTCCGAGGGACGAGCTCACGACGCTCTGCGGCCCGTACGGGTCACACGCCGCTACCTCAAGCACGCACACGGCAGCTGTCTGTTCGAGCTCGGGGACACGAAAGTGCTCTGCGCCGCGAGCGTGACCGAGGGCGTCGCGGCGTGGCGACGGGGGAGCGGCAAAGGCTGGTTGACCGCCGAGTACGCGCTTCTGCCCGCGTCCACGCACATCCGCACGCGTCGCGAGTCGACCGGCGGCGGCCTGAAGGGCCGCACGCACGAGATCCAGCGGCTCATCGGACGTTCGCTGCGCACGGTCGTCGACATGGGTGCCATGGGCGGAGAGGTGACGATGTCGGTCGACTGTGACGTCATCCAGGCCGACGGCGGTACGCGCACCGCCGCCGTGACCGGCGCCTACCTGGCCGTCTACGACGCGTTTTCGATCTGGCGTGACGTCGGCAAGATCGCCGAGCTCCCGCTCATCGACGTGGTGGCGGCGACCTCGGTCGGCATGGTCGACGGCGTGTGCGTCCTCGACCTCGATTACGCCGAAGACTCCATCGCTGAGATCGACATGAACGTGGTGATGGACGGGCAGGGCCGCTTCATCGAGGTGCAAGGCACCGGCGAGCGCACCCCGTTCGACCGTGCGCGCCTCGATGAGATGCTCGACCTGGCAACCGGGGGCATCGAGCGGTTGATCGGCTTCCAGCGTGAGTTCACGGCGGGTGAGGCCGATGTCGCCGAGCTCGCCTGAGGTACCCCGCTCCGTCGATCTCGCTGCCGGTGCAGCGATGCCGCCCGGGACCCGCGTGGTCGTTGCCACCGGCAACCGCCACAAGGTCGAGGAGATCCGCGAGGCGCTGGCCTTCACAGGCTGGGAGTTCGTGGCCGTGGTCGAACTCGGCGAGTGGCCGGAACCGGAGGAGTACGGCGAGACCTTCGAGGAGAACGCCCGCATCAAGGCTCTCGCCGCGCGCGAACTGTACAGGTTGCCCGCGCTTGCAGACGACTCCGGTCTGGAGGTCGATGCGCTCGACGGCGAGCCCGGGGTGCACTCCCGGTACTACGCGGGTCCGTGCGCGACGGATGCCGAGAACAACGCGCGCCTGCTGCTCGCGCTCGGCGACACGCCTCGCGTCCGGCGGGAGGCGCGCTTCCGCAGCGTCATCGTGCTTGTGCGCGCCGACGGGACCGAGGTCGTGGCAGAGGGCTCCTGCGAGGGGCACATCGGCACCGAGCCACGCGGCGAGCACGGATTCGGCTACGATCCGCTCTTCTGGCCCAGTGCCTCGCCGGGGCGCACGATGGCCGAGCTTCCAATGGCCGAGAAGAACGCAATCAGCCACCGGGGTGCGGCGCTGCGAGCGATGCACGACCTGCTTGAGGCGAACGGGGCCGAATCGCCATAGCGCTGGCAGCGGTCCGACGCAGCTGTGCCAGGCGCCGGCGGCTGCACGGGCGAACCTGGTTTGCCCCGCAGCCAGGCAGAACCTATACTGGCCTTTGCCCTCAGGCAGGCGGCCCGCGAGGGAGTCCGCCGACAGGAGGGCGCACGAGGTCGGGCCGTAGCGCAGCTTGGTAGCGCATCTGCTTTGGGAGCAGAGGGTCGTCGGTTCGAATCCGGCCGGCCCGACCAGAACTGCGGCCGTAGTTCAATTGGTAGAGCCCCAGCCTTCCAAGCTGGTTGTTGCGGGTTCGAGTCCCGTCGGCCGCTCCATTGACAACCCCGCGCGACGGGGGGTACCGTACTGCTTCGGCACTCCCCGGTCGCGTGCGATACGCGCCCGTAGCTCAGCTGGATAGAGCGGGAGACTTCTAATCTCTAGGTC